>JADGEQ010000058.1 GCA_016744295.1 Desulfobacteraceae bacterium | reverse complement strand
TACAATACACAGGCCGTTTTTGAAAAATTAAAACACATGCGTGGCGGTTTTTCATACAATTCCGATTTTAGGGCCACAGCATTAATAAAAGGGAAAAAAGATGACACGTCCGCAGTAAGACTGAACGCCGCCGTCCTTGAATTTCCCGTTCCATGGCTGCCTGGTTTTGATAACGGGCCTTTTGAACTAACCAACAGATCATGAAACCCTATAGCATGCAGTTTCTTTTTTATCATAGCCAAATTATTAACATAAAAATCGGTAATATGTCAGGTTTAAAAACTTAAGCGGCAGCATATAATCGGTCGATTGTCCATCCCCCGCCCGGCCTCCTGGTTAACATAGAACTCACAGACGCCGGCTGTTTGGCGTCCTGTGTAGTGCCAGCCTATAAAACATTTGCCAGCGTTAATGATAATGGATTGATCCCGATAATTTTCCTATAAAAATAAACGATGACAAGAGACAACCCATATAAATAATCCCACTCCAAAATTTGTATGATTAACAAGATTGGTCCTGATAATGAGAGATCTGTTTGATGATTTCGAAGCCATAAAACCAAGACCGATGCTTGGGAGCAGCCAAAACCAAGGCAGAAGAACCGTTGCTATTCCAAACATCAAAGGCATCCATAATTGCTTTTGTATTATTGGTATGGTTGATTCCAGAAACAGATAAACTCCCGCTAGTGCAATTCCAATCAAATAATGAGATATTACGCACCACAGTTTTTCATTTTTTAATTCTGGGGTTTGGTTAATATCCTTGTGTATTAGTTTCCCCCTAAATATGCAAAGAAACCATCGTCCAATAGCTTCAGGGGAAATAAATGGATAAATGAGTTTTCTTCTGGCGAGAATACCAGCTAAAAAATCCATTAAATATGTTGCAAAAATACCCATTAAAATCATCTCAATTACAATCACTTTTCTTTCCTTTTTAAAAAAATACTGAATGAGCCATTATTTTCATAACATTTAAGCAATCCAAACCACAGGGTGCTGTCATTTGAAAAAAATCCATAGTTCATTCTCCTTTTATTCTTTAATTAATTTGAACAACTAGGATTATAATTCAACTTCGACAATGAAACATCACCCGTTTGGGGGATCCTTGTAAAAATTAAAAAGACATAACAAACATCTGCGGCTTGTCGCAACGTCAGCATGTTCGTTGCTATAATAATTCAAGCAAGGGTCAAACGTTGACTTGACCTGGTGACCCTTTTTTTCTTTTTCCCTCAAGCAGGTTTTTTTTAAAAAAAAATGAAAATCAGATCGGGTCAATTATCAACAGAAAACCACGGATTATCATCCATTTCACGACTTAATCGCCGCCATTATCGGATTTTTGTGCACACGGCTCATTTCTGTAGCCCTGAATTGACTAACCCGGCCAAAGTATGAATCATACTCTGTAAGTGCAGAAGGTCGCATCATAAACTTACCATCTGGCATCTCAGTTAAAATTTCTTTTTCTATTAGACTTTCAATTGCCGGGTTCGCAAGATCAACACGCATACCAGCTAGGTCATAGTCGATAATTACATCGGTAATGGCGTCTTTTTCAATAATTGACAACTGTTTAAATGCTTGATGAAACTCAACCGCCCCACTTGGCACCCGCTCAACAAGCGACTTTGTCACAAAGACTTCTTGTGGTATTTTCTCATGGATTAACTGAGGGTGATGCCTAAAGCCAAACCGATAGTAGTACGTGGGCAACCCCACAAGCGCATAGCCTTTGCTACCCATAGAATTCAGCAAGGTTAGCCCTCTATTGACCAGTGCCGTGCCGATTCGACGTCCCTGATAATCCGGCAGCACAGATACCGGACCAAGGCCATACCAGTTCGTTGTTCCATCAGAAATCGTAACGGGAGAAAAGGCAATGTGCCCAACAACCTGACCATCAACTTCAGCCACAAGCGATAGGGTCAGTGCAACAGCGTCACGCAGATCACGAATGACAAAATGCTCTGTTTGATGACTGAACGAATGGTCCTCAAAAGCGACCTTTGTCACTTCGGCAATCGTCTCAATGTCAGATGGTTTTTCGTTTCTGATAATCATGTTATTATCTTTTCACACTAAAAGGCATGCGTTAGGGTGCACCTCATAAATAACCTCATCGAAGGGCATAACGGATAACTCCACCCAAAAAGAGTTTTTGTGTTTTTCTATATTAAGTTTTTTTATGAACCGAAGCAAAAAAATCCCTGTCGGCTCTTTGCTGTTATAAGGAATTTATCTGGTTTGGGCTTGAATAAAACGGCTATTCTTGTAAGCAAAATTTTATGAGGAAAAACTGATCCGGTGACGAGACCGCCTGTAAGAATTATTGCAATACAGAAGACGGCACCAGGCCGAAGGTTTCCCGAAACATACGGCTCAAATGTGCAGAATCTGAGAATCCGGTCATATGGGCGGCCTGTGTAAGGCTTACCCTGGACGTGCAGGCGTATTTTATTGCCTCCGTTAATTTGAGCCATTTGAGGTATTGTGTAAAAGTCACCCCTGTTTCCTCTTTAAAAAGGTGGCGGGCCCGGCTCTCGGAAAGACATGTCCAGTCAGCCAGATCCATTATGCCAAGCCCCTTACCACCTTTGAGCCGACAGCGGGAAATAGCATCCCATATGCGTTCATCCATGCGGTATTCAGGAAATTCGGAGACCATGTGGTTCAAACGGGTAATCGCATGGTTAAGAAAATGAAAGCTTTCAAATTCTCCCAACCGAGCCTGAAGATTGGGATAAACCTCGTCCATGGCGGATCGGCAAAATTCTGCAAATGATTTTGGATTGTTAAACAGGGTGTGAAGCTTTTTTCCCATGACGGATAAAGGGTCAACCAGAATAGAAATATGTTTCCCTGCCAGGCTGATGACCCGGTGGGGCAGTAAGCTGGGGATAATAAAAAAAAATAATTCGAATTTCTTCGAGTCATCTATGCTTATCAGAAAAGGGGCTTCAAAATTAAAAATAATCTGGATAGGGAAATGCGCGTGTTTCCGGCTTTTGAACTGACTGCACGCAAAACCTAAAAAATCAGGACAAAGATAATGTCTGTAAGCCGAAGGCAGCCAGTCCTGAGTATTTATTCCTGTTTTCCGGCTGTCATAGGCATCATTCACAAATAGGAGGAAGGGGATCTTTTCATCATTGCCTTCCTTCCATTCCCATTGAGCGTCATGCAAGTTCTGCCGGGTTTGGTCCGGGGAAGGCAGATCAAAAGCCCCTGACCCCGCAAGTGTTTTCATGCTGCGTATCAGCTCATCTCTATCCGGATAATTTATCATTTAAGCGTATCAGATCCTTTTGATGTATAATCTTGATATTACCGGTTCCACCATGGACCATTTTGATGTTTACCAGCCCTGTAATCCTATGGCAAGTGCAGACTCTTGCAAAAGGAGGCAATTTTACCCATCTTGTCATCAGAAAAGTGTGATTAAACATGGAGAATGGCACCAAAAACGAGGTGCCCATACAACACAGGCAAAAATCAGGTTCTTGGGGTAAAATCAATCGATAATGAATCGTGCATGATGAATTATAATCTCTGAGTATGCCATGCGCATAACAAGTTAGAGCTAATTGAAAGGTACCACCAGTTTATTTTTGAATTGCATATAGGCACTCGGCACGGTAAAAGAGCATTGATCGTGGATAAACTATTGAAAATAATTTTTTAACGAGACTGCCGGATAAATTCAACAGAAAAAACAAAGAACAGAAAACCAACACCATGAAAAAAGAAAAAATTGAAAATAGAGACCAAGAACTGATAAAAAAGTTCAGGACAATTATCAACAATAAAGAGATAAAACCTGCCCCCAAGAGCTTCCCCCTGGTGTTTATTTTTTTGTTCACCGCCTTGATTATATCCAGTATACTGCTCCTCAAACAACAGCCGGCAATACTTTTTTCAAAGGTATCTAAAACATCATCCCTGGCACAAGTTGTTACAATTCCTGCCGAACAACCCGTTTTAAACACCGACACCGTGAAAATGAAGGTCTCACCAGGTACTCAAAAAGTACTGCCCCCCTCCCAGAAAATGACGGACAAAGAGGCAGTTCCAAAATCATCTGGTTCTGATTTGAGCACTCCGGTTCTTGGGCAAAATTCTCCTGAAGAAATCTCTAATCAGAGAGTGCAAGGTGACATGCCTTCGGGAATTCTAATTGAGGAAATCATATCCTGTAGCAACGTGAACAACAAACAGTACAATAAACCTAAAATCAAATTTTCCCTTTCACAGAATGCCACACCAATAATTTGGATGAAGGTTATTTCAGAGAATCCGCCGCTTACCCTGACCCATGTGTATTATTGCAATGGACGAAAGTATTGTAAGGTCTCCCTCAGCATACGCTATCATCGGATGCGCACCTGGAGCAGTGTCACCTTGAGATCTCCGGACCATATCGGCAAGTGGCGGGTTGAAGTGATTGATGGTAGCGGAACAAAACTCGAGCAGATTGAATTTATTGTTGTGAAATAATATCCTTTTTGCCCCATGATCAATCAGACCCCAAAATCAGCCTGGGCCATGCCAAAATAGAGTCCGGAGGACCCATTTGCTTCACTGAAGCCAATAGTATCTCCTATAAAAATCAGGAGCGATTAGACAAATAATCCCCGCGGCTGATATGATATTTTTTCATTTTATAATTCAATAACTGGGGGGAAATACCAAGAATTCTGGCAGCGGCGGAGGGCTTGCCTGAAGTGCTGGCAAGGGCCTGGTTGATCATGCGAAGCTCATTGTCCTTTCTGGTTTCAGCAAGGGAAGGAGTGTCTTTGGGTTGGGAATGCCGGCTATCTCCGGCGGGAGGCAAAGAGTAAAGATTTGGACTTTCCTCAACCCTGCCTGAAGAAAAGGTGCTGTTCTGCGACCTGTCTTTGAAAAACAGGGCCAAATGGGAGGGCAGATGGCGGGCCTTGAGGGTATTGCTGCTGCCCACAAGGTTCATGCCACCTTCAATGATATGTTCCAGTTCCCTGACATTGCCGGGCCAGGTGTAGTGCTCAAACAACGCCATCACATCAGGGGAAACACCCGTGACCTTTTTGTTCAGCATCAAATTATTTTTTTCCAAAAAATAGGGGATTAAAAGGGGCAGGTCTTCCAAACGTTCTGCCAGGGGCGGAATCAGAATAAAGACCACGGCAAGCCTATAAAACAGATCTGAACGCAGGCTCCCTTGGCCAATGGCAATGTGGGGATTCTGGTTCACCGAACTGATGATTTTCAGGTCAACGCCAACCTCTGCAAGGGACCCCACCCGCCTGACCTTCCGCTCCTGGAGAAACCTGAGCAGCTTGGCCTGGAGCCCCACGGTCATGGAATTGATTTCATCCAGGAACAGGGTCCCGCCATCGGCTCGCTCAAACAAACCCTGCTTGTTCACAGCTCCTGTAAACGCGCCCTTGGAAGTACCGAACAAAATGCCCTCCAGAAGATTTTCCGGAATAGCGGCACAATTGATGGCCACATAGGGCTTTTGGCTCCTGGAACTGCTGTTGTGGATGGATTGTGCGATGAGTTCCTTACCCGTACCGGTTTCACCGAACAGCATCACCGGAGAAACGGAAAGGGCAGCCATTTTTGCAGTTTCAATGCATTCAATCAACTGCCGGGATTCTCCAATGATGTCTTTAAAAATGAACCGGGTGCCATTGGCAAGGTGGGAATTTGCCTTACCCGGTCTCCCACCCCCTTGGTTGACAGCATCAAACCGCTGTTCAATCATGGAAAAATCCTGGATAAAACAGACGGTGCCGATGAGCTGTTTGCCTTCAAACAAGGGAAAAACATTGTGGATGGAGTTGACAATTTTTCCGGTACAGGTCCGGTAATAACAGGCAAACCCTTTGATGGGCTTGCCTGTTTTAATACATTGCATGTTCGGGCTGTCCCCGATATCCACCTGGTAAATATCGGTTACCATCTTCCCCAAAACACGACCCGGGGGCAGCTCATCTATCCGTTCTTGCTCTTCATTGACAAACAAAACCCGGCCATATTCATCCGTGACAATGATGCCTTCGAAAAAATCCTCCAAAAGAGGCAAAAGCGAGAATAGATTCATGTCCAGATTGGGAAACAACCTGTGAATATCATTTTCTATTTGTCCCATGGGAATCATTGGTATCAGATGCACCTTTTTATTGTCAACAACTTCCCCCCTGTTTTTCAACACTCATCTTTAAACGTGCCCATAGTAGTCACGGTGAACCACCACAGAATAGGCATAGTCAAGAATGGTGCCCCAGCTGAAAACAGGCAGATCTATTCGTTGCTGGATTGCCCTGGCAAAGGGCTGCATTCCAGTACACTCAAGCATGATGGCGCCGATACTGGGATGTTTTTTACAAAACTCGACACAGGTGTTGACCATCTGCTGCTCCTGGATCTCATAAACAGCCTCGGGCAGATCCGGTCGGACCTCCCAGCTCCACAGATTGTCAAGCTCAGTGCAATGATATTCATCGCTGGCACCGGCGATTTTATAATTGCTGCCCGGCCGGATGCCAACCTTTTCAAGGTGGATTTCGGTTAAAAACTGTTTTTGATAACAAACAATCCCCACATCCTTTTTGGGTCCGATGGTCTGCTGTATAAAGGGCACCTGGAGCAGACTGGACATCAGCACCGGAATATCAACTGCAGCGGCCACCTCGGGCTGGAAAAAAGCAAAATACCCGCATTCTGCCGCAATGGCTCGGCATCCCATTCGTTCAAGCTTTTTGGCTGCCTTTAAAATAGGTTCAAGGCAGGGGGATTTGTCTGCATCCCATACCAGCTTTCTGATATCGATCCCTTCAACAATCTCATACTGAACAGGGTAGGGAAATCCGCTTGCATTCCGAACATCCCCGGGAAATCCCGGATAAACATCATCCAAAATCATGATGCCGATCCCCATCCCGTAACAGGCATGGTTCTTCCGTGTAACCATCTTTTTGATACCCATGTCTCGGTTTTGGTAGTGCATCATTCCCTCCTTATTTCCATGCCGCCTGCATGCGGTTAAGTTCCTTGGTGATCTCTTGGGACAATGGGTTTGGTCTATGGTCCATTTTTGCCAGGGTCAACCGCTGGAGGCGCTGTTCCAGTGTCTGGGACCCGTCCTTTTCCCAGTTTTCATAAACCTGGCGTTCAAACAACTCAGAGTATTTGATCTTTCTGAAATGGTCCATGGTATGCTGTTCCTG
Source organism: Desulfobacteraceae bacterium (assembly GCA_016744295.1). GTDB lineage: Bacteria > Desulfobacterota > Desulfobacteria > Desulfobacterales > Desulfobacteraceae > NBML01. Next base: position 27,789 of record JADGEQ010000058.1, on the reverse strand, counting down.
GAGGTAGTGCCCCCCGGGGCCGACCTTGTCAATAATATCCAGGGCCAGGGTTTCCTTGGTCACGGCAATCCCCTCCATGTAATGCTTTACCGAGGTCACAATATCATTGGCCAACACCATGAACTCCGGGGAAACCAGGTTGCCGTGGTCCATCCAGGAGCTGCAGTCATGGACCAGACCCGATCCGACGGCAGCGGAGCTTAGACATTGGAATGCGGCTTCGGCACCGGCCTGGGCATCGCAGAACTTGGCATCCGTGGCACCGGCAGTACCGAAAAAGGGCAATTTATAATGCTGGGCCAGTTGGGCCAGGGCCCCTGTCATGAGACTCATTTCATTGGCGCCATAGGAAAACATGGAGGTGCGCATGTCCATGATGGTGGCAAAGGCACCGTAGATAAACGGGGCACCGGGATTTGCCAGCTGGTGGATCACAAGGCCGCTCAGTGATTCGGCACTGGCCTGGACAATGGTACCGGCAAAGGTGGCCGGAGAGGAGCCGCAGGCCTGGGGTGCGGGAAAATTGATCAGCGGAATATTTTTTTCCGCACAAAACAGCATCTTGTCCACAGCCGGGTCATAATAAACCAGGGGGGAAATGGGCTCTGAATAATGAACAATGGTGGGAGCCTTGTCAAAATTAGTCTTGCCGCCGCAAAGCAGCAGGGCCATTTCATAAATGTCTTTGGCGCTGTTTGTGTCCTTGCAGCAAAAAACCAGGGGTTTTTCGCAGAACTCCATGGTTTTTCTGGCCACGATCCTGTCGGCAAGTTCCGGGGCCACATCATCGGCCATGCCAATGGTCATGCACCAGTCAAATGCCGGCAGGGCATCGCACAGGGCTGCCGTGGTTTCCACGTGTTTGCTTACAAAACGGCTTCGGCGGTGGGTGGCCGGATCCATATAGTCAATACAGTCCAGGCTGGGGCCAAAATAGGATTTATCCCGTTCCAGGGTGACACTTCTTTCCCCGGTTCTTTTGCCCAGGACAATCCGTTTGGGGGCTTTTCGAATGGCATCCTCCACCATCCAGGAGGGAATCCTCACCCGATCCCCATCTATCCTGGCTCCGGCAGCGGACAAAAGCTCCAGGGCCTTGGGGTGGGTCAGTTTGATCCCGGTTCTTTCCAGAACTTCCAGGGTGGCCATGTGCAATTGCTCAATCTGCTGGGTGTTGATGACCTGAAGTCGGGGTTTAAAATATAGCTCGTCTGTGTTCATTCCCATGCTCATTCTCCTTGTGTGACAGGTTATCCTAAAAAATCTAACTGTGCGGTTAGCTTTTTGAGAATAGCTAACCACACAGATCGGAAAAAATTGCCACCTATTATAGGGGCAGCCAGGTACCGATGTTTTTTTTCTTTGCCAAATCAAAAATCAAGGGGCAAACAGCCATGTCTTCCATGGCAAGCCCCAGATTTGCAGCAAAGGTTCTTTCCCCATCGGTCTGCCTTCCCTGCTTTTTGCCGGTAACCAACTCTCCGAGTTCCGCATATACCCCGGGGCAATCCTTGAAAAATCCAACATTCTCCTTGTAGTGGGTATACTGGGACAAATTATCCGTGGTCCACTTGTCTGCTTCATTTAAGGCGTTCCGGGAAAAAAAGGAGTCAAAATCCACACAGGAAACAAAACTGCCCTCATCCACCCAGCCCGACCGGATGGTTTCATGGGGTGTTTTCAAAATCGGGCCCGAGGTCACCACGATATCGCAACCGGTTACCGCTTTTTTGGGATCGGATACAATTTCAACCTCAAGTTTCAGGGTATCCCGTCCGTATTTAGCCAGGGCCTCGGCCTGCTCAGGGATGGTGTCAAAGGCATAGACTTTTTTTAAGGGAAACAAAACATTCATGGCTTCCAAATTGGTGTGCCCCTGAACCCCGCAGGCAAGAATACCGATAACCGAAGCGTCCGGCCGGGCAAGGTATTTGGCAGACACGGCAGAAGCTGCTGCTGTCCTCATGGCGGTGATCCAGGCACAGTCCATGACCGCCAGGGGCAAACCGGTTTGAATGTCATTGTAAATCAATAAGCCATTAATATAGGGCAGCCCTTTTGCGGGGTTGCCCGGATACCCGCTCACCCATTTGACACCAACGGAATTCATGGCCGGGATATAGGCTGGCATGGCATGGATAAAGTTATCGCCCTCTCCCGGGTGAACCCCTGGTTTTGGGGGCATCTCAACCCGTCCCTGCCCCATTTCTTCAAATCCTTTTTCAACAACCTCAATGATCCTGGCCATGGAAAGCCCAGCTGATGATACATTTTCCTGGCTCAGGTAAAGCAATTTTTCTGGCATAATTTTATCCTTTTCCTAGGGAAATTGATTTATGAAATTCAATTAATTCTATTATCAGATCATTTTACAACCCGACCATTCTTCAACTACCTAACAGTCTTCAACTAATTATTTTAGCAACAACTATGCCAATTTATAGTTCCCGACGATGAAATCTGTTAACTCACTTAAATTTAAAAAGATTGCAAATAACAAAGGCGGAATGATCCCTCTCTGATTTTCATGACAACCTGTAAATTTTAAAAAAAATTTTATGTTTATTTGAAAAAAACTTTATTTACACCGACAATCCCATAAATAAAAAGTTAACACCCAAAACAATAAAACTGATATGATGGCCTATTTTTAAGGCCGCAGAATAATTTTTCTTTGCTGTGCAGCGGCCCTATTTAATGGTCATTTAATATATCAAGGATATCAAAACAAAAAATGGTTTTGAAAGAGCTTATCATAGGGATAAAAGGAGCCGGAGAAATGGCCTCGGGTGTTGCCTGGCGACTCCATCAGTCAAACATCAAAAACATCTTCATGATGGAGACAAAAAATCCATTGGCGGTCAGACGACGGGTAAGTTTTTGTGAATCTGTCTATGACGGGCATATCCAGGTCCAGGGCGTTGGGGCCGTATCCGCATCAAACAGGAAAGAGATTAAATCCGCCTGGGAGAACAACACCATCCCCGTCATCATCGATCCCGGTTGGGAATCCATTAAAGTGATCCAGCCCCAGGTGGTAATTGATGCCATTATCGCTAAAAAAAACCTGGGGACCAGCCAGAAGGACGCCCGGCTGGTTATTGGTCTGGGTCCGGGTTTTGAAGCCGGGAAAGATGTTCACATGGTCGTTGAAACCCACAGGGGACATCATATGGGCAAGGTCATCCTGAAGGGGAAACCCGAGGCCAACACAGGCATTCCCGGTTCCATAAAAGGGGTCACAAAGGAAAGGGTATTACGGGCCCCCTGCTCCGGCATTTTTCATACAGATTCAGATATCGGCACCATGGTCAAAAAGGGAGATATCATTGGCTACGTGGACGAGACTAAGGACAAAAAAATAAGCAAAAACATTGTTCATGCGCAAATTGATGGAATCCTCAGGGGAATGATCCGGCCAAACACCAGGGTCAGGCAGCAAATGAAAATCGGGGATATTGATCCCAGGGGAAATATTGAATGCACCAGCATATCGGAAAAATCAAGGGCCGTAGCAGGCGGTGTTCTTGAGGCAATTTTGAGAACATTTAATGTTTAACAACGCCCAGGCCGGAACAATCGTTCCAGGCAGATGAATGATCATTTTAAATTATTTTTACCGGCAGCGAAAACCTTCTTAGGGGACCAAGCAATCCACGGAATCAAACCCGAAGCATAATTCAAGATTTGGGTTTTGCAGTTGATAGTCGATCTGTTATTCATGAAATCCTCCCAATTAAGTTGTAATACTTAAAATCTTTGGATTGTTTGATACAGCAACCGAAGTCCGGTTTTATTGATGCCTTTCTTGGCGCATTTTAAATCGCTCTTCTCTTTTAATTCTTCTATATGTCTCCATCTGTTTGTCTGTAAAAACCTGGGCTAAACGTTCCTCAATTGACATTTCAAGTTCACGGATCTTGTGCCTCAAAGATGAAATATCCGAACGATCCTGGCCTTTAAAATTGGCTATGATTTTATTGCGTTTTTTACTATGCACTTCTAAAATTTTTCGAATTTTTTCTTCCTGTTCCCGGGTAAGTTTAACCCGTTTCTCAATTTCTATAAAATTATCCTCTGCTGTTTTTCCGAACAGGATCAGTTCAACAGCAAATTTGTCCTGCACCCCTTTTATCTTTTTATAAAGGACATCCAGTTTTTCATTCTGAACATTATTTAATTTATTTTTTATCAATAAAAAGCTTTGTTCTGTAATCTTCTCCATCTCTGGCAAAACCTTACGTCTCAAAGAGAATATTTTCTGTTGAGAATCTTGCACAATTTTTTCCACCTCAATGCGTTGGGCATCTGTCAGATTAAGCTTGTTTGAAAGTCTCTTCATCAACATGCCTGCTCTAACGTGGGCCGGAGGTTCTCCTGATGTAACCCGGCTTATCCGTTGCTGAAAATAAATACCCGTTCCAAGAGACCCGGTAAATATGCCAACAAGAAACACAAGAATTACACCTGTCGCCAACTTGAATTTATTCATAGTCACCTCGTTATTTTCTTTACAGCACAAGTAGGCTGTAAGCTGCTGGGTCTTCCATCAAAAGTTTTACTATTTCATAATCTGAAACAAAATCAATCTGTGTTATTGAAACGCCCAATATCAGAACCAAAGCAGATGTAATTGGTGACAGTTGCCATACCAAACGCTGGAAGAGTTCAATATAGCTTGCCCTATAGTGGGGCCCCACATTTCGAATACGCCCCATTACTTTGATTTGCCAAAGCGCATCCACCTCTGTTTTTTCTTTTTCTCGGTAGGCCACAGCAAGGGTTTTCCTAAGTTTGACATGGTCTTCTTTTTTAATGGTTTTCATTTCCTCCTCCAATTATTTTTTCATTGTTTTTGATAAGATTTTTTCAAGTTTTTTACGGGATCGAAAGGATCGGACTTTCACATTGGTAACGCTCCAACCCAGAAGACCGGCGGCTTCTTTACCTGACAGACCTTCCAAATATATCAACTCAAGAACCATTCTGTCTTCAGCAGATAATTTGCCCAAAGCATAGTCCAACAGCTCCTTTGCTTCCGCCTGTACTCCTTTTTCATATAGGGACTGCTCTGATAAATCCGATATCACTTCTTCAAGCCACTCCCCGTGCTTTTCACTAAGGGCACTCATTGAAACTTCCTTAGATCTATAAGCCTTACGCCAATAGTCGTAACAGGTCCTTATGGCAATTGAAGACAGCCAATGTTTAAAACCACCTTTATTCCTGAAGGACGGGAGGGATTGATAGGTCCTGACAAAAACATTTTGAATGGTTTCTTCCGCATCATTGTAGGGCACACGTTTTTTAACAATTTTCATGACAAGGTCACCATACCGGGTTATCAAAAGCTCAAACGCATTTACTTTTCCGTCAATAACCTGGCGGATGATTTCAGAATCACTGGGTTTAAAAAAATCTTTTTTCATTTATTTATAAAAGAATAGGGGTTTATGCCCACTGCATCGTACCAGATTTCAACATATTGTTCCTGTAATCTTTTCTTTCATCCCGATATTGATTCAAAATGTTTTAAATGAATCTTGATTCTACAGGTAAAGTCGTCCCCCAAAAAAACAAGTTACAAAAAAAATGTAACTTTTTATGAAGATCAAACGAATACTTCATTAGGCAAGACAAAAATCCTAAAAATAAAAGGAGTTGAAAATGAATGCAAAAGAAATCATCAGGGTGAATAACTTAAAAAAACATAATTTCAGAAATAATATTCTAATTGCAACGACCTGTTTGTTGGTACTGCTGTTAAGTATTGCATGTCCAACAACCATGGCCAGAAGCAGGAGCGATGCGCCTAAAAGTTTGACTTCCGATCAATTTATGTCACTTTTGAGGACCCAGCTCCATTTGACAGAGGACCAGGAAACACAAATTCGACCGGGAATAGAAACTGATTTTAAACAACGGGAAAACATCATGGCAGACCTTGGAAAAAACCGGGAAAACCAAAAAGCCCTCAAGGCTGAGTTACAGAACCTGCAAAAATCGACCGAAGCCAGTGTCGGCCCATTTATGACAAATGAGCAATTTGAAAAATTCAAGACACTTTACGAGGAAAAAATTCCTAAAAGGCCTCAAGAAGGTGGGCAGACAGGACGTAACAGACGGAACCGGTCATAACAAAAAGACAGGATTATAAAATGAATAGATTATATGGTTTTAGATATAAATGGGTAAGTTGGTCACTAGCGGGTTTAATGTTCTTTTTCACAATTTTCCCTCCCGGCAGCGCATGGGCAAAACGAAAACATACGCAGAAGCAAGCTGGCCCCACTATGCAATACGGAAAAGTGGTCAAAGTACTGCCGGTCGGTCACCGTGTGGTCAGAGTCGGAAAAGTCAATTATCACTATAACAACGGGATTTTTTACCAGGCCAAAGGACGTCACTGGATCGTGGTCCGGCCAGCAATCGGTGCTGTGGTTGCAGGTTTAACTGCTGCTGCAATTTTTGTCACGGTTTCCGGAAACCCCTACTATTTATGTGAGGGGATCTATTACAGGAAAGTACCTGCCGGTTATGAAGTGGTTGAGGTGGCGGCACCAGCTGCCACAATTCCCGATCCCGGAGAAAGAGTCCAGGTGACGGCCCATTTATTGAACATGCGTTCCGGCCCCGGGAAACACCACGGTGTGGTCCGGTCAATATCACAAGGCACCATCCTCACCGTAAAGGGCAGTAGCCCAAACTGGTTATACGTTGAACTTGAAGACGGCACAGCAGGATGGGTGATGAAAACATATACCATTAGCGTACGGTCACCGGCCCAGGGATGATGATTCAATTGGAACAGCTTGTCAGAACATTGGCGCTATTGTCTTGCATGATGTTTGCGTACGGGTGCAGTGCGGTCGGACCGGATTATGTGCAACCGGAGACAACAGTGCCGCCAAACTGGAACTCCGCCATGACCCGGGGCCTGCAGCAAAAAGCTGTTCAGGATGATGTTCTGTCATGCTGGTGGGAGGTTTTGAAGGACCCTGTGCTTTCAGGCCTGATGAAACAGGCCATCAACAGCAACCTTAATCTTAAACAGGGTGCAGCCCGGGTTCGAAAGGCCAGGGCCCTTAGTGGTGCTGCCGGGGCAGGCCAGTATCCTGTTGTTGATGTGGCCGGCAGTTACACCCATAGCGGCACCCAGGATTCATCCGGGGGTGATACGAGTCGTAACCTGTATACTGCGGGTTTGGATGCCTCCTGGGAACTTGATTTGTTTGGCTCGGTAAGCCGTGCAATGGAAGCCGCCGATGCCGATCTTCAAGCCGAACAGGAAGCCTTCCAAAGTGTCCGTGTTTCCCTGCTGGCGGAACTGGCTCTCAACTATGTGGAGATGCGAACCTTTCAGGCCAGGCTGGTAACGGCAAAAAACAACCTTGCTATTCAACAGGAAACCTACGATTTGAGCCAATACCGACATTTGGCAGGTCTCGGTGATGAATTGGCGGTCCAGCAGGCACTATACAATCTTGAAACCACCCGTTCAACTCTTCCCGCCTTTAACGCCGGGATGGATAAGGCCCAAAATCGCATTTCAATACTGCTGGGTAAGGCACCAGGTTCAATTCACAACATATTGAACAAGGATGCCGCCATCCCGGTCCCGCCCAAATCAGTGGCCGTGGGTATCCCTGCCGACACACTCCGGCGCAGGCCGGACCTGCGGCAGGCCGAGCGGCAACTGGCAGCTCAGACCGCCCGTATTGGAGAAGCAAAAGCCGATCTTTATCCGCAGATCAGCCTTTTAGGGTCCCTCGGTTTGGCGGCTGACACCATGGGATCTCTATGCCATTTTGACAACCAGGTTTTCAGCATTGGCCCACGCTTTGTCTGGCATATATTCGATGCAGGTGCGGTTCGTAGCAACATAGAGGTCCAGTCGGCTCTTCAGGAAGAAGCGCTTCATCGATACGAATCAATTGTGCTGACAGCCTTGGAAGAAGTGGAGAATGCTCTTACCTCTTTCATGAATGAGCAAGACCGACGGGATTCACTGTTCATTGCAGCAACAACAGCCCGGGAGGCAGAACAGCTGGTTCGAATCCAATACCAGGCGGGTTTGATAGATTTCAGCCAGGTGCTTGAAGCCCAACGCTCTCTGGTTATTTTCCAGGATTCCCTGGCCCAGAGTGAAGGCCAGGTCACCTCAAATCTGGTGATTCTCTACAAGGCACTGGGCGGAGGCTGGGATCTTTCGGTATTGATTGAAAATAAAGAATCCAAAGGCCGGCTCTCTGCCCGCTTACCCGCGACTTTTTGATTAAGGAAATACACTTGACAGATAAAAATCCGACACCCCGGCTGGCATTTGCTGAACTGGAAAATAAACCGGTCAGGAAGCGCAGGTGGTTAATAATGACAATCTTGGGTTTAATGGGAATAGCTGCTGCAGTTGCAGCCGTCACTTCCAGGCCCGACAAAAGTTCACCTGAAAAAATATTTCAGACCGTGGCGGTGAGCCGGGGCGACATGACAATTATGGTTGCTGCCACCGGAAACCTGCAGCCCACAAACCAGGTGGATGTGGGTAGCGAGCTTTCCGGAACAATTCAATCTGTGGCGGTGGAAGACAATGACCAGGTAAAGGCGGGTCAGGTTCTGGCCCGGCTCAACACCGACAAAATCGAAGCACAGGTATGGCAGGAACAGGCCGGTCTGGCTTCCGCCAACGCCCAGGTGCTGTATACCAAGGCCACGGTCAAAGAAGCCAAAAATCAACTGGCCCGGTTGCAGCGGGTCAGAGAACTCAGCCACAACAAGACGCCGTCCATTTATGATCTGGACACTGCCGAGGCAATCTTAAACAGAGCCATGGCCGACCAGGCTGTGGCCATGGCAAAGGTATCCGAAGCCAAAGCCAGCCTCAATGCCAAAGAAACGGATCTTCGTAAATCAACCGTCCTAAGCCCCATCAACGGAGTTGTTCTCATACGCAGTTCGGAGCCTGGCCAGACCGTGGCAGCTTCTTTTCAAGCACCGGTCCTGTTCACCCTGGCCGAGGATTTAACCCAGATGGAACTCCATGTTTATGTGGATGAGGCCGATGTTGGTCAGGTATCTGCCGGTCAGAAAGCCACTTTTACCGTGGATGCCTACCCGAACCGGACATTTCACGCCCGGATCATCCGGGTACGGTATGGAGCAGAAAGCAGCGATGGTGTCGTTACTTACAAGGCGGTTCTATGTGTGGACAATGCTGACGGCACCTTGCGCCCCGGCATGACTGCCACAGCAGAAATTATTGTAACTCAATTAAAAGATGTTTTGATGGTTCCCAACACAGCACTTCGATTTTCCCCCCGGGGCCAGGGTCGCTCCGGGAGAAAACCCAATGGGTTGATCAGCTCTCTGACCTCCAGGCCGCCCAGAAACCCTAAAAGAAAGGCCTCAACTGTGGATGGCATGATCGGAAAACGTGTCTGGATTTTTACCGACGAAAGTATCCACCCTGAAGATGTCAAGACCGGCCCGACGGATGGCACACGAACCGTCGTAGAAGCAAAAAATCTGGAGACCGGAGCAATGGTGGTTGTCGGCCAAAAAAACACATCGTCGTGAATCTAAACAAAATGAAATCACACACAAATTTGATCGAGCTGACCAAGGCAAGCAAAGTTTACGGTTCAGGAGGTGCGGCAATGACAGCTCTCAACGGTGTAGACCTTAGGATTGCAACAGGCGAATTTGTTGCCGTCATGGGAGCCAGCGGGTCCGGCAAATCAACTTGTATGAACCTTATTGGATGTCTGGACACGCCAACTTCCGGCACTTACCTGTTTAAAGGAATGGATGTTGGCTCCCTCAGCAGAGATCAAAGGGCAATGCTTCGTCGAACATATCTGGGATTTGTTTTTCAGGGGTTCAATCTTCTCAACCGGACCACGGCTGTAGAAAATGTTGAACTTCCCCTGGTATACCGTGGGCTTAAAACCCGGCAGCGCCGCAGCATGGCCATGGAGGCTCTGGCTGCGGTGGGGCTTGGCGGGAAGGAGGGACATACCCCCGGTGAACTATCAGGCGGTCAGCAGCAGCGGGTTGCCATTGCCCGGGCCCTAGTCAGTGAGCCCAAGGTTTTACTGGCCGATGAACCCACGGGAAATCTTGACTCGATCACCAGCCAGGAGGTGATGAACCTGCTTTCCGATTTGAATAAAATGCTCGGCATAACCGTAGTCATGGTAACCCATGAATCGGCTATGGCAGAATATGCCCACAGGCAGATTCATTTCAAGGACGGAAGTCTTGAACCCGTGCCAGAAGAAGCGAGGAAACATTTATGATTTGGGAAAATATCATTCTGGCACTGCGGGAAATACGCAGAAACGTATTACGGTCAGTGCTGACCATTCTTGGGATTGTCATCGGTGTTGCCGCAGTCATCACAATGGTAACCTTAGGAAGCGGTGCCACAGAGAAAGTTACGGCCGATATCGCAAAACTTGGTTCCAACATGCTTCATGTCAAGCCGGGGCAGGATCGCCGCGGATCAGGCGGTGTCAGCAGCAGCAAAGAACTTTTTGATATCGAAGATGCCAGGGCAATTGAGCGTGAAGTTTTCGGCCTGCGTGCAGTGGCGCCCACGGCCAGTAAACCTATCCAGGCAATCATCGGAAATGAAAACTGGTCCACAAGCGTGATGGGGGTGGACAATGAATTTTTAAAGGTCAAAGAGTGGTCCCTGGAGTCTGGGAGTCTTTTTTCCAATGGAGATCTAAAGGCAGGTAAGGCTGTCTGCTTTATTGGAACCACTGCGGCAAAAGCGCTGTTAGGTAATGAAAACCCTGTTGGGAAGCGTTTGCGTCTGGGTAAAATTTCCTTTACCATCATCGGGAGGCTCCAGTCAAAAGGGCAGTCAAGTTTCGGTCAGGATCAGGATGATATTGTCCTTATTCCCCTTCGTACATTTCAACGACGAATAGCCGGGAACCAGGATGTTTCCGCCATATACGTTTCAGCCAATGAGGGGGTCTCAACAGAGACGGTCAAAGCCGATATCGAGCAGGTGATGCGTGAAAGACGTCGAATCTCAGCCGGAGAAGATGATAATTTTTATGTTCGGGATATGGCTGAGGTCATCAGCACTCTCACCGGCACTACCAAGGTTCTCACAGCCCTTTTGGGTGCTGTGGCAGCTGTAAGCTTGCTGGTGGGGGGCATTGGCATTATGAACATCATGTTGGTATCGGTCACCGAGCGAACCCGGGAAATCGGTACCAGGTTGGCCATTGGAGCAATGGAACGGGACGTGCTCATGCAGTTTTTGATCGAGGCGGTGGTGCTGTCTTGTTTCGGGGGAATCTGCGGCATCGGACTGGGGTTGTCTTCGGCCGCCGCCGGTGCCAGAATCCTTGAAGTACCCTTTGTCTTCCAGTTGGATATCACTGCTCTGGCCTTTGGCTTTTCTGCATTGGTCGGTATCGTCTTCGGTTTATTCCCTGCTCGAAAAGCAGCACAAATGGACCCAATTGAGGCTTTGAGGCATGAATAGCCAAAGAGGAAACCGGGTTTGCTGATTTTTCCCCTGCTTGAAAATTTGCCCGATTAGACCAGCTGGTTTTCCTGGAAAATAATCGTACAACAGTATACCAGTATATTGGGAAAATTCAAAAATGGTTGTTGGCAAACTTTTTTTTAATATAATCGCATTCCTGCTCCAAAATTAAGCCAAAGGGTTGCAGATTTGTGTTCCACCTGCAGCCGATAGTATTCCAGGCGGATCTAACCAATTGAAATAAAAGTGCAATACAAGCCCTCCTCGATCTTGTAGCCTTTGGTATGTTTTTTGCTATATTTTAAATGATATTATTTTTTTATGAAAAAACACACCAAAATGGACGAAAAAGGAGGAAGAATGAAAGTGATTAAAAAGAAAATGGGGCCATTGACCGCTATTTTAACTGGAATAATGGGATCGGTCCTTGTTTTAACTGTTTTTGTTTCATCTGTTCTGGTTTCCTCTGTCCAAGCAGGACCGACGGGCAAATTGAGTGTTTTCCATGCAGGAAGTCTAACCGTCCCTTTTGAAAAAATTGAAAAAGCGTTTGAAGCCCAATACCCTGAAATTGATGTGCAAAGAGAAGCAGGGGGCAGCACCAAAATGGCACGCCTTATTTCAGAGGTTGGCAAGCCTGCCGACATCATGGCATCGGCAGATTATACCGTCATTGATAACAACCTTATTCCAAAGTTTGCCAATTGGAATGTACGATTTGCCACCAATCAGCTTGTCCTCTGCTATACGGATCAAAGCAAAGATGCGGACAAGATCAATGATAAGAACTGGTATGAGATACTGCAAAAAAAAGGGGTAGTCTGGGGCCATTCCGATCCAAACCTTGATCCCTGCGGCTACCGAAGTATTATGGTGCTGCAGCTGGCTGAAAAATTCTACAACAGGGACGGTCTTTATCAAAACCTCATTGATAATCGCCCCCAAAAAAATATCCGGCCTAAATCCGTTGAACTGGTCAATCTGCTTAAAACAGGCCATATGGATTATGCCTGGGAATATTTATCCGTTGCGATTCAGCACAACTTAAAATTTGTAACCCTTGATGATCATATTAACCTTGGCAATTACAAATATGACAGCTTTTACAAACAAGCCCAGGTGAAGGTTACCGGAAAAACACCCAACACCTGGATTGTGAAAAAAGGAAAATCATGCACCTATGGCATTACCAGGATCAAGGACGGGCCAAACCCCGAAGCTGCAAACGCCTTCCTTGCTTTTCTGCTTTCGCCTGAACACGGTTTGAAAACATTAGAAGAGATGGGACAACCCCCCTTTGTACCCTGCCGGGTGCCGTCCCGAAAAATGGCAGACACGCTTCCATCTGACATAAAATCTTTGGTGGAAGTAAAAAACTAGCCTAGATGAAGCGAATAGAGCCCTTAAATTGTCTGTTTTTTTTGCTCAGTCTTCCATTGATCCTTCTGCTGACACTGCCCCTGCTTCAGATGACATTCCAACCGTCTTTTGGGATGCTGATGGAAACGATATCAGACAAAGAGGTGATGGGTGCCATTGCAAGATCCATCGGTCTTTCCCTTGGCGCGGGCATTCTCTCTTTTTTAATGGGAACCCCCCTTGCCTACATGCTGGCCAGAAAGGAGATCATTGGAAAAAAAATAATAGAAGGGATCATAGATCTGCCGATCATGATCCCTCATCCTGTCGTCGGTATTGCCATCCTCAGTCTGACAGGAAAAAATCATCCAATTGGCAGATTCCTGTCCGAGGTTGGGGTTCAAATTATGGGCACCCGGACCGGTATTATTTGTGTCCTGCTTTTTGTCGGGCTTCCCTTTTATGTCAACACGGTAAAAGCCGGGTTCGAAAGTGTTCCCATACAACTTGAAAATGCATCCCGCACCCTTGGTGCGGGAAAATTTTCCACATTTCTGCGCATTACGGTTCCTTTGACCTGGCGGCACATGATATTGGGTATCATCATGTGCACGGCCCGGGCGATCAGTGAGTTCGGGGCAGTTGTCATCGTGGCATACCATCCCATGACCGCGCCTGTCATGATTTATGAGCGGTTCACCGCCTATGGATTAAAATACTCACAACCCATTGCTGTATGGCTGATCATCATTTCATTCGGATTGTTTATTTTACTGCGCATGCTGTCAAATTCAACCCATCCCCAGTGCAGATAAGATTATGATTCATCTGAAAAATATCAATTTAAGGGTGCCTGGTTTTGTCCTCAAAAACATCAATCTCCATGTTCAAAAAAACGATTTTTTCTCATTAATCGGCCCCACAGGATCGGGAAAGTCTTTGCTGCTGGAAGGCATAACAGGCCTCCTTCCCTTTTCAAGCGGGAACCTTTGGGTGGGGAATCAGGAAATTACCCGTCTTCCCGTTGAAAAACGAAACATAGCCATTGTTTACCAAAATTTTGCACTTTTTCCCCATTTAACGGTTACCCAGAATATATTTTATGGTGTCTCATACCATGGGATCTCCAAACAGACAGCCTTGAAACGGTTTGATTTACTGGTTTCCACACTTGGACTGGAAAAGATAATCAAACGCCATCCCCAAACCTTGAGCGGGGGTGAAAAGCAGCGGGTCGCCCTTGCACGCTCCCTGATCTTAAATCCCAGTGTGCTGCTTCTGGACGAGCCGTTATCTGCATTGGATCCAATTTTTCATGAAGAGGCCAAACACTTATTAAAAAAAATTCATGATGACCTGGACATCACCATCATCATGGTATCCCATAATTTTTCCGATGTATTATATCTTGCCAATAGCGGGGCGATTATCAAGGGGGGTGAAATTATGCAGCAGGGTGAAATTGCCACTATTTTCGAACGACCCAATTCGAAATTTACAGCTTTTTTTGTGGGAATGAAAAACATTCATCCCATCCACAAGCGGAATGGGAAAATTTTAGTGAATCAAGATAACATTGAAATAACACCCTCCTTTCCACCGGCCAGCACTGCAGCGTATATGGCCATACGGCCTGAAAATATTTCTTTAAAAACCATTGGGATGGAAAAATTTGAAAATTGTTTTACCGGTAAAATCCAAAGAATTACAGGCAATGGTGTCTTTTTAAATATTTATCTGCAAACCCAAAATTTTCAATTTGAAGCCATTTGGCCGCGAAGTTACCTTAGAGATCACAATCTTTCTGCCGGAAAATCCATTGTTTTTGGATTTCATCCCGAGTCTGTCCATACATTTTAATACGGGGTGGGGAAAATTTTAAAACCTGCATAAAATGGCATTGCCGGAAACCTGGTGCCTTACCTAATAGTTTTGCAAAATTGGATGGGTCCCACAATGACGACATCCAGGTCAGACTTAGGACCGCAACGTTAATAACTTGAAGAAAATTGCTTTTTTCATTTGCGGTCCCTAGCGGAAATAACTTCACAAAAGACTACCAATACCTTTCTTTGTTAGCCCTAGTGGCAAAAACAACATTGCCCTGTTTAAACTTTTGTACAACATTAATAATCCGGCCTGATTGATCATTGACAACCTTGACACCGGAAGCCTCAAGGGTTTCAAATGCCTTTGAACCACAAAATCCTGTCAGCACTACCTCGGCCCCATGGGTGCTTACCATGGCTGCCGCTTGGATACCGGAGCCCTTAAAGGAATTTTTATTTTTTTTATTATCAAGAACTTCATATTCAAGGGTTTTTGTGTCCACAATGAGAATATAAACCGCTCTTCCAAATCTTGGATCAAGCTGTGAATCAAGCCTGTCTCCCTGGGATGTGACCGCTAATTTCATTTTTACTCGTCTCCTTTATCGGGCATGGAATTCATTCATTGGAATAGGACAATCTTGATGCTTCATACCCTGTCAAGTTAGATTGCAAACCACATGCCAATGAATGAACAAAAAATTAATTTGATGAAATGGCTTATACTTCAAGGAATTATGGGGATCGTAAACACCTCAGACACCCTATAATCATAATAAGGGTCTCACAAACGCAATTTTTTGAATCTCATGTATTCGCTTATTGGGTTTCCAGTCACTTTTAAATTTTGTAAAAAAAATTATTCAAAATTGACATTTTACATGGGCAGGTGAAGAAACACATCAGAAATATGGGGAAAAGAAATTTTACTTCCCCACGGTTGATAACAGCCATTTTGGCTGTACGATAACAACCAGTCTAATTATTTTCATTCTTGTTCTATCTATCCACTTTTTCCAATTAACGGATAGCAGGGCCTCTTCATTTAAGATAGTCCCCTGGTACATGTTTTGCTCTCTACAGAACATGAATGAATAATTTTTATTCACTGGGTCATTGGTTAAAGGGGGAAAGGGGACATAATCACCGGTAGGAAGATCTTAAAATTTTACTAAAAGGAAGATGTTAACGATGAAAAAATTAATGATGGGGATTTGTGCATTCTTTTTGTTGGGTGCAAGTGCAAATGCAAGTTCGTTTGACAGGCTTGATAAGATTAATTTTTCAAGTGTTTCAGGAACAGGCACATATTATCAATTGACAATTCAGGGTAATACCAATTCAAAGGTTTCGGGGGTTCACACCGCATTAACAGACAATTATTTTCCAGTGGAGAGATCTCAATGGCGTGATAACTCGACGTATTTCTATGGTGCTGCATCAGGGCAAACGATAGATCAGGAATTTTTTACCTTTGATATGGGGGGGCTATTTGAGGTTAAAGATATCATTTTATCAGTGGATAATAATGATAAATATTATGTTGACTATTCATCAAATGGAAGTAGCTGGGCAAACCTTTTTACGATAAATGAGGGTGATGGTAATGTGACTTTTGGGATGGACACCTTCTCAACTGATTCTTCTGATGTACCCGCTTTCTATGAGTCTCAAATTGAGTTCACCAGTGTAACCGCACAATACTTGAGAATCTGGGCTGATCACACTGTTTCAGATCAAATGTTTTCCATAGGGGAGTTCCAGGCCTTTGGCGAGGCTGTCCCGGGGCAACCTTCCCCGACTCCGGAACCCACAACAATGATCCTGTTCGGCCTCGGATTGTTGGGCTTGTCGGGTATTTCGCGAAGGCGCAACCAATAATAATTTTATAAAGATACCGGGTGCCTGCACCATGATGCAGACATCAAGAGAAAATTATGCCCATTCAAAACAATGAGAATCGAAGGGAAACCCGGCGACCGCTAAAAATGCCGGTCACTTTCTTTTTAAGAGACAAAAAAGAGGCCATGTCTGATTATTTTTTTGGCTGCACCAAGAATGTGGGGATTTGTGGCGTCTGTGTCTATGCCAGACCCCATCATATTCCCAAAAAGGGCAGCAGGGTGACCTTGATGTTGGCGCCCGAAACAAAGAGCAGATTTGCCCATACAGACATCCCCCTTGAAATTAAGGGACGGGTTGCCTGGAGCAGCAGGGAGCAGCAAACCTTTGGCATCAGATTTACCTAATGGATGAGAACCCTATTTTTGAATTCCATATTTTTTAAGCCGGTATCGAAGGGCGCTTCGGGTAATCCCCAGCTTTTCTGCCGTATTTGACTGGTTCCAGCGACATTGTTCCAATGCTGACATCAGGAGGTTTTGCTCCTGTACAGCCATATCAAACACCTGGTCCTGGGTGTGTTCCAATGGCGGATACGACTTCTTTTTTGTGATGGTTTCAGGCAAGCTATCCCGGGTGATCGTCTCTTGCTCACAGGTGATCGCTGCCCGTTCGATTATGTTTTTAAGTTCCCGGATATTGCCGGGCCAGGGATAGGTTTCCAATGTTTCCATGGTGTTGTCTGCAATTTTAAGAATGGGTTTGTCAAATTTTCGGCAGAATTTTTTTACAAAAAACAGGGCCAATTGACCGATATCTGCTGGTTTATCCCTTAGGGCCGGCATTTTCAGACATACTGTATTCAACCGGTAAAAAAGATCTGCCCTGAATTTGGCATTGTTGACCATGGTTTCAAGGTCCAGATTTGTAGCGGACAAAATTTTAATTGAAACAGGTACTGCACAGCTTTCACCTATGGGCGTGATGGTTTTTTCTTCCACCGCATGTAATAATTTGGGTTGAAGTTCAATGGGAAGGTCACCGATTTCATCTAGAAACAAAACCCCTTTATCTGCCTGAATAAATGCGCCTTTTCGGTCCTGTAAGGCGCCTGTAAAGGCGCCTTTTTTATGCCCGAACAATTCGCTTTCAATCAGGTCTCTGGGAATGGCCGCACAATTAACCTTTACAAAGGGGCCATTTTTTCTGTTTGATGCCTGAAAAATGGCCCTGGCAGCTATTTCCTTACCTGTTCCCGATTCACCTGTAATCAGAACCGAGCTGTCTGTTGATGCGAATAAACGGATATCATTTCGTACCTGTTCCATCTTGGCTGAAGAACCGATCAAGTTGTCCAATAATTGGGGCTCTTTACCATTTACGGCAAGGGCCTGTTCAATGGTTTCCAGCAGCAAATTGTGATCAACGGGCTTGGAAAGGAAATCAAAGGCACCTGTTTTCATGGCAGTTACAGCCATTTCTATGGATCCGAAGGCGGTGAGGAGAATCAAGGGGATATCCGGAAAGTTAAGCCTGCCGAATTTGAGAAGGGCCATGCCGCCAAGGGGTTTCATTTTTAAATCGGACAAAACAACTTCCGGCCGCCATTGACGCCAGACATCTATCCCCTGTTGGCCGTCTTCGGCTGTTTTGACCTGATATCCATTGTCTTCAAGAACCAGTTTAATAATTCTGAGCAGTCTTTTTTCATCTTCCACAATAAGAATTTTGGGTTTCATAAATTGTTTCCAATCATTATGCAGGAATGATCGCTCCCTCTAGATCTTGCCTGTCAATGGTCGTTAGGGGTTTTATTGGTAATTTAATACAAGCGATGGTGCCACTTTGGCCGTTCTGGGGCCTGTTTTTCAATGATATGTTCCCATTGTGGGCATGAACGATTTGCCTGCAGACAGCAAGACCCAGGCCTAAACCCTGTTTTTTAGTGGTAAAAAAATTCTGAAATACCTTGTCAAGGCTGGCGTCAGGAATGCCCGGACCATTATCCATTACCTGGATTTGGACAAAGGCATTGTCGCGTTTGATTTCAACCCTGATGTCACCGCCTTTATCCATCATTTCTTCGCTGTTCCGGACCAGATTAAGGAGTACCTGGCTGATCTGTCTGAAATCGGCATAAATAGGAGGCAATGACCCTAGGATCGCTAAATCAATTTTAACATCAGCCCTGTGGTCATTTGAACGCTGCCATTGCGCCATCAATTGCTGAATCCCAGGGATAAGGTCGATTCGCTCAAATTCAGGGGTTTTTTGTCGTGCAAGTTTTAATATGCTGTTGATGGACAGATTCAAATGTTCCACTTCATTCTTAATATAATGAAGCATTTCCTGTGTCACTGTTTTAGACTGTTTCCCTTCTGAAAGATACTGGGCCGAACTGTGGATAATTCCCAAAGGATTTTTCAATTCGTGGGCCAGAATGGAGGTCATTTCGCCAATGGCTGCCATTTTTTCCGATTGAACCTTTTGATCAAACATCTTTTCAAGTTGTTTTTTGCTTTCAATTAAGGATTCATGGTGAATGGCATTTTCCAGGGCAATGGCCATCTGATTGGCAAAACTGGCCAGCAGATGGATTTCTTGTTCATGGAAAAAGTCGCCACTTTTTTTCGGACCTATAAATAAGAGCGCAGAAAGGGAGTGTGAGCCTCTCAAAGGTAAAATAAGAGAAAACCCAGTTGTTTGGATTTCTTTCAGTTCATTTTCAAGTTCAACATCATGAATTAGCTGGTAGGTGGAAAAATATTCAACGGATTCATCCTCAAATAATTTAACAAGCCTGCTTTTTGGCCAGGGAGCGTTGCCAAAACGCAGGTGTTCGGGGAAAAGTCGGGATCTTTTTTTTTCCAGGGTCATGATGGCAGTGGATCGGACATTAATTGCCAGGGGAAGTTCGTCCAGTATTGTGCGGACCAGATCGGGAAGATGAAGGGTCGCAGATATCCTGTTACTGAATTGATGCATGCTTTTTGCAGAAATGGACTGATGTTTGAAAAATAATTTTTTAATCAGGAGATCCAGCCGCAGAAGCATAGGATGAAAAGCAATATTCAAAAGGATCAAAAAGATGAGAAACAGCTCCATTGACAGCACCTGTTCATTAAAAAACCAGTTTTTAAGGCCCACAAAAAACAGGGAATAAACAATTGAAAGACCGATAATAATGGCAAAATAGGCCAGAGTCCGGCTGATAATCTGATCCACGTTAAAGAGTCTGTACCGAAGAATTCCTGCAAGATATGCCATGGGGAGAACAAAAAAAGCAAACACGGCCATTCGGAATGAAATAAAAGGGGTATCCAGCAAAATATTGGGCAGAAGATAAAAGAACAGGTAGGGTGTAAACGTCAACCAATAGGCAATGAGGGGAAGTTTTACCTGATTTTTTTCCTGTTGCAATGGTATTCGTTTGTAATCAAATGCATGCTTGACAAAGACACCCAGAATAATCAATGGCAGATAGAGATTTCTCAACCGCTGGACCCAGCCCCAGAATTCCATTGTCAGGCCGGCGGCATATAAAGATCCGCCAATGGTCGTAACAACCGGCAGCAGATAGATGCAAAGGGGTATCCACCACCTGTGACCGATCAGATCCCTTGAATCCGGGAACCGGAGTGCAAAGTGAAGCCAGAGACCAAATGATACCCAGTTGGAAACCGCATTCAGTATGAAAGCCGACGAAAATGTCAGGGGGGATAAAAACGCAATTGAGGAGGGAATCGTAGCGGCCAATGAAGTTGAAAGGCTACACAACATAAGAAAAAAAAGCGTCACCTGGACGCTGGGAGGTGCCCGGTAAAGAACGATTGAACCCAGTGTCAAAAATACCATAATGAGCATCAGTCTGGGCCAGATCATATCAAACAAGGAGATCATCGTGTGGGGAATGGTTTTTATCAAAAGATCAACTTTTTTTGAATTCCTGAGTACCGTCATTGTGCCTGGTTTTTTCACAGACGCATGATTTAAAGAAAACCCAAGAATTTCATGATGTGACAGACCATGGGCTGAAATGATGATATCATTTAATTCAACCAAATTGATTGATTTTGTAATCTTTGAAATTAAAAGGCCTTTTTGGGTTTTGTCTATCTTAAATCCTGGATTTCCATTTAAAAAAGCAGAATTGATGAAAAGGAGAACCGCGATAATCGGAATCGCAAAAAAAAGGCCTAGAAAAAGATTTCGCATGGCAGTTGCCCTATTGTGCTCATAACTATCAGGTTGAGTCCCAAGATATCCTTATGATCCATACCGGTTATCAAATTTGAATTTAATGGGAATGTCAAGCAATATCTATATCATCCCCGGTCAAATCAGATGATTACCGGTTCATCCAAAAAAATCACATCCCCCAACCGCGTATGGGCAGGGTAGGACAAACAGAAGTATCTCCCCCCTAAACCGGGTGGGTTATCTCCCGGCTGATGGTGTATTTCTTGATTTTATAATAGAGGAGCTGCCGGGAAATTCCGAGGGATCTGGCAGTTTTGGAGATATTTCCCTTGTTCTCAACCAGCTTATTTTTAATAATATTTTTTTCATGGGTTGATTGTTCTTTCATCAAATTAGTGTGGTGATTTTCTGTTTCTATATAACCCCGACGCCTTTCCGGTCCTGGTAATTTTTCCGGTTTGGTATTTGCGGACCAGTTTGAAAAATGGGTCTGCAAATGCTGAATCTGGATCATAGGGTCGGTGTCCACAATATTCATTGCCCCCTCAATCACATGTTCAAGCTCCCTGACATTGCCCGGCCAGTCATAGGCTTTGAATAGCGACATCACTTCATCGGAAATTTTTTCAACCCCTTTACCCAAAGCCGCGTTATGCTTTTCTATAAAATGGGTCACCAGCAGATCAAGATCCCCCATTCGTTCTCTCAGGGGCACAATATGGATAAAGACAACGCCCAACCGGTAAAAAAGATCGGACCTCAATGTGCCGTCTGCTATGGTGACATGGGGATCCTTGTTCACAGAGCTGATAATTTTTAAGTCGGTTTCAATCTCTTTGAGGGCGCCGACTCTTCTAACCTTGCTTTCCTGGATGCTTCGTAAAATTTTACTCTGAAGCCCAATGGGCATGGAGTTGACCTCATCAAGAAAGATCGTGCCCTTATTGGTTCTTTCAAACAATCCCGCCTTGTTCACAGAACCGGTAAAAGCCCCCTTGGATGTACCGAACAGAATCCCTTCCAAAAGATTTTCAGGAATAGCGGCACAATTTACCGGCGTGTATCTTTTGGTACTTCGGGAGCTGTGGTTGTGGATAGACCTTGCAAACAGCTCTTTGCCCGTACCGGTCTCACCAAAAAGCATCACAGGCGAGGGGGTGTTTGCCGCCATTCTCGAGGAATTAATGGCATCCACAAAAGCCGGGTTTTCCCCGATAATTCTTTCAAATGTCATGGAATCACCGTCAAACTGCTGGTCTTTGCCCGGCAGCTGCATGGATGCAATGGTGCCTGCCAGGGAATGATAATCCCTGACAAAACAGATGGTTCCGACCATCTTGTTTTTGTTAAAAATGGGCATCACATTGTGGATGGTATTGGCAATTTTGCCCATTTTTGTGCGATAATAAATAGGTTTGTCAATGATGGGTTTTTGTGTGGCCAGACACTGCATGATAATACTGCTGGTATCATCAAGTTCATAAACATCTGTAATTTTTCGAGAGATAACATCATCGGAATTTAGTTCATCAATGCGCGACATGGACTGGTTGTAATAGATGATCACCCCTTTGGCATTTGCAACCAGCACCCCATCACTAAACTCATCAAAAATAGACAGATAATCTGCCCGATCCAGATCCAGTAAAAATTTCCCCGGGTTTTTTTTTCTTGAATCAGCCATTTTTATACTTTCATTATCTCCGGCATGTTGTTTAGTGCGTCTGAAACCCCATAAAATCTATAGGTTAACAGAAGGGCTATTTTTTCATTAGATTTACCATACTTTTGGGTTTAATTCAATTTTGTCATGGATCCTGAACCCAAATTATTATAGCGGGCCAGGTATTTGATATCGGCCGGGGATATGCTATGGTTACAGATCAACTTTCTGGCGGTTTAACAAACAATTTTTAAGGAAGTCATCCATGCCCTTGCCCAATCATGATCCCTTAGACCTGTTGGACATGGAAAATATCGATTTTTTATCGGTGCTGAACCGGTTGGATGACGGTGTGATTATTACAGACATCAACGGAACAATCCTTTTTTATAACACAGCCCAGTCCAAAATTGACGGGTTGGACCCCAAGAATGTGATTGGGCTCAAGGTGACCGATATTTATGAACTCAACAACCACACCAGTCTGATCATGCAGGTCATTCACCAGCATTCCCCTGTCAAAAACCAGGCTTTTCTTTATAGAACCTGTTCCGGCAAGGTGGCCAACACCATCACCAGTTCCTATCCCCTGTTCACCAAAGAAACCATCAACGGGGTGATCTGTTTTGTCAAAGACTATGAACTGTTTCAAAAATCAACCCCCATAACCTCTGGCAACGAATTTCGATCAGATCTGGGCAACAGCACCCAGTACACCTTTGCCGACCTGATCGGTACAGGGGCTGATTTCATGCGGGTAAAGGAGATGGCTCAAAAGGCGGCGGCCTCCTCCTCCCCCATCATGATCCAGGGAGAAACCGGAACCGGCAAGGAACTCTTTGCCCAGTCCATCCATAACCACAGCCCCAGACGCCGGGAAAAATATGTAGCCGTAAATTGTGCGGCCATTCCCCATGATCTTTTGGAGGGTATGCTCTTCGGCA
Source organism: Desulfobacteraceae bacterium (assembly GCA_016744295.1). Classification (GTDB taxonomy): domain Bacteria; phylum Desulfobacterota; class Desulfobacteria; order Desulfobacterales; family Desulfobacteraceae; genus NBML01. The sequence goes on along the minus strand of JADGEQ010000058.1, from coordinate 4,446 downwards.
CCACCCGGGGGGCATTTACCGGCGCTTTGGACAAGCCGGGTCTCTTTGAAAGTGCCCATGGCGGCACCCTTTTTCTGGATGAACTTCTGGCCATGCCAAAGGAACTCCAGGCAAAACTATTGAGAGTTCTCCAGGAAAAACAGGTCCGCAGGGTGGGCTCTGTCAGGGAAACCCCCGTGGATGTCAAAATCATCAGCTCGGTGAGCCGGGATCCCAGGGTTGCCATCCGGGAAGAACAACTGAGGACAGATCTTTTTTACCGGTTGGGCGTGGTCATTGTCAAACTGCCCTCCCTGAGGGAAAGACGAGATAATCTGGAAGAGCTGGTCACCCATTTTATCAAAAAAATCAATGACCGGCTGGGAACCCACATAACACAGATTTCCCAGGAGGTTCTTGAATTATTCATCGCCTATCAGTGGCCCGGTAATATCCGGGAGCTGGAGCATCTCATCGAGGGGGCCATGAATATGGCAGGCCAGGAAGAGATCCTGGGAATTGAACACTTTACTCCGGGGTTGGATTCCATTAAAAAAATAGAATTGGAACCCTTGGATTTTAATGCAGGGCTAAAACCCAAAACGCCCCCCACCGATCTGCCCCCCCGGGAGGGCCTTGCCAAAATCCAGGCAGACCAGGAAAAAAAAGCGGTTGAAAAAGCCCTTACAGCGTACCGGGGCAATGTGAGCCAGGCCGCCAAAAGCCTGGGAATTTCACGGCAGCTTCTCCATTATAAAATAAAAAAATACAAAATATTTCGTGTGGATTTTATTCCCCGGCCTCTAAAAAGTTAAAATCCATAAAGCTAAACCCTTGAATCTTTAAAATTTTTTTCAGGTGAAAATTTTTTTTCTATCCTGCAGCAATAACTGAAAATTTTTTTTCAGTTATTGTTGCACCTCCTGGGAGCTACTTAAAATTTAAATAATATTTTCGTAAATATATTAAACAGTTAAGACAAAATACTCAAAAAATATTAAAAACAGTCTGCCTTGGTATACATTCTGCTATTACCATAAAAATATTTCCACACTTTTCAACGGGAATAAGGGGATGGAAAACAAAAAAATATAAACAGGAGTATCCTTGTGGCACAAAATATTGATTCAACAAGACCTTTTGATCCCTTTGTTTTCTGGGTATCTGCCTCTGTAACCGTTCTTTTTGTTCTCTGGTCTGTTTTTTTTCCAGAAAACATGACCACGGTCATCAATGCGGTTTTCAGCTGGACCACCACCCAGTGGGCCTGGCTCTATCTTTTGACTGTTTTTATGCTGGTCATGGGCTGTTTTGTGCTCATGGGTAACAAATACGGCAATATGAAACTGGGACTTCCCGGTGACAAACCTGAATTTTCCAACTTTTCCTGGTTTGCCATGCTCTTTGGATCTGCCATTGCCGCAGGCATTGTCTTCTGGGGGCCTGCTGAGCCCGCCTACCATTATACGAGCGTGCCCCCCTATTTTGGCGGTGAACCCAGCACACCTGTGGCTGGCGCCAACGCCATGACCTATTCTTTTTTTCACTGGGGCTTGAGCGCCTGGTCCATCTATGCCATGCTGACCATTGCCATCGGACATGCCTGCTTCACCCAAAATCTTCCCTTAAAATTTTCCTCGGCCTTTTACTATATCATCGGTGACCGAATCCACGGTTTCTGGGGAAAAGTTCTGGATATTTTTGCCGTGTTTGCCACCCTGGGAGGTCTTGCCACTACCACGGGTTTTGTGGCCCTCCAGCTGTCTGCAGGTCTCAAATACTATTACGGGATGCAGCTTGGCCCCTCCAGCACCTATATCATCATTGGTATTCTCACCGCCATTTTCACCATTTCCGTTTACACGGGTCTGCAAAAAGGGGTAAAACTGATCGGGGACATCAATATGTGGGTGTTTGTGGTGGTCTGGTTTTTCATCCTGGTATTCGGCCCCACTATTTTTCTAATCAATTTGACCACCAATGCCATTGGTCAGTATCTGCTCCATTTTATTCCCATGAGCCTTTTTACCGCTCCGGGCTATGAAGGCAATTGGATTGGAAGCTGGACCGTCTTCTACTGGGCATGGTGGATGAGCTGGGCTCCCTTTGTGGCGGTTTTCATCGCAAGGATTTCCAAGGGGAGGACCATCCGGGAAACCGTTGCTGCCACCCTGATCCTCCCCACCCTGGGAAATTTCCTCTGGTATGGGGTAATTGGCGGGGCCGGCATCCATTTTAACGTATCCGCTGTCATGAAGGAACACGGTATGGAAAGCGCCATTTTTGCCATTGCCCAGAACCTGCCCATGACCGGAATCTTAGCCGTTGCTCTGATCTTTCTCATCGGCACCTTCTTTTTGACCTCTGCCAATTCCGCAGCCATCGCCCTTGCCATGTTCGTCTCTGGACATGAAAACCCAGGGCGAAACCTTAGGGCATTCTGGGGCATTGCCCTGGGGGCCGTGGCAGCCGTTCTGGCAGGAAGCGGCAGCCTCAAAGCCATACAGACCGCCTCCATTGCAACGGCATTCCCCTTGATGTTCCTGCTGCTGCTTGTACTTTACGGCACCTTCAGGGGATTGAACCAATACAAACGAGAAAACAAGGACTAAATATTCCGGCCAAAGCCTGACCGGGCAGTATCCATTCAAAAAGAGGGTCATCCCTCTTAAAGGAGAAAAGACAATGTACGACCGAATGCAGGAACTGAGTACCCAGAATATGGAAAAGATCCATGGCGCCTCCATGGATCTTTTAAAGACCACCGGGGTTTCCTTTAATGATCAAGAGGCCCTTGAAATCTTTAAGGCAAACGGGCATAGGGTGGAAGGCAGTATTGTATTCTTTGAGGAATCCGATATTCAGAAAGCCTTAAAAACAGCCCCCAGGCGATTCACTGTCCATGCCAGAAACCCTTCAAAAAGCGTTGAAATCGGAGAAGATGATTTTGTTTTCCTACCCGGATACGGTGCTCCCTTTGTCATGGATGCCCTGGGAGAACAACGCCAGGCCACCATGGAGGATTATGACAATTTCTGCAAACTGATCCAAACATCTCCTTATATTGACATGAACGGCTGGATGATGGTGGAACCGGCTGATATGCCCCACGACACCGTTCACCTGGATCTGAACCTGTCCAATATGCTGCTGTGCGACAAACCCTTCATGGGAAGCCCGGTTTCCCGCCAGGGTGCCATTGACGGCATTGAAATGGCCGGTATTCTCTGGGGCGGTAAGGAAAACATCATGGACAAGACCGTATCGGTCTCCCTGATCAACTCCCTGTCTCCCTTACAATTTTCCGATGAAATGATTGGGGCTCTCATTGAGCTTGCCCGTCACAACCAGGCCTGTGTGGTTGCCTCCCTGGTCATGGCCGGCGGCTCCGGCCCCGTGACCCTGGACGGTGTTTTGGCCCTCCAGAATGCAGAAATCCTGGCCGGTATCACCCTGGCCCAATTGGTAAGACCGGGAGCACCGGTGATCTACGGGTCCACCTCCTCGGCCATGGACATGAAAACAGGGGCGCTTTCCATTGGCGCACCCGAGCTGTCCAAAAACATTCATCTGGTTGCCCAAATGGCAAGGTTCTACAACCTGCCGGCCAGATCCGGCGGCGGGTTGACCGATTCACTCTTCCCCGATGCCCAGGCCGGTGCAGAATCTGCTCTGGCCCTTTCAACCGCAGCCAGAGGCGGAATCAATTTCATCTTGCACTCCTGCGGCATCCTGGGTTCCTATATTGCCATGAGTTTTGAAAAATTTCTCATTGACGAGGAGGTCTGCGGAATGGTACGGAGCATGATACGCCCGCTGGCCCTCACCGATGAGTCCATTGATATTGACGTCATCAAGGAAGTCGGTATCGGTGGCCAATACCTGACCCATCCCAAAACCTTCCAGCTATGCCGGACTGAATTTTTCATGCCCACTTTAATGAGCCGGAAAAACCCCGATGCCTGGGCCAAGGGCGGTAAAAAACGGGTGGATCAATTGGCCGAAGACAAGGTTGCCCAACGGCTGGCTGCCTATGAAAAACCGGAAATTGACCCTGAAATAGAAAAACAACTCACCAATTATGTTGAAAAACGCAAAAACTCATAAAGGAGAAAGAAGATGACTGATTTCAATTCGATGATAGATGCCCTTGTCGCATGTGACACCGCCCAAGTAACACAACTGGTAAATGCTGCCATCACAGAAGGCACCCCGGCCAGTGATATTCTCAACAAGGGGTTGATTGCCGGCATGGACATTGTGGGCGAAAAAATGGAAAACGGTGACATGTTTATCCCTGAAGTTCTCATGGCTGCCAGGGCCATGGGAGACTGCGTAGCCGTCCTGAAACCCCTTTTGGGAGAAGGTGAGTCCGCAACCGGTGCCTCTGTTCTTATCGGTACGGTCAAGGGCGACCTCCATGACATCGGCAAAAACCTGGTGTCCATGATGATGGAAAGTGCCGGC
>JADGEQ010000016.1 GCA_016744295.1 Desulfobacteraceae bacterium | reverse complement strand
ACCTCGTTGATGATAGTTTTTTGGTTGCACAAATATTCTATCTGCTTGATCCATCAAGCACAACGGGGTTTTTTATTTTTTTTGATGGTGGATTGGGGCTGTCATCCGATCTTTGCATTAGGTCTTTGCATTAGGTCTTTGCGTCCGATCTTACATCCAAGGGATTTCACCGATAGAATAAACCCCACAACACCCCCATCAAGTTTTCTAAAAATTATTGTACATTCTTTTGAAGATGGAATATAATCCCTTATTCCAGACTCATTTCTTTTTTGATTTTCAATTTCTGTTCAGCCACCTGTCACACTTACATTTTTTTAATCCATTTTTTTAAGGAGGATAATCATGAATGACAGCACCTACAAAATTATTGATCTGGTTGGTTCAAGCGCATCATCATGGGAAGATGCAGCTACCAGTGCGATCAAAAGAGCATCAAGCTCTTTAAGAGATTTACGAATCGCAGAGGTAACCAAGCTTGATATTAAAATTGAAAATGGGAAACCAACCCAGTTTAGAACCAATATCCGCGTCTCGTTTAAATATCAGGATTAGGATACAAAAAGTTAAGGCAAGTAACATCCAGGGTCTGTAAATTTAACAGACCCTGGATGTTACTTTAGGAGAATCCAGCCTTGAAAAGCAAAATGTTCTGGTATAAAATCAGAGGGTGAATATTTTTATTTTAAGGCACCGTTTTATCATTGCCCTGATTCTGGGAGTTCTGGCACTGGTCTATGTTATGACAACAAAAAACCAGACCCTGCCGGAGAACACTTCGGAAAAAATCAGTTTTTCCAAAGAAGAAATCAAGTGGGTCAAAAAAAATCCTGTCATTTCTGTTGGTGTTGACCCTGATTTTGCACCCATTGAAGACCTTGACAAGGACGACAACTATATCGGTGTGACAGCCGATTTTTTAGCGCTTGTGGAAAAAAGCACCGGACTCGCATTTAAAATTGATCACAAGCACTCCTGGGAAGAAAGTATCGAAAGGGTCAAAACAGGGAAAATCCACATGTTGGGTGCGGCAGTCCCCTCGGAACAGCGCAAACGATTCTTAAATTTCACCCAGCCCTATGCCTGGCTGTCCGGTGTCATCATTGTCCGGAAGAATGTTACAGAACCCATGTCCCTTGAAAAACTCAAGGGAATGCAGGTGGCCGTGGTCCACAACTATATTTGGAAAGACATCCTTGAAAATTCCTACCCAGAGCTGAAGATCACCTCGGTTCCCAATATTCAAACCGCTTTAAAGAAAGTTTCCTTTGGCATGGCAGATGCCATGGTGGGATATATGGCCACCGCCTCCCACCACATAGAACAGCTGGGAATTTCAAACCTGAAAATTTCAGGTGATACCGTATCGGTCCTGAATATTTCCTTTGCCGTGAGCAAAGATATTCCCCATTTAAAAAACATCTTTAACCGAGTGCTTGAACAGACCCCGGAAGTCCGAAAAAAAGCGATTCTCCGGAAATGGATCAGCCTTGAACTCCGTCCGCCCATGGACCTTAAATACTTCACCCGGATTGTATTTCCCGGGGTAGTCCTGGGACTATTGGTTCTCATCGGCATCATTATCTGGAACCGCTCTCTGCGAAGACAGGTTACCCAGCGCACGGAAACCCTGAACCAGGAGCTGATCCAGCGGACCAGAATAGAGCTGGCCCTGAGGGAAAGCGAAGAAAAATACCGAAGTATCTTTGGAAATATCCAGGATGTATATTATGAAATCATGCCCAGGGGCCAGGTTCTTGAAATCAGTCCCTCCATTGAAAAGGTGATTGGATACGCCAGGGCAACAATCTTACATACCTCTTTATCCCGACTCTTTGTAAATCCCGAAGATTTTCACAAAATGCTGGATAAAGTGATTCAGGACGAACGGCTGGAAGATTATGAGGCCCTGCTGGCCCAGCCGGACAAAGAGATGCTCAACTGCTCAATGAATGCCATGCTGATCTTAGATTCCAGTGGGAAGGCCATAAAGATCATCGGATCCATCCGGAATATTACAGCCAGGGTAAAGGCCCAGAAAGAATTAAAAACCGCCTACCACGAATTGGAAAAGCGGGTTGAGGAACGAACAGCTGAATTACAAAACACCAATGAGGAAATGAACAAGGCCAAGGAGACAGCCGATGCCGCAACCCTTGCCAAATCGAGTTTTCTTGCCAATATGAGCCATGAAATCCGCACCCCTTTAAACGGGGTAATTTCCGCATCGGAACTGGTGATGAATGAATCCCTTCCCAAAAAAGTTGCCCGGTACATCAACCTGATCCACACCTCGGGCCATGCCCTTTTGGGTGTGATTGACGATATTCTTGATTTTTCCAAAATTGAAGCCGGCAAACTGGAAATGGAAATCCACCCCTTCCTGCTGGATCAGGTAATTGCCAGGGTCACAGACTTATTCAAGCCCAAAATGAATGAAAAGCAGATTCGGTTTGTAAAGGAGATAAAAACCAACATCCCTCTCCATCTCATGGGAGATTCCTTCAGGCTCCAGCAAATCCTCACCAATCTCATCGGCAATGCCATCAAGTTCACGGACCAGGGAGGACAAATAACCCTCAGGGTAGAAACCCTGGGCAGCAATGCAAATGATCCGGTCCAAATATCCTTTCTGGTTGCAGATACCGGTATCGGCATTGCTTCTGAACATCAGAATCTATTGTTCACCCCCTTTTCCCAAATTGATGCATCCACCACCCGGAAATACGGGGGCAGCGGTCTGGGACTGAGCATCTGCGGCCAGCTTGTGGAAATGATGGGGGGCACCATTACAGTGGAAAGCTACCCCCAAAAGGGAAGTAAATTTCTATTCACAATTCCCCTGGGGCTTTGCCCCGCTTCGGCAACTGACCAGGCCTCTCTGGCAACATTGCCCGGAAACCTCCACAGCATTGAAACATACCGCAAACTGCTTAAAGGGCGACGGGTCCTTGTGGCAGAAGATACCCCCACCAACCAGGAGATCACCCTGGCTGTCCTGGAACTTGCCGGCATCGAAACCATGCTTGTGAACACGGGCACAAGGGCTGTGTCCGCAATCGAAAGCCATAAATTTGATGCGGTTCTCATGGACATCCAAATGCCGGAAATGGACGGTTTGGAGGCCACCCGGGCCATCCGCAAACAAAAAAGCCAGGCCCGATTGCCCATCATTGCAATGACGGCCCATACCCTGAAGGAAGATAGAGCCAAATGCCTGGCAGCCGGCATGAGTGGATATATTTCAAAACCCGTCAGCCGGGAAAAATTATTTAATACCCTGATTGCCCTCATCCACAAAACGAATAGGATAGAAAATTTAATTTTGCCGGGAAGTGTGAAAACAGCCCAAAACGTCTCCACAAAAAAAACTGTCGGGGATATGCCCGGTATTGAGATTGAAACCGCCATCAATGCACTTGGGGTTTCAATGGATGTGTTCATGGATATTTTGCAAACTTTTTCTAAAAATCATGAGCAGACCATTTCTAAAATTGAAACCGGATGGCAAAACCAGGACCGAGAAACGGTGGTAGCCCTTGTACACAGCCTCAAGGGGAGTGCCGGCGGAATCGGCGCGACAAAACTTTACGGGTTGGCTCTGGAACTTGAACAGGTGTGCAGACAAGAGAGATGTCTCCCCTCCCCAAGAAAAGCAGGACTGAACCACCTTAAAAACAGTATTGCTGTTGTATTGGCATCCATTCAAACCCTGGGCAAACAGCAAAAATCAGAAAAAACAGTTTCGCGCCTGATTCTGGCAGACCAGCCAAAGGCCAAATCCCTGCTGATCCAATTGGAAAAAGCGCTGGCCCTTCCGGAACTTGGGGAATTGGAAGCATTGATGGAAGCACTGGAATCTGTTTTGGACCACCCTAACATGGCAGAGATAAAAAATCATATTATCTCCCATGACCATGACCTGGCAAAGGATAGTGTTAAAAAATTACAATCCCTACTGGAAGCTGCAATCCCATGAATAAGCCTAACAACCTGATTATGATCATCGATGACAGTCCGATCAATATTGACATCCTCGCCAGCACCCTTAAAAACAGATACCGATTGACCATTGCCAAAAGCGGCCAAAACGCCATTGACAGAACAGCCCAACAGCTTCCGGACTTGATTCTTCTGGATATTATGATGCCTGGAATGGATGGGTTTGAGGTGTGCCGGCACTTGAAAAGCCAGGCTAGGACCCGGGATATCCCCATTATCTTTATCACGGCCATGGATGACCCAGACCAAAAGACAAAGGGATTTGAAGCAGGCGCTGTGGATTATATCACCCGCCCCTTCAATGCCAGAGAGGTGATTGCCAGGGTGAGCACCCACCTCTCATTGCGGCAGATGAACCTGGCCCTGGGGGAAAAAAACCGAATTATCCGCAGGGCTTTGGATGAAAAAAACCGGCAATTGGATGCACTGATCAGCAACCTGCCGGGAATGGTGTATCGCTGCCGTTTCGACCAAGGCTGGCGAACCGACTTCATCAGTGACGGCTGCCTTCACCTGACGGGTTATCTGCCCGAAAATTTTACCCGGCAGACAGGCAGACATTACAACCTCATGGTCATCCCGAAAGACCGGGATTCCCTAAAAAAAAAGATTGATAGGGCCCTTGAACAAAAGACTGACTTTGAACAGATTTACCGGATTCAGACGGCTGCGGGCCTGGAAAAATGGGTTTTAGAGCAAGGAGTGGGCGTCTATGGAAAATCGGGAGCGCTCCTGGGAATGGAGGGGGTGGTTTCAGATATTACTGAAAAGCAAAATACTGCCCTGGCCCTGGCCCGGGAAAATCGGCAGTTAAAATCAAAATTCAGTCACCAGGACCGGTTCGGAGACATTATCGGGTCCTCCCCGGCCATGCAGGCCGTATACACATTAATCATGAAAGCCGCTGCCGGAGATGACTGCGTGATTGTTTATGGACCGTCCGGAACAGGCAAAGAGCTTGTGGCAAAGGCGATTCACAAGAACAGCAGCAGAAAAGACAAACCCTTTGTACCCATAAACTGCGGCGCCATACCCGAAGGTCTTTTTGAAAGCGAATTTTTTGGAAACAAAAAAGGGGCCTTTAGCGGTGCAGACACTGACAAGAGAGGGATTCTGGACATGGCTGCAGGGGGCACCCTGTTTTTAGACGAGCTGGGGGAAATTTCCAAGGGCACCCAGGTTAAACTGCTGAGGGTCATGGACGGAAACGGTTATATTCCCGTGGGGGGAACTGAGCTAAAGAAACCGGACATCCGGTTTGTCTGTGCAACCCACCGGGATCTCAAAATGATGCTGCGCCGGGGAAAGATCCGGGAAGATTTTTTTTTCAGGATACACATCATTCCCATCACCCTGCCCCCGTTGAAGGACAGACGAGAGGATATTCCCCTTCTCATCGAACATTTTCTCAACTCCTACCCGAAAAACAGTGGCCATGCGCGGTTGTCCCAGGAGATACGAAGGGCCATGGTTGAATACACCTGGCCCGGAAACATACGGCAGCTCCAGAACATGCTCTACCAATTTCTCACCCTTGGAACCCTGGAATTTCTTGACCCCGGCACCTTGGACCAAACAGTGATCGAGGGGACGATCCCGGAATATCAACCCCTGAAAGCGGCGGTGGAAAATTTTGAAAAAGAGTATATTTCAAAGGCGTTGACCCGCCACCATAAGAAAAAGGGATCCGTGGCAAAACTTCTGGGAATGGACCGAAAAACCCTTTTCAGAAAAATGAAACGCTATGATTTAGAAAAATAGAATCCCAATGCCACCCTTTTTTTAACCGCCTAGGACCGGAGATGAAATAAGCGTTGGGCAGAAATTATAAAATTTGCGGTCCTTAATATTCCCCAATGATGGTTAACATCATTGGGGAATTAAGTAAGGGAATTAACGTTAAAGGATTAATATCCGAGAAGCCGGGGGAACCAGAGCGATATTTCCGGGATATAGGCGATGACGAACACCGCGATCACCGCAACAATGGAAAAGGGTATCGCCTTCATGGAAATCTCCTCAATTGAGACATCTGCAATTCCCGAGGCTATAAAGAGATTTTCCCCCAGGGGCGGCGTCTGAAAACCGATTTCACAACAGCAGACCAGCACAATACCAAAATGGATGGGATCAATGCCCAGGTTATACATGACCGGCAGCAACACCGGTGTCAGGATCATGATGGTGGCCAGGGTTTCCATGAACATCCCCACAAACAGCAGGAAAAAGATAATCATGGCCCAGATCAAATAGGGATTGGTTGTGATCTCCAGCATGGATTTGGCAACAATGGCCGGGATCTGGTTTTCCACCAGCAAACGGCCAAAAACCGTGGCAGTAAAAAGGATGAGCAACACCCTTCCCGTGAGCCAGGTTGTGGTCTCAAGGGCTTTCATTATGGCAGGAAGCTTGAGCTCCTTGTGAATAAAAAACCCGATAAACAAGGTGTAAAAAATCGCAACAATGGCCGATTCAGTGGGGGTAAACATACCCGTATAAATACCGCCCAAAATAACGATGGGGGCCAAGATTGCCCAGAACCCTGTTTTAAATGCATGGCCAATGGTTGACAAAGACCAGCGATCGGTAAGTCCCTTGTATCCATATTTTTTGCACAAAAAATAATTCATTATCATCAAGCTGATTGAGATAACCAGCCCGGGGAAAAATCCTGCCACAAACAATTTTGGTATGGATACGGTTTGAAAGCTTCCAAATTTTGCCACGGCCTCGGCCGGCGGCATGATGCTCATCCCCGAAATTCCAAAAATCACCATGGGAATGGAAGGGGGTATCACCACACCCAACCCGCCGGAAGAGGCAGTGATGGCAGAGGCGTATCCCTTATCATAGCCGCGGTTCACCATGGCCGGAATCATAAGCATTCCCACGGCAGCAGTGGTGGCAGGCCCGGAACCCGAGATTGCCCCAAAAAACATACAGGCAATGACCGTTGCACAGGAGATTCCCCCCGTCATGGGACCGGCAAAGGATTCCGCCAGGGCCACCAACCGCTTGGACACACCGGCAGCCTCCATGAGTGATCCTGCCAGAATGAAGGCGGGCAGGGCCATTAAGGGAAAAGATCCCACCGAGGTAAAGGCGATTTGAACCAATTTGATGGGATTGTCGCCCACGGCTAAAAATGCCACCACGGCGGATACCCCAAGGGAGATTGAAATGGGAGCCCCCAGCAATAAAAGGGCGATGAATGCGCCAAACAGAACAAAAACTATGGTTGTTTCCAAATCAATTCTTCTCCTGTTTATTATTAGGGTCCAAAGGTTTATTAAGATCCAGGGTTTTTTCTATTTCAATGGCATCCGGATCTTTTACGGCCTCACCTTTTACAAATTTAAGATAATTAATCTGGATGACACGGAGGGTCATCAGAACAAAGGAAATGGGAAGAATCATGTAAAAATATTTCATGGGAATTCCCATGGTTTGGGATTTCCAGAATAGATTCATTTTCACAAAAACAAATTTATAACTCAGATAAATAAAATAGCAATTAAACAGCACCCAGATCAAATCGGAAAAAGCCTCAATAGCGATACTGGCTCGCTTGGGAAGCATTTTAAATTGAAAGGTGACCCGGTTGTGGGCTCCCAACCGGCAGGCATAACTGGCCCCCAAAAAAACAAACCATACGAAAAGGTAGGTGGCAAGTTCCTCACCCCAGGAAAGGGAATATTGAAAAAACTCCCGTAAAAGGATCTGCAGGAACAACAGGATCACAAAGAATGCCAGCAGCAACTGACATGCATAGCTCTCAAAATTGTCCAGCACCTTGGTAATTATTTTTTTCTTGTCCATGTGATTCCTTTTAAAAAATTTGAGCGCCCCTGTCCAGTTGCCGGGACCAGGGGCTTGCATAAAATTCGCAGGGATCAACCCTGCGAATTTTATTTTACCCAATATTTATGAATGGCAATTATAAACTTCTGCCAAGAATTTTTAAGGCACTCTCAAGTTTTTCTTTTCCGCCAATGCTATCATAGTATTTTGGCCATACCGCTTTGGTTGCTTTTTCGATCCACTCTTTTTCACCATTTGCGGCGTCATCAATGACCATTCCCTTTTCAACCAGGGATTTTTTAATGGAATCTTCAGTATCCACAAGCCATTGCTTGCTGTATGCAGTTGCTTCCTTACCCGCGTCCAGAATCATTTTCTGCATTTCAGGATTCTGTCTCTGGAAAAGTTCTTCAGACATGATGATGGGCTCAAGGGAAAAAAGATACCGAAGGGTGGTAACATATTTCTGAATTTCATAAAACTTCATGGCATTAACGGTAATGAAGGGATTGTCCTGACCATCAACAACTTTCTGCTGTAAGGCGGTAAAGGTTTCAGACCAAGCCATGGGAGTGGGGTTGATTCCCCATGCCTTATAGGAATCAATCATGATTGCATTTTTAGGGACCCGGATGACAAGCCCTTTCAGATCTGCAATGGTTTTAACGGGACGCTTGGAGTTGGTCAGTACACGGAATCCTGAATAGGTCCAGGCAACAATTCTAACACCGGCATCACGAAGTGTATTTTTGGCAAGTTCCTCGCCAAGGGTTCCCTGGGTCAACGCGACAGCATCATCAATCCCCTGGATTACATAGGGAAGGGTCAGAACACCCACTGTGGGGGAAAAAGGCGTCAGGTTGTTAACAGCAAGAACAGAAAAATCCAGGGTGTCCATGGAACAGTCATTCACCGTATCCTGCTCGCTTCCGAGCTGGCCGTTGGGAAAAAAATCAAATTTAATTTTACCACCGGCTTTTTTCTCCAGGATCTCTGCATATTTTTTCCCTGTTTCCCACTGGGTGCCGCCTGCTGCATCACCAAAGGACATTTTCCATGTTTTGGCCTGGACCTGGGCTGTGAATGTAAAAACCAAGGCAATTGCTGCCAGACCTGCCAAACTTTTTGACCAAAATTGCTTTTTCATCTAAAATGCTCCTTGTGTAATTAATTATGGTTACCCATTCCGGGTTCTATCTGTCATCTGGGAAAACCAAGAATGCAATGGCTGTGCCATCCCACCTAAAGATATAGTTGAAACGGCCAACATCCTTTTGGGACCGGGGAAAAGAAAAATTCACCAACCTTATTCGGTTCAAATCCACCTCCATTGCAATTGGGGCAAAAATGTCCCAGACAAATAAAATCAAAGAGGGGAAATACCGCGTCATTCATGGGAGACCAATTACCAGGTGGGGAAAAATCTCGTGGGGAAAAAATGCCCCATTCAAAACAACATACACCGATTAATCCTAAAAATCAATCAGTTATAAATTTTATATTTATAATAAAGGGTCAAAAGCGGCCAGATAATGGGGCAGATATGTCCCAAAAAAAATAGAAATTTCCTGAATTCTGATTTGAATAACTCGGAGGGAAACCAAAAAGGTCCGGAAATTCTATCCCCGGACCTTTTAAGCTCAAATCCCGTCAACACCAAACTGCTCTATCAAGGCAGGGGGGTGTCAGTATAGGCGATACCGGCCTCATCTGAGCCATACAATTTCAACTCTTTGCCCGCCTGTACATCCGACACCCAGTTCGGATTCAGAAGCATGGATTTGCCCGCCAATACGATATCGGCATCCTCTAAGGCCTTATCAGCCGTTTTCCGGTCATAAATTTTTCCGCAGATCAAAAGGGGCAGTTTTGTTGCCTCCCGGGTAATCTGGGTCATATTCTGATCCGTGCCAAATCCCTTGGCACTAAAATCATAAGTAGACAGAGAGATCCCGTTAATGGGTTCCTGGGAAAAAAGGTGAATCATTTCCTGCCACTCACCTTTACTCTCAAACAGGGAAACATCCATGTCTGCAATCCCCCAATTGGAAACCCGCACCAGAAGCAGGCGATCCCCAGGGATAACCATCCGGACCGCATCTATCACCTCGTGTACAAACCGATACCGGTTTTCCATGGATCCACCGTATTTATCACCTCTCTGGTTGGAATAGGCAGACAAAAACTGGTTGAGCAGATAGCCGTGGGCGCAATGGAGTTCAAGCCCGTCAAATCCGGCAGCCATGGCACCTTTAGCGGTCTCCACAAACCCTTCTATCACATGGTCCATGTCAAACCGGCTCATCTGTTCGGGCAGAGGATAGGGGGAGCCGGTCAAGGGATTGTCCTGGCTTGGGGCAATGGGACTGGGAGCAATGACCCGGTTGGCGGGGTTAACCCCCTCGTAGGCCATGCGTCCGCAATGAAAAATCTGACAAACAGAGATGGCTCCCCGGCTGCGGATTTTGTCGGTCACCACTCGCCATGCATCCACCTGGTTCTGGTTCAAAATTCTTGCCTGGCCCGGATACCCCTGGGCGCTTTCATAATCCGTGACAATGGCCTCGTTATAGACAATTCCGGCATTATTCTCTGCCCGGGTCACCAGAAAATCCAATACATCCTTTCTGGGAATACTGTTATCCCCGGCAGACATCCGGGTCATGGGGGCAACCCCAATCCGATTTTTAAGGGTGATGTTATTGATGGTAATGGGTGAAAAAAGTGGGTTTATCATCATTCGTCTCCTTGATTAAAGAATATCAGGGCACGGCCAGGACCGCACAATTGCACAGGTCCTCACTTTCAAAGGCCGTAATATCCCCAGGATTAAGTCCGGGCACAGGAAAAAGACGCACGGTCAAGGGCTTGTTCAGGCGATGGGCCATGATCCCTGTATCCCGCATCAGGGCGGCAATTTTTTCAATGGGGGTGGAACCGGGTATGGGAACCGTATCCAGCCCGATGCCGCAAACTGCACTATAGGTCAAAAGAGAGCGGATATCAAACTGGTTTTTTCGGGTTCCTTCTGCCAGCCCCCTGTCTTCGGTCACCGCCAGCATCAACCCGGAAAACCCCACAAGGGGAACCCTGACAATAGATTTAAACACCTTTGTTAAAAGGGCTGAGGCCTCAACAGTTCCTGAGGCCCCGAAATACTCGACCCCAAGCAGTTCATATACCTGAACCATGGAGGAACAATTTTTTGAAGGGGCGGCCGAACTGTCAATTCCGATGAATTCAAACCCTTCTGCCCGGTCAAAGGATTGAACAATGGACACCACATGATCCACATGGTATTGGAGGGCTTCGCCCATGGCATCATGGGCCGCTTTAAAGTTGCTATTATGATCTTGGTTGGTTGGCAATAATTCCAGGGCTCTGACCAGCAGATCCGGTGTTTCAAGACCAATGACAAACCCATCCCCCTGGGTGCTGCGATGGTATCCGGCGGGGAAATAGGGGATAAATGGTTCACAGTTAAAATTCACTGTAAAATTAAAATTACCCTCCCCACGATCCGTGACTTGGCTGATCCTGCGAATGGCCCGGGCTGCCGCAATAACAAGGTTATTGTCCGGAATCCCATCGTCAAACCCGACATTCACACAGGCATTGCACAGGTCTCCATAGTTTCTGATCAAAGCGGGCAAAAGGGCAATTTCTTCCAGGGTTTTTGCTTCTCCAATGGCAAACCTAATTCGCAAATCCGGCATATCCGGACCATTGAGCAAACGGGTCAAAACATCAAGCCCGTATTTTGCGGCATCCTCCGAGCGGGTATCCAGATACTCACCAAAGGGATTGGTCACCATGCGGACAGATTGGACCCCATACCCCTGTTCAATGAATCTTGCCGACAATCTGTTGCAAAATCCCCCGGCACGTGTCAGGGTTTCTTTCCAGGTGACAGGATCCTTTTCAAGTACAATAAAGACGGTGATCGTTCGCAATGGGCAAAGATTTTTCTCAGTCAGTTCAGACATCATTTTTTTAAACATCCTTATCTCTATTGTTCAGACCTGGTGAGTTTGAAGCTTAATGGGTGATTTTTTTTCTCAGGGCTTTTAATTTTCCGTGTTTGGTCTTAGAATCCATGCGTTTTCGCTTTGACGACCTGGAGGGTTTGCTGGGCTTTCTTTTCCGCATTTCCTTTACAGCTCCCCTTATCAATTTTGCCAGCCGGTTCAATCCATCTTCCCTATTTTTTTCCTGGCTTCGAAAGGCCTGGGCTTTGATCACCACCACCCCCTCCTTGGTAATCCGGCTGTCATTCAGGGCCAGAAGTTTTTCTTTATAGACCAGGGGCAGATCCGATGCCACGATGTCAAACCGCAGGTGAACAGCAGAGGACACTTTGTTGACGTTCTGCCCCCCCGGACCCTGGGCCCTGATGGGATGGAATTCTATCTCTCGGTCAGAAATGCTCACCAAATTAGAAATTTTCAACATGGGATGGTCCGTTTTGTTTGATTTATCGGGCACACAGGTTAAGCCCGATTTCTAACCATGTCAATGTGGGGAATACCATCTTCAATATATATTTCCGATGTGACCTTAAATCCATGGGACTCATAAAAGGCTCTCAAATATTCCTGGGCACCAATTTGAATGGGAAGGCCGGGCCAGTTAACCCGGATAAGTTCAACCGCCTTTTCGATCAACCCATGACTTAAGCCCCTGCCCCGGAACTCCCTGGCCGTCACCACCCGGCCCAAACTGACACCTGGGTAACTGACCCCCGGGGCCAAAATTCTGAGATAGGCCGCCATTCCCCCTGATATGCGGGCAGCCAAATGGAGGGTATGGGTAAGGATATCCTTTCCATCCAGCTCGGGGTAGGGACACGTCTGCTCCACCACAAAAACATCCACCCGCAACCGAAGCAGTTCATACAGTTGTATGGCAGTCAATTCACTAAATTTTTTAATTTCCCACTGGATTGGCTCCATACCACCCTGTCCACGTATAATAAAGGTTGCAAAAAAATATCTGGAATCTACTAACAAATACCAAAATATTATTCAATGGCTGAAAAAAATCCGGCCGGGAATGAGTATTATTCAAACCCTGGTCAAGCACCTGATGAGCAAGCGCCTGGGAGCGAGCGCCTGGGAGCGAGCGCCGGTTAGCTCAATTTTTGGAAAAATACTCGACAGCCCCGGCATGCAACTCTATACCCATGGCCTTTGTTTTGATCATATCCGGTTTTTGCAAAGATAATGCGGGATGTGAATCGGATAGCTTTTTTTGGCTGCTGAATATGGCATCAAGGATTTTATAAACAATTTCTTCATCAAGGTTAGGGGATGCCACCATGAGGGTTTGGGTTCCCAATGTGTTTATATCGTTGCTCTGTCCCGGGTAAGTACCCGAGGGGATGATAACTTTTGAGAAGGCCGGATGGCCGGAAACCAGTCGCTCAATATCCATATCGGCCATATCGGCCACGTTGGCGTTGCAAAGTGTGAATAGCTGGTGCAATGACGAGTCGGGATGTATACCAATGTGAATCATTGCATCAATGTTACCGTGACAAAAGGCCATTGTATCCTGGGACTGGGAATCTGAAAGCTCTGTCACCAGCAAAAAATCATTTTTCGACCAGTTTTTTGCAGTTGAAACCGTCTTGAACAAAAGATTTTGAGCAGATAGAGGAGGGCCTGTATTTATCCGTTTACCCTTGATATCATCCAATTTTTTGATACCGGAATTATGGCCGACAATAAAGGAAATCGTCACATCGTAAAGCGGCACAAGAACGCTCAGGCTTTTGTAATTGATATCAAGAAACTGAAAATTTCCGGTTTTGTTCATCGCATCATACAGGGTGCGGGAATCAACCAATGCGATATCCAGTGAACCCTGCACAAGGTTTGTAAGGTTATGAATATCTCCGGAACCTGGCACAACCTTGCAGTTAACATCGATAATCTGTTTGTTGATTGTCCTCTCAAGCATACGGCCTGAAAAATGAGAAAAGGTGCCGGGTACGGCTGTGCCTAGAAAAACATCAAAGGCGTTGGCAGGGGCTAAAGAAAAACACAAAATTATGGTGGGAACCAGAAAATGGCAAATTGACCAATTTATTTTTATGGGGGGGGGCTTGTAAAGACGCATAATTGTTCTCCCTGATAGAAAATGATTCTTTTGGGCGATGTTAAAACCTTACTTTTTTTGATCATTTTTTATGATTTAATTTTAAAGAAAAAGAAGATGTAAAGTCAAGGAATGATTAAAAAAACCTAAGTGCTCGCTTAATCATCCCTTGATTTAAATGCACAGCTTTTGTATTCAAAAGGAATAGACTTTATAAAAAGGTTTGCCAGGAACAGGGGGGGGAGATGATGATGGATAAGAATTCAAAACCCAATCGATTTATCGGCCTGTTTCTTCTGGGTAATTTTTTATTCTGCTATCCTATTCTCACCCTGTTCAACATTCACCGAATGGTCCTGGGCATCCCCTTGTTTTTTCTCTATTTTTTCTTTGCCTGGGTTTTATTGATCATCCTGATGATTCGTTGCACACAAAAATCACCCAAGGCAAACTTCAAAAAAAAAGGTGCCGGACCAAAAGAATAGGCCCTGGGGTAAGCGTGTCACCCAGGGACAAAGGCGATACGGACAAAAACAAGAATATGATAGATCAAAAAACCATTATCCTCATTTCCTTTGGCTATATGAGCCTGCTCTTTGCCATTGCTTTTTGGGGTGCCCAAAGAGCGCGAATCAACAAAAGTATTATCAGCAACCCCTATATATATGCCCTGTCCCTGGCCGTATATTGTACGGCCTGGACCTTTTACGGAAGTATTGGTGCCGCCAGCAAGGCAGGTATCACAGGATTTTTAAACATTTATCTGGGCCCCACACTGATGATGATACTGGGCTGGCCTGTTTTGAAAAAAATCATCCGTATCAGCAAAATAAACAGGATCACCTCCATTGCAGATTTCATTGCATCCCGGTATGGAAAAAGCACGACGGTTGCAGGGGCGGTGACCATTATCGCAGTGCTTGGCATCATTCCCTATATGTCTGTCCAGATAAAGGCAATCTCCACAACATTTTTGCTCATCACCAGCCCCTCCCCCATGATGGTGACAACCGGGCATACGCCCATACCGATTCTCAACGACACCGCCTTTTATGTGGCATTGATCCTGGCTGTATTTGCCGTTGTTTTCGGCACCCGGCACATAGATGCAACCGAACGCCACGAGGGATTGGTGGCGGCCATTGCATTTGAGTCCATCGTAAAGCTTGTTGCGTTTATTTGCGCCGGTATCTTTGTCACCTACGGCATCTTCTCGGGCCTGGGTGACCTCTTTGCCCAGGCCAGTCAATCGCCTGAAGTATCGGCTCTTTTTGCCATGGATGTGAATGCTGCCACATTTGTCAACTGGTATAACGGACTTTTCCTGTCCATGATGGCGGTGCTGTTTCTCCCCCGTCAGTTCCAGGTGATGGTGGTGGAAAATGTGGATGAAGAACATCTCAAAAAAGCGATCTGGCTGTTTCCCTTGTATCTGCTGGTCATCAATATATTTGTTCTCCCCATTGCCTTTGCCGGCATGCTAAAATTTGCAGGACAACCGGCAGATGCAGACTTTTTTGCCCTCTTCCTCCTGATGGCGGAAGGGCAAAAAGGACTTGTTATACTTGTCTTTATCGGCGGGATGTCTGCTGCAACCGGAATGGTAATAGTGGAAACCGTTGCCCTTTCGACAATGGTTTGCAACGATCTTGTCATGCCGGTTCTGTTAAGGCTCTCTTTTTTAAAGCTTGCCCAGCGTTCAGACCTAAGCCAGCTGCTGCTGGGCATAAGAAGGGCGAGCATCCTGCTCATTTTGGTCCTGGGTTTTCTTTATTTCCATTTTGTTGTCAAGTATTATGCCCTGGTCTCCATCGGCATGATATCCTTTGCAGCAGTTGCCCAATTTTCACCTGCCATCATCGGAGGGATATTCTGGAAAGGAGCCACAAAATCAGGTGCCTTGACAGGGTTGCTGGCAGGGTTTTTCATCTGGGGATACACCCTTGTTTTACCGTCACTGACACAGGCCGGTCTTCCATTGGAAGATTTTTTAACCCAGGGCCCCTTTGGCATCGGCCTACTCAGACCCCAGCACCTGTTCGGCCTTAACGTTGAACTACTTGGGTTTAGCCCCGAAGCCCATGCGGTATTCTGGAGCATGGTTTTCAATCTGGGTCTTTACACCGGGGTATCCTTTTTTACCCGCCAGAGCGAAATTGAGCAGAAACAGTCCATCCTGTTTGTGGATGTGTTTGAATATTCAGTGGAAGCGGAAAAATCCTCTTTCTGGAGGGCCACAGCATCGGTGGGTGATTTAAGATCCCTTTTGGAAAGAGTTTTGGGCCGGGAGCGAACAAAACATGCCCTGAAAAATTATGCCAGGAAGAATCAAATAAACCTTGAACAGGAACTCACAGCCGATGCAGGCCTGGTGAGTCATGCGGAAAAACTGCTGGCCGGGGCCATTGGATCTGCTTCCGCCCTGGTCATGGTCAGGTCGGTGGTAAAGGAAGAGCCCTTAAGTTTTAACGAAATCTTAAACATTCTGGATGAGACTCAACAGGCAATTCGATACAGCCATAAACTGGAAAAGATCACCATGGATCTTGAAGCGGCCAATGAGCGGTTAACGGAACTTGACCGGTTAAAAAATGAATTCATATCCACCGTGACCCACGAACTGAGAACCCCGTTGACCTCGGTCCGGGCCCTGGCTGAAATACTCTATTCAACCCCTGATCTTGATCAAGAACGGCACCAAAAATTCACCCGTATCATCATCAAGGAGAGTGAACGGTTATCACGGCTCATCAATGATGTGCTGGATTTCCAGAAAATCAAATCAGGCAACATCCAATGGGAATTCTCCTGCCTGGATTTCAGGGAGGTAATTGAAGATTCAATGATTTCAACAGGCCCGCTGATTGAAGAAAAAAATATCGAGTTAGGGCTCAGCCTGCCGGATACCCGGGTTGAAATATCCGGTGACAGGGACCGACTGATACAGGTGATGGTCAATCTTATCTCCAATGCGGTGAAATTTTGTGACACGGAACAAGGGAGGATTGATATCTTGCTCACAATTGAACCCGGTATCATGAAAGCCCGGATCATAGACAACGGCATCGGTATCAAACCGGAAAACAGCAACATCATCTTCCAGGAGTTCCGGCAGGTCAGGGATGCATCCCGGGGAAGGCCAAAAGGCACCGGTGTAGGCCTTACCATCACCCAGTACATCATCAACTCCCACCAGGGAAAAATCTGGGTCGAAAGTGAATTGGGGAAAGGAGCAGCCTTTGTGTTCACCCTGCCCCTGGAACCCGGCCCCTGTAAGTATTGACTCTGGGGGGATTGCAACCCGCCCGTTCATGATGTAGTCTATAAAGACCCCTGCAAACCACGGGAATGAATCATAATGGAGGGACGGATGAGTCAAAGCATACCGAAAAAAATATTGATAGTGGATGACGAACCCAATATCATCGTGCCCTTGGAATTTTTAATGGAACAGAACAACTACGATGTCCGGGTGGCTGAAACCGGAGAACAGGCCCTTGAAATCATATCCGTCTACATCCCGGATCTGATCCTGCTGGATATCATGTTGCCCGGCATTGACGGATATGAGGTCTGTCAGAAAATACGGAAAAACCCCAAATTAAACCACATAAAAATCATTTTCATATCTGCCATGGCAAGATCCATTGACGTTGCCAAAGGGATGGGAATGACCGCAGACGAATACATCACGAAACCCTTTTCCACGGCAGATGTGGTAAAAAAAACAAAAGAACTGCTGGAGATAAACCAGAAATTATAGCAGCCTATTTTTAAACTAGGCAAATGGATATAAACAACCGCCATGACATCTTCAGCCGCTTATTTTGACAGTGATAACTTTGAAATTCAATGGGCGAATGCAACTGAAGAACAGATGGGTCGGATGGTGAAAAGAGCCAGATATCTTGCCCCCTCAATCGGCATTATTCCCATCCTGGCCGGTTTTTTTTCCAGCCATGCTTCGGTGAAAAATGATGCCGCAGACAATCTTGAATTTTTGATAAAAAAAATTAAAATTTTTTTATCTGATACAAAAAACCCTGGCAGTTATGCCAAAGGCATGGTGGAATCGGCTCTTGTCAGCGCAAGGATGCTTAACCAAATTTCGCCTGAAACCCCCTCCGATGAGATTGATTTTTTTCTCAGGTTATTATTGGAGATGGGTGGGAAAGGCCCGGGTTTTGCGTTTAAGGGGTTGTACAAAGGGGTTATACCGCTTGATTCCATGGAGAAAACCATTGATTTTGTTTCGGAAACCGGCCGCCTTGCCTTTGTGGACCAATATATCCAGGCTCGACCCTCTGTGAGATTGAAGTATGGAACTGCCTTTAAACATATGTTGAACAACCTTGGCTCAAGGCCGGCGGTGATTGAATTTTATGCCTCCCTATTTGACCGTCACCAGGATGCAGACCCTTTTTTAAACAACATTAAAGCCCGGTTGAGAAATCCTGAAACCATAATGGAGACCGAACTGGTTTCAAAAAAGACGGCAAAAAGAACCCTGGGTCTCAAGGCCTTGTCCATGCTGTTGAATCGGATTCCTTCAAATCTTTTGCTGCCCTGTTTGAATCCGGAAGAAAAAGCCGACATCAGAATTACGGTTTACAGCATTATTGAAAATTCCTCCGTGGGGGTCTATTCGGACCTTTTTGATCCCCTATTAAAATTGTTTCCTAAGGTCCGGGGAGATGAGGCACTCCACGCATTCAAGGCAATGGTCGCCACGGGAAAATACCCGCTGCACCGGTTGATGGGAAAAGTTCACAAAATTTATCCATCGTTGATTCCGGTTATTATGGATGAGATTTCCTCCCTGTCAAAAACCTCATTTTTCTTTATCCAGGATATTGGACTGAACAAAGAACAATACGAGACAGGACTGAATCTTGAGATAAATCATGCCTGTATTTTCGGCATGATTAAAAAGCGCCCGGAAAGAGTGGTGAAAATCTTACAAAGGGAAGCTGGCTCAAAAAAGGTTTTTAGCATCCAAATGACCGGATTTATCAAAAAGATCGAAAGCATATTGGCAACGGAAAAAAAAGATATTGCATCTGATTTTTTACCCATTATTTCTGATCTTTCCCAGGGAAAAAAATTCAGAGAGGAGAAGCGTCTGTTCCAAAAACGCTTAAAGAATCCGACTGAAAAGAAACTTGATCTTTTAAAAAAAAACAGATCGCCCAAGAGTATTGATTTTGAAGGAAACACCATATCATCTCAAAATCTGTCCAAAAAAAGGTTCAAATCTTCCCCCCTCATTTTTAATGGGAGCAAAATTTACGACTCAAACCTTTCCCAGGCCTGTTTTTCATTTTCTTTTTTTAAAAGGTGTGTGCTGTATAAGGTTGACATGCGAGATACCATTTTTGAAAATGTTTCATTTGATCATGCTTATTTAATCAATGTTGATGCCCGGGGGGCCGTATTTCATAACTGCAGTTTCCATGGCACCTCAATTTTTAATTCCAATTTTAACAATGCCGTGATCAAAGATGCAATTTTTATAGAGGCGATCATATCAGCCTCTTTTTTTGAGCAGACCGATTTGTCCTATTCGTGTTTTGCATATTCAAACCTTTCCGGGATATCATTTTTGACAGCCGATATTAACCAGGTTGATTTTTCCGGCACCAGGGCAAGGTTCTGCCGTTTTCCCCACAGCAACAGGATGGTAAAAAGAACAAAGGATATAGATTATAATGCGAGAAAATTCCAGCTCACATTTGAGGATATGCCCCCCATTGATGGAACTATTATTGGCGAGACTATTATTGATGAGACTATTCTAAGAAAGATCAACCTGCTGATTTTCTGTGAATTTGCCCATTATGGTGAATTAAAATTTTTAAAGCAGAACAAGCTCTCCCTGTTGACGGCCTATGACATATTCAAAACAAAACAGGCAGATCTGTTCAGCATAATCCCAATGCTGATCCATGAAAACATTCATCTCCCCGGGCTTGATCCCTTCTCAGAACAGACGCCCTCCGGGATTTGCGATTATGTGCCGAGCCTTGAAACCCGGCTAATTTGTGCGGCTTATATGGAAACCCAAAGCCTGATCCCGGAGCAGAATACACCCCCTGTCATCCAGGGCCTTTTTACCATCGGCAGTGTAGGCTCAATTGCCCAAACCGCTGAATCGGATATCGATTACTGGGTTTGCATTCAGGAATCTGATCTCAGTCTGTCCCAGATAAAACTATTGGAAAAAAAATTGTTTTTGCTGGAAAAAATGGGGCGGGACAAATTTAATATCCAGGTAAACTTTTTTATCGTGGACGTGACAAAGGCGAAAAATGATGATTTTGGTGATTCTACCATAGAAAGTTCAGGATCCGCACAGGCCCGTTTGCTCAAAGAAGAATTTTACAGAACCATGATCTATCTGGCCGGAAAAATTCCGCTCTGGGCGGTATTACCCACCGCCGTCAGCCTTAACTATTACACCAGTATTGGAAACCAAATTTCCACACATCATCCCCAGGATAGATATGTTGATCTTGGGGATATCCATAGGATTCAAGCGGGGGAATACTTTGGCGCGTCCCTGTGGCAAATGTTCAAATGGCTTAAAAGCCCCTTCAAATCCGTTATAAAGATGGCGCTGCTGGAAAAATATATTTTTGAATATGGCCGGGAACTTTTATTGTGCAACCAATATAAGAACGAATGGATGAATTCCGGCGCCTATCTGAAACTGGCACAGAACGATTCTTATTATTTTTTGCTAAAACATCTTGTCCTATTTTACAAAAAAATCGAAGACCCGCATTCTGTAAACCTATTGCTCACATGTTTTTTTCTCAAACTGGGTGTTTCAAAAAAAGAAGAGATTGAAAATACTGTTTTCGGATTAAGAAAAATTTTACTTCTAAAGTGCATGGACAAATGGGGGTGGGATATCAACAGGGTTTTTGGAATCGGAAATTCTAAGGCGTGGCCCTATAAAAATATTGTCCGGCTTTCCCACACCCTTGAAAAATATATCCTCCAAAAATATAACCGGGTAAAAAAAGAGTGTGAGCATAACATCAGCGAAGAGGCATTGATCTCCCGCCAAGATCAGACCGTTCTGGAACATAAGGTTAAAATCGAATTTTCAGATCAGCCGATGAAGGTGAGGAAAATACTCCTTGTTTCAAGGGGCGACAGACATTTTTACGGGCTTCACTTAAAATACATTGATACCCATTCCCCCAATGGTGAATGGGTGCTATTGAACAGAAAGCCCAAAGCCGCAATTGATAGTGAGGAGCCCTTGATCAGGGCCGAAACCATTGAAGAAATCGGCGCATGGCTGATTATAAACGGGCTCTATTCAAAGAACACCATGATTCACCTTGCTCCCAATCCCTGCCATGTTACCTTTGATGAAATTAAGCGTCTGTATGAAACTATCCATGATTTTTTCCATCCGCTGATAAAACCGTCGGTCAGCTTTGACCAGCTGCTCGTGTACCCGCCCAAAAAAGCCGCCTTTGTGTCTGTTAATTTTTATGCCCGGAAAGAACTGAAAAAAATCATGCATTACACGGTTCTCTATGTGAATACCTGGAATGAAGTCTTCTGCAGCCCCAGTTTCACCACCCAGGGATTTATCTCCCTTGAACATGTCAAAAGGGACCTGATGTTTAAACTCAGAACAAGAGAACTACCATTGGATACGCTCTTTTATTTTTCAAAGGGGGTTGTAACATAACAAATTTTATCAGATATTTTTGTCGGGTGTTTTTATCAGGACGGATGTTTTTATCAGGAATTGACAGCTCCGATAAATTCAAAACTTAACCGATCCTGGAGCCCTTTTATCATTTTCAATATTTCTTTAAGCATTTTACGCTCCATCACGGAAAGGGTCTTGGGGTTCACATAATTATGCGGTTTCACCTTCTCACCAATGATTGCATTAATCTGCCGGATGAGCCGTATCTGCATCATTAATCCATAGGCCTGTTCAATCTCGGTATAATCCTTTCGGGACAGAACCTGTTTCAAATAAAGCTGGTACAGCCTGGCCTGGGTGTTGGTCTCCTTGATGCCAAGGTTCAGTGAATAAATTCTTGCAAAATCCACAATGGGGGTCATGGCCATTTTTATATCCAGGCAGTTTTTATGGACTCCCTTTGCTTCCAGGGAAAAATTACCCCAAAATCCAATGGGAGGCCTGAAGTAGACTGCATTCTCGGTCATATGTCTGTAAAATCCAGGCCAGCCGGACAAGGAAAGTAAAAAATGTTTTTCCAGGCGATTTGTAATATCCGGGTTGCCATAGGAATGCCGGAAATCAAAAAAGATGCTGGCATGGAGCAGCGCTTCCGGCTCAGGCGCATGGATCCATTCTGAAAAATATCCCTTCCATGTTGAAAGGGACTGGCACCATTTAGGATTTTGACCCATGATCCCCCCCAGACAAAAATCATAGCCTGCCTGGTCAAGCCAGGTGCAGACCATTTTTCCCAAGTCAAGAAAATATTGCTGAACATCCTTTTCAATAAGTCCTAGGTTTTTGGGCAAATCCTCAAAAACAATGGCATTGTCCTGGTCTGTTTTCAGGGTTTGCTCTTGTCGGCCTTCACTGCCGAGGGTAATAAAGGCAAAGGACACCGGCGGCGGGCCAAGGGCCTTGATGGCAAAGGTGATTAATTTTTCCAGTATGGCATCGGAAAATGTGGTGATCAGCCAAGTAATACTCCTTATTTTTGAGCCGCCCTTAAGCATGGTGTGTATCAGCCTTGGAAGCTGACTGTGCTTGCCCATTATGGTTTCCAACTTTTCGGCCTGGGTGATTTCCCGAAGGAGTGAGGTATAGGTGAGCTCGGTCAACAGGCGCTCATCCAATTCAGGGTTATCAAATTCAAACCGGGACTCGGGCAAAAGTGGGATGGGGTCGACGGATTCCAACCTCATTTTTTCCTGGGCAGGAAAAAAAAATCGCAGATAGTTTTTTTCCCCCGGCTGTTTTTCCCGATAGGGCCATACCGCCCCTTGATGAATGTTCATGACCTCCTTCAGGGTCAAGGAAATCTTCTGATCCGGAATGATAATATCCTGATCTTCCCAGCTTTTTACGGTTGAAGGTTCCAGGGGGGCTCCCTGCCAGAAAAAATCGATCCTCACAATTTTATTTTTAAGGGAAATCCAACAGAAAAATTCCCAGAGGCCGGTCCTGGTTTTCAGCTGGTTCAGGACAAACATCATGGCCAGATTCAACGAATAAGGATCTGCCTTCATTGTCACCTCTTGTTCAGGTTCCTTTATATCAAGACTTATCCCAAGCCTGTCACGGGATCGTCTTGCAAGGGTTTCAATGAGATGAGCACCGGAAACCGGCACCAGAGAGTGGGATGTTCCCGCCAGAACTGCATAGCTGTCGGATACCTGGTCAAGCATATTTCCCAGCACAATGGATTCATTAAAAATAATATTTTTGAATTGCTCCTGTCGATCCGCCGCCATGTGGGGAAATTCTTTCATCGCCTCTATGGCAGCCCTTATGCTGGCAAGGGGAGATCGGGCATTTTTTGACAAGGACTGCAACACCGTTTCAACGGCCCTGTCTGCCTCCTTTTGCCGGGTGATGTCACTGATACTTAAGGTAAATCCTGAAAATTGTGCCCCGGAGGTCAATACCGGGGTTACCCTGGCCTGGAGAATATGATTTTGTCTTGAAAAGGTAAAATAGGAAACCGTTTCCAGCACATTGTGTTTCAGTCTTTCATTGATTTCATCAAGGGTATGTTCAATGAGATTTTTATCAATCAAAGCGGTCACCGGCCGTCCGACCAGGCTGGAAAACGGCGGGGAAGCACCTGGTGGTTCCATTGCCAAACCAAAGAGTTGCACAGCTTTTCTATTGCACAAGAGAATTTGCCCGGCCCCGTCACAAATGAGGATGCCTTCGGGCAAACCTGAGATCACTGAAAAAAGACTGTGATGGCCATGCTTCATGTAAATCCCTCTTATAATCCAGACGATTCACCTAGGATCATTAATGTCCGGTCATCGGCCTGGGGTGCCAATTGTGTTTTGCATCGTTCTTTGATAAATGAAATCTGGTCGTCAAGGGGCATTTTCCTGGACTGAAGCAGCCAGCGCAATAATCCTTTTACCCCCAATTCACTGCCAATCTCTTGTTGGCTGCCCTTTTTAAACCGCCCTTCTGTAAACCCGTCTGTATACAAAAACAACCGGCTGTTTTTAAGAGAAAACCGTATTCCCGGGTGTATGACACCCGGCAGCACACCCAAAGGGGGGCCCAGGGCTTCTATTTGTGTAATCCCTTTTCCATTGACAAGAAAGGGAGGCGGATGCCCCAGGTTAATAATGCGAAGCTCACTGGTTTCAGTATCCAGGGATCCGCCGACAAAGGTGACAAACATTCCCCTGACAGTTGTTTCACAAAGTTCATTATTTATGTGCCGAACAATTTCGCCAAGGTCTGGCATAACCTTGCACAAACACCGGAAAAGCGAGATGGCCTTGGCCATGAGCAATGCCGCCGATGTACCCTTGCCAGAAACATCCCCGATGCAAAAACAGATGGTATTGTCTTCCTTTATAAAATAATCATAAAAATCCCCGGACAGATGAAGGGCAGGCATATTAACGGCAGCAACCCCTGGTATATTCTCAATATGCGGCTGAAGGCTTTGCTGAATCTCCCTTGCAATATCAAATTCAGCTTCCAGTCTGCCGGCATATTCATCACGCTGCCTCAGGGAATTTTGCAATTGCCAGGTCAGTTCCTGGTAACTGATATTATCCTCTACCAGTTTACTACTGGCCTGTTCCATAAGGTTTTCAAAATTAAGCTGGGATCCCACACAAACATTGAATGCCCTGGAGGTTTCTTCAACCCGGCCTGGCAGCAGGGACAGCAAAGCATCCACTCGATCCTCTGTTAATCCGAATAAAATTTTTGATTGTTGTTTCAATCCGACCAGGGCGGCTGATTTGTCATGGCAGGTATAAACGGCATTGCATAAATCAGACAAATGCAGCATCCCCGCCAGGACAGAATCCTTTTGGACCTGTCCAAGGGTTTTGGATTCTTTTGTTTCAAAAAAAGAATGATGGTGCCCTATTGCCAGGGTGTAGGATTTGGGCAAATTCCATTTTTCGACAAGCAATGCCCCCACACTATCATGGAACGCACAAAAAAGATCCTTTTCCATTTCACGCCGCTTTGCAGGAAGATTGGACCTTAATAACAGCCATCGATCCGCCTTTTCAGGTTCCATGGAAAACAGGATCAGCAAACCGATATCCTGGAGCATCCCCGCTGTAAACCCTTGTTCCACCGGACCATTTACCAGGTATCCAAGCTGCTGGGCGGCCACCCCCCTTCGAATCGAATCTTCCCAGAACATATCTATTCCAAATCCTGGAATCTCATTTTTTGAAAGGGTTTCTTTCACAGCAAAACAGAGGATCAAATTCCGAAGGCTCTCCAGCCCCAAGGCCACAACAGCATCTGAAATGGTTTTTACCGGCTGTCGAAATCCGAAAAACGACGAATTGACCAAGCCCAGAAGCTGGGCGGTAAGGGCAGGGTTTTCTGAAATCAATTGGGTCAGTTTATCGATCTGGGTGTCATCACTCAGGATGTACTGGATCAATTGCATGATCTGCCCACGGGGAATCGGTAAATTTTCCGGTTTGAAATCCCGGTAAAAAGCTATTGCCATCAGAACTCACCCAAACAAATTTGATTGCGAACAAAAATACGATTTTCCACGATTCCCCCATGAGTTGCATTTCTATTATTGTTAGCACAAAACCCCTATAACTCACAAGATACAAAGGTTGAAAGCAATTTGAATTATTGAGACTTATTAATAATAATCCGGGATTTCAAATCCAGCATTTGGAGTGCTCGGATTCGCCAGTACCGGCCGGGGTGGGATGCAGTTCACTGCGTGAACAATTTTGACAGGTTCTAAATTGCAATCAACGATTCACCCGCATCCCACCCCGACCTCAACCCCAGAGCCCAATCGATCTTAATAATTCAAATCTCATTTATTAAAAATTTAGGCTAAGTAAGGTTGATTTCCGGTAGGCAAATTACAACTTTCCCCAACCACAAGATCTTGTGTTAGGTTATGATTCGGAAACCCAAATACTTCTTAATGGTAGTCTGGACCTTTAATTCCAACCTTGGGAGAAAACATAAATAGACATAGTCTGCACGGCACCCAGTTTTCAAAATACACTCTTTTAAATTTTATTAAAATTCTGTTTGCCAAATACCGAAACAATTGATAATCGTGGGTTACATTCAAGATCATGCATCCAAAAAAGGAATTCTATCATGACCGATTTATCGTCAGCAGTTGACACTCTTTATGACAATCGACAAAAATTCATAGTAATTGGGCTAACTGGCAGAACTGGCTCTGGGTGCAGTTCAGCCGCAGATTTTTTAACAAAAAAAATAGAAGATTTAAAGCTCCCAAAGCCCAATTGTGTAAATAACAACGAAGAAAGAAAATACAGAATCGTTCACGACTTTGCCCAGAAAAACTGGAAACCGTTTCATTGGATCCAAATAAAGGACATCATAACATCTTTCATTTTGGAAGAATCTTTTACTATTTTTTTGGAATCTTGTTTAAAACATATGCCGGATGCAAATCCAGAGAAACTTAAAACTATATTACAAACTGAAATTGAACCCTCTTATACAGAACTATTTGAGATCAGAAAAGATCTTAAAAAATTACGAGATGAGACTGAAAAAGGGAAGGTTTTTGATAGAGTTAAAATTGAGGATAGACGAATAAAATCCTATAAGTTTTATTTTGACTTAGTCCCTCCTTTTACAGAAAAATTAAAATCCACATTAGTCAAGCTTTCAGGAGAGAGCTATACAACACTTTACCAAATCGTTGGAGACAATATAAGGTCCTCTGGTAAAGCATTTGATTCAACATTTAATCCTAAAAATATCCTCCGTTTGGCCATAAGGGTGAATAAGCTTATTAAACTATTCACAAATAGAGCAAGGTCAGGCAAGAATGAAGTATACATCGTAATAGATGCAATAAGAAATCCCTTTGAAGCCTTATTTTTCAAAGAGAGATACTCAGCATTCTATTTAATGGCTATCAATACCAATAATAAAGATAGAATTCATAGATTAAAGAAAATACTAAATCTCAATGAACAGCAGTTAATCAGTATTGACCAGAAAGAGTATGAGAACAAACTTAAGGGTAGTGAGAATTTTTATTCCCAGAATCTATCAAAATGCATCGAGTTTGCTGATATACATCTAAATAACCCCCAGATTGGTGAAAGTAATTTTAATACACTGAAAAAACAGTTAGCCTGGTATATATCATTAATTATGCATCCTGGATTAGTCACACCGTCAAGAAGAGAGCATTGCATGCAAGTAGCTTATACTGCCAAACTTAACTCCGCTTGCTTATCACGCCAAGTCGGAGCCGCAGTCTCTGATGAATATTACAATGTCAAATCAGTTGGTTGGAATAGTACAGCTGAAGGTCAACCTCCTTGTGCATTTAGAAGTGCTGAACATCTTATCGAAAATGAAGATCCTGACGCTTACAGTTACTATGAAAAAAATGATAAAAAATTTAGGGATTTACTAAGAGAGAAGTATCAACCTCAAATTGATTCTCCTGAAGCGTTAAAAAAACTCAAAGGAAGAAACTTATCGTTCTGTTTCAAAAGCATTCAAAATGAAATTGAAAAAGAAAAAAATCAAGTTCATACAAGATCACTTCATGCTGAGGAGAATGCTTTTCTCCAACTTGCAAAGTATGGTGGCCCTGGAATTGCTGGTGGGATATTATTCAGCACCGCAAGCCCTTGTGAACTTTGCGCAAAAAAAGCGTACCAACTACAAATGAAAAAAGTCTATTATATTGATCCTTATCCAGGCATATCGGAAGATCACATTTTTAATATTGGTCCTAATCCACCACAGTTACAACTTTTTCATGGGGCAATTGGAAGGGCATACAACCACTTATTTGAACCCATTTTACCATACAAAGACGAGCTTAGTTTCATATTGAATTTTTAATAATATTAAACAGATTTGAGGCTCAGCTTTGTGGTTTCAAAAATGGGGTCATTTTTTTTCAAATTTAAAGTTCTTTATAAGAGGTGAGAATACAAAACGCGAGTTTTAATTCTTCATTAGTTTTTTGAAGAGATTTGCTCATTTAACATTCTGAATACAAATTTTCTTACCTGATTTCGGTGTTTACTTCTGGCCATAGCCAACCCTATTCAGGGTTCAAAAATTCCTGTGGATTACCCTTATAATGGCTCTCTTTTTCTATGGGTTTTGGATTACAATATATAGTATCCCGGATCTTTTAACGCCCAGGTCGCCGGGGGAAACAGAATTGGAGACTAACATTCCTAACCGGAGAATGTGCGGGTGGCGGGTAAAAGGTACAGCCATTGAAGACAAAATGACCTATATTAAAAATGCGTTTGCGGTTTTTCTGTTTACGAAAAAAATATATTCAAATTTTTGCAGAAGGCCTTTTTCAAGCATATTCACTCACCGAGAAAAAGCTGGGGTGAAAAGTTATTTTGTCTTTTGAAAATAAAAAGGTCACCACAATTTCACGCCTTGACACAAGCACTGCCAATTATGTATAGGGGTAACCATGGACACCAATCTGACATCCTATATCACAAAATATGACAAATGGCTTGATGAGAAAACCATTTCCCACTCTTCCAGGGTAATCCCTGTCAAAGAATCCCTGGACAATGTAAAGCATGTACTCCCAACAAACCAGGCCGAACAGATACTGGCAGAGGCTGACCTCATAACCCTTGCCAAATGCACCTGCCGTCAAAAGTATAAAAACTGCGACAAACCCCTGGAAATTTGTTTTATTCTCAATGAATCCGGGGAAAAATGGGTTCAGCAGGGTCTGTCCCGACGTGTAACCCTTGCCCAGGCCCGAAAAGCTTTGAAACAAGCCAATGAATCCGGCCTGGTTCATATGACCCTTTACAAACCAGACCATGAAGTTTTTAGCCTGTGTTCATGTTGTTCCTGCTGCTGTCATGATCTTCAGCTGGTTCTCGCCCACGGGAAAGACTATATTCTAATGCATGCAGATTTCATTGCCCAGGATGAACCTGATCTTTGCACCCATTGCGGAGCATGTGTTGACCGCTGCCAATTCAGCGCCAGAACATTTGTGGAGGACGCCATGTCCTATTGCCCGGACCAATGTTATGGGTGCGGGCTTTGTGTCTCAACCTGCCCTGCCGATGCCATTCAAATGATGCCCAGAGAAGAATCGCCACAAATTAACACAGACCTATACTGATTATTTTAGTCGATTGATTCTATCAGGTCGATTTTGTCAGATTGATTTGTCCGGTTGACACCCTCACTTCCCCATCGAAAAAATCATAATCTTAACCCCAATGGTTAGGGGTAAATCTTCATGGAAATATGCTTTTCTATAGTTCACCATTATAAACCTTTCATTAAACATGAATTAATTTTGATAAATATATCCCGTTATTCAAATAGGAAATAGCACAAAATAACAGGGCTTTAACAAAAAGCATCGCCATGTTCAGCATGAAGAACGGTTTAGCATCAATCAAATAAATATTTTTGTTGACACATCAACTTTCCAGTGATAGCTCAATAGACATTCGTTGATTTTTCCCTTTAACAAGAAGGAGACAAATATGCTGTTACCTCCCTTTGAATTTCACGAGCCCCTTACCATTGAGGATGCGCTGGAACTCAAGAAAACCCTTGGCGAAAATGCACGCTTACTGGCAGGCGGAACCGATCTTCTGGTTCACTTGAAAAAAAAGCTGATCACCACAAAAAACCTCATCAGCCTGTCACGGATAAAACCCTTGTCCCTGATTACCAGAGAAGAAGACTCAGTTGTCATTGGCGCCTGCACCACAATGGCCCAGCTTTCTTCCTCCCCTGTTATTCAGGAAAAATTTGCCGCCATCAAATCAGGCTGCGATAACCTGGGAACCCATTTGATCCGAAACCGGGCCACCATTGGCGGCAACGCCTGCAATGCCAGCCCCGCCGGGGACACCCTGCCCGCCCTTTTAATCTATGATGCCATGGCCCTTTTGGCAAGCAGCGACACAAAACGGGAAATCCCCATTGCCAATTTTTTTACAGGACCGGGGAAATCCTGCCTGGGCCCCAATGAGATCCTCACGGGATTCCGGCTTCCCATACCAGGCGAGAACAGCGGAGCGCACTATATCCAGCTGGGCAAACGAAAATCATCTGAAATCAATGTGGTCAATGTGGCATCCTTTTTGGAATATGATCCAGGCACGGGAAAAGTAATCACCTGTCGCATTGCCCTGGGTTCGGTGGCTGCCACCCCCATAAGAGCCGGCAAAGCAGAAACCGCGCTTCTGGGCCAGACACCGGAAGAGACCGCTTTTTTTGCCGCCGGTGAAATCGCACGAAAAGAAGATTGCCGTCCCATAGATGATTTTCGGGGCACGGCCGGTTACAGACAGGCCATGGTGGGTGTGTTAACCAAACGCACCCTTGCAACTGCCTATGAACGGGCCGGGGGCACTTCCCTTTAAGCCATTTTCAATGACAATGTTTCGTTAAAACCAGGTTTGTAAAAAAAACAGGTTTGCAAAGCCCTGGCAATTGAACAGGAGAACTTAAATGAAAAAAATAATCAGTCTGACCATCAATGATCAATCCCATGAAATTGCGGTTGAGCCCAATATTACCCTGGCCGATATGCTCCGATATGAGTTGGGGCTGACCGGCACCAAAAAAGGATGTGACACTGGCGATTGCGGTGCCTGCACCGTTATCATGGACGGAGATGTTGTCAATTCATGCCTGGTCCTGGCAGTCCAGGCCAACGGATCTGTCGTTGAAACCATTGAAGGGTTGAGCACGGATGAGGGACTTCATCCCCTCCAGGAGGCCTTTGTTGAAAAAGGGGCCATCCAATGCGGGTTTTGTTCCCCGGGAATGATCATGTCCGCGAAAAACATGCTGGATAAAAATTCTACCCCCTCGGAACAGGAAATCCGGGAAGGCATTTCAGGGAATTTGTGCCGGTGCACGGGATACCAGAAAATTTTCGAAGCCATTGAGTCCCAGTCTTCATAAACCAGCCGTGAATCCTATCCGATCCGAATCCTATACGAAGGAGGAATCCATGAACAAATTTGATATTATCAGCACCCGGGCACACCGTATTGACACCCCGGACAAGGCAACAGGACAGGCCGTGTTTACCGATGACATTTCCCGGCCCGGCCAGCTCTATGGCGCCCTGCTCCAAAGCCCCCATGCCCATGCACGAATAATCTCCATTGACACCACAAAGGCTGTCGCCCTTCCCGGTGTCAAATCAGTGATCACCCATGAACAGGCAGGCCACATCAAATATGGTGTCAGCCCTGCCCGGTATGACGAGACGGTCTTTGCCATTGACAAGGTCAGGTATATCGGAGATGAAGTTGCCGCTGTTGCCGCTGTTTCCCTGGACATTGCTCTGGAGGCCTGTAAACTGATTGAGGTGGAATATGAACTTTTGCCCGCCGTATTTACGGTGGAGGATGCAATGAAAGACGGGGCTCCCCAGCTCCACGAAAATTCGCCTGGCAATCTGTGCGCCGAAGTCCACCAGGAGTTCGGAGATGTGGCAGCCGCATTGAAGGAATGCGATATCATCAAGACCAGCACCATGAAAAACAAACGCCAGGACGGGGCCTTTATTGAGATGCAGGGATGCATTGCCGAATTTGACAACAGAGGCGTTCTTACCCTGGTCAGTTCCACCCAGGTTCCCCATTATGTCCAGAGAACCGTGGCCATGGTTCTGGAAATGGATGTGGGCAAGGTAAGGGTAAAAAAACCCTATGTGGGGGCAGGTTTCGGTATCAAGGCCGCTGCCAACCCCATGGAACTTGCCTGCTGTATCCTGGCAAGGGAAACCAACCGGCCGGTCAAAATGAATTTTACAAGGGAACAGGTTTTCATGTATGCAAGGGCCCGGCACCAGTTCACCCATACCATTACCACCGGGGCTAAAAAAGACGGGACCCTCATGGCCATCAAGCATGAGTGCTGCCTGGACGGCGGTGCCTATACCAGTTTTGGTATTGCCACGGTCTACTACACAGGCTCACTTTTGGGGGGACCCTACAAAATTGCCAACATGAGCTATGACGGATACAGGGTTTATAACAACAAACCCACCTGCGGTGCCCAGCGGGGCCATGGGGCCGTCATTGCAAGGGCCTTGTTTGAACAGCAGGTGGACATGATTGCCGAAGAGATCGGTATGGACCCCATGGAACTGCGGATCAAAAACATGATGAATGCGGGAGACACTACCTGCAACGATTTGAACATGAGCTCCTTCGGCATGTCAGAATGTATCGAAGCTGTGCGCAAGGGATCCGACTGGGACCAGAAAAAAGGAAATATGCCCAAGGGAAAAGGCATCGGCATGGCCTGCGGCTTCTTTGTGTCCGGGGCGGGCTATCCCATTTACAGGTCTGACACCTTCCACGGCACTGTTATTGTCAAGCTCACCGAAGACGGGGGTACTGCCCTTGTTTATACGGCATCGGCCGAAATAGGCCAGGGGTCTGACACAGCCTTTGCCATGATTGCAGCTGAAACCCTAGGGATCCCTTTGGAGAATATCCGCCTTGCTTCCGGGGACACCGACATGGGCGTGGATTTGGGTGCCTATTCCAGCCGCCAGACGCTCATGACAGGACACGCCACCAAGGATGCAGCCGAGCATGCCAAGCGACAGGTATTGGAAGTGCTGGCCGACAAGCTGAACATCCCGGTATCAGAGTTGGACATCAAAAAAGGCTTTATCGAATTTAGCAAGGATGTCCCTGATTTTTCAGCCCTTCGGACCCAGTATATCAAAGAACACAGGGGGTGGACAGACAACCCTGATTCTGAAAAAATGACATTTAAGGAAGCCTCCCGCATCGCCTTCCTTGAAAAAGGTTCGATTGTGGGAACCGGTAAATACAAACCCCATAACCTGGGGGGCAAGTTCAAGGGTGCTGCAGTTGGCACCTCTCCGGCCTATGGGTGTTCAGCCCAGGTGGCCGAGGTAACCGTGGACATGGAAACAGGACAAGTGACCATTGACAGCATCACCGACGCCCATGACTGCGGCAAGGCCATCAACATGACCTCGGTGGAAGGGCAGATGGAAGGGTCCGTTTCCATGGGAATCGGGGAAGCCATGCATGAAGAGGTGATCTTTAATGACAAGGGCCAGGTATTGAACGCCGACTTGGCTGAATACAAAATTGTCACCTCCATGGACATGCCCAGGGTCAATGCGATTGTGGTGGAAAGTGATGAACCCAATGGCCCCTACGGCGCCAAAGAAGTAGGGGAAGGCGCCATCATGCCCACCATACCGGCCATCCTCAATGCGGTTCACAACGCCGCAGGGGTAAGGCTCAATGAACTGCCATTGACACCGGAACGGGTTTTCCATGCCATCCAGGATTATAAGGCCAGGTTGGGACTATAGGATGGCCAGATAGAACCCGATAACAGAAGCGTAAACCAGACAATATCGGAATGCTGATAAAATAGGACCCTGATAAAATAGGAAGCTGATAAAATATGGCCCCTTTGGAAAGCGGGCGTTATGACCGCCAGATCAAGCTATCCCAAATCGGAGCCCTGGGCCAGGATAAACTTGCCAGGGCAAGGGTTCTGGTTGCCGGGGCCGGGGGCTTAGGCTCCCTGTCATCTCTGTATCTGGCAGCCGCCGGTGTGGGCCACTTGATCATTGCCGACCACGACCATGTGGAAATCAGCAATCTGAACCGCCAGATTGTTCACAGTGAGGCCAGCCTGGGAAAACCCAAGGTGGCCTCGGCTTCCCAGGGATTGGGCCAACTCAATTCAACAATTAGCATACGGCCAGCCCAGGTTAAAATAGAGCCTGGGAGCATTGATGCGCTTTTAGAAGATGTGGATCTTGTGGTGGACGGATGCGACAATTATCCGACCCGGCAGGTTATCAACCGCGCCTGCCTCACCCATGGCCTGCCCTGGATTTTCGGGGGCGTCCGGGGGTTTGACGGAATGATCACAAGCTTTGTACCTGGATCTGTCTGTTTTGAATGTATTTTTCAAGATCCCACAATTTTAAAACCAGGCACATTAAAACCTGGCATATCAACACCGGATAATGGTATCCTGGGGGCAACCGCCGGGATGATTGCCTCAATTCAGGCCATGGAGGCCGTCAAGTTGCTATTGAACATCGGCACCCCATTGACAAACCGGCTGGTCCGGATTTCCGGCCTGGATATGCGAATTACCACAACCGCATTGACACCTAA
The DNA here is from genome assembly GCA_016744295.1 of Desulfobacteraceae bacterium. Lineage (GTDB taxonomy): Bacteria > Desulfobacterota > Desulfobacteria > Desulfobacterales > Desulfobacteraceae > NBML01. Next base: position 96,685 of record JADGEQ010000016.1, on the reverse strand, counting down.
CCCGGACTGCAGGGGTTGCAGCCCCATCAAGCAAAAGAAAAGGAGACAAGGATGATCATCCAGTTTAACGGCTTGAAGGAGACCATCCCCCAGGGCCTGAATATCAGCAAACTCATTAAATTTTTTAATGAAGGAGACCCCCATGTAATTGTGGAACAAAACGGCAGGTATGTTTATCCTAAAAATTATGATACCTGCATGGTCATGGAAAATGACAGAATTGAATTTATCAATCCCAATTTAGGCGGTTAGGATCGCAGATGAAAGAAGTTGGACATAAATAGCCTAGGCCAATCTTTAAAATCTGGTGGTTCATCTACAAGGCGCATTAAGGGTTTAATAGCAGGAGCCTGAATATTATGAAATACTATGAAAAAGAAAAAATTAAGGCAATTTCAGTGAAAAAAGCGGTGGGGAAAGTCCTCCTCCACGACATTACCGAAATTGTGCCCGACCTTTTCAAAGGCCCAACCTTCAGGAAAGGCCATATTATTACCCAAACCGACGTGGAAAAGCTGCTGGACCTTGGCAAGGAGCATATCTATGTGTCGGGGCTTAACGGAGAAGTTCATGAAAACGACGCCGCCCTGCGGATTGCCCGGGCGGCAATGGGCCAGGGCCTTGCCATCAGCGACCCCAAGGAGGGTAAAGTTGGGTTTTCCGCCACTGCCCTCGGGCTACTAAAAATCAATATTTCAGCCCTTGAACGCTTAAATTCAGTTCAGGATGTCATCTTCGCCACCCTCCATACGAACCAGGTGGTAGAAACGGCCCAGGAACTTGCCGGCACCAGGGTCATCCCCCTGTCCATTGATGAAGACAAGATCATTGAAGCAGAAAAAATCTGCAAACAATACTGGCCCATAATTGAGGTAAAACCCTTGGCCAAGCTGGATGTGGGGCTGGTGGTAACCGGATCGGAAGTTTTCAGCGGCCGCATCCGGGATGGTTTCGGGCCTGTGGTCCAGGACAAATTTGAAGCCCTTGGCAGCCGGATAATCAAAAAAACTATTGTCTCCGATGAAATTTCCATGACCGTATCCGCCATCCGGGAGTTGCTTGGAAACGGAGCCCAGATGATCGCCGTTACGGGAGGGATGTCCGTGGACCCGGATGATCTAACACCGGCTGCCATCCGGGCCGCCGGGGGTGAAATTGTCTCCTACGGTGCCCCGGTTCTACCCGGCGCCATGTTCATGCTGGCCTATATTGGAGATGTTCCCGTGGTGGGACTTCCCGGATGCGTCATGTATCACAGGGCCTCTATTTTCGATTTGATTCTGCCCCGGATTCTTGCCGGGGAAACGGTGAAAAAATCAGAGATAGTAAAAATGGGGCATGGTGGATTCTGCGCCTCTTGCAAACAGTGCCGGTTTCCCTCCTGCAGCTTTGGAAAATAACCCTTAGGAATACGTTATGGAATCACTCACCCAGGATATTCTCAATTGTCTCAACCAGGGTATCCCCTTTGCCCTGGCCACCATTCTCACCCACAAGGGGTCCACCCCCAGAACCTCGGGCAGCAAAATGGTGGTCCTTGGGGATGGGCAATTACACGGCACCATTGGTGGCGGGTTGGTGGAAGCCAGGGTTATTGAGACCTGCCTTGATATGATGCCCTCTCCCCAGTGCCAAATCAAACAATTCATTCTAAACCAGGAATTAAAAGATGGGTTGGACATGGTCTGCGGCGGGGATCTCACCTTGTTGATCGAAAGTTTTGGTTCCACACCATCCCCTGATTTGATCCAGGTGTTTTCAGCCCTGGCAGACCAGGAAAAAGAGGGTAAAAAAACCGTATTAATTTCAAAAGTTCAGGGATTTTCCGGGGCAACTTTTACCACCCAAAAATGCCTGGTACTGGCCGATGGAAGCATCATAGGCCCCAACCTGGTTCCCAAAACACTCTTTGATGCCATCGGTGACAACCAATTTTCCGGCACAACCCCGATGATTCAAAATTATAATCTGGAAGAGTTCATCATCGAACCCAGCCAAACCAGTGACACCCTTTATATCTTTGGAGCAGGACACGTGGGGCTCCAGCTGGCAAAGATGGCCCATTTAACTGATTTCCGCACCGTTGTGGTGGATGACCGATCTGAATTTGCCAATGAAAAACGATTTACCCATGCCCATGCCGTCCATGTGACGGACCAATTTTCAAAGGGTTTTGACGAATTGGCCCGTAAACGACTATTGGTTGACCAAAATTCATATATTGTCATCCTCACCCGGGGGCATCTCCACGACCAGGAGGTGCTTGAGGCGGCCCTTAAAACCAAAGCCGGCTACATTGGAATGATCGGCAGCCGCAGAAAAAGGGACCAGATCTACGACACCCTTTTGAAAAAGGGTGTTTCCCAGAAATCCCTTGACCGGGTGTACTCTCCCATTGGGCTTAAAATCAATTCAGAAACCCCGGCGGAGATTGCCGTGAGCATCATCGGTGAAATCATAAAGATAAGGGGCCGCAACCCGGACAATTAAGCGATATGCTGATCCTCAATAGATTCAGGCCGGGGTCCAAGCCCCTCCAGGCCAATCCATCCAAACAATTCTCCAATACCCACCCCTGTCTCTTTTTACTGCGCCACGGACAAATTCAGGGGCACAAAACCAAACGATTCATTGGCCAGACAGATATCCCCCTGGACGAGACAGGGGTGGCCCAGGCATTATTCTGGAAAAACGCCTTTTCCCAGATCCGGTTTGACCGGGTTTATTCCAGCACCCTTGTGCGATGCCGGGACACAGCAGCCCTCATCTGTCCCAAAAAACAGATCACGGTTGACACCAGGCTCAATGAAATCAACATGGGCACCTGGGACGGAAAACCCTTTGATCATATTAAAACAACCATGCCCGATCTGTTTCAACAAAGGGGGGAACAAATTGACGCCTTTAAACCACCCGGGGGAGAAAGTTTCAATGACCTCTATAATCGGACCGCCCCTTTTTTTGAGACCCTGGCCCAGAATCTTTTATCCCCAACCCTTGTGATCACCCACAGCGGTGTTATCCGGGTCATGATCTGCCGCTATCTTGGCATGGGGCCCGAACAATTGATGGATGTCAAATTGGGATACAGCCATCTGTTTCTCCTGGGAAACAGCCGGGTTGGCCCAAAATAAACATTCCAATATCCCTGTCCATATCACCATCCAAACAAAAGTTCTCCGGCCGTCACCAACAGCTTATCAAGGATTTTTCCCAGCTTTATTTATACCAGATATCCAATAAATTAAGGAAAATTGGTATTGATACGCAATAAATTATCTCTTTACACTTATTCCAAAGATTGCTAATGATTTCCCATTGGCGATCGAATAAAGTGATTTATTCTTGTCCGGCCTGTCCCGTTAACCGCTGTCAATAAACATCCAAAGGGGTCTCAATGAAACACCATGAAGGGTATTTAAAAAGCAATAGGGCAACCAATGTTTACTATCAATATTGGTTGCCAGACAAGGAAATAAAAGCCGTTCTTTTGGTTGCCCATGGACTGGCAGAGCATAGCGGACGCTATATGAATCTTGTCAATCACTTTGTACCGGCAGGCTATGCCGTTTATGGAATCGACCACATCGGGCATGGAAAATCAGATGGCAACAGAGTATTCGTGGAACACTTCCAGGATTTCACCAAAACCTTAAAGATCTATTTTGATAATATCAAAAATTGGCAGCCTGAAAAGCCGATATTTCTGATCGGCCATAGCATGGGAGGCTTGATTGGTGCCACATACCTGTTGGAATATCAAAATGAACTAGCCGGGGCTGTACTATCCGGGCCCGGGGTAAAGCTACCGGATCATCTATCCCGGGCGACGATTCTTGTGGGAAAAATTCTTTCCATCCTAATGCCGAAGGCAGGCATCATACCATTAAATTATGACGGTATCAGCCAGGATCCCAATGTGGTGGATGCCTATATAAAAGATCCCTTGGTCTATACCGGAAAGATAACGGCCCGCCTTGGCACCCAGATCATTAAAGCAATTCAGCATATCGCAGCGTCTGGCGCAAAGATACAATTACCCATAATGATTGCCCAGGGAAGTGCAGATACAATTGTCGATCCCAGTGGTGCCCAATTTCTCTATGATCTTGTCAGTTCAGAAGATAAAACAATTCATATCTATGATGGTTTTTACCATGAGATTTTCAATGAGCCGGAACACCGCCGGGTCTTAAACGATGTCAAACTTTGGATAGAAAAACACACGGATACGGCAGGGATGGATACCGTTTAAAATCCGGGGGGCAATGATTCCATGGAATAAGAAAGCCCCCCACCATATTCATTCCTGCCTCACCCTTAAAAAGGATGCAAATTTAGGGATTCCTGTTTTGGTAAACCCATAGTACTTAAAGGTAACAATGGTTCCCATGGCCCATTTTTTTTCTCTCATTTGATCTGTAAAGCCTGTGCCCAGCTTAAAAACGATTCCGCTGTCAAGTTTTAGGGTAAGAGATCCCATCATCTCCCGATACTTTCCTTTCCCCTTGTTTAAACCAATGACAACCCCCTCCATGTCCGCAAACCGCTTTACTTTGAGAACATGGGGAGTTCGTCCTGTATGGTAGGGCATTTTCGGATCTTTTAGGATCACACCCTCTCCGCCCATTGATTCTATTTCATTAAGAAAACGATCAAGATGGGAGGTGTTTTCTACCCTTATCTGGGGGATAATCCGGACCTGTAAATTTGGGTGTACTTCAAACCACCCTTTTGCCTTGTTGATCCGGGAATAAAAGTCTCCTTTTTCATTGGGAACCTCAAAAATATTATAGCTAATTTTTTCCCATCCCTTCCCCGGTTTTTTATCCAGAACAATGGATTGGATAAATTCAAAATCCCCTCTTTTGCTCCATAGTTCACCATCAAGCGCGAAGGGGGGAAATCTTTCAACAAACCATGGGGGTGGATATAGGCGCATCCCCTTTCGGGAAAACAAAAGTTTTCCGTCCCAATATCCCCTTATTCCATCCAGTTTTTCGCTCATCACCCACCCGGTTATATCTTCTTCATGGGTGTATGTTTTTGCTTTTTGCAACGCAAATTCCCGGGCAAACAGGATGGAGCAGAAAATGGCGCAACTGACCAGAAAAAGTAATAACAATCCTGGGATTGATAGCAAACTATATTTTCGAGGCCTAGGCATTTATAAGCACTACTGATCAGGAGATCAGCCCAAGTACCCGGTAAGTATTACGACCGGCAATACCGTCAGATGCCAGTCCATTTTTCTCCTGCCATCGTTTAAGGGCCCCATCCGTATTCGTACCGAACTCACCATCTGCGGTTATGCCCAAAGCGTCCTGGAGCTTTCTGACCCAGGGTCCGGTGGAACCTTTTTTAACCGTGACATATTCAATTGACGGCTGCTCGCCGATACCAGAGGGGCGGCCTCCGGCCATGATCGTCGCAAAGGAACGCACCCCTTCAACCCTTCTGCCCCAACCCGTACCAAAAGCGGTCCAGGTGGCAAGGCTGTGCAAAAAGGAAAGCCTGAGGTCACACATGCCATTTATAACCTCAACCGGATCATGTTCCCTGACCCGGGCAAGGGTTACCGAGCCCACACTGCCGTCTGCCTCGGCGCCCACAGAAGCCTGCAGCCATTTTGCACCCCGCCTGGGGCCGGAATTCACGGCTGCATCAAAAACGGCATAATCAATCCCCGAAGGCAAATCATTGCAATGGCATTTGTCCCAATACCCAGACGCATAAATTTTCCCCAGTTCTTCCTCGGATATATTCCTAAGATCATCCTCGGTTTTATTTTCACCGAAATGGCGCCTATAGGTTACCAGGGTAACCCCTTTCATGGTAGGCCCCCCTGGATCCCTTGGATGATCTGCCCATCCACCTTCATGAACCAGTACATATTTGAGTGCATTTTTAAAATTTGTTTCCATTTTTTAGCCCTCCTTAACTATTTTCAACCGGTTCCCCCAATGGTTTGATACCCTTAAAACTGACCGGCTTTTCAGTTACAGGGCCAAATCGAAACACATTTTTATCCACAAACCTGTGCAGCTTAATGTCCACATAGGTGGTTTGATTCGGGGCAAGAATATGATTGGCTTCAATACCGTCCGACTGGTATTCAGCGGGGGCATAGTAGGAAAAACCTTTGGAGGGACGGGCCTCCACCCGCAAACCAAATTTATTATCCTTAATATCCTTCATCCGATCGGCATTCAGATATAAAACCAATCTTCCGGTTTTGTCATTCATCTGTCTGTCCATAAAAAAGCCCTTGGGCAATTGATGGGGTTGATATTTGTTGCCGGCCAAAAGATAAAGGTCATAATTATCTTTGCCGATTTGTTCTCCCTGATCATCCCGGATGTTAAACACCAGCATGCAGTATCGGCTGGCATTTTTTTGCGCTTGCCCTGTTAATTGGTCAAGTTCCGCTGCTCTGGCCTGGTATTCATTTGAATTTTTAACCTGAAGACACTTTAAGATACCCTTAATAATCGGTGAATCTGTCTCCCCTTTTTTCACACTGCCCATGATACCCATTTTTTTACCAGAATGGCTAAATTCATTATAAACGCCCATGGCCGTTTCATTTGGTTTTCTCATTTTTCCATCGGCAATCAATTTATAGGTCAGTGGTTTTTTCCGGACAACCTGATCACAAGTTTGCACAAGGGAAAAATAACGATAGTCCATGTTTGCACCCGCCACCCGAACAACACCGTCAGACCCCTTTTCGACCAGATAACTGTTCAAAAAATCATAAAATTTCTGATCAATACCCTGTCCGGTAAGAACAAAGGGAAAAAACTTATGTTTAACATATTCATATTCAAGATAAGTTTCATTCATTCGCCATTGACCGTCACTGCCCAGGCTGAGCCAGTCCAAAACCCGCTGCCCCGGTTCGACACCGTTAAACCATGCCTTGATACGTCCAACCCGGGCTTTTCCCAGTTTGGCAAGGGCCGATCCATGGTTGGCCGGAGCAAGCATGATCAAGTGGTCCAGGGGCAAATTTTTCAATTTATTCGGCCCATAAAATTTGTCGATCCAGAAACGGACCACAGGCCCCCCCGTGGAATGAGTAATGCACGAAAAGGGGATAATGTTTTTATCATTGTTCCCGGGCAAATCGCGAAGGGCCCGGTCCATTCCCCTTGCAATATCATCCATTGTGACCTCATCATGGAAACTGACATATTTACCCAGATAAATGTGCTGAATCTCAAGGGCAAGAGAATAATTAACCGCAGAATCGGACAACACCTCCGGCATCTTCCCATAGGTATCGGTACTGGTCACACTCCATCCATGAACAAATATAAGCCGCATATTTTCTCCTTTATGATGTGTAATTGTCAAAAAAAATATCCCTAGCCATCAACTTCGCTCTTTTTTTTATTTGATATATTCCATGGTTTTAAAAACGTTTACTATTTCATAGGCTGCATTGGGCACCAGAATAAACTCACTGGCCCCAAAGGGATGGGTCAAATTTCCCCAATCATAGGTATACCCCAGTCCCGACCAGGGAATACCCGGTCGTTTCCGAAAATCTTCAAAATAAAGGTTTTTATAAAAACAGGGGTAACAATTAATATTTTTTATTACTAACTTTTCAGTTAAGACCGCCTCGGAAAACTTGATATTGCATTTGGAATCATTAATTTCAGGATCCACGCAGGGCCGGAAAAGATCCTTTATGTCAACCCAGAGTTCAACAAACACATCATAGGTCCACCCAGGTTTTAACCCGAGATATTGTTTTAGCCTCAGATCTATCTCTTCTTTGGATGCACTTGGATTTTTTTTCAGATAGTCGCTTCCAAACCGTTGAACCTGTGGTGCAGTGGTCACCCAGGTAACATTTTCTTGGGTCAAAGATGTTTTGGTATGATTTTTATAATATGTATTAAAGCTTTCCAGGCTTTTCCACATCACAACCTTAAGCTTGGTTTTATCCTGATTCCAGACCAGGTTTTCATTCTCCTTTTGGATGGATATCAGATCATAATAGACATCTTTTTCTTCAACAACTGAAGCATCGGTCACAGCCCTGTCAAATTGCCTTGCCTGGTGGGTTGCACAGGAGATGGACAAAATGGAAAGAACCAACCCGATCAACAAAAAAACATACTTTGATTTTACGCTCATACAAACCCTCCCTGATTTTTAGCGATTTGATTCTTCAGTGCCATATCGCCTAGGACCCCAGATAAAAAGACACTGTCTCAAAGACGATTGCACCCCGAGGGCCATGATATGATAGACTATTCCCCTATGGGTTGCGTTGACTATAGAAGCTTTTTCTTGTTTTTTATTTCTTCATCCTCAATGTATTGACATTGTTTGCTACCTACCAGATAAGCGGTCAAGGATATTATGGCCAACCCAAACACACCGATAATAAAAAATACCATTTTACTTATGTCAGGATAAACTGCTGACACGCCTATCCACAAAGCGGTATAAATGACACCAACCAGCGCTGCTAGGACAAAGCTGTTGATTATGGCAACGGTATAAGTGAGACCGCCAACCTTTCTTATTTGAAAACTTTCGCCTTCATTATTTTCCGTCTTACCTGAAAAGGGTTTGTAATTTGACAGAACATTCTGGCAATCAAAATTATCCTTTATCCTTTGTCGGATTTTGTCCATATCCTTCTTATAACCGTCTGTCACTTGATTGCGCTTCATGATTCGGCGCAGGGTCACAAAACCGATTGCAAATAAAAAAACAAGAGAAAAAATAATTACAATCAAAATGAACCAGCAACCCTTTCCGCCCGCAGTCATAACGTCTATGTATTTAGCAACCAAGGTTACCAATGCTGTCATAACCGCCGTTACCAGAGTGATGAGGAATTTCACCCGTGTTTCACCCGTTTCTTCATTTTTCCAAAAGGAATCACCAAGGTATTGGTAATCCGCTAAAAGTAATTCCAATGCTGTTTCTTTTTTATTTGCTATTTCATTCATTTTAATTCCTCGGCTTTCATCATTAGAAAACAAAACGCCTGAAGCGATACCAATTCAAATTGACTCTGTTTGAGGAGTACACAACTCGCCTTAGCCCAGGAAACTGGAAAGATTTTTAAGAATAACAGATAGCGCCATTTTTTCCATTACATGGATCTGGATTAGAAAAGACGATACCTGTGCCATAGCTGGAAATCTGTAAAAAAGCAATCAGAAAAACCCTGACTTTCTATTATTTTTGAAGAAACATCGTGTATAAGCCTGGGTATTTATAAAATATTTTGTGAAAAATCAGTTCCTGCCACGGCTTATTCCTAAGATGAGGAAAGGTTTTTTGCTAAAGCTTGATTTGATCCAGCCATGCCCGGACATGGGCATCGAACAATACAGGCTGTTCCATTTGGATAGAATGGCCGGACCGCCCCAGGACCACCAGGGTGGCGTCGGAAAAATTATCATAGAGATGCCAGGCATCCTTATACCCCACGGCAACATCGTAACGCCCCAGAAGAATCAAAGTGGGATTGTCAAAGGGTGATTCCAGTCTGTCTACTTCAAAGGAGAACTCCGTGTCCCGGATTCTATTCATGAGGCCTGGGTCGGGCAGGGCCAGGGAGGGGTTGATTTCTTGTTTAAATCGCTCCCACACCGGTTTTGTCTGGATGGTTAGAAATTGATCAATGGTGACAAATTCATTGGGACTTAAGGTCGATACCAGGGCTTCATCCCGTTCCCAAAGCCTGAAATTCGGCAATTGTCTGCCCCGGCGCCGGAATCCGATCACAGGGCAGATGAGCAGCAGGGCTTTGACCCGGTCACTCATTTTGTGAAGCAGCCCCCGGGCAAGATATCCGCCATAGGAGAGACCTGTGAGGATAAAGGGCTGATCCTGGGGAAGAAGGTGGTCGATGAACTGCATCACCACTTCCAGCATGTCGTCGGAACTTAAGATTCTGGAGTTAGAGCCTGAGCGCCCCATACCAGGCAGGTCGAAATAGATGCGCATAAAGCCATTCCGGTCTGAGAAATGAGGTTCCAGACCGGCCTTTATTGAACAATGGTCAATCCCATACCCATGGATATTGATCACAGGAACGCCCTGCCCCATAATCTCATAATAAATATCGGTGTCACAAATTTCTTGGATCATGTCATCTGTCGAAACTCATCCATGGACCGCCCCCTGATGGCCTCGGCAATCTCAAACACATAGTCATAGATGTGGAGTCCCTTTGAGGAGGCGATGATTTCGCCATTTTCAACCCCAATCTGGGCGGCGCAATATTGTTTCATCATCTCAATGGCGGCCAGGTTGGCCGGGAAGCCGCCAAACAGATCCCAGGATCTGAAATAGGGAAAGAAATGTAATTTTCCGTCCTGGATACGGGTATCGATGTGGCGCAGGCAGGGGGGATCAATCAAAACCATATCAGAGGGCTGGCCCACCTGCATGATCATTTGATTGTTTCTCGCACCTTTATGGGTATAGGTCCAGATCATAAGTTCCATCTGGTTGACATAAAAATTGCCGTTTTCCTCTATCAAAATATTCCGGTCTGTCCAGATCTCTCGTTCCTGGACCAATATTTCGGTGAGTGCCTTGTAATCTTCCGGCAGATAGGCAAGGTCACACTTACAGATCCGCTGGCCATAGGTATAGGATTCCCCCTTTTTTTCCTCGCCTGTCATCAGATAGGGCAGATAATCATCCAGATAATTTTCATCCACAGGATCGGGAAATCCCAGGGCAGGGTTAACCTTGGGAAGCAGGGGAAGGGATGCCGGGTGGGTGATGTGAAGGGTCATATAATCAAACTCAAGTCGTTTCTGGCCTTCAAAGGATCCCCGGTTAATGGTAAAGGAGCGGCCCTTTTCCACACATTGGTAAAGGGTTTGAAACCAGGCATCCGACAGGCTGGTGGCTTTGATGGAAATGGGCTGTAACATGGGGATACTCCTTTAAAAGGGTTCACATATTTATGATCTGGTTTATATACTGGAATTTCCCGGGTGACAACCCAAAATTCTATTCCAGATTAAGTGCTATCCCTTCAGCCAGCTCCACCCGAAAGTTATTTTTGGTTATTTTTGGTCGCTTCTGTCTATATTATTCTGGTTATAAAAATAAATATTGACATATACTAACTCAACAGATAAATACAAACTTAAAGTTACAAAGTATGGATAATGAAGGAAGTTGTTTTCTTAAGGCAACCCCCCATCTCCTTGGCAACATTATCCAGCCGCCTGTCTGCCCCGACCCTGGTAGACAGGCGGCATCTTTTTATATCAATTTCCCTTCTCTGACCCGTAGAATACCATCCACCATTACCATGGATACATCCGATGATTTGGCTGAATAAACCAGACTGGAAAAAGGGTCATACATGGGCACCATATGGGGCTTGTCCACGTCCACAATAATAATATCCGCCTGTTTTCCCTTTTCTATTGATCCTATCTGCCGGTCAAGACCAATGGCCCTGGCCCCTTCAATGGTTACCATGGCAAGACATCTTCTGGCATCCATTGCACAGGGGTCCATGCAACTGACCTTTTGGAGCTTGGCTGCCATGTCCATTTCCGAGAATAGATCATGGTCATTATTAGAAGCGCAGCCGTCGGTACCAAGCCCCACCACAACACCGGCATCCAAAAGTTTCTGAACCGGGGCAATACCCGATGCCAGCTTCATATTGGATTCCGGACAATGGGCCACACGGGCAGAACGCTTGCGGATTATCTCGATATCGGCATCATCGATCCACACAGAATGAACCAATAGAGTTCTTTGGTTTAACAGTTTCAAATCATCCAGATAGGCAATGACAGACCTACCATCCAGACCGTCTATCATCTGTATCTCATTTTGGGTCTCTGCCACATGGATCTGAAAAAGGATGCCAGCATCTTCAGCTGCCTGTTTGGCCGCCACCAGGGTCTCCTTTGAGCAGGTATAGGGGGAATGACAAAAAATAGAAGGGGTTATTCGAGAAGACAATTTACGAATATTTTTCACAAACTCTTTTGCCGCCTGGATGTTTTGGGCAGGGTTCGGCACTCCAGGAGCGGGAAAGTCAATCACCCCCTGGCCTGCCACTGCCCTGATACCCGATTCAGCCAAAGCCCTTGCCACCTCTGCCTCTAAAAAATACCCGTCACAACAGGTGGTGGTACCGGAAAGCAGCATTTCCCTTGCAGAATGACGACTCCATTTTTGAACCGAATCCGGGTTGATTTGACTTGCTTCGGCAGGGAAAATATGCTCATTTAGCCAGACATCCAGGGGCAGGTCATCGGCAAGCCCCCGGAACAGGGACATGGGCACATGGGTGTGACAATTCACAAGGCCGGGCATGATAATCCCTCCCCCGGCATCAATCCGATTGCTATCCAGGATATTTTTCCGGCTAAGATCCAAATTGTCACCGCACCCATGAATTTTTGTATCCCGGATCACCACTGCCCCATTTTCAATAACAGGCAAACCTTTTTCCATTGTCAACAACAACCCGTTATGTATCAGTATATCTTCTGCCATATTACTATCATCAGACATGTGAATATCATCCGTCATTTGAATATCATCCGTCATTTGAGATTCCCTTTATTACCATTTGAGATTCCTTTTATTTTAAAGTTAGGGAGAGGTTATTCTCTGCATTAATTGCCACAGATCTCTTGATTTTAAAATAGTTTTTTAAATGGACAATCCCCAGACCCCTGTGATAAATTGAAGCTCGATTATTTCTTGAATTGGAATCACTATTTAAGGAGAAAATCCATGCCTGCAAAACTGGACATGGTCATTGTCGGATCCGGTCCCGGCGGCATGGCGGCCGGAATATTGGCAAAACAAAAAAATCTGTCCTACCTCACCCTGAAAAAGACAACCCCATGCAGGGAATCATTGACACCTATCCCAAGGGAAAAAAGGCCGGTAGGGATGTTGGCATCCCTGCGGTTATCCCGAATGAGATGTTTCCCAAAGAGTTCCGCCTAAATTAGGCTCGTCTGATTCAAAAAATCTATGAGGTGGATCCGCTGATATATCCGAAGTGCCAGGGTCAAATGCGCATTATCAGCCCTAAAGATAGCTGGCCAGCTCTTTTTTAAGTGAGATCAGGTCCGTTTTATTATTTTACTCTCCGGGGTTGTTTTTATCCCAAGGATCGTTTTGAGATCAAAGCCCCGGCCGGGGCCATATTTCAGACTCTTGATAATCTTTTTATACTTTGCTTGGCAAAAAGGAAGCTCCTATCCATATCGGACAAAAGTCCTTTGATATTGAGCCGGGCGACACCCTTGAAGATGTCAAAAAAAGGGCTTGAACGGGAGTATGAACTCTATCCTGCCTGTATCCAGCAATTTGCAGAATCTGTCTGAATGTATGCTATCCCACCTCATGGTAATTTTAAGGCCTCTATTACTGCGTACACTCGCCTGTCTTTTTCTGATAGGTTGGAATAAGTATTTTTGATGTGTTTTTCAATTTCAGCAAAATATGGAGACAATAGTTTTGTTCCAGGTTTAGTATCTTTTTGAATCAACGGCGTCTCATTTATTTAGTGGTTTGAGCATCGTCGTGATTATCTCACATTAGTTATAAAAAATATCTGTAAAACCTGGGATATATTTATCTGGTCCAAATAGAAGCAGGTGGTTTATATTCAAGTGGATATTCCTGTCTCCATTAAAAATACCCATATTCAGGATAAAAAGGCGCTTTTTATCAAAAAAAACATGTAGGATGCTTGAAATATGGCCCCGGTCAAAGGTTATTTTGTATGGGCCGGACGGGATTGCAATTCATTCATCAATGCCTGTTTTGTGGTATCCAGGTGGTTTTTCATACATCGGACAGCCTGGTTTTTCTCGCCTGCGATCACGTGTTCATAAATTTTTCGTGCCGTCTCAATGGCTTTTATTACCTTATCCTGCCTTGAGGTGGTAAAGGCAACTGAGATGCGGTTGTTGATGGTAACGTGGATTAGCTCGACCAATTCTCCGATTTCCCTGTTTTTTGCAGCCAGGGCAAGGGCCAGATGAAAGGCCAGGTCATTGGTAATGAATTTGCCCACATCTTTTCTGCATTCCTCAAGATTGTCCACGGTGTGTTTCAATTGGGACAAATGTTCATCATCCGCTCTTTCTGCGGCTTTTTGAACCACATAACATTCAAGCACCTCCCTGATTTCAATCAAGTTGAACAGATTTGCATTTTCAACCAGGCGGTCCAGGGGCGGGGGGGTGTTTTTTGGGGCGGGCTCTTTGCTTTTAATGAAAGAGCCCCGTCCCTGAATAATCTCCAGGTATCCCATGATTGCCAGTGCATTGGTTGCCTCCCGGATGGAAGACCGGCCCACACCAAACATTATTCCAAGCTTCTCCTGGGTGGGCAGTCTGTCTCCCGGTTTCAGCTCACCTGTTTCCAGATTGGACAGGATCTGCTTTACAACCCTTTCGGATGCGGAATCCGCTTTTATTTGTTCAACTTTCATCTGGTTGGACCTTTCTTTGCCTGTTCGTGTATAATTGTGGGTTTCCATATATTGAATCTATTATATATTCGATTTTACCTTGCTTCGTCTATAAAAAAATAAAACAGGCCGGATTCGTTGCCGAGAATACCCGGCCTGTTTTGAATCGGCTAGAGGGCCAGACGCGCCAGGGTGTCTTGGGAGGGAATTCCCTTGTCATCCCATCCGCGGATTTCATAATAATCTTTCATTAGTCGGGTAAATGGGATCTGCTGTCCCTTGCGAAAGCCAAGTTTGGCGGCCCGGTACATTTTTTTGGGCAGCACATCGGTTGTTCCGTCATATCCGTCGCGGATATTCAGAAGCCGCTGGGCTGTGAATCCCCGCTCTCCCGATTCAAAAAGCTGTTCCATGGTGAAGTCCCAACCTGTAATGGCATTAAATATTTCAAGAACTTCGGCCATGGTCAAATCGCCGCCGTCAATCATGAACAAACAGATGACAATGGAGTTGGCAATGACCCCTAGATCCTGGCAGCGTATGGAAATCAGGCTTTGATTCTCCGGCTGGAAAAATTTAACCATGCCGTCCTTTATCCCCATTTCGGGAATGAAAAATCCCCCCATTTCAACATCTTCGCTGGGGCCGCGAAAATGGCATGCACCCCTTGTGCCGGTGGTATAGGTCGGTGCCAGGGAGTTGCACGAACGCGGGTCATGTGCCGGATAATCCAACCCCTTGTTGTGGACAACGGTTTCCACGGAATCCGGGTGGATTCGCTGGGCGGCCTTAAGGGTTCCGTCGGCAAAGAGTGCGCCAAAACCGGTTTTTGTTCCTATTTCCTGGGTCATTTTAACCAGGGTCATTCCATTGCCCCAGTCAAGACTGTAGTCGGGCATGATATCCTTGCTGATCCAGCCTTTTTCATAGCACTGCATTGCAAAGGCGACCATGGCTCCGACGGAAATGGTGTCCACTCCGCAGCGGTTTGCCACGTCATTGGCCTTGGCAACGGCCTTGGGGTCGCTGATCATACAGCAGGTGCCCATGAGCCCCAGGGTTTCATATTCCGGACCCACTCCTTTGGTGGCATATTCCGCGGGTTCCGTGACTTCCACGCCCCGGTGACAGCCGATGGGGCAGAATTTGCAGGGAACGGGTTTGGCCTTCAGCACCTTGGTGTAATTGGGCGCACCCAGCTGTTTTGCACCTTGGGGAAACCTGTCTCCATCCCAGTATTTAATGGGCATGTCGCCTAAGCTTTCAGCGGTTTCACACAGTCCTGGGGTGCCGTGTTCCCGAAATTCGTTTTCAAGGGTTGTTTGATAGATTCGTTTGAAAAACTTTTTAGACAGGGCTTTAACCTTTTCAGGATCTGCAACGGGAACGGTTTTGCTGCCTTTTACGGCAACAGCCTTTATTTTTTTTTGGCCCATCACGGCTCCTAGACCGCAGCGTCCGCCAAAGCTGTGTTTGTCGATCACAATGCAGGCCACGGACACGGCCTTTTCTCCAGCCGGGCCGATGCAGGCCACGGACAGCTTGGAATCCCTGTTTTCTTTTCGGATGGCATCCACGGCATCATAGCTGGATTTTCCCCAATGGGCCTGGGCGTCCCTTAATTCAACCGTGTCATCATCAATGTACAGATAGATAGGGGTTTTTGATTTCCCCTGTAACATAATCACATCATATCCGGCGTTTTTCAAGGATGTTCCCCAGGATCCGCCTGCAGCCGTGTCGGCATAAGTTCCGGTGAGGGGGGAAATCCCCATGATGCTGAATTTTGCACTGCCGGGAACCGCAGTGCCCTGGAAAGGGCCTGTGGCAAAAATCAACCGGTTTTCACTGTCCTGGGCCTTGATACTTTCAAGTTCACGGCCCAAAATTTCAGCACCCAGGCCAGCCCCTCCCAGAAAGCGTTTCAGAACCGGTTCTTCAAGGCGTTCAACCTTGATCCGCCCGGAAGAAAGATCCACTCTTAATAATTTTTGCCAATATCCGTTGTTCATTTTTTTCTCCTGATTCCTTTTTTTTCTTAGCAGTTTTTGACTTTTTGCTGCTAATACAGCATTTTGATATCCAGTGTGCGGTCTATCATTGCTTTTTCTTCATCTGATAATTCACATTTGGGACGTCTGCTGAATCCGCCCACTCGGCCCTGCTTTTGTGTGGCATATTTCAAAAACTGGCTTCCCTTGTGAAAGTTTTCCAGAAAATCCACAAACGGCAGGATTTTTTTATACAGATCGAAGCCTTTGGCATATTTCTTTTCTTCAACAACCAGGGTATACAAATCCACACACATTTTAGGCGCAATATTGGCCAACATGCAAATCCAGCCTTTTGCCCCCATAACAAAGGATTCATAGGCAATATTTTCACATCCACAAAATGGGACAATATCATCGGCAAGTTCCATGGATATGGTGGTGAGCCGTTTTATATCTCCTGTGGATTCCTTGATTATTTGCATATTGGGCAACTTGGCGATGTTTGCCAGGGTTTGTTTTTCAATGTCCACCCCTGCAGATCCTGGATTGTTATACACCATAATCGGGAAATCAATGGAATCATTTATATATTTGTAATGGGAAAAGATTTCTTCCTGGGACGGGTTGGAATAGTAGGGGGGCAATACCATTGCCGCTGCAATTTTGTTTTCCTTTGCATGCAGGGTCAGGTCAATAACGTCATCGGGCCGCTCCCTTGTGGCCCCCATGATGACGGGAACCCGTCCGTTGATATGGTCCATCATTTTTTCAATGTAGACCTTGTGTTCCTTTGTGGTCACATTCATATATTCGCCCGTGGCGCCCATGAGGCACACCCCGTGAACCCCGCTGGCAATTAAATAATCCAGATTATCTTTGGCGGCGTCAAACATGAAGTCTCTATTCTGGTCAAAGGGGGTGGTTGTTACAACAAAGATTCCTTTAAACTTGTCCATACGATGATTTCTCCGATACTTTTTTGGGTTTTTTTGAACGATTATTTTTTCCAGCAAATAATTAAAAGAAGTTTAACTATTATCCAAAAACTAACCCCAGGGTAATGGAAATGTAAGGAAAATGTCAAGATAAATTTATCCTATCATATGATAAATTTATAATTATCTTATTTGGGCTTTTTTCTATGTATTATTGTCTAAAAGAGAGCAAATCCATATATAAATACTTGAATTAATATGATTATATAAAGAAGAATATACAGTTGTTTGATTTTGGATGGGGGATAGATGATAAATATAGGTATGATATTTACAACGCCCGAGATGGTTGTCGGTTTTTTTACAACTATGGTTTAATTCCCTTCAAGGTGGGATCGATGTGTAGGCGGGTATGGAATATATATAAAAAAAAGGCATGTGATCGACCCGTGGAGAGGCATTTTGATAAATTCATCTGAAGACTAGATAATCTGTTGACAGATCTAATGAGTTACTATATATCCTTTGAAAAAGAAGGAGAGGCAATCTTATTTAGAATAAAGCCGGAAGGCTATGAAAACGAATGCCTTGTCCTTTCTAAACAAGAACGGTTTGATTGAACGGAGGGTTTATGTTTGAACAGGTTGTCGCCAAATCCGAAACACCCGAAAGAATCCCCTGCGCAGAGGGCAATTTTTACAAATCTTTGAAGGGCGAATCCCGTCCCGGTATGAATCACAGGATACAGAGGCTGCGAAAACTCAGCGTCGAGACCGAACCTAGGATTTCCATAGAGCGGGCCCTGCACCAAACTAAATTTTATAGAGCGAACCAGGGGCGCTATTCAACCCCGGTGTTGCGGGCCATGACATTTTATGATCATTGCCAAAGAAAAACCCTCTATATCGGTGACGATGAGCTTATCGTGGGCGAGCGGGGGCCAAAACCCAAAGCCATTCCCACCTTTCCCGAGCTGACCTGCCATTCTGTTAAAGACCTTCGCGTGCTGAACACACGGGATATGCAGCGGTACATCACCAACCAGGAAGACATGGACACCTACGAACGGGAGGTCATCCCCTATTGGCAGGGAAAGACCCAGCGCGAAAGGATTTTTTCCCATGTTCCCCCGGAATGGGAGGCTGCGTACGAGGCCGGGCTGTTCACGGAGTTCATGGAACAACGGGCCCCGGGCCACACCGTGCTGGACGGAAAAATTTATCAGCGGGGCATGCTGGATTTCAAGCGGGAGATCCAAGAAAATATTGCGGAACTGGATTACCTGACCGATCCGGATGCCACGGATAAGGCAGAGCAGTGGAAAGCCATGGCCATTTCCTGCGACGCTGTCATTCTTTTTGCCGAACGCCATGCCAAACTGGCAGAGAAAATGGCAAAAACCCAAACCGATCAGGACCGCAGGGAAGAACTCCTTAAAATTTCCCGGGTCTGCAGGCGGGTGCCGGCAGAAAAACCCCGGAACTTCTGGGAAGCCATCCAGATGTATTGGTTTGTCCACCTGGGCACCATCACCGAACTCAACGGCTGGGACGCCATGAACCCCGGTCACCTGGACCAGCACCTGGCGCCCTTTTTCCAAAGGGAACTGGCCCAGGGCACCCTGACCCGGGATGGGGCAAAAGAGCTGCTCTGCTGTTTCTGGATCAAGGTCAACAACCATCCAGCCCCTCCCAAAGTGGGCGTGACCGCCAGAGAGAGCGGGACATACAACGATTTTACCAATATTAATATCGGCGGGGTGACACCCGATGGATCGGACGGGGTCAGCGAAGTTTCCTATATCATCCTTGAGGTGATTGAAGAACTGCATATCCTCCAGCCCGGGTCATCCGTGCATATCAGCACCCTCACCCCGGACAGGTTTCTGAATGCCGCCACCCGTGTGATCCGCCAGGGCCACGGGTATCCGTCCGTGTTCAATCCGGATGCCTATATCCTTGAACTGGTCCGCCAGGGCAAACACCTGAAAGATGCCCGGGAAGGCGGCTGCAGCGGATGCATAGAGGTGGGTGCCTTTGGAAAGGAGGCATTTCTCCTCACCGGCTACCTCAACGTGCCCAAGATCCTGGAAGTCACCCTGAACAACGGAATTGATCCTGCCACCCAAAAGAAAGTGGGCATTGAAACCGGCGATCCCCGGGGATTTGAATCCTTCGAAGATCTGTATGAGGCACTGTTCAGGCAGGTTCGCTTTGTGGTGGATCAAAAGGTTCGGGTCTCCAACTACATTGACCGGATGTTTGCCAAATATGCCCCGGCCCCCCTTCTCTCCGTTGTCATTGAGGACTGCATCACCAAGGGCAGGGATTACTACGACGGCGGTCCCCGTTATAATACCAACTACATCCAGTGCTGCGGGCTCGGCACCGTGACCGACAGCCTGACGGCCATCAAAAAACACGTGTTTGAAGACCGCAGGTACACCATGAAAAAGTTGCTGGATGCCCTTGCCGAAAATTTCCAAGGGGAGGAGGTCATGCGACAGACCATCATGAACCACACTCCTTTTTTTGGCAATGATGACGACTTTGCCGATGCCGTTGCGGTCCGGGTGTACGACGACCTTGTGGCTAGCATTGACGGTCAGCCCAATGTAAAGGGTGGCCAATATCATTTGAACATGCTGTCCACCACCTGCCATATCTATTTTGGAAAGGTGCTTGGGGCCACACCCAACGGACGTCTGGCCGGCAAGTCTATTTCCGACGGCACATCCCCGTCCCACGGGGCGGATACAAACGGCCCGTCCGCCGTGATCAAATCCCTGGGCAAGCTTGACCAGGAAAAATCCGGCGGCACCTTATTGAACCAGCGTTTCCTTCCCAATCTGCTCAAACGGGAGGTGGATATCCAAAAGCTGGGCCAGCTGATCCGTTCCTACTTCTCCCTGGGCGGCCACCATATCCAGTTCAACATTGTGGACACCGCCACCCTGCTGGCGGCCAGGGAATGTCCCGACGACTATAAGGACCTTCTGGTGCGCATGGCCGGATACAGCGACTATTTCAACGACATGAACGACGACCTCCAGCAGGAGGTGATTGAACGGACGGAAAACGATGTGTTCTAATCTGGGCGCAGAGTTGAAAAGTGGGGAAAAAATGGCTTCAGGCATGATTTTCGACATTAAGCGGTATTCCATTAACGACGGTCCCGGCATCCGGGTCACCGTATTTTTCAAGGGGTGCCCCCTGGGATGCGCCTGGTGTCATAACCCGGAAAGCGTGGCTCCCGGTGTCGAGCGGATGTATAACCGGGGCAAGTGCATCGGCTGTGGTGAATGTGTCCTAACCTGCCCGGAACAGGCCCTGATCATGACCGCCGAGGGCATTGCCGCGGACATGAAGCGCTGCGCCGGCTGTGGCAGGTGCGCCGAGGTCTGCCCCTGTCTGGCCATAGAAATGTCCGGCAGACGGGTGTCGGTGGATGAAATCCTCCGGACCGTGGAAAAGGAGCGCATCTTCATTGATCAGTCCGGCGGCGGTGTCACCTTTTCCGGGGGCGAGCCGCTGCACCAGCCCCGATTTTTGACCACACTGCTCAAAGAGGCGGGCAGTAGAGGCCTGCACCGGGCCGTGGACACCACAGGATACGCTAAAACCCGAACCCTTGTTGAAGTAGCGGAACACACGGATCTTTTCCTCTACGATGTCAAAATGATGGATACGGAGCGGCATAAGCAGTGGACAGGCGTCGGCAATGAACTCATTCTGGACAATCTTAAAACCCTTGCTGAAATCGGCGCCCGTATCAATATCCGTCTGCCCCTGATCAAGCATGTCAATGACGATGGGGAAAATATCCGGCAGACCGCGGCATTCATCGCCTCTCTTCCCGGTGGTGCCAGAACCATAAACATCCTTGCCTACCACAATATCATGGCAGGCAAATACGACCGGCTGGGCCGGTCCTTTGATCAGGGATCAATGGCCGAACCCGCCACGGATGAAATCGCCGGTATTGCCGCGGTTTTTTCAGGCTGCGGCATTAATCCGGTCATCGGCGGATAATCCTAGGAATAACCGAACCATCTTTTTGAGAATAAGGAGGATATAGTTTTTTTTAATAAGGTCTAACCATTATAATTTTAACTCTTTAAAAGGATAATTACCATGTATGTAAAAGCTAAATTCATCGTTTGTACGTTTTTGATTCTGGCAATGGTTTCACTGGGCGGCACTGCATTTGCAAAATCCGAAATGGTGCTCAAGTTTGCAGGCCAGCACGCAGCCGATCATCCGGCCACCATCCAGATGCACGACATTGCAAAGGAGATCGCGGAAAAAACCGACGGAAGAATCCAGGTCAAGGTATACCCTGCCAACCAGCTGGGGGACTATTCCCTGGTATATGAAGAGCAGATTCGAGGCACCATTGATATGTCCTGTATCTCCGTGCCCAGCCAGTTCGACCCAAGAATGGAATTGCTTTACATCAACGGTTACGTGGCCGATTATGACGACGCCAAAACGGTATTTGCCAAGGACGGGTGGCTTTTTGGAAAGATGGACGAGTTCAATGAAAGACTCGGGGTCAAGCTGCTGGGCTTCTTTATCGAAGGGATGATCGGCACGGGCACCACCAAGCCGGCCAAGGACCCCCTCAATCCGGCAGCAGATCAGGGTGTGCTGATCCGTGTTCCCAATATGGATGTCTACAAGCTGGCAGCCGAAGCCATGGGGTACAAGACCGTCACCATTCCCTACGCAGATGTTTATCAGGCTATTCAGACCGGGGTAGTCAACGGTGTTAACGGATATCCCGTGGCCGCGGCCTACACCTCCCTGGGAGATGTCCTCAAGTACTGGTACATGACCAACTACTCCCTTGAGGTCATGAACTATATGATCTCCAAAAAGACCTGGGCCAACATCACCCCCCGGGACCAGGCAGCAATTCTGGGCATCCTTTCCCGGGCCACCACCAAAAGCATTGAAAACGCCAGAGAAATTGATGCCCATTACATGGCCCTGCTTGAGAAAAAAGGGGTCAAGGTCTTTACCTATAAAAAGGAAAACCTGGCACCGATCATGAAAGCCTGTGCCACCACCTGGCCGAAGCTTGAAAAAAACATGACCAAGGAACTCATGGACGAGTTTAGAAAAGAGCTTTCCCCAAAATAGCTGATTTTCAATCGTTGGGCTTTGATTAATGAAACGGGCCGTAAGCTAAGGATTCCCTTTTTCTTGCGGCCCCCTCAATGCTAAGGAGTACCCCCCCCGTGTCTGACAATAACGCTGGGATTCAATGCAATCCCTCATCTTCGTGTATGGAACCACCACAAGCACGGAAAAACATCTTTGACAAGGTGGTGATCAACAGTTTTTCCTTTATCTGTTTTTCCTCCTCTGTTCTGCTGACCCTGATCATCTGCGCAGCCACCTTTTTTAGGTACATCGTCAAGGGCGACCTGTACGGCTATGAGGAATGGGTCAAGTTTCTGGCCTTCTGGCTTTACTTTATGGGCGCGGCCATCGGCGCTTATAACCGCACCCATGTGTCTGCAGACCTGATCAATGCATACATGCCCGAGGGAAGACTGAAAGCATTTATGTTTTTTCTCAAAAATCTAATCACTGTGGCCGTGTGTCTTTTGTTTACCTGGTACGGGTATGAATTTTTCTTCTTTGGCTTTGATGGCCCTCTGGGAACGGGTGTTGCCATCCCCAAAACAACGGTATGGAGGATTCCCTTCTGGGTGGGCTACCTGTCGGTTTTCATGGGGATCGGGTTCATGTCAATTTATTTTACCAGGGATCTTTTTTTGAGCGCCTGGGCACTGGTCAGGAGGACGGACAAATGATTTATATCGCAATTCTTACTCTCATGGCCTGTCTGGTCATTGGCGTGCCTGTTCCCGTCAGCTTCATGGCATCGGCCGCCTGCCTGATTTTTTTCGGCGGACCGGCAGGGGAAGGCTACCAGGCATCCCAACTGCTTCCTTACGGTTATGCCCAGATGAACTCGGTCTCCCTGATCGCCATCGCCCTGTTCATTACCGCGGGCGGCATCATGGAAAGGGGAAAGATCGGGGCCAAGCTGGTTGATTTTGTGGATGTGTTTGTGGGGCATTATAAGGGCGGTCTGGCAATTGCCGCCACCATTTCATGCGCCATTGTCGGATCCATCTGTGGCGCGGCCTGCGCCACCCTATCATGCGTGGGCTCCATCATGTTTCCCCGGTTTCGGGCAGAAAATTATCCCAGGGGCCTTGTGGCAGCACTCATGGCAAATGCCTCACTTCTGGGGCTGCTGATTCCCCCCAACGCCACCCTGATCATTTTTGCCTGGATCGCCGGCCAGTCGGTACTGGCATGTTTCCTGGCCACGGTGATTCCCGGCATTATCACCACCGTGCTTTTGTGTGTCGTGGCCAAGTGGCAGTTGAAAAACAACACCGCGGTTATAGAGACCGACAAAATGAACAGGACAACCGCGGATAAGATCCGGTTGTTCCAGTCAAGGGGTAAACAGGCCATACCTGCTCTTTTCCTTCCGTTTCTTGTCCTGGGAGGCATTTACGGAGGCATCATGACCACCACCGAGGCATCGGCCATGGCTGTGTTCTACGCCGTTCCCATCGGCATGTTTGTCTACAAGGGCCTTAACCTGAAAAACACGTATCAGGTGATTGTGGAAACAGCGGTCACCACGGGGGTGATCACGGTCATGCTGTATTCGGTGGCCATGCTCAGCCGTCTTTATATCCTTGAAGATCTGCCCGGAGTGCTGCTTTCCCTGTTTTACTCCATATCGAGCGAACCCCTTGCCATCATGTTTATGATCAATATTTTCCTGGTGATCATGGGCATGCTCATGGATGATATCTCTGTGGTGGTGCTCTCCACCCCCATATTGATGCCCATTATCATTAAACTGGGGTTTAACCCCATTCATTATGCGGCGATCATCGGTGTGAACACGGGCCTGGGATGCATCACACCGCCAGCCGCACCCGTTCTTTACCTGTCCGGGCGCCTCGGGGCTGCCCCCATTGACGAAATGATGAAACCCTGCATGTGGTTTATCCTGCTGTGCTGGGTTCCCGTACTTTTCGTAACCGTGTTTTTTCCGAAACTGTCCCTGTTCCTACCCCATTTTATCATGGGGACCCCATGGTAAGAAAGGAGGCTTTTCATGAAGTTTTATAAAACCCTGTTCGCGGCCCTGTGCTTTGCCTTTTTTCTGGCAGGGATCTCCACAAAATCCCCTTTTGCCTTTCTGGTTGCCATTTTTTGCGGGGCATTGTACAGGACTGCCGACAAAAGGGACTGGTCAGACCCGGACTTTTTGTCCTGATCCCTTTTTTTTTTTGGGGGGGGGGCTTGGGTCCCCCCTGGTTCAGGCGAGACCCTATCACCCCGAAACGGCTCATTACAGGTTGACGCCCCGGGGTGGACCAACGCTTTGGCAGTATTAAGATTTCAAGCAATCAACTATTATAAGGATATGTGCAATGATGTACAAAAAATTGGGATTAGAGATAGGAGAACGGGTATGAGCAGACAACCGGCAAGTATTTTCAATGACGTCATCGGTCCTGTCATGCGCGGACCGTCAAGCTCTCACGTTGCGGCTGCCGTAAGGATCGGTCGCCTGGGAAGGCAGATGGTTAAAGGCAGGCTGAAAAAAGCTATGGTAGTGTTTGATCCTAAAGGGGCGCTGGCCACCACCTATCACGGCCACGGTTCAGACATGGGCCTTGTGGGGGGGCTTCTGGGCTATGAACCTGAAAATGAACAATTGCCGGGTTCACTGGCAATTGCAAAAGCAAGGGGGTTGGACGTCAGTTTCCGCATCGAGGCATATGAGGCGGTGCATCCCAATACCTATCGCATGACCCTCTACAGCGACCAGGGTGAAACCGTATTTACATCGTCCATTTCCACTGGCGGCGGAATGATCGCGTTTGAAAACATTGATGGGTATCCGGTTAAAATTGTGGGGGATTTTTATGAAACCCTGGTGTTTTGCGTGGACAATTCTACAGCTGATCGTGTGCGGGATATCTTTGTAGATCAGGGAGTTGCTGTGGCGTATATTGAAACCGCAAAAACAGATACCGGTGTCCTTGTCAACTTGAAGGCCGGTGAAGGATTAAACCCAAAAATTCTGGAACGGTTGGAAGGTTTACCTGGCGTTGAACGGGTGATGGCATTGTCTCCGGTCCTGCCGGTTCTGTCATCCAAAGACTGCCAGGTCCCGTTTTTAACGGCCAAAGAGATGCTGGAAAGCAACACCGGGGGCGACTCTTTGTATGAGTTGGCCCTGGCCTATGAAAGTGCCCGGGGCAATCTGCCAGCATCGGCTGTGTTTGACAAGATGAAGGAGATCGTACAATTGATGGATCATTCCATTGAATCGGGGCTTAAGGGGACCGAGTATGAAGACCGTATCCTGGGCAGGCAATCCCATTTGATCACAGAAGCTGGGGAAGCCCAAAAACTTTTACCGGGCAATGTACTGAATTCCATCATCAGCTGCATCACTGCCATGATGGAAGTCAAAAGCTCAATGGGCGTAATCGTTGCCGCGCCCACGGCCGGTGCCTGCGGGGGGCTGCCGGGAACGATCATCGGTGCCTGCCGTGCCATGGGGTTATCCCTGGATCAAGGAACAAAGGCGATGCTGGCAGCCGGTATGATCGGTGTTTTTATTGCCGAGCATGCCACCTTTGCTGCGGAAGTGGGTGGGTGCCAGGTGGAATGCGGTGCCGGGTCATGTATGGCGGCCGGCGGGCTGGTGGAATTGATGGGCGGCAATGCCCAGGAGGCGGTGGATGCTGCGGCCATGGCGCTTCAGAATGTCATGGGGCTGGTCTGCGATCCCGTGGGGGACCGTGTGGAAGTGCCATGCCTTGGCAAAAACGTCATGGCAGGCTCCAATGCCATCGCCTGTGCGAATATGGCCCTGGCCGGTTTTGACAAAGTGATCCCGCTGGATGAAACCATTGATGCCATGTATAAAGTCGGCCAGATGCTGCCTTCGGCACTCAGATGTACAGGAAACGGGGGGTTGTCCGTAACACCGACGGGCATCGGGATATTCAACGGATTAAACGGACAGGGTCAGCACCCAGATTCCCCGGATAAATGATCCTGGTACGCCTGACGGTTATGGTGATACCTTCCGGTATGGGTGCAAGGTGGAGGGGGGGGGGCGGTTTATTTTGTGGATTATGGAGAGGACACCGGCCCCATTATCGGACAAAAATCCTTTGAGATTGAACCGGGCGACACCCTTATGGATGTCAAAAGAAAAGGGCTTGAACTGGAGTAGGAACTCTATCCTGTCTGTATCCAGCAATTTGCAGAATCTGTCTGAATCTCACTTCGCAATGGGGATGGATTATTGGAGGAAAGAATCTTCCATCTGGATGGCGTCCCGATAAAATTCCGGTAATTTGTTTATTATTTTTGTCCCCTCCATCAATTTAAATAGACTTTGATCCCACCGGCCTTTTTCAAGACTGATAACCAGGGTGTGAAGCTTGCGGTATTGTTTGTCCTGACCCAGAAAAGCATCTTTAACCTTGTCTGAAAAGGTGATGTCGACATGCTGTTACTGAATTAAATAGTCCAAAAAATATCTCATTGTCTCAATATATAAAACTCCAGAAACCTTTCTCATCCTTCCCCTTCTTCAACACTTAAAATGTTATCAAGGCTGAAAAATCCGATATGGCAACTGATTTAGTGACTAAAAATTGGGTATTGTAAGGAAATTTTTTAATGTCATAATCGGCATACATAGATCTTATACCAGGCACGCATCAAGGTTAACGGCATGTTTACTGCAACAAGTTGCTATCTTTTTTATGTTGTTTGTGATACCCATCAGGTTAAATTCCCCTTTTACCTTATTAAAATGATCTCTTGGAACAACTCTGATAGTTCTGATAAATTTTCTCTTCTAAATTCACTGATTGTCTTATGGCTGGGATGAAGTCTCCCTGTCAAATACACTCTCTCTTCACATGCCTTTGATAATTTGCATGAACTCCTGATTCCAACAGAATACCCATAAAAAAGGATTGAGAGTAATGTTCTTGGGGAAAATGCTATTTGACCGACATTACTGAATTTGGAAATAATTGTATCTATATACAGAGTTGAAACGATTGAAAATACAAATTTTGCCAAATATCCTTCAAGAATATAATCATTAATGGTTTCAGGAAAAAACACCATTTGATTTCTTGATTCACCGACTTTAAATTTGGGCATATAATTCTCCATAAACAATTAAGAATTATATAGCATTTGCCACCATAAAAAGCAATCCATGGCATGAAATATCTTATATTATTTCAAATAGTTACATCTTTGCTCTGTTCCGTAGCAGCCTGGCGAACAGTGTCTTCGTCTCTACCAGCAGTTGAAACGTGATAGCCTCTGGCCCAAAACTGCCGGCCAGTAAAATTTCTTCGATGCCCCATTTAGGGCTATGTCGCCTATTTTTTTTGTGTACAGGCTTCAGTGTCTCTGATGCCCGATCTATAACCTTCTGGATAGCCCCTGAAGATATTGGAAAACCAAGAACCAATTTGCAAAACGTGCGGACTGTCTCTCGGCTGTTACCCCGGATACTGCTAACTTCGGCAATAAGTGAGCTGAGCCGGGAATCATATCCGGTTTGGTGTTTTTTAGGAAGCTGTGCTTTCACAATTTTTCCGCATTGGGAGCACAACCCTTTTTAAAGGATAAAATGTTGTACTTTCATTTCGATTTCCTGCAACTCGATGACCTGCTGCGTATGGGAGGTTTTTATGGCTTCCGGATCAAAAGTGATGCACCCGGAGCTGCATGGCCCAAGAAACAATACATTTTCTGAGGTTAGTTCTATTCTTCCTTGTTGATGGCCTTTTTGTCCACCTCGTTTACGCTCACTTTTTTCACTTTTGCCTTTTGAGCTTGGCTTTTTGTATGGAGGATCAGATGATGGCGGTTTACTGGAATTTTGTGAATTTTTATTAAGCCTGTTTTCAAGTTCTGTGACACGCTTTTTCAAATCCTCGGTTTCTTTGACTAGCTTCATCACCAACCCTTCCAGTTGAACAATTTACTGTTGAACTGGTTTGGGAGTTACTTTAAAATCTTCATCTGAAAATGGTTATTTTATCTCCATGAAAATCTTTTGTTGTTTCAGTGGATTATAGCGACTCGATCTCCCCCGTAAATTGATATAAAATATCTTTTGTATTCAGGGCAAAAAATAAGAAGTAAAATAGGGAAGGAGGGTGCAATCCATGCCACCACAACGCCTGCACCTTGGTCTTTGGAACATCCGTATCCACGATCCGCCGCAACCTGCCATTTCCGACTATATTCCTGATTTGGTTTACAACTTTTCCGATTCCCAAATCCCGGCAGTCGGCTGGAATTGATTTTTTCAGCGCTTAGGGTGGAGTATGTTCAAAATCAGCCCTAAAGATAGCTGGCCAGATCTTTTTTCAGTGAGATCAGGTCCGTTTTATTATTTTACTCTCCGGGGTTGTTTTTATCCCAAGGATCGTTTTGAGATATAGGCCCCGGCCGGGGCCATATTTAAGACTCTTGATAATCTTTTTATACTTTGCTTGGCAAAAAGGAAGTTCTATCCATTTTATAACTGAGATTGATCTAAATTTTCACCGCAATCATAAATTTTTGTGTCCCGGATCACCACTGCCCCATTTTCGATAACAGGCAGATTTTTTCCCATTGTCAGCAACAACCCGTTATATATCATTTGTCATTTGAGATTCCTTTCATTTTAAAGTT
This sequence comes from Desulfobacteraceae bacterium, assembly GCA_016744295.1. Classification (GTDB taxonomy): domain Bacteria; phylum Desulfobacterota; class Desulfobacteria; order Desulfobacterales; family Desulfobacteraceae; genus NBML01. The sequence goes on along the minus strand of JADGEQ010000016.1, from coordinate 67,515 downwards.
AGCTAGCGGCTATTACCTTCATTAACTGCCACAGATACCTTGACTTTAAAATAGGTTTTTAAATGGACAATCACCAGACCCCTGTGATAAATTGAAGCTATATTATTTTTTGAATTGGAATCACTATCCAAGAAGAAAAATCCTGGCTGCTAAACTGAATATAATCATTGTCGGATCCGGTCCCGGCGGGATGGCAGCCGGAATATTGGCCAAACAAAAGAATCTGTCCTACCTCACCCTGGAAAAGACAACCTTATGCAGGGAATCATTGACATCTATCCCAAGGGGAAAAGGCCTATCCCTCCATTCCCAAAAAGTATACCCTGCCATTTCCTGTGGATGAGATCCGTCCCCCCCCCGACGAAAGGGTTTCGGTGGAAGCCTATAAGGACCAGGCAAGGAACGTAGTTGAAGCCCTTGATCTTAAAATCAATTTCAATGAAAACTTCAAGAAAATTTTCCGGATTATATTGTAAAAACAAACCAGGGATCTTACTTGACCTCCCATCGATGCCAGCACTGCCATGCAAACATTGTAGCAAACATTGAGCCTGGATAGGCGCCACTCTGCTCTTCACCCCTCCATTGAAGTGCCCAAAAAAATCCTTTCATTTTTTCTTGACAGCAGATCTGCATTGCGTTAACATATGAACAACTGCTCAATTGAAGAGGTGATAAATGAACGTATGCGGCGAAAAATGTATCAATGAAGTTAGCGTGAACAAAACCATAAAAAATCTTCCCGACCCAAAAACTATTGTGGGAATGGCAGAGATATTTAAAGCACTCAGCGACCCGTCCCGGCTTAAAATCGTGCTGGCTCTGTTGAAACAGGAACATTGCGTGTGTGATATTGCCGTGATCTGTAACCAGACCGAATCTGCCATATCCCACCAGTTAAGGGTTTTGAGAAGTTTGAAAATTGTCAAAAACAGAAGAGAGGGGAAGATTGTCTATTATACCCTTGCTGACGACCATGTGATCTTTCTGATCCATTATAGTCTTGACCATGTAAAACATTAAACCGGCAAAACACTAAAATTAAGGATAGGCCCCAATGAATATTGTATATGAAATTTTAAAAGAATCCTGGAACCTTTACCTGGATGTTGCTATCTACATGCTCTTCGGCTTTTTGGTAGCAGGCATTCTCTATGTATTTTTCAAGGCGGATAAAATCAAACAATACCTGGGAACAGGCAAGGTAAAACCAGTATTTTTGGCGGCACTTTTCGGAATTCCCATCCCCCTTTGCTCCTGCGGGGTGGTTCCAGTGGCAACCGGGTTAAAAAAGCAGGGGGCCAACGATGGAGCAGCCCTCTCCTTTATGATTGCCACCCCCGAGTCCGGAGTGGATTCCATTGCCATCTCCTATGCCATGCTGGACCCGGTCATGACCATTATCCGGCCTGTGGCAGGTTTTTTCACGGCAGTATGCACGGGGATTGCCCAAAATTACTGGGGCCAGACAACACCAACCCCATCAGTTCCCCCTGGTCCCCTAAAAGAGACCGGAGGCTGAGGCTGTGCTACCACCTGCGGCGCAGGTGTTCCTGAAAATCTTCCCCTCACCCAACGACTGACAGCCGGATTAAAATATGCCTATGGCGAATTGCTCACCGACATTGCAAAACCCTTTATCATCGGTATTTTCATCGCAGGCATCATCACCTTCTTTTTTCCCGACGACCTTACCCTCTGGGCCAATGACCATAACTTTTTGTCCATGCTGGTCATGCTGGCCGCGGGTATCCCCATGTATGTATGTGCCACTTCCTCCACCCCCATTGCCGCCGCCCTGATTCTCAAGGGGCTTAACCCCGGGGCAGCCCTGGTATTTTTACTGGCAGGCCCTGCCACCAATGCCGCCACCATCAACATTGTCAAAAATATTTTCAACACCCGGGCCCTGGTGATCTATTTGTCAATGATTGCAATTTGTTCCCTTGCAATGGGCTTTTTTGTGGACTGGCTTTACGGATTTCTCGGAATCAAGGCACAGGTGGTAGTGGGACAGGCAGCGGAACTGATCCCCCATCAAATCCAGCTGGCCGCAGCCCTTATTCTTACGGCTCTGATCATCTATAATTTTGTACTGAATCTGAAGCAGACCCCAAAACAAGCCCACTCCCATTAAACGACTCGGCCTGGCCAGGCTTGCTTGGTCAGGCTTGCTTGGTCAGGCTTGCTTGGTCAGGCTTGCTTGGTCAGGCTTGCTTGGTCAGGCTTGCTTGGTCAGGGTATCTCAAGTCAGGACTCCACAAGTTTGTGGCTGTCCTGGCTGGTAAGGTCCAACCCATATATTTTTTTTAACGCTGAAATTCGTTGTAAATTCTCCTCACTAAAGGGGGCTTTGCCCTCAAATGAATGGAGCACAATGCCTTCGATCAAGTCTCCCAGGGTCATATCATGATATTCGGCAAGGCCCTTTAAAACTTTGAGCAGACGTTTTTCCATACGAACCCCTGTTTGTACCCGTTGGATTTTCCGGGAATCAGATGCTAAAATCGTGCTTTTGCGGGTCATCTCTTTTCTCCTTGTACAGCATAAATGATATCAGGCTTGTCAGCATTAATAGCAAACCCGTAAACAATAGCAACCCCTGAAAATCAAATTGCTCGAGCAAAAGACCATAGATAATCATGGCACCTGGAATGGTGGCATTCCCTAAGGAACCTGCCAGGGCAAAGACACGGCCGGAGTATCTATTGTCCATGTTTTTCTGGAGCAGGGTTTTAAACGCGACACTTGCCAGAATAAGGGCACACCCCATAAAAAACAGACAGAGAATAAAGCTGACTGCCATGGTACTTGAACTGCCCCGGATAAAACAAGAGACCGCAAACACAGTCCCTATAAAAAACGTACTGGCAAACAGGGCAATGCTCTCTCTGTTCTGAACACCGCCCGAGCTGCCAAAGCTGCTGCCTAGACCGCCATTTAAACCGATGGCAAGTGCCATGACAATGGTGCCGCTGCCAAAGGCGGCCTGGAAAAAGCCCAGGGTTTCCGGACCCGTGGAGATGCGCTCTGCAATCACAGGCATGAACACCTCAATTGAACCCACAAACGAATGGATGACCATGACCATGAACAAGAGAACCAGGAGCAATCGGTTTTTAAACAGATATTGATAGCCCTGTTTCAGATCAAATCCATAGGAAGTTTTCCTGTTCACCTGAGTGGAAGGAATATGGATAAAGGATTCAAACAGGGCAGACACAAGAAAAGAGGCGGCATTTAAAAAAAACGCCAACTCATACCCGAAACCCGCAACAACCATTCCCCCGGCCATGGCACCTCCCACCAGGGCAAACCCGCTCACAAACTGATGAAAAGCGTTGGCCCGGGCCAATTGATCCTGGTCCACAATCTGGGGAATAACCGAGGGGATGGCAGGATCAAAAAAGGCGGCATTCACAGAAAGAATCACCTGGAGGGCCAGGATCAGATAAAAATCCATCCTGCCGGAAATAAACAAAAGTGCAAAGCAGCCAAGCACAAGCCCCCGTATAAGATCGGTTCCCACAATAATTTTTTTCCGGGAATATCGGTCAATAAAGGTGCCGGAAAAAAAACCAAGAAAAAGGGAGGGAACCAGGGAGGCGGCCAACACCAGCCCCATTTTCCCAGGGGATCCTGTACTCTTCAGCACCCAGAGGGAAAGGGCAATCATATGAAATTTATCCCCCACCTGGGAAACCAGCTGCCCTGCCAGCAGCAGAGTAAAATTTTTGTTGATGAGTTTCATCTCTATTCCTCTATTTTGAATTCATTACTTAAGCACCTTGGTACCAAAATACCAACATAGTGTCAAGCATAGACAATGGCTTTACCTGTCCATGGAATTCATGTATATTGAAGAAACTCAGGCTGAACCGCCTGTGAACCCATCAGAAGGAGGATATCATGATCAATGCCAGCAACATCATGGAAACAAATGTCATCAGCATATCCCCGGATACGGAGATCCCAAAAGCGGTAAAACTCTTGCTCGATAATCACATTAATGGGGTGCCTGTGGTGGACATCAATGGGGAGGTCATCGGCATCCTCTGCCAGAGCGACCTAATCTTCCAGCAAAAAGATATACCCATCCCCCCCATTTTTGCCATCCTTGACAGTCTTTTTCCTCTGTCCTCTTCAAAAAGCCTGGATGACCAATTCAAAAAAATGGCCGCCACAAAGGTGGAACAGGCCATGGTCAAAAAGGTGACCACCGTGGCTCCGGACACGCCGCTATCAGAAATTGCATCCCTAATGGTTGAAAAGCATTTCCATACCCTTCCGGTGGTGGAAGGCACAAAATTAGTGGGCATCATCGGCAAGGAAGATATCCTAAATACCCTGATTCCCTGAAAACATCATGAGAGAAAACCTTAAAAAAATTTACAGGGCAGCCATTGAAGCGGTAAATCCTGAAAAAGCCCTGGCTTCCTGTTTAAGCCTGGACAAAGGGATTCTGAAAGTATGTTCAAACCGTAAAACCGTAGAAACCTTTGATCTGAACCGATTCAAAAAAATCATCGTGGTAGGTGCTGGCAAGGCCACTGCATCAATGGCCAAGGCAATTGAAGATATACTGGGGACGAGGATTACCCATGGATGTATTATTGTAAAATACGGATATACCCGAACTCTTTTTGCCATTGAGACCATAGAGGCGGCCCACCCCCTGCCCGATCAAAATTCAATTGCCGGTGCAAAGCAAATAAAACAGCTACTCGAAGATGCCTCTGTGGATGACCTGGTGATTTCCCTGATTTCAGGTGGAGGGTCGGCCCTTCTCTCCCTTCCCCCCGCCAACCTCAGCCTTGAAGAAAAACAATGTGCAACAGATCTGCTCATCAAAAGCGGGGCTGCCATTCATGAGATCAATGTGGTTCGCAGGCACCTCTCCCTTGTCAAGGGCGGGAATCTTGCCAGGGCTGCCTATCCGTCAACCGTATTAAATTTAATGGTGTCAGATGTGGTGGGTGACAAAATAGATGTCATTGCGTCGGGTCCCTTTGTTCATGACGACTCCAGCTTTTCCGACGCCCTTGGGGTTCTGGGAAAATTCAATCTCATCCGGAGAATCCCCCCCGGGGCCCTGGCCCATATCACCGAAGGTGCCCACAATGAATTAAACAAGACAGATGACAGAAACGATAACAAACTTGCAAAAACAACCCATTTAATAATTGCATCCAATATCCTCTGCCTAGAAGCTGCAAAACAGACAGCAGAGGATCTGGGATATAATTCAATAATTTTGTCTTCTGCCATTGAAGGTGACACCCGGGAAGCTGCCGCCTGGCATTCACGGATCGCAATGGAAGTGACGGCATCTTCAAACCCGCTGATGGCTCCTGCCTGTATCATCAGCGGCGGGGAAACCACGGTCAGGGTCATGGGATCGGGAAAAGGCGGCAGAAATATGGAGTTTGCCATGCAGGCAGCCTCTTTTATTGACGGATTTGAAAATATAATGATCGCCAGTATCGGCACCGACGGCACCGACGGACCCACGGATGCAGCCGGGGCTATGGCCCACGGTTTTACCATGAAAAATGCAGCCGGGATGGGCCTTGATATCAACCAATATCTGCAAAACAATGATTCCTACCATTTTTTTAAAAGTCTGGGAGATCTCATCGTTACCGGCCCCACCCATACAAATGTAATGGACATCCGGATCATTTTAATCGCTTGAATTTCAAAGGAAAAAACACTGAAACCGGACAAAATAAAACCGAATAAAATCATCCCCGAAAAAGCAAAACCCGTCTCCCCCTTTTCCATTCCAAATATCAGGAGATATATTGCATTCAAGGTTCTGTTTAACTCAAGATTTTACTACCCGATATTTACCATATTGTTCCTTGATTTCGGTTTGACCGTGGCTCAATTTGCCATTCTCAATGCAGTTTGGGCAGCCACCATTGTCCTGGCGGAAGTCCCTTCCGGTGCCATGGCCGATCTCATCGGCCGTAAACGCCTCCTGGTTTTTGCCACCACAACCATGGTGGTTGAAGTGGGAATGATCAGTTTTTTACCAAAAAATGATCTGTCTCTGGTTTTTTATGTATTTTTGATCAACCGAATTTTAAGCGGATTGGCAGAAGCCGCGGCCAGCGGAGCCGATGAAGCCCTGGCCTACGATGCCCTAAAAGACCAGGGCAACCCCGATGACTGGGGGCGAGTTCTGGAAATTTTAGCGCGATTTCAGTCTGTGGGATTTATCATTGCCATGAGCACAGGGGCTGCCCTCTATGATCCCCGGCTCATGGAAATTTTTTGTCGATTCTTTGGATTTACCATCTTCCTGACCCAGGAGATCACCATGCGATTTCCCCTCTACGCCACCCTTATTCTGGGCCTGTTTGCCTGTGTGACAACCATTGGAATGGAAGAGATCTACCAAAAGACAAGCAAGGAGCCTGAAACGCCGAACCAACTTTCCCGCCTGAAAACTGCCTTTGGCCTGACCTTCCAGGCCGGGGGCTGGATTTTAAAAACCCCTTTTGTACTAAGTGTGATTCTCTTCGGCATGCTATTTGACGGGATCATCCGCATGGTCATCACCCTATCCAGCCAGTATTATCGGATGATCCAACTGCCCGAGTCCATCTTTGGTGTCATCGGTTCCATGGTTGCCATGCTGGGATTTGTGATTCCCAGAATAGCCAGAAAAGTTGCAGAAAACAAAGATCCGGCACAAGGGTTGTGGATCACAGCCGCCTTAACCCTTATAGGTCTAACCTTCATGGACTTTTTCTGGCCATGGGCAGGCCTGCTACCCGCACTTGTGACCTTCAGCGCCATGTATTTTAACGGATTCTTTGTCAGTTTTTATGTAAACAGAGAAACTGCATCGGAACAGCGGGCAACGGTGTTAAGCTTTAAAGGACTATCCTATAATCTTTCCTATGGAATCTTGGGTATCGGCTATGCGCTTTTGTTGAAAGTTGAAAAACAAAAACTGGAATCGGGACTGACCCTGGATAATCCCGGGATTGACTCGGGCACGATCGAAAATCTGGTTTTCAAAGAAAGCTTTGCATGGTTTCCAGCTTCGTTTCTGGCAGGTTTTGTTATCCTTTGTCTGGTCTATTTTCTTTTTCTCAAAAAAGATATTTCCCATACAAACAAAAAAAAGTCGTGACAAGGAGCTGATTAACCCTTGTCACGACAGTTTTCCGGAGTGATACTTATCCAATGCACAGCCCTTGTTTTAAAAAAAGGGCGCTACACTATTTATTTTTCCAGACCGGTTTTCGTTTTTCCTCAAAACTGGCGATCCCCTCAAGGGTATCTTCAGTTTTCATCATGGTGTTAAGGAAATAATTGGAAACCAGGTCAACGCCCTGGAAAAAATTGGTGCCGATATGACGTTTGACCGCTCTTTTGTTGAGGCGGAGAATCAAGGGACTTGCATAGCAGATCTCCTTGATGTTTTTTTCCACCACATCCTTAAAATCATCTTCCGAGGCCACCTGACTGACAAACCCTAATTTTCTGGCTTCCTTGGCCGTGTAATTTTTACCGGTGGTGACAATTTCAATGGCCTTGGCAGGCCCCACAAGTTCCGGCAAACGAAGGGCGGCATAGGGAGGGAAGAAACCCAGCTTGATCTCCGGCTGTCCAAAAATGGCTCGCTTGGATGCAATGACAATATCACAGGCAATGGCCACTTCCATACCCCCGCCGAGGCAGGCCCCGTTCACCGCTGCAATAACAGGGATATCAATCATATTGATCAACTCAAAGATCCGATTAAAAACCGCTACCATTTCATCCACATTGCAGGGCTGATGATCACCCACTTCTACCCCGGCACAAAAGCTTTTCCCCTCTCCTGTGATCACCACACATTTTAGGGACTCATCTGCTGCAATGACGGCAAGTTCTGCATTCAGCTCGTTCATCATGGGAATATTCAATACATTGTGCTTGGGGCGGTTCAAGGTGATCCTGGCCACCTGTTCATCTTTTTCAATGGTTAAAAATTGGGTTTCTGCCATGGGTGCCTCCTGTCTTTAATGGTTTGAATCCTAGCCCTTGATAATTCTCGGGGTAATCAGATGATGCTGGGGGCAAATGGATTTGGGATTCTGATAGGCCGATCCTGCAAATGCCTTGAGATACCCCCTCAGAGAATCCATTTTGACAACCTCGTCCACAAATCCCTGCTTGGCACAAAAGGCCGGCCTGGAATTGTCGTGGTATTCTTTGGCCAAAGTATTCATTTTATCAATGATGGGCTCCAGGGGACGGTTCGCATCCTTTTCCTTGACCAAACGTCTGGAAAAACTGGCTGCTGCAGCGGTTTCACCATGCATCACATATATTTCAGTGGTGGCAAGTCCCAGGGTAAACGCATTGTGGCGGTTGGCAGTGGGACCCCCCATGACATAATGGGCAGCTGCCGTTCCCTTCCTCAGGGTCACCAAGGTCATTGGCACATCGGTCTGCTGGATAGAATAGATCAAAGACTGCCCTATCCCCAGAAGTTCTGCCTTTTCCGCGATATCCCCCACATCAATGCCCGAGGTATCCTGGAACCAGATCACCGGAATCCTGTCCCGGCCGCAGAGGGTGACAAACTCATTCATCTTGATCAACCCCTGGCGGTAAAGTTTACCACCAATACCACCGTAATCTGCATATTCGGGATAATCTTCACCCAACCAGCCCTGGTTGTTGCCGATGCAGGCCACAAGATATCCGTCAATTTTGCAAAGACCGGTATACACCTCGGGTCCGTACTCCGGCCGAAACTCCATGTGCTCGCTGCCGTCCACCAATCGTGCCAGAACCTCTCTGAAATCATAGATCTGTTTCTGGTTGATGGGAATCAAACGGGAAAGATCCTCTGCCGGGAACCTTGGTTCAGCAGGTTCAGCCACCCGGAAAAATTTCGGGTTATAGGCGGGCATATCTTTCATATAATCCCTCAGCCCGTCCAGCACCCCTGTTTCCTCTTCGTACACATACCGGAAAAACCCGGTTGAGTCATGGTGAACTTCCACTGATCCCGGTGGTTTTGCCTGGTATTGTTTGGCGGCATCGATCAATGCTTCCGCCCCGGCCAGATCAAAGCTGCCCTTGGGGGACATGCCGCTCAGGATACCGCCGCCGCCCACGGCAATGTTGCAATTTTTGTGGGCAAAAAGAATGGTGGGGCTGATGCCCTGATATCCGCCACCAGCCGGATTAGTGCCGTAGATACCGGCCAGGATTGGGACTCCCATCTGTTCCAATTCAGCATGACGGTAAAAGGTAGTACCGGATCCCCTTCGGTTGGCATAAAATTTTTCCTGGTCTGTCAATTTAACCCCGGAACAATTGACCAGCCAGACTAGGGGGATATTCAACCGTTTGGAAAGATCCGTGGCCCTCAATATATTTTCCGGCTGCCCGGGAAGCCAGGCACCGGCCATAACCTTATTATCAAACCCGATCACCACGGCCCATTTCCCCGAAATTTTGGCAAGACCGTCAATGACGTTGGTGGTGCCTTCCTCATTGTCTTCGGGGTTAAACAGGGTGTGCAAAGGATGCCAGGTGCCGGGATCAATAAGATATTCCAGACGCTGCCATACGGTCATAACCCCCCGGGAGTTGATCTTCTCCGTGGGCATTCCGGCATTTTTTACCTTTTCCACCTCAACTTCAATACCCGCTTCCACTTCCCTAACCTGGACAAGGTTTTTTTCCGAGCTGAGCATTTTACCCTTGTTCAGTTCACTGCCAAATTTTGTCATCTTTTCAAAGTATTGTCGCATTCTCAAACTCCCGATTCTAAAAATTATTGGGTTTCACCGGTTCAGGCTGTCAAAAGACACCTATTTTTTGTGTTTGATTGGTATCCTATGGCCCCGGTCCATATACTGACTTGACTTTAAATATTTCTTTAAGTATAGAGCTAAGCTATCTTGTTTTAAAAAAGTGTGTTTTTTTGAGTACAACCCATCAGTTATCTTTTGAGTGAATATCTTTTGAATTAAGGAGAATCCAATGAGCACAGAAATTTTATCCCCCATGCCCGGAACCATCATTGAAGTCCAAGTCAACCTGGGAGACGACGTTGTTGAAGGCCAGGAACTATTGGTCCTGGAAGCCATGAAAATGGAAAACCCCATTGTTTCAACGGTTGGTGGGAAAATCAAAGAAATCAATGTAAAAGTGGATGACAAAGTTGCCACCAAACAGGTTATGATTGTCATTGAATAAATATTCAACCCCTTTGTTCTAAGTTTGTATCTGTAAAGAGCCATTTATTGCGGGCTCTTTACAGATTTTTCCTGCCCTGCCTTATTTTTTCCGATTTCACCTTAAATACCCGTAACCAGTCTATATGTTGTATTATCCCACACCCGACTTGTTTCATATTGTAAAACACTGTTCTATTCTATTTAAAATAGAAATATTTAAAAGACTTTGTCAAGATATTTTTTGATCAGATTTTTGATCAGATTTTTTGCTTGACATTTGGATTGATTTTTAGTTTATCTTAACCCACATTATGAAACGGTGTTTTGATAGATAAAACATATACAGAACAACTTAAATGGTTGACCCGTGATTAAAAACAATCCAGAAGACAAAATAATTTCTCTCGCCCAGGCAATCAATCGCTATGTGACCAACAAAAGTCACATCTCAATTGGCGGATTTACCGTGAGCCGGAACCCCATGGCAGCAGTTCATGAAATCATCCGTCAGCAAATCAGGGGTCTTCACATCTATGCCCATTCCAACGGCCAGGGGCTGGATGAGCTCATCGGTGCCGGATGCATCGACCGGGTGGAAATCGCCTATTCCGGCAATGGCCGGTTTGCACCCACCTGTATCTGCTTTAAGCGGCACATCATTGAAAACAAAATTATAGTGGAAGATTATAGCAATTTCCAGATGGCCCTGCGCTTTTTGGCAGGAGCAATGGGGATCCCCTTTTTACCCACCTATTCCTCCCTGGGGACCGACATTATCGAAAAATGGGGATTTGACCCGGCCCTCCGCAGACAAGAGGAAAAACTTGCCAACCAAAAACTGGTTGTTATGGAGAATCCTTTTTCCGATTCAGACCTGCAAGAAAAAATTGTATTGGTACCGGCCATACAACCCGATGTCACCATACTCCACGCCCAGACAGCAGATGCCACCGGCACCACCCGAATTAACGGCTTAACCTTTAGTGATATAGACCAGGCAAAGGCAGCCCGGCACGTGATTGTGACCTGTGAAGAAATTGCAGCCCCCGGTGCATTAAACCAGGCTCCCCACAACAACCAGCTTCCCTCTTTTTGTGTGGATGCCGTGGTTCACGTGCCCTTTGGCGCATACCCAACCGCCTGTTATGGAAAATACGATTATGATGTGCAATTTTTAAACTGGTATAAAAAGATAGCCGCTGACCAGCCCGGGTTTGATACATATATAAAAGACTATATTTTGTCCACAAAAGACCATTCCCAGGTGGTTGAAAAGGGTTGCGGCCCCAGGCTTTCCCAAATTATCGCAGACCCTGAAACCGGATATTCAGACCGGGTAAAGAGAAAATAATGAACTATTCTGCCAAAGAGATCATGGTATTGTCAGCTGCCCGGCTGATCAAAAACAAGGATATAGTTTTCTGCGGTACAGGTCTCTCCATGCTGGCCGCCGTGGCAGCCAAACATATTTATGCCCCAAACTGCATGGTGTTTTTCGAAAGCGGTGCCATTGATTCCCGGCTGGAAAAACTGCCCCTGGCTGTTTCCGATTCCCGGGTTATGTACGGAGCATCATTATTTTGTTCTCTTGTGGAATCATTTTCATTCATGCAGAACAAAAAAACAGGGGCCAATGTTGTCGGCATCATTGGAGCGGCCCAGATTGATGCTTACGGAAACCTTAATTCCACCATGATCGGAGAGTACGGCCGGACAAGTGCACGGTTTGCCGGCAGCGGCGGTGCCTGCGATGTGGCCTCCTTTGTAAATGCCAATATCATTTTCATGAAACTTGAACAAAGGAAATTTGTTGAAAAATTAGACTACCTGACCAGCCCGGGCTGGCTTGCAGGGGGAAAAAGCCGGGCCGAAAAAGGGCTTGTGGGCAATGGTCCCTCCTCAGTCATCACGGACATGGGCATAATGGGTTTTGATGAAACAAGCAAAAGGATGTTTCTCAAACACGTTTACCCGGGTATCAAGCCGGAAGATGTGCAGAAACGAGTCAGTTTTAAGATTGATATTTCCCGGGCCACCCAACTTGAGGAACCAAAGGCTGATGAATTGGAAATTTTGCGAAAAAAAACAGATCCGGAAAGACTGATTCTCAATTAAAGGATAAAAATGCCGTCAACAAGCGATGATCCCAAAAAACTCAATGCCATTGAAAAGGCCCTTGAGATATTGCTCAAATTCCAGGACAACAAACCCAGATGGGGTATCCGAGAACTCTCCTCGGAACTTAAGTTCAGCCCGGCAACGGTGCAGCGGATCCTCCAGGTGCTCAAGTCCTATGAATTCATCCGCCAGGACCCAAAAACCCGCCAATATTATATCGGCAATATCTTTTATCGGTTTCTGGAAAATCTGAACACGGCCAACAACCTGACCGGCATCGGCAAAAGCTATATGGAAGAGGTAGCAGGGGCTACCCTTGAGACGGTTCACCTGAATATCATTGAAGGCAGCATGCGTATCTGCATTGACACCATAGAATCCCACAAGGTTCTGAGGGCCGGCATGCCCATAGGGAATCAATCACCGCTCTATGCAGGTGCATCTGCCAAATGCCTTCTGGCCTTTTCTTCGGACAGATTTAAAAGTGAATATTTTAAAACCACAAAAATAAAACCCCTCACAGACAATACCATCATCGACCCGGCCCAATTGAATGATGAACTGGAAAAAATATGCGACCAGGGATATGCCCTGAGCCTGGGGGAACGGACACCCGGCCTGGGGTCTTTGAGTGCCCCTGTTTTTAATTATAAAGGTGAAATTCTGGCAAGCCTGAGCCTGGCAATACCAGAAATAAGATTCTCTTCCACCGATCACCTTTCAATCTGTATTCGTACATTAACGGAGGCTGCCCGGTCTTTTTCACAGGCCATGGGCAACACCCCCTAGCTTTTTATTTACCTGAAACCCACTTTATTAGGAGAAAAAATGGATTTTAAATTGTCAAAAGAGCTCCAGATGCTCCAGAAAGAAGTTAGAAAATTTGCCAAAAAACAGATTGAACCCTATGCGGACGAATGGGACGATAAACATCACTTTCCCATCAAAGAAGTCATGCTTCCCCTGGGGGAAATGGGATGTTTCGGCACGGTAATCCCGGAAGAATACGGCGGAGTAGCCCCGGACGATGGTGAGAGCACAGGCTTTTTGGAAGCCATGATCATCACCGAAGAACTGGCAAAGGTTTCCTCCTCCCTCAGGGTCCAGGTCAATATGCAGCAACTGGGCTGTGCTTACACCATCTACAAATATGGCAATGAAGCAGTTCGGAAAAAATATGTGGAAAAACTTTGCACGGCTGAGTACATCGGCGGTTTCGGCATCACAGAATCCGATGCCGGTTCCGATGTCATGGCCATGGGATCCACCGCCGAAGACAAAGGAGACCACTGGCTCTTAAACGGATCCAAAACATGGATCTCCAATGCCAACGTAGCCGACTGCCTCCTTTATTATGCCTATACCGATAAAGCTGCCGGCTCCAAAGGGTTGTCCGCCTTTGTCATTGAACCTAAAAACTTTGACGGCATAAAAACCTCTTCCCTGGAAAAATTGGGTTCCCATTCCTCCCCCACAGGAGAACTTTTCCTGGACAATGTGAAAATTCCAAAGGAAAATATCCTCGGCAAACCCGGTGACGGCACAAAAATTGTTTTTTCCTCCCTGAACCAGACACGGCTCTCGGCTGCAGCCGGCGGTGTTGGCCTTTCCCAGGCCTGCCTGGATGCCGCCACCAAATATTGTAATGAAAGAAAACAATTTGGCAAAAAAATCGGCAATTTCCAGATGAACCAGGACATGATTGCCCAGATGACCGTTGAAATCGAAGCGGCCCGCCTCCTGGTCTACAAGGCTGCCTGTGCCAAGGACCAGGGCAAGCTCAACAACGGGCTGGATGTGGCCATGGCCAAATACCTTTCAGGTGAAGTGGCCACCAAATGCTCCAATTTTGCCATGAGAATTCTGGGAGCCTATGGTTATTCCACTGAATACCCCGTGGCCAGATACTACAGAGATGCCCCCACCTACTCCATGGTGGAAGGCTCTGCCAATATCTGCAAAATGATCATTGCCCTGGATCAACTGGGTGTCAAAAAGGCCAACAGATAGGCCTCGCTCAGAAACATCAAGCAAGAATGTTTAAAAAAAAGTTTTACCATGAAGCCCATGAAGGGCATGAAGAAACACCTCCTGCCTTTCATGGGTCCTAAACTAAAGAGGTGCCCATGGATCCCAAAGAGATTGCAAAGAAAACCGGAGAAACTGCCAAACTATATTTTTCCACGGTACGAGATGAAGACAAGCCCTATAATTTGTGGCGGCATTTTGACAAAGAGTTGGCAAAGGACATGTCTTTGTACATCACCGGTCAAATGTATTCCCGGGAAAAAATTCCCCATACCACCCGCCAACTGATAACGGTTGCGGCCCTCACCGTCCTTTCTAAGCCAGATGAACTCAAGCTCCACACCCATGCTGCTCTGAACGTGGGTTGTACCAAGGAGGAGGTGGCCGAAGTGATTTTTCAGACCAGTATCTACGGCGGTGTCCCCGCAGCCAATACCGCATTGACCGTATTAAAAGAGGTGTTGGAAGAACGGGGAGAAAAATAGGCCAACAGACGCTTATCCCCGGGGCAATCCTAGGCAAAAAAACGCTTAATTATGAGTTTAACCACAATCTGGCAGACCCATGCGGTCTGCCGATCCCTCTTAGCATTCCGGCTGAATCCACCCGCATGAACCAATGATAGGCCTGACCAAGTGATACTAGCGTTCAGACTCCGAAAGGAAAAGTTCTGTTTCCTCTTGACAAAGATCCAGTGAATCAATACTTAAATTATTGCAATTGATAAATTGTATTCAGAGCTTGCCGGGGCATTACAGTACAGCTAGTTAATTCTATAAAAATCTGGAAAGGAATTGGTATATGGACGAATTAGAAGGTCTTTTAGAGCTGAATAAAGCCGAAGGCATTTATATCGATATCGGCACCAAGGTTTACCTTGAAATAGACGGGGTTACCTTTTCGGTCACCAGTGTTTTTATTGGTTTGCTCAAAGACGAATTCATGATTATTACCCTACCTAAAAGATATAAAAGCGTTAAGAACAAACTATATCCAGGGAACAAAATGATTGTGAAATATCTTCATGAAGGATCTGTTTACGCCTTTCAGGCCAGTGTCATAGAAATGATCACCAGCCCCATTCAAGCCCTTGCCCTAGAATATCCGAAAGTGATTCAGAAAAGGGAACTAAGAGGCAATAAACGCAGGCATGTTGTCATTCCAGGCAGGGTTGAGGCCAAAAAATTAAAATTCCCCATTATTATAGATGATATCAGTAAGAAGGGCTGCCGCTTCAAGCATCAGGAAAAAACCAACCTGAGAGAGGGTGATCTTTTACGGGTGTATTGCAAATTTCCCGGATTTACGGATGAAACAGGCGCAATGGCCTGTGTCAGAAACATAAGAAGAGAACAAGGCACCCTTTCCATCGGAGCGGAATTTTTGGATGCCACCCAGGCCTTCTTGGTTCCCCTGATGCATTTTTTGATTTCCATTGAGGATTTTGCCTGAAATCCATTAAAAATTACGTCCCAGGATGGTATTCCAGATGCCGTCTGGACAGCGTCTTTCAATGATATGGACTTTTTTTTCGGCCAGGGATGCGAGAATTTTTTTGGTTTCAGAATTTAAAAGTCCGGACAGGATAAACCATTTTTTTTCAAGAAACGCCGGGTGGGCAATGATGTGCTGCATGACATCATAGTGGATATTGGCCACCAGCAGGTCGCAGGGGATGGAGATCACCTCCTCACCCTTTGCCTGGAAGACAAGAATCTGCTCCTCAAACTGATTTAATTGAATATTTTTAAAGGTGGTTTTCACGGCCAACAGGTTAAAATCACAGGCCAAAACATTTTCACACCCAAGGGCGGCAGCCCCCAGGGAAAGAAGACCTGTACCCGTGCCGATATCCAGAACCGTCCCAATCTTCTCCCGGGTACACAGCCTGTGGATCAGTGTCAGGCAATCTTCCGTGGTCTGATGACGCCCTGTACCGAAAACCACCCCCGGGTCCAGAAGAATTTCCCGGACTGCCGGAGATAACTTTTTTTTCGGCCGATCCCAGGGAGGGGCAATGCAAAATTCTTCTACAAAATAGGGTTCGATCTTATCCCCGTGCCACTGTTCACAACTCATTTCATAGGTTTCAACCAGGGTTATGGCTGGGTTTTGATTTTTTACCTGTTCAATCAGGGAAGGAACCGGGCCGGAAAAAAAGACAAAAGAGGTGTCTTCTTCCACCCAGGTGCCCAGAAACAATTCATTGTTTTCCACCCTCCTGCCCAGAACCGGGACACCGTCAAAATTATATATTACCAATTGTTCGTATGGATTTTTCATTTTTATTTATCCAGAAGTATTGCTTTCCAGGGCAGGAAGATAAACACAAAAAACACTTCCCTTCCCTGGGCTGCTGTCAACGGTTGTCACGCCCCCGTGGTTATCTGTAATACCGAACACAGAGGCCAACCCCATGCCTGTTCCCACGCCCATGGGTTTGGTGGTAAAAAACGGATCAAAAATCCTTGGGAGTATCTTCTCTTCAATTCCGCTGCCCTCATCCTTTATACAAAAAAGAACAAATCGGCCGGACACCACCTTACCCCGGGAAATAAATTTTTTATCCAGAACAACATTTTTGGTTTCCACCTGCAAACACCCTTTTTTGGGCATGGCCTCCGAGGCATTGAGCAACAGGTTCATGATGACCTGCTCCATCTGGGACCTGTCCGCCTGAACACTCCACAAATCAGGACAATAGGCTGTCCTGATCTCAAGATCTTTTCTGCTGGCGCAAAATATGCTCATATTTCGGCGCAACACCAGATTGAGATTCAATGGACCGGGATCGTATTTCCCGCTTCTTGCAAACCCCAGAAGCTGCTGGATGGACCGGGAACCGGTATCGACCAGTTCGCGAATTTTCTCCGCCTTTTCTATATTGGGATGACCCTCCTTTGTCCTTCTCTGGATCAGGGTGGCATTCCCGGTGATGGCCATAAACAAATTATTAAACTCATGGGCGATGCCACCTGCCAGGGTACCTACGGCTTCGAGCTTCTGAACGTTTAAAAGCCGGGATTCAATCTCTTTTCTTTCCTGGATCTGCAGCCGCAGCTTTTCATTCATTTCATGAAGTTCAATTGTTCTGTCTTCCACCATCTGCTCCAGATTCCTCCGGTGATCCTCAAGCTGATCCCAATTTGAAACAAATAGGTCCCGAATATTACGGAAGGCACGTTTTAAATTAAGAATCTCTTCTACCTCTGTGCGTTTTCCCTCCAAAGAAATATTTGCGATATTATTTCTCAAATTTTGCCCGCTCGGGTTTTGGTGAAGCAAGGATAGCTTCCCTACAAATGCAGCCAGGGGAAACATGTTCTGCCGAATCACCAGAAAAATCATAAACAGGGTGACCAGAAGTACCAAAAATCCGGTTCCCAACATGGCCCCAGTCAGTATCCATAAATTCTGTTTCATTCTCTGCCTTGAGAAGCCCACACGGAGTTCACCCATCTTCTCCCCCAGGTAGCTGATTTCCCAGA
The DNA here is from genome assembly GCA_016744295.1 of Desulfobacteraceae bacterium. Classification (GTDB taxonomy): domain Bacteria; phylum Desulfobacterota; class Desulfobacteria; order Desulfobacterales; family Desulfobacteraceae; genus NBML01. Next base: position 49,682 of record JADGEQ010000016.1, on the reverse strand, counting down.
TGGCATCAAATATAATCTCCATATTCCGGCCTTTGATCAATTTTTTGTCACGGATATCTGTGGTAAGCTGGGATAGATATATTTTAAACCTGTCCGGAACAATTTCCCCCTTTGCCTGCTTTAAATTGTCATACAAAGGCGCGTTTTTATCCTGGATACTTGCCACGGGAAAACTATTTTGATTGATAAACGCTTCATTATCGGCAATGAGAATCTTTCCATTTCCATCGGTAAGCAGAAAAAATAAGATAGCCGGGTTTGTCTCTTTGGCATTGGACAATGTAAGCATCAGATACCGAAAATTTTGGCCGTACATCAATTGTCCCAACCGTTTTTTCAAGGCATCGGTTTCATAATAGATCCGGTTCAGCTCTGCCTGCTGAAACTGATCTTTTACGATGATGGTCACCACTGCTGTAATGGAAAGAATTGTAAGACTCACAATTATAAACACAGGAACCAGCAATTTTTTCTGTAATGTTTTTTGGGGCAGCATTTTATTCAATTATTTTATTCAATGATGATTTTTTCCAGAAAAAACAAGGCGCCGGATTCCGGAACCAATCCCTTGAGTTCAGGAAATTGTTCCACCGGAAAAATAACTGAAAAAGGGCCGCCAAGGGCTGGAGGAAGGGCATCTTTGTCACAGCTGACAACAATGGAGACAGGATAGTCAAAGGTTGTGGATTTAAGGGTTATCGCCCTTCCGGTAATGGGAATAAGCGTTATGTGACCGGCTTTTTTTGTTTCAGCAGAATGAACGAGACGGGAAAGGGGAACGGCATAAATATTTTTTGCCGGCTTTTGCCCCGTAAAGCCAGCCCGGCACCCCTGGGGAATGGACAGCATTCCGGGACTCAGTTCCTCGGCCATGGGGTCCAGGTTTTCACGGGTATAGAATCGTTGATTACCATTCACCTGCACCGTCAGGGCAGCCTGGTCCATGGGCCCGGCAATAAGGGTATCCACATACCAGGTATAACAGGAAGCATGTACCCCTGACTGGTCAGGAAACATTATTTTCAAGGGTCCCCCCTTTAATTTACCCAGGGGTTTATCATTTGCCTGCCAGACCAAAACAGCCATATCCTGTAATATTTGCTCATGGGACAGGTATCCCACATATTGGTCTGCCCCAAGAATGGTAATCCCCTTTTCCCATGGAACCCCGGCCAAATCGAAAAGTTTTTTAATGCCAATGCCGGTAAAGGCAGTGACCCCGTCTTCTTTAAAATTCGGGTCAATGGTGCGGATGGTTTGGGCATGGGGACTCAATGATTCAAGACTCATGGCGGAAAATTTCGGCCAAATGAAATCACCCCCTATAATTTGGATCTGTGTACCGGCAAGGCCGGGGGCTAGGGTCAGAAAAAAGACAAAAACAATTCCCATGATTTTCAGTAATAGTTTGTGCATACACCCCAGTTAGAAATCTGATTAAAAACCTATTTTAAAAAAATACAATTGACAATATGCCAAATCTGCAAAATAATTCTTTTTATCAAAAAACTCAAGAGAGACTTATGATCCATGAAATTTAAAAAAGTTATCGCTGCATTTGAAACCAAAAACATTGGCCTGGCAGAAGAGCTGATCTGTGACATTTTTTTTTCCTTTAACATCAAAGGTGTTGTCTGCAACCTCCCCATCGAAGAGCCCGACGAAGGATTCGGCACCCACACCCTTCCCCTGCCGGACCAGAACTCCATTGTGGGATATTTTCCCGACATTGACTCCTCAGATATCATCCTTGAAAAGATTTGCGCCCGGTCAGAAAAATTGGCCCAGTTTGGAATCCAGGTAAACATTGAGGTGGACATTGTCGATGAAAAGGATTGGGCCGATGCCTGGAAAACCTATTTCAATGTCACCCGTATCACCGACAGGATAGTAATCAAACCGGACTGGAAAGAGTACACCCACAAACCGGATGATATTGTTATTCACCTGGACCCGGGAATGGCATTCGGCACTGGAACCCACCCCACAACCTCCATGTGCATCCGCCTGATCGAACAATTTCTGGTGCCGGGTTCACAATTTCTGGATGTGGGTACAGGATCCGGCATATTAATGATTGCGGCGGCCAAGCTTGGCGCCAAACAAATGACCGGAATTGACACCGACGAGGTGGCCGTGGGGGTCAGCCGGGAAAATCTGGAAAAAAACAAGGTGGATCCTCTTTTATACACCCTTGTCTGCACCACCCTGGACCAGACCCCTACAACCCCCTATGAACTTGTTGCCGCCAATATAATAGCCCAGGTGATTGTTGATGTGATGCCGGATCTTGAAAAACGATTGGCCCTAAATGGGGTGGCCATACTGTCAGGCATTATCCGGGAACGAAAACCAGATGTGCTGGCCGCACTGGAAAAAAGCAGCCTTGGTATTATCCATGAAATAAACGAGGGAGAATGGGTGGCATTGGCTGTCAAACGAAATGCCTGACCCATGCTCCGGAAGGTAAATTTAAACTATTGATTGCCGGCCTGGGTTCCCATACCAACAAGTATCAGGATAGCGGTGGGGATAATCACCTTCTGCCATAGGTTAAACTTCATATAATCCTCCCGGGGAGTTGATACTGCTTAAAACCCAATCCGGCTGAAAGAATTTTCAGCCGGATTTTGTTTTAAGCTGATTATCAGGCTTTCTGGTGTTTATAAAATTTTGCCGTTGAAGGCGGTTCCATGGTGTTGCCCAAAATGAGGTCACAAGCTTTTTCCGCCACCATCATAACCGGTGCATAGATATTGCCGTTGGTCACATAGGGCATGACCGAGGCATCCACCACCCGCAGATTTTCAACCCCATGAACCTTCATGGTATAAGGATCCACCACAGCCATGTCATCGGTCCCCATTTTACAGGTGCAGGAAGGGTGCAGGGCCGTTTCCGCATCCTTACCCACCCATTCCAGAATGTCCTGATCGGTCTGAATGTGGTTGCCAGGAGAGATTTCCCCGCCGTTGAATTCGTCAAAGCAGGGCTGGTTCATGATTTTCCGGGCACAGCGGATCGACTCCACCCATTCTTTACGATCCTGATCCGTGGACAGATAATTGAACCGAAGGGCCGGGTGTTGATGGGGATCGGTGGATTTCAATTTTATGGTTCCTATGGCATTGGAGTACATGGGGCCCACATGAACCTGGTATCCGTGCTCAGCACTGGGCTGACTTCCATCGTAGCGAATGGCCAGGGGTAAAAAGTGAAATTGGATATTGGGATAATCCACCTCTTCATTGCTCCGGATAAAACCACCTGCCTCAAAATGATTTGTGGCGGCGGCCCCTTTTCTGTGGAAAAGCCACTGGTATCCGATAAAAGGCTTTTTCCACCATTTCAGAGAGGGGTTCATGGACACGGGCTTTTTGCTTTTATACTGGACATAAACTTCCAAATGGTCCTGCATGTTTTCCCCGACACCGGGCAGGTCGTGAACTACTGGAATCCCCAGCTCTTTCAGGTCTTTTGCATTCCCCACACCCGACAGCATAAGAATCTGGGGGGAATTGATGGCCCCGCCGCAGCAGATGACCTCCCCTGCCTCAACGGTCTGGGGACTTCCTTTTTTACCCTTAACAAATTCCACGCCAACGGCTCGTTTACCCTCAAACAAAATTTTAGTGGTAAGGGCCCGGCAGATCACATCCAGGTTAGCGCGTTTTTTCAAAACAGGATGCAGATAGGCCCGGGCAGCACTGAGTCTGCGCCCCCGGCTGATATTCCGATCAAAGGGGCCAAATCCTTCCTGGCGATACCCGTTGACATCATCGGTAAGGGGGTAGCCTGCTTCCTTGGTGGCATTGAGAAAAGCATTAAACAAAGGGTTTTTACAAGGTCCCGTCTCCAGGGTGAGGGGTCCGTCGGTACCGTGGTAATCATCCGGTCCCTTGAGCCGGTTTTCCGCCCGCTTGAAATAGGGAAGGTTGTGGGCATAATCCCAATTTTCCATGCCCGGATCCTTTGCCCATTTTTCATAATCCATGGCATTTCCCCGGATATAAATCATGCCATTAATGGAGGAGGATCCTCCCAGAACCTTGCCCCGCCCATGAAAAACCTTCCGGCCCTGCATATTGGGTTCGGGTTCAGACTCGTAGCACCAATCATAAAATTTATTGCCCAAGGGAAAGGTCAAACCGGCCGGCATGTGGATAAAAACATCCCATATATAATCGGGCCGGCCTGCTTCCAACACCAATACCTGGTTAGAAGGATCCTCGCTGAGCCGGTTCGCAAGTACACATCCGGCAGACCCTCCGCCAATAATTATATAATCATATTTTTTTTTCATCCCTCGCACTCCTTTTCAATAATATGTCTGCTGTCTTTAAAAAATAAGGTTATTACCCTTTATGTTTACCCTCAATAATCGTTCTTCTGTATGAAGATCCAGAAATTAGTGATCCCCGGCGACCAGGCTGATAAATCCTTTTACCAGATCGTCAATGTCCATCTCTTCATCACGAACCAGGGCCTGAAGCGCCACACCCTGAAGCGCTGCAATAAAGCAGACAGCCGCCGCCCGATTTGTTTTGTTTTTTGACATTCTGTCCAGGGCCTCTTCAAAGGCGTCCACAAATTTATCATAGGCTGCCTGGATTTTTACAATTATGGGCCCCCTGATACCGCTGAACTCAGCAGCCAAAGAGGCCAGGGCAATGATGGTATCCGGATGGTAGTGAAACCTGTCCATAAAAATGTCCATCATTCCGTTAATCATTGTTTTATAATCTGTATGTTCTGTTCCCAGGTAGGTGATATACCGGTCAAAACTCTGATTAAGCTCTGCCACAACTTCGTCTAGAATATCAGCCTTGGAACCATAATGATGAAAAACGGCCCCGGTGGTCATACCAATATGATAGGCAATATCCTGGATCGTTGTTTTGTGATACCCAAGCCTTGCAAACAAGTGGGTGGCTGTTTCAAGAATCCGTCTTCTTGTGGCTACCCGCTTGGCTTCTTTTTTGTTGATGGGATCCGGCTTGTCCATTTGCCCTGGTTTGTTTATTGGGCCTGGCTTGTTTATTGGATCAATCATGGTGTACCCCCAATCGTTCCAGGGTTTTTTCAAGGGGAACCCCATCTTCATTCCAGCCCCTGATTTTATAATATTCTAGTTTCATATAATCCATATCATCCTTTGAAATTCGATGTCCCTTTGCGGGTCCGTCGGGCAGAGGCTCCTCCACAAAACGCCGGGGAAGGGTGTCCTTTGTGGCATCCATGCCTTCGGACAAATTATACATCCTCACCAGATTCCAGATCCGTTCGCCGGTTTCCAGAAGGGTGGCAGATGTTATCTGTCTGCCCGTTGCAGCAGAAAAAAGCTGGGCATAGGTCTCTGTGGAAATACCAAAGCTGCCAAAATCGCATTTAACCAGGGTGTCAGTTCCGGCAGAATGATTTTGCAGGCTGGCCACCATGGCGGCTTTGCCCTTGGGTGACAAGGGATCCAGGGGTTTGTTGTCCCATTCGCCAGCCAGTTCATAGCCAACGGGAAATCCCCGCTGGTGACAGCCGCCCCTGTCGGTTGTCATATAGGCCAGTCCCATGCCAGAAACCCCTCTGGGGCCCCAGGCAGGCGATTCCAGCCCCTTGGTGTGAATGGCAATATCAGATGCGTTGCCACCGATTTTTTCCGCTGCCAGCCGTACCCCATGGGACAAGAGCTTGCCAAGCCCCTCTCGTCTGGCGGCAATGGCATGGATCAGATACTCTGCTGCCGGAACATTGCCAAAGGCAAGGTCAATGCCCTCGGGAGGTGGAATCAAACCCTTTTCACAGGCCTCCATGGCAAATCCGATCACACTCCCTGTGGACATGGAATCCATGCCGTAGCAATCGCAGAGTTTTACCAGGTGAGCCACTGCCCTGACATCGGAAATATCCAGGTTGGAGCCCATGAGACCTGCAGATTCGTACTCCACAATATCGGTGACAATCCCCTTGTACTTACCCGTTCGGACTGCCCCTATTTTACTGCATCGTATGGGGCATCCCATACAGGCGGAACTACCCAGCCACAGATGTTTGGACTGTCCTTTTTCCGCAAGATTAGACGACTTGGCAAAGGTTCCGTTTTGATAGTTTTTATGGGGCAACAGCCCGGCTTCATTGGCAAAGTCAACAGCAGAAGCAGTTCCTGCCTGACGCATGGCTTCCACATCAGGGCTATCGGCAAGTTCTTTAACTGCCTTTTCACAGGCCCGGGCAAAGCCTTCGGGATCATTCACCTTTACGGAATTTGTTCCCCTGATGGCAATGGCTTTCAGATTTTTGGAACCCATAACGGCACCGGCACCCCCCCGGCCTGCCTGGCGATTGTACTCACAACAGATCAGGGCATACCGCACCTGGTTTTCACCTGCCTGACCAATGCCGGCAATTTTGATGCTCTCATCCCCGATTTCCTGTTTGATCAACCGGTTGGATTCAAGGGCGTCTGTTCCCCAAATATCCTTGGCATCCCGGATTTCAACCCGGTGGTCATCGATCCATATATAACAGGGCTTTTTGGCAACCCCTTTGATAATAATGCCATCATAGCCGGCATACTTTATTTCCGGAGAAAAGCTGCCCCCAAAATAGGAGTCCAGAAAAATTCCGGTCAGGGGCGATTTTGTAACCACACATCCCCGCATGGCCGGGGCCATGGTTCCTGTTAGGGGACCTGTCATGAACATGAGCAAATTATCGGGACCCAATGGGTCGGTGCCAGGAAAAACTTTGTCGACAAGAAGCTTTGCTCCAAATCCTTTACCGCCGAGATAGGCTTGTTTCAGGATATCCGGGAGTGAAATGATTTCAAAGGATTCAATGGATAAATCAATCATGAGCAATTTGTTTGTGTAGGCTTCAATCATTGGATTTCTCCCCCTTTATCATTTCTGCATTGGCCATATCTACATGGACGAATTCAAGGGCTCCAGTGGGGCAGGCTTCAACACACAAAGGCTTCCCCTGGCACAACTCACATTTATATGCTTTTTGGGTTTCAGGATCTATAAAGACCATCCCCACGGGACAGTATTGGGCACAAAGACCGCAGCCGATACATCGATCCGGGTCTATGCAGACAACACCCTGGTCATTTCTTTGGATTGCCTTTGCCGGACAAACATTCAGACAATAGGCATTCTCGCACTGATTGCAAACCGTTGGCAGATGATAGAGATTCTCCCTTTCATTTTTAATGACCAGGCGTGACCTGCGGGGGTTGTAGCCCTTAAACAGATCAAAGGAACATGCAAGCTGGCAGATACTGCATCCGGTGCATTTGTCAAAATTTGTATGAATAAAGCGTTTGATGGCAGCCTCCTGAAACTATTGTAGTGTATGTAATGAAAATATCACATATTATGTACTATGTAAACACTTTTTTTCTTGCTTTAAAAAAAAAGCTGTGCTATGCCTTTTGTTACATATCACCTATTACATACTATGTGATACAAAAAAATTGTGTTCAACTTCAATTTGAAGAAAGGAACTATCAATTATGCTTAAAGTCACAAATATCACCAAGAGATTTGGTGAACTGACCGCAATCAATGATCTGGGTTTTGACGTCACCAGGGGGCAGGTGTTCGGGATTGCCGGACCCAATGGTGCCGGCAAATCCACCCCTAATCCCAGGTCTTAATTCTTTGGAGGGTGACATCTCATTTAAAAATCAAAACATATCAGGTCGCAAGGTTGATCACGCAATCAGAATTAATGGTCTAGGGGGGAGCCACAGCATTATTGGATTACGATGAATAAGAAATGGTCGTCCTTTTTCGTGCAGGAAAAACTTGAAACGGCCATTATGTTTAAATCTAACTTATTACCCAAAGTTAAGTTTACAGGAGAGAGCCTATGAAGAACCGATCGAGTGCAATTTTCGCCATTTTTTTTGTATTTTTCTTTGTAACCGGCTGTGTTCAGAAGCAGGTTGCCACGTCCGGAGCAGTCAAAAAACCCAAGAACGTAATCATGATCATCGGTGACGGTATGGGGCCGGAGCAGGTCGGACTCTTACTGACCTATGCCAAACAGGCCCCAAATTCTGTGATCGTTGAAGGTCAGACCGGATTTGATAAAATAATGGCTCAGAACGGCTCCATTGGGCTTTCCATGACCCATGCCAAAGATGTATTGGTTGTGGATTCTGCCGCCTCGGGCAGCCAGATGGCCACAGGTCAGTTTTCAGGATCTGAAATGATTGGTCTGGATTTTAACGGTGATCCTGCCGTTACCGTTCTTGAAAAGGCAAAAGCTGCAGGGAAATCCACAGGTCTCATTTCCGACACCAGAGTCACCCATGCTACCCCGGCCGCATTTGCCGCTCATCAGGCCCACAGAAAGATGGAAAATGAAATTGCCGTGGACATGCTCAATGCAGGCCCGGATGTCATGCTTGGCGGGGGCTTGCGCTATTGGATTCCCAAAGAGGCCAATGATAAGGCCTCTGCCGTCAGAAAAGAACTCGAAGAGATGACCGAAGGTTCTGTTCGCATCAAATCAAAACGGAAAGACAATAAAAATCTTTTGGCCCAGGCAAAGGACAAGGGATACAGCCTGGCCTTCAATAAAAACCAGATGGATGCCGCATCCGGTAAACTTCTGGGCCTTTTCGCCTACTCAGCCATGCCCGATGGCATTCGGGTGAGCAACTCCCTGTCTGATCCCCAAAGAAACATGCCCACACTGCGGGAGATGTCTGCAAAGGCCATTGATGTACTATCCAAGGATGATGATGGTTTTTTCCTCATGGTCGAAGCCGGTCTGATCGACTGGGCAGCCCATTATAATGATGCCGGGGGAATGCTCCATGAACTGATGCGGATCAATGAAACCATTTCCTATGTAGTGGACTGGGCAAAAGACAGGGATGACACCCTGATCATTGTAACCGCCGACCATACCACAGGCGGTTTTGGTTTCAGCTATACGGGTAAAAACCTGCCCAAGGCCAAAGCACTGCCCGGCAAAATGTTTCAAGACCGTGATTACAAACCTGGATACAACTTCGGAGATCCTGGGGTCCTGGATAAACTCTACAACCAAAAGCTCAGCTATACCGATATTTTCGGCAAGTTTGACAGCCTTTCCAAAGAAGAACAGACACCTAAGGCATTGGCTGATCTGGTAAATGAATATACTCAGTTCCCCATTACCGAGGCCCAGGCCGCAAGAGTCCTTGAGACCGAAGACAATCCCATTTACAGCGAAGGTCATTCCTATCTGGGGTCTAAGGTTGTTCCCAAGTTGGATAACAAGGATGCGTTCTTTGTTTATCAGAAGTACGACAACCGCCAGAATCTGCTGGCCCTTGAAGTGGCCTCGGACCAATTTGTTGTCTGGAACACCGGCACACATACCAATACCCCGGTTCTGGTATTTACAAAAGGTCCGGATACTGCGAGAGAACCATTTGAAGGTATCATGCACCACACCCAGTTGGGGCAGCGTACCATGGACGCTGTGACGGCTCCTTAAGATCGCCTTTTTAAAAGGTGCGCCTGGGTAGGAATTACAACAATCCCGGTTCTGATTTTGCCGGGACCGGGATTGCTTTAACGCTTCGCTGGAAAAAGGGGAGGCCGCAAATGGCCAAAAACACAAAGGGAACAGAACGGATCTGTCAACTATGGGGATGGGGACTTTTTATCGTATCTGCCCTGTTTTTCTGTTGGGCCAGTGTACGGGCCAGGGATGCCGTAAGCTTTTTGGGAAGCTTTTTTTTTCTGGTGGCTTGCATCGTTTTCCTGATGCCGTTTTTTATAAAAAAAGGCAAGGAGGCGCCCTGAAATTTTTTAAGTTACCTTTACCATGGGACGATTTCCCGCAGCGCGACTACTAGCGTCCCTGTGGGCTGAGTATTGTTGTTTAGAATCGAGTAAGAGAATCATTTGGCCCCTAATAGTCCTACCATTTGGACCGGCTATGGCCTTGATTTAGTTGCTGGAATTCCTGTTTTGTTCAAAACTGCAGCTAAAAACTGCGGTTTTTAACGGTTTTTCATGGCTTAATAGTGCTTATCTAAGTTTTTTTAAAATTTGTTGACATTGGGATTAGAATCCCATAGGAATGGTTGAATGGTACGATCATTACAGAGGGGTCAGGATGGGTTACTACAGCGCCACATAATAGTCCAGGGAGTGTTTTATGAATAATTGTATTTTCGCACATTTTGAATCCGCGTGTTTTATCCTGATACCTATAAAAAACGATTCAACGATAACTAGGCTATAAAAAAATATGGCACTGGAAAACACAAACCGTTTTAAACCTGTGACCGGCAGTAATCTCAGCGAAAAAATAGTTGCTCAGATCGAAACCGCCATTTTAAGCGGCGGCATTGAAACAGGGAAACGGCTCTCAAGTGAGCGAGAACTGCAAAAACAGTTTGAAGTCGGCCGCGGTGCCATCCGGGAAGCCCTGCAGACATTGAAACAAAAAGGGATTCTTGAAATCAAAAAAGGGGTCAAGGGCGGCGCTTATACCAAAAAGATTGAAGTTGGCAGTGCCAGTGAATCCCTGTCTATCTTACTAAAGCAGAATAGGGTCCCCCTGGAACAACTGGTTGAATTCCGGGATGCAATTGATCGGACAGAGGTAACACTGGCGTCGATCAGGGGAACGGATGAGGAAAAGGAGAAATTGGTTCAATTGTCGCTGGGCCTAAAAGCGTTAAACAATGAATCAAAAGACCCTGATCTTGCAAAAATCAAATCAATCGACCGGGAGATGAATCTTCTGTTGGCCAAAATGACAAAAAATATCATCTTTGAATGGATTAAAGGCACTATCCAGGTGAGTATAGGGTCCCATGACTCACTGTTGTACGACAACCCGAAATACCGCAAGAAAACCATTGAAAACTGGATCAACACTGCAAGGGAAATTGCAGCAGGTGAACCCTTGAAAGCGCTCTCTTTATGCTCATATCATTATGTCTTGATGCAAGATTGTATTAAAGAGGAAGCCCTTGGGAATTTAGATGATGTCAAGGAGAAATAAGAATGCTTAAACTGTCAAAGGTCACCAAGCGATTCGGCTCGCTGGTCGCGGTGAACGATCTGAGTTTTAATGTCGAAAAGGGACAGATTTTCGGCATCGCAGGTCCCAATGGGGCCGGCAAATCAACGGTCTACAATCTGATCACAGGATTCTACAACTTTGAAGGCTCAATTTCCTTTGACGGAAAAGAGATCTCAGGGATGAAGCCTTACCAGATATCCAAGCTGGGTATATCCCGCACGTTTCAGATTCCTCAAACATTTCCGAGCCTTACGGTTGAACAGAGTATTGAGGTGGGAAACCGGTTCGGCAACAAGGACCGGCACGATATCAAACGCATAGAAAAGATCATTGATTTTGTTCAGCTACAAGATGAACGGAAAGAACTGACAGGCACCCTGAATCTGCTGGGCAAAAAAAAGCTGATGATCGGAGCCGCCCTGGCAACGAATCCGAAAATATTAATGCTGGATGAGCCCATGGCCGGTTCCAATGCCCATGAAATAAAGGCATTGATGGAATTGATAAAGAATATCAATGAAGAATTGGGGGTTACCATCATTCTTATCGAGCATTTCATGAAGGTGCTTACCGAACTCACTGAAGTACTGCTAATCATAGAGACAGGGACTGAAATCTGCTGCGGTGATCCTGCTGAGGTCACCAGTAATCCAAAGGTGATTGAGTGTTATCTGGGAGGTGATCATGATTAAGGTTACAGACTTGAATGCATACTATGATCAATTCCACGTCCTAAAGGATGTGAGTATTACCATTGAGGAGAATGCGGTTGTTGTGGTGATGGGCCCTAATGGGCACGGCAAAAGTACCCTGCTCAAATCAATTTGCGGGTTAGTCGAGAAAACTAAAGGGGATATTTTATTGAATGATACCTCTATTCTCAATTTGCCTTCCGAGAAGATTGTGGATCTTGGTGTTACCTATATAGCTGAGACCCGTGAGCTTTTTCCCAACATGAGTGTGGTTGAGAACCTCAAACTTGGCGCATACAGCAAGCATGCAAGGCCCCATGAGGCCGAAAACCTGGAAAAAGTTTTTGATCTGTTTCCAAGGCTGGCTGACCGGAAGAAACAATTTGCCTCCACCATGAGTGGCGGTGAAGCCAAAATGCTTGCCATTGCAAGGGGGCTGATGTCCAGTGCCAAATTTCTTGCCATTGATGAACCCTCGTTGGGATTGCAGCCCAACTTGCGGACAGAAGTCTTTAACACCATTAAAACCATAAACGAGCAGGGAATGACAATTTTGCTGGTTGAACAGAATATTCCGCAAATCGCGGAATTGGCGAGTAAAGTGTATGTTCTGGAAGAGGGACAAATTAGCTTTGAGGGGAGCAAAGATGAGGCCATCAGTGATGATCACCTGAAAGAGATCTTTTTAGGGATGTAGTCAAAGGGTGCGGGGTCATGTCACCGCAGGTGCGTTAAATCGGGGTTTTAATATTTTACAGAAAAGAAATTATTATGTTTAGTGAAGATACCGTTTTATTATTGTACGAGATCACCGATGTCATCATCGCAGGGCTTTCCAACGGTTCTGTCTACGCTTTAATGGCAGTGGGAATGACACTGGTTTACGGGGTGACAAAAGCCTTTAACTTTGCCTATGGCGATTTTTTCAATCTTGGTGGGTATTTTGCCTGGATATTGATTGTGGGCCTGGGCCTTGAGTTTGGCGGCTATTTCACCGTATTCTTGATTGTGGTGCCGCTTTTGTTTGGTGTTGGATACGGGTTGGAAAAATTCATGATCGCACCATTGCGCAAAAGGGCGGACTGGGAAAACAAAGCCATGATGCTTACCCTTGGCCTATCCTTGTTTCTGAGCAATCTTTATATGGTCGTGTTCGGTGTAAAGCTCAAATCCCTGCCCCCCATTATGGATGGGCTTCTGGAAATAGGCGAGCTTGTCTTCTTCTATCAGGATATCATGATTTTTGTGATGTCTCTAGGGGGGATTTTATTGTTGGGATGGATACTGAACAATACCCGGACCGGACTAGCTGTCAGGGCCGTGGCACAAAACCCTGCCGGGGCTAAAATCGTTGGTATTAACATCAAGCGCATATTTGCCTCTACCTTTGCCATATCCACTGTCATGGTCGGATTCGGCGGTATTCTCCTGAGTCAGAAACTCTTTATCAATCCCACAGCGGGGGGAGCGATAATGGTCAAGGCCTGGGTCGTTACAGCATTTGGGGGGATGGGATCCATCAGGGGAGGCCTTTATGCGGCGTTTATCATCGGTATGATGGAGGCTTTTGTGGGGTGGATGTTTGGTATGAGCTATACCATTATCGCACTTTTTGTTCTATTGCTGGCAACTTTGTCCATCAGACCCCAGGGACTAATGGGAAAAGGGAATTGATATTATGCGACTAAAACAGATGGCAACGATCATCGGAATTATATACGGGGTTCTGGCCATTTTACCCATTTTTGTGGGAGATGTGCCGTTTATTATGAATATATTGATCATGTGTCTGATCTGGGCTGTTGTGGCATCAAGCTGGGATGTGATCATGGGGTTTGCCGGTATTTTTTCATTTGGCCAGGTGGCCTTTTTTGTGATGGGTGCATATTGCTCGGCCATTCTTTCCATCCATCACAACATACCCGTGGTGCTGGCGATTGTGCTTGCCGGTTTCTTTACCGCGGCAATGGGGGCGCTGATCGCATTGCCCTGCCTACGACTTGCAGGCCCATACGTGGCTCTGGTTACCTTCGGAGTTCACATGGCCCTGCAGCCGCTGTTAAAAGGCGAGATCGGCATTGCCCTTGGAACCGGAGGTGCGTCAGGGCTTCTGACCATACCGCCTATCAGTATTCTGGGGTATACCTTTGGGGTAGACAATATGGTTCCCACCTTTTATTTGATCCTGATGATATCTCTTGCATGTGTGCTGACCATCATGGTGATGATCAAATCATATTGGGGACTGGCATTCCTGGCACTGAAAGACTCGGAACCATTTGCCATGAGTCTCGGGATCAGCGCCTTTAAATACAAACTCATGGTATTTGCCCTGACCTCATTTCTGACCGGTCTTATCGGGGGGGTATACGGCCATTTTTATGGTATGCTTTCGGTGCGCATGCTAGATCTGGATTTATTCAGCATATTAATGATAATGATATTGGTCGGCGGGCTGGGTCATTTTCCCGGTGCCGTCATCGGATCGGTCCTGGTGGTTATTGCCAGTGAACTGATGTCTCCCCTGGGCGTATATCGCGCTGTGACCATGGGAGCCTTGGTAGTTGTCCTGGTGTTGGCATTACCAGATGGTGTGATGGGTATTTTCTCAAAGCGGACAAATCATGTTGAAAGTGCATGAGATCCACAGCTTAAGAAAATAAATGATGCCGCTGGTTTACAATATGTGGTTAATTAAAAGAGGAGGAATCTATGAAAAGAGTTAAACTGTTGTCGCTGATTCTGGCGATCTGTTTTTTTATGGTAGAGGGTGTTATTGCCGCGGACACAATACCCATCGGTGTTCCCATACCGATGACCGGTTGGGCCGCAGGCTCCGGAGCCGATTATTTTAACGGCATTAAAATGTCTGTTGATGAGATCAACGAAGCGGGTGGACTTTTAGGAAAACAGATTGAAATAATTCGATTTGATTCCAAGGGCTTTGAACCTGAAGTTGTTATGCAGGCGGCCAATTATCTATGCGGACAGAAAAAAGTGGCCTCTATCCACGCCGGCTGGGCCGGATGGGGACAGGATGTTCGAGCCTATGGGAAATATGACATCCCCTTCTTTGCAGATGACGGTTCTGAAGACGCTGTAAATGTATTCAGGGAAGATCCTAAAAAATATTCCAATATTTTCCAATTGACCCCAACAGGAGCGGATCAGGCTGAAAGTGTGTTCCGTGCACTGACAACCTTGCCCTATGAATGGCCGAACAAGAAAGTGGTTATCATTAATACCGATGATTCCTGGGGACTTGGGGTCTCTGAGAGCTTGATCAAAAATTATGAAAAGATCGGGTGGAAGATTGCCAAACGTGAGACCGTACCTTACGGGACCACCGAATGGGGCGTGATTTTATCACAGATCCGTCGTATCAAACCTGCGCTTATCCACTTTGAAATCGCCAGTGGTCAGGAAAATATTTCATTTTTTCAACAATTTCTCAAACGTCCGACCAATTCAATTGTCAGCCTTGGCTGGGGAATTACACCCCGTGAGGTCATCAATGTTCTTGGCACCAAAGCCGACGGACTGATTGGCCAGATGCCGTCGGGCCTACCCGGGCCCAAGGCTCCCAATGCAGCCGGTCAAGCATGGTTAGACAAGTGGCATAAACTTTATAACTACCAAGTTCCGGCCGGTGCCTTTATTACCTATACTGCTGTTAAGGCATGGGCAAATGCCGTGACCCAGGTGGGAGATGCCTATGATTTCAAGGCAATTAACAAGTATTTATCAAACAATGGATACGAAGGCATTCAGGGAAAACTTAAATGGAATAAAGACAATGTGCTCAACCTTCAGAAGGGATCTCCGGTAGTACATTACCAGGTCCAGGGTGGTGAGCTCCAGGCCATTTATACCGATCCTTCGATGGAACCCTATCCCGGATCCGAGTTTAAGAAACCCAGTTGGATTAAATAATCCTCTTTGTATTACACAGGAAAAAAGCGTCACTTCGGTGGCGCTTTTTTTACGCCAATGGGAGCTTAAGTTTAGTAGATCAAACCACGAAAGGAGTCGATAATGAACAAAAAGCTTCGGTATAAAATTCTTAAAGGGGCGCTAATCCTGGTTTTTATAGTATGTGTCGCAATAACAGCGGTTGTATCATTGATTATCAATCAACAGAGCAGGGATACGGCACAGCAGGCAATTACCAAGTCTTTAACAGTCCTACAGAATTCATTGGTTGACAGGCAAACCTTGTTTGCTGAGTCCATGTCTCAAATGGCCACGGTAAATAAAATCGGCGATGTTGTTAAATTTCTCACAGGCTACAAAGACAGTGGTCTGAATATGATGCGTCCAAGTTTTGAAAAAATCGGAAACATGATTACCAATACCGCGACTTTGGAAAATTTATTGACGCTTGGTATTTATTCAAATGAGGGTGAACTGATAAACTATTTTGAAGAACAGGACTCCCGACAAATTGTAATGGGATATCAGTTTGATTCCAAATATTATTATCGTACCTTTAAAAAGGGGGAGGCATATGATCGGATAAAATACGTTGAAGGATCGAAGGTAGAAGGGCTTAACCTATCCATGAACTATGCTGAAAAAATACCAGCTCAATTGTCAGTATCCTTTGTTAAATCAGACAAATTTTTAAAAATAAAAATAGTGGTACCGATTTATGCGAATCACTTTAATGAGGAAACTGAAAAGGTAGAGCCTGTTCAGGTGGGCTTTTCAGTTGCTGAAGAAAGGCTATCAGAAGCATTTGTTCAAAAAATGTACAGAATCACTGGCATGAAAATGAATTTAATTGTGAAGGATAGTTTTAGTGTGGGTGACTTTCCAAATTATAAAGCCGTCAATATTTCGGATATTCCTAAATCGGTAGATACCTTTTGGTCAATCGCCAAGCAAAAATTTTATTTTAATGATGTTGATATTGACTCTCAAACGTATTTTCAAGGAATTCTCCCCCTATATTCGAAGGAACAATTTATGGGTGGTTTAATCGTCCTGCAATCAGATGAAATTGCCCGGGCGAATACCTGGCAGATGGTTATGATGATCGGTATTGTGTCTTTGGTGTGTATGATATTAGTGATCCCGGTTGCTTTTATAGCTGCAGGGACATTGGTGAAACCCCTTATTGATATCGTTGAGAAATTAAGAGATATTGCCGAAGGAGATGGCGATTTAACCAATCGTCTGAAGGTTAAGTCACAAGATGAAATAGGGCAGGTGGCCCAATGGTTTAATTCGTTTATAGCTAAAATTCATACCCTTGTTTCTGATGTTGCCCAAAATGCAAATGAATTAAACGAATCATCAACAACCCTTGAGCAAATTTCCAAGACAATGGCAAAGGGGGCTGAACAGACTGCCGATAATTCGAATTCCGTATCAGCTGCAGTTGAAAAAATGAGTGTCAGTATGACATCTGTTGCAGCTTCCATGGAACAGGCAGCAGGTAATATGGGGGTAGTCGCCTCTGCAACAGAGGAGATGAGCAACACAATTAATGAAATATCAAAAAACACCGTCTCTGCAAAAGAAATAACAGAAGATGTTGTTTTAAAAACAAATCAGGCTTCCGGGCAGATTCAAGAACTTGGGAATGCGGCAGACGATATCGGTTATGTTGTTGGCGTAATCACAGACATCTCAGATCAGGTCAACTTATTGGCATTAAATGCCACTATTGAAGCCGCCAGAGCTGGAGACGCCGGAAAGGGTTTTGCTGTTGTTGCAAATGAGATAAAGGATCTGGCAACACAAACCGCAGACGCCACAAATGAGATCAAAGAAAAAATCGAAACAATGCGGGCGTCTACAGGAAAAACCGTTGAACAGATAGGGGATATTTCAGATGTTGCCAACCGAGTAAATGAAATCGTTTTGATGATAGCCTCTGCTGTCGAAGAGCAGTCTGTGACAACACAAAATATTTCTGAAAATATTGTCCATGTCACACAGGGAATCGATACAATAAACAATAATATTTCAGAAAGCTCCATAGTTTCCACTAGGATCGCAAAGGATATCAGTCAAGTGACCCAGGCAGCCGATGAGATGACTGAAAACAGCGATCATGTTGATGTCAGGTCGAAGGAACTGTCAGGATTGTCTGAAACGCTTATGGAGGTTGTGAATAAATTTAAAATCTGAGGATGGCTTCTTTTTATAGCCTTGGCGAGTTTTTTCACAATCGCCAGTATCCATAGTGGTGACATCATCAGTTTTATAACCAGCCTGTTCTTTCTGGTTGTCTGCTTTGTATTTTTGATCCCTTTTTTTGGGGGGCAGAGCAAAAAACAAACGTTCACCATCACTTTTTAGCCCCCCAATTTTTAATTTATTTGTCTATCACCCTGATTGAAATTAAAAAGCAGCCACTGCCGTCTCCATGTCAAAAAACCTTTACGAATGACCGATGATTCATTAAAGTAAATGACACTATAAAATTTATAAAAGGGTCCACGCGCCAGATCATGCTTACCAAAAAAATAAAATATAACAGCCAGGTTGCCCTGATGTTCATCGTATTTTTGCTTGTTTTATTTAGTCTGGTATTTAGATTTATCGGTGACATGCGGTCTGAATCCATAAAAAAAAAAGCGGATGAGATTGAAAGACAAAGAATAAAAACAGAATTTATTTCAACCATTGAAAATCAGTACAAACAGATGGAAAAGCTCTATCAGGCCAAGGAATACGATAAAGTCATCGAGGTTATAAAGGTGTTTAACCAGTATGGCAAATCAGATTACAAAGATCTGGCAAAAATAAAAAAAGAGATCCGATTATTTTATCTGAAAAAAAAACTGGATTTCATTCCAAAGATTCATTTAAACGAGTATATGCAATTATCAAAAGATATGGAGATAGAAGAAGACAAGTCAACCCAGGTATTCATCCGGATACCCCGATACGGCCAATATTTTTATCCATCTGACTTCCCTATCCTCCTTGAAGGAATAGCCCTTTCCCTCACCGGAGATTTTTCCGATAGCATCATCTGGACAAGCAGTATTGACGGTGAGATTGGGAGAGGAAAACGATTGTCCGTCCGCCTCTCCATTGGCGAACACATCATCACAGCCACCGGTACAAACACAGTGACAACAGGGAGTATGGAAACCCTGCTCTATATTGAAGCCGACCCTGTTTTTATAAAAAATAATACTCGAAATTAATTTTTCTTTTATGGGGTCTATCATATTGCACAATTTTCTGATTTACGTTACCATTCCGCCATGTATAATCAAAGTCAACTTGATGCCATTGATAATGTAATTCAAACCAGCCTGATTGCAGCCGGGCTGGATCATGTCATTTTTATGGATATGGGCGGCAATGCCATTGCCAAGCATGACAATGGGAAAAGTTACCTGGATTCAACCGCCTTTGCTGCCCTGGCAGCCGGCAATTATGCAGCCGTTGATGCCATGGCAAAACTTGTGGGTGAATCTGAATTCTCATTGCTGTTTCATAAGGGTAAAAAACTAAGCATTCATTTCAGTAAAGTGACAGAGGATACATTGATCATTTCCATGTTCAATAAAGATATCTCTCTGGGACTTGTCAGGCTGAAGGTGATTGAGGTCATCAAGGAAATTAATCAGATATTGGCCGAGGGCTGATATTTTTTTTTAATCGCGGCACCTGAACCCATGGGTGGCTTGAGGGGAGCAAACTTGGCACTCATCAATGTAAAAACAAAAGAAGTGCAGATCAAAATCGTTTATTATGGCCCGGGAAGGGGTGGAAAGACAACAAACCTTGAATACATCAACAGAACCTACCAGGATCGGATCAAGACACCGATGGTCAGTCTTAAAACCCATGATGATCGAACACTTTTTTTCGATTTTTTACCCTTTGATGTGGGTCAGATAAAAGGCTTTGACATCACCATCCAATTATATACAGTTCCCGGCCAGGTAAAATATAATGCAACCCGAAAACTGGTTTTGAGAGGTGTTGACGGTATCGTCTTTGTTGCAGATGTCCAAAGGGAACAGCGCCGGAAAAACATCGAGTCTTTAAATCAATTGTATGAAAATATTGAGACCTACAATCTTGACCTGTTTGAAATGCCACTTGTGATGCAGTATAACAAAATAGACCTCAAACAAGCCAATACCCCTATTCTAACTTCACAAACCCTGCAAAAAGATCTTAACGGACTTTTGAGAGCCCCTGCCTTTGAGGCCAGTGCACTGAGCGGAGGCAATGTGATTCCTACGTTGAAAAAAGTTATATCCATAACATTGGCATCTATTCAAGATCAGCTTTTTTAAGGAGGTGTTTTGAATTCGCTTACTGAACTCAAACAAATTATTGATTCAATGAAAAACCAGGTTGGAAATGGTGCTATTGACAGGTTTCAACAACAGCTTTCAATCATCGGAAAACAGCATACCGACAACACTGGGGTGATATCGGTTATTAAAATGATGCAATCCATCGGCAAATATCTGGATTCCAGAAAAGAGGATGCCCACAAAGATGCTGTACCCGTGTTAAGTTTCATTGGTATTGAGCTTGGAAAGCTTATCCAATCCCCTGATCTCAACAAAGAACAAATCCATATTATTCTATCGGGATGTATCCAAAAGTTTAAAGCGCTGAAAGGCAAGATTGCATCCCAGCCCCTGATTTCAAGTACGGAAATGCAGGATTTAAAAGCCGTCATTCTTGCCATTGACTGGGAAATTTCAGAGATAACACTCCAAACCTTTGATCAGGTTACCAGCCGACTGTTAACCCGATTAAAACCCCATAAAATCCACCATGCCTTTTTAAGAATAATACATAGCATGGGGCGATATATTGCTTCAAAAAAAGCAGCCGGCAATAAATATTCCATCTTTTTTTTAAACTCTGTTTTTGAAAATTTTGAACGGATTGTTCAGACGCCTGATATGCCGTTAAAGGAAAAACAGCAGATTATAGAAAGAGACATCCATGCCTTCCACAATTTTAAACGTGAAATAGCCGCCTCAAAGGAAGATCAGCCCGGTTCCAAAAAAGAAGTACCTGGTGAAGGACCCGATGACAGAACAGGGGAAGCCTATAATGAACCCCCTGACGAAACCAATGATGAGGCCTATGATGAAATATGCCAACCAGCCCTGTCCCATATAAAGAGTTCTTCTAAACCGGTTGCCGAGGATATAGTGCTGCTCCAGGATTCCGAGGATCCAACGCCGGCCCTGGCAGGCAGAAAAAAAAGCAACCCGCCTCCCCGGGATATTATGGATGAACTTTTCAGTGCAAAGGAATCACCGGCAGATGAATTGCTGGATGAAATTCACCTGGCAAATATTCAGGGTCCTGAGCAGAAAAGAGCCATGAATATGAGTGCGCCAACTGAAGAAGATCTTCAAAAGAAAGGAATCAAAAATTTTACCCCCCGCCGATTGGGGAATGAACCCATTCCTGAAATCCGCAGTCGGCTGGATGCATTTTTCAGCCTGGATATTTCCGAAAACAACAATGCTGAAGAAATTGTGACTGAAGAAATTGCGACCGAAGAGATTGTAACCGAAGAGATTGTAACCGAAGAGATTGTAACCGAAGACAACCATGGAACCGCAATAGGTAAAAATGATTTCAACCCGGAGGCTGGGGAATACAGCACTGTATCCTTGCCAGAGGACGGCTCCATTGAAACCATTGTTCCATTTCAATATGAAGATGACGCTTTTGAGGAAAATATAGACAATTCGGATTTAGATGAACACAAGCCGGTCCGGGAAGCCATAAACAGATTAAAATTTTTGATAAATACCCATGACGGGTTATTGGAAGAGAACAGTTTAGCTGAGATTGATAAGGAGCTTTCCTCTCTTAAAACCCTTTGGCAGGATGATCCCGACAAAACAATGCTGGTTGATATGATATCCTTGCTGCTAGTAAAAAGTCAGGCCAGTGTTTCAGACAACAAACCAATGGATGACACAGAGGATGACAACACACAGAAATCAGTTTCTGTCCAATTGAATCCCCCCCCTTTAAATTTTTGGGGAAAAATTAAATCGAAATTTCTTAAATCAAAATAAGATGATTTTTTTTTGCGAAGAGTGCGGGGATAAGAACGATTTAGAAAAGGCAGATATTCAAAATGGACGGGCTGTATTTCGCTGTTGCTCCTGTCAATATATGAATTCATACACTTATCCCAATGGCGTTAAAAAAACAGACACGTTTTTAAAAAAAATCCAATCCCATCCTGAAATAATCGGTGCCTTTCTATACCATGGACAAAACCGCATCATCACAAATCATATGCCTGGAACGCTTACAACAGCAGACCTTGAAGTGCTGGGCCGCTATTTGAGCAGAAGCTATTTGATGGCCCAGTCACATTACCCGGATGTTTATGAAGCGATGATTACCATATCCGACAAGCATATCACCATTCAGAATATTGGCGCCGATCTGTTTCTTTTTGTTGTCAGTAAAAGCTGTCCACTGCCCCAAAAAATAAAGAAGCTTGTGATGTCGGCAAAGGGCCGTTAGAATGTTTTTCTCTGAAAAATTTTTACAAATTGCTGGAATTGAAGGCGTCGACCAATATATTTTTACAGACCCTGAAGGAAAAATTGCGGCCCACGACATTAAAGATCCCCAAAAGGTTTCTGCCTTGGTCTTTTCCTGTGGTCAAAACATTCGAACCATTGGTAATAAAACATTTAGGTACGCTGTCTTCTCAAGGGAAAATAAAAAAGATATTATCATTTTTCCTGTTGGCAATTATTCTCTTGGGGTGGTAAAACAAAAGGATACACAGACCCTTGTTCTTGTGGATAATATATTAAATTTTCTCCATGAACTTCTTGGTACTGTCATATATAAAAGGGAGGATTCATGACTGCACAGATGATCATATCTATTTTCACTTTGGTGATTTATCTTATTATCATATTTGTTTTCAATAAGGCCCGGATTAAATATACAGGCGGAAAAGTTGGAACGGTGATCAACCTCATCCTGATAACGGTCTGTCTTTTATTTGTTGCCGATTATGTGATGATCTTTGATCAAATTCTAGGTGCTGAAGTTCTTGATATTATCAAGTCTCTGTTCAGAACGGCAGC
This sequence comes from Desulfobacteraceae bacterium, assembly GCA_016744295.1. Taxonomy (GTDB): domain Bacteria; phylum Desulfobacterota; class Desulfobacteria; order Desulfobacterales; family Desulfobacteraceae; genus NBML01. The sequence continues at coordinate 26,878 of JADGEQ010000016.1, read as the reverse complement.
CCTCTCCTTTTTGGCCTATGGCGGGGCAAAGATAGCGGATTCCTAAAAAAATCAGGAAAAAAAAGAGAACATTCCTTTTCCTGATTTTCCTTTTTTCCCCTTGGTTTTGAATTCTGAACGTATTGCATCAATGACATTTCTCATATCATTAACAATTTTATTTTTTTCCTTTGATCCGGTTTGATATTTTTTCACATATTCCAATACTTTTTCAATATCATCCAATACCCTGATCAATGGATGCACGCCCAGAATATCCCCGGTCTTTTTTAATACCTGTGAACAATACTCTGCAAATCCGGAAATTAAAAATTCTTTCCGATTCTTAATATGTTCCAGATTCTTCAATGCAGCGCTAATCGCCTGAAGATTTGAATTTTTATGGTTATCCGGATGATAGTCCTTAAACAGATCCTTGGTCTCTCCCCCAAGATAAAGTTTGCTTTCTTCGAACAGGGAATAACTTCTATCCCCCAATTCATCCACAATGTTTTTTTTAATAGATTGAAAAACATCATTAAAAACGGTGAGAATAGCAGAATAACCATTTGCCACTTCCCCGTCATTGAATTGAATCTCCTCCTCCTGCTCAATCAATCCCGATGAAATAACAGAATAAAAAATTTTATAAACAGCAAATTCATCATACCCGCTTTCGGTTATTATCTGTCGAACGGTACGGGTTCCGTCAATAAGGGAAAGAACCCGCCACTCATTGGCATTCAGCTTGATTTCCTCTTTGCTTTGAACTTTGCCGGACATCTTAAACACAAGCCTGTCACTGGGAATTAATTTTTTAAGGACAGAAAGTTCATCAATTCTTCTGGACGCTTCGAGAATAAGCCTCATGGGGTTGAGCTGGGTGACAATCATCCCTTTTAAGTCCAAACGACTATCTTTATATTCAAATTTTCCTTTTTGCCAGAAAAGAAGATCGTATAAGATGGCCTCAACTTGTTTGGTATTGTATTTTTTCAAGGTATCCAGGGAAATATATCCTTTTTCCACCATGATTTTTCCCAGGTGAACCCTTTCCTGCTTGGCCAGGGACAGGCATTTTTGGAGCTGCTGGGCTGAGATAACCCCGTCATTTCGGATCAAAAAGCCAAGCCTGGATTCCTTCAGGGATGAAGAGGCATAGACAATGGTTCCCTGTTCGAAAAAAACCCGGCTTTCTTCATTGTCACTGGTTACGGTCAGTACTCCGGTTTTTTGATCATTGCATAGAAGCTGAAGGATACTGGCAAGTGTCAATCCTTCAAAATCACCCTGAAGATTCATAATACCCTTTCATTTATTTGCATGGGGTTAAATCAAAACCGGAAATTTACTTCCCGGAAACAAGAACCTTTCGACAATATACCACCCCACACCTGCTATGTAAATCACAGACAAACAATTTTGCGACTCCCGGGCATTGCAAGCTGATTACCAACCTCAAACAAACTGTGATCACCCATGAACCTTATTCCCATTGATTCCTTTCTCCATTTGTGATTATTATACGGAAAATAAACCTGAGCACGATTTTCCCATACGCCAACAGGATTGATATTGCCGGTAATTTTATACGCAAATGGCATCGAAGTTAACAGTTTTATACCAAAGTTTTATACCATAAACTTTAAACCAGGAACTACTTCCACGAGATGATGATATATGGCCACCCTGCCCCAACTTGCAATCACAACAACACCTGAAAGAACAACCCTTTACCTTAGGGGCCGGCTGGATGCAAAAGAAATTGCCCCCGTCTGGCACCAGGCAAGCCTGGCCATCAGGCAGATAAAAAGTGCGACTCTTATCATCAATCTTGAAGAAGTTGACTATCTGGATATGGCCGGGGCAGCCTTTATTTCCCACTTAAAAAGACTGGATCAAAACCGGGAAGACAGGGTAGTGCCGCAGGTGAACGGCTTGAAATCCGAATTTACCCCCCTGCTCATCCTGGCAGAAAAAACCGACCGCAAGTCAGCAAGTACACTCCCGGTCTCCTCCCGCTCCTTTGTCGAACAAACAGGAAAAAACCTGTGGGATTTTTTATCCGATGCTAAAATTTTCATCAGTTTTATTGGTGAAATCACCTGGGCACTGATTTCAAGCCTGAAAAGCCCCAAACATATCCGCTGGGCAGATACCCTTGTGATCGCTGAACGGGCCGGGGTGGATGCCCTGCCCATAGTGGCCCTGATCAGCTTTATTGTGGGGCTTGTTATGGCATTCCAGGCAGCCATCCCCATGAAAATGTTCGGGGCTGAAATCTATGTGGCCAATCTCATCGGGATTGCAACGGTCCGGGAATTGGGCCCCCTGATGACGGCCATTGTCCTGGCCGGCCGGTCAGCTTCGGCTTTTGCCGCTGAAATAGGCACCATGAAGATTAATGAAGAACTTGATGCATTAACCGTCATGGGTATGGATCCGGTAAAATTTTTAATCCTCCCCCGGGTGATTGCCTCCACCCTTATCACTCCGCTTTTGACCATATTTGCCAACCTGGTGGGGATTTTAGGAGGTGCCGTGGTAATTGTTTCCCTTGGCCACCCCCTTGTTGCCTATTATAATCAGGTGGTCAATTTTGTAACCTGGGGGGATTTTGTCGGGGGGATTGTCAAATGTTTTGTCTTTGGTGTTCTCATTGCCGCCACCGGCTGCATCCGCGGATATCAAACCCTCAGGGGTCCTTCTGCCGTAGGGGAAGCCACCACCCGGGCCGTTGTTTCCTCCATTGTTTTGATTGCCGTGTTTGACGGTATTTTTTCCATTATTTACTATTATATGGGCGTATGAAAAAAACAGCAATAAAGGTTAGAAACCTCTATGCCGGCTACAATAACCATGCCATCATGGAAAACCTCAGCTTTGACATTATGGGGGGAGAAATTTTCGTTATTCTGGGCGGATCCGGATGCGGGAAAAGCACGGTATTAAAACACATGATCGGCCTGGTTCCCCCGGTGTCAGGATCGGTCATTATCCATGACCAGGATATGATAACGGCCAGGGGAAAGCGCAAAAAGATTCTGCTCCAAAAAATCGGGGTAGCCTTTCAAAACGGGGCATTATTCGGGTCCATGACGGTTCTGGAAAATGTCATGCTTCCCCTAAAGGAATATACCAATCTTCCCACAGATGCCGTTGAAGCTGTTGCCCGGGTAAAACTGGGTCTTGTGGAGATGGAAGAGGGAGCCTTTCTGTTACCCGATGAACTGTCCGGAGGAATGAGAAAAAGGGCGGCCATTGCCAGGGCAATGGCCCTGGATCCGGCCATTCTTTTTCTGGATGAACCCTCGGCAGGTCTCGACCCCCTGACCTCTGCCGGTCTGGACAGGCTGATCCTGAAACTTAAAGCGTCTCTGGGTATCACCTTTGTGATCGTCACCCATGAACTGGAAAGCATACTAACCATTGCGGACCGCACCATCATGCTGGAAAAAAACGTCAAGGGGATAATTGCCCAGGGCCCCCCGGGTAAACTGAAAGCCGACAAGTCAAATTCCTATGTCTATAATTTTTTTAACCGAAACCCGGAAATATAAAACATGACCCAAAAAGCAAACTTTTTTAAACTTGGCCTTTTTGTCATCCTTGCCTTTGGACTTGGCGCCGCCTTTCTCATCGCCTTTGGGGCCGGTAAATTTTTCAAAACAGAAACCCTTGGGGAAACCTATTTTGACGAATCGGTCCAGGGGCTGGATATTGGATCGGAAGTCAAATACAAGGGAGTTAAAATCGGCACGGTCAAAACCATTACCACCCCAACCAAGCTATACAATATTCCATCCAATTATGTGTTGGTCACCTTTTCCCTTTCCGAACACTGTTATGTGGGCCAGACAGGAGAAACCAGCCTCATCAGAATACAAAAGGCCATTACCCAGGGGCTGAGCATCCACCTGGCCTTCAAAGGACTAACCGGAGCCGCCTATCTTGAAACAGATTATTCCGGCCGGCGTAAAACACCTCTTGATATCTCCTGGCAACCGGCAAATCTTTATGTTCCCTCCCGGAAAAGCAGTATGAAGCGGTTAGGAGATGCCCTTAACGAACTATTGGACAATCTTTCCGTTGTAAAGCTATCCGACATCACCTTGGAACTTAAAAGCCTCCTTCAAACCCTGCACCAGAAAGCCAGCGGTCTAAACACGACGAAAATTTCCAGTCAGACGGAAAAGCTGTTAAAGGAGATCAGGGCAACCAATCGTACACTTTCCAACACCCTGAGCTCGAAAGAATTCACCCAGCTCATTGCCGACGCCCAGGGCTCGTTTACCGGATTAAAAACCATAGTAGAAAATGCAAAACAACCCATTGACAACACCTTGAAAAATTTTGAAACCGCCGCCGGCAATACGAAGAATATGACGAACAACCTTGAAGCAAGCCTTGGTGCAAATCTTGAAACCATGCTGGAAAGCCTGAATAAAACCGCAAAAATGCTGGAAAATATGGTCTGGCTCAATGGAGACACCGTCCAAAGGGCCATTGGAAATTTTGAAGACACATCGGATAATCTTAAACAATTGAGCATTGAATTAAAAAAATACCCCGGGCGACTCCTCTTTGAACGTCCTCCGGAAAAGAACACCCCCGAGAGAATCAAGGAGGTACTCAAAACCAATGAAAACTAAAGGCCGACCGGTTTTAATCTTTTTGTCACTGTGTATCCTGGCCGGGTGTGCCAATATCCGGAACGAATTTCAGGAAAAATCTTTTTACCGAATCCAGGCACATTCCCAGATGGCAAACCCTATAACCCCCGGAGGAGAAGCCCTGCTGGTTAACCGCTTTTCCATCTCCCCTGAATTTGAAACCAATTCATTTGTCTACCGGCTCAGCCCAACCCGGTTTGCAACTGATTTTCATAATAATTTCATGGTCTCCCCGGCCCGGATGATCACCGAAGTAATCCAGGAAGACCTGTGGGCATCTCCTCTTTTTTCACCGGTACCAACCCATACCATGGCAGATATCGGTTTCCAGTTATGGGGAAAGGTCACCCGTTTTTACGGAGATGCCCTGGATCCCAAGCATCCCAAAGCTGTTGTGACCATCCGGTTAATCCTTGAAAAAAACACAGGAAAAAGCTTTACCCCGGTGATCAATAAAACCTATGAAGCACAAATCGAATTGGATGCCCCGGACCCGGTATTGCTGACAGATGGACTGGGCAAGGGGGTACTCCAGATCCTGGATGCATTTTATGCCGATCTAGCAAATACCAGCCTATAACTTTCAATCAAACAAGCAATCAAGAAGCAATCAAGGAAAACACCCAGTGAAATTTAGACCCTGCATCGACCTTCGGCAAGGAAAAGTGGTTCAAATAATTGGCGGAACCCTGAAGGATACAGACACACAACGGCCCGTCACCAATTTTGAAACCGAAAAATCCCCCTCCCAATATGCAAAAATGTACCAGAGCGACAAGCTCACCGGGGGACATGTTATCTCCCTGGGACCCGGTAATACAGCATCTGCCCTGGCGGCATTAGCCGCCTATCCAGGGGGACTTCAAATCGGAGGCGGCATAACCCCCGCCAATGCGGAAAACTTTCTGAACGCCGGTGCCAGCCATGTGATTGTTACCTCCTATGTATTTTCAGATGGAAAAATAGACCAGACAAAACTGGATACCTTGGTCCGGGCTGTTGGAAAAGAAAACCTGGTCCTGGACCTGAGCTGTAGACAAAGGGATGGCAAATTCTGGATCGTTACGGACCGATGGCAACAATTCACCGATGTTGCGGTTAACCGGGAAACCATTACCACCCTTGCAGCCTCTTGTGACGAATTTTTGGTCCACGGGGTTGATGTGGAAGGGATGATGCAGGGTATCCAGACAGAGCTGGTGGAACTGCTGGGTAAATACGCCCCCATTCCCGTCACCTATGCCGGTGGGGCAAACCGTTTTTCCGACCTGGAAACGGTAAAAAGACTGGGGCAAAACCGGGTGGATCTGACCATTGGCAGCGCCCTGGATATATTCGGGGGAGGTATCTCCTACAGAGAGGTCGTTGGCTGGCATCAAACAAATTCCTGAATGTTTTAAATGCCCCCCTTTAAATCTTCATTGGAACATGTATTTTAAAAATATAAAATCAGGACTTTTATGTATACCTTAATAGATGAAAATAAAGATTTTTTTGTAATTGATAAAAACCAGGGCGTGGATTTTCATACATCGGTTGACGGTGAATCCCTCATCAACCATGTCAGAGAGAGGGAAAAAGAGATGAACCTGTTCCCAGTACACCGTCTGGACCGTATGACATCAGGCCTGATTTTATTTGCAAAAAATAAACAAGCGGCAAGGGGGATGTCCCTGCTATTTCAAAACAGGCAAATTGAGAAATATTATCTGGCTTTATCCGATAAAAAACCGAAAAAAAGTCAGGGGTTGATTTCCGGGGATCTGGAACGAGGGCGGCGCGGAGCATGGAAATTGTTAAGAACTAAGGTAAATCCTGCACAGACCCATTTTTTCAGCAAAGCATATGGAGACGGTCTCAGGCTATTTATCCTAAGACCTCTGACAGGAAAAACCCACCAGCTTCGTGTGGCGTTAAAAAGTATTGGTGCACCGGTTTTGGGAGATCCTTTGTATTACCGCGGTGAGAGTAAAAAATATGATCGGGGCTACCTGCATTCGTATGCGTTACGCTTTGATTATATGGGCACTTCATATTGTTATGTAAGCTTGCCCGATAACGGAATTTTCTTTAAGAATGAAAGGTTTAGTGCTGCACTGGAAAATTTTAAGGATCCTTGGCTGTTAAAATGGCCTGGAATAGTTTGATAATATACGCTTGGGTTGCTGTGATTTTTTATATAAAAAAAATGAATATGGAGTTATTTACCCCACAATGTTTTGGTATTCCGGCGTTTTTTGAAAGAACGAAAGCGAGCCTTGTGTCTATTTTGCTGATCATCCACCTGGTCGAATTTGCCGCTGGCTTCTTCCATTATTGTTGACCGATTAATTGGATTGCAGCAGTCAAGGATAATTATTATAGTGGTAATTGATAGGAGAAGGTCAAAATATCAATGATACCATTTGTAATCTTGAGATAGAATTTTGGGTGGGGGTGGCGGTTATATCGGGTAGAAATAAAAAATCACCCTGACCGCCCAATTTGTCATTGTCGCTCAAGCCTTTTTATGCCCTTTTTAACCACTGCTTCAAATTGTGCCAGGTGTTCCGCAGGAATCTTTTCTCTAATCTTTAAGAGCAGTGTCTGGGCCGACATATTTTTACCGGCAGCCACTGGCATAGCCCAGAAATAAGCTTCGTAATAATCATTGAACTCCCTTGCCTGCTGATACCCCAATCGGGCCAGTTTAAGCTGGGCCTCGGGATTATTCTTCTCTGCAGCATAAAGAGATGACTTCACTGCCATGGAAAGGTCCTCATCCTTACCCGTGGACCAGATATCACCCAATTTAATTACCGATTCTAAAGAACCGCTTTCAATGGCATTCTTTAAAAAAAAGAGCTAATGAATAAGGGTCTCCGAAGGATTATGGTCTTAACCAATAAACGGGGTACATCGAACTGCCACAGAATGCGCACAGTATCAATAAAGTCAGGTCAATTCTTGACAAAAATTTAAGCCTATACTTTTGGTATATAATCCCCATACCACCCGAGTGGATATCTCTTACTTTTTATCGCCAAATAAAGTTAATTTATGTATGTCCGCACTTTTTCAAAAAATGATGTTGACGGCTCTATATTTTTCAGATAGCTGTAAAAGGCTATTCGAAAAATTGTTTTTGTAAGATCCATAGAAAAAAGTTGCTAAATTCATTGATAGCAACCCACATTCCCACAAAGGAGAAATCATATGCCTGCAACAAAAAAAGAAACTGTTCTGGACTTTCTTAAAAATACTTATAAGGAATACAATTTTGATTCCCGCGAAAACTCAATAACAGTATCATACGACTTTATCATTGATACAGGGAGTGCCAGAATATTCATTAAAATTGGAAAAAAACGTTGGGATGAATCTGATAACGATTCCATCGTTAATTATTTAGAATCGAAAGAACAACAGATTCGTGAAGCTGTTTTGGCCAATGAGAACGCAATTCTTACACTGAAATAGCCCGAGAATCCAATGAATTTTTATAACAACTATTTATCTTTAAATTGCTAGGAGTAGGTATTCTTTTAACTTTTGATAACTAGTTGTTCAACAAATAAATTTTAATAAAACCCTTCCCATATGTTAAAAACACCAGCATAAAAAACATCTCAGGTTACACTTATTAACCTACCAATATATCAAATTTGGTGAGCACTGGTTACAATCGTGGTCTTTCAGGATTCACCCCCCCCCCGGACTCGGTATAATTCTTATCTGAATAAGTGTCATTTATAATCACCCCAGGGAAACTATATTTGCGGATCAATTTATCGGTGATCACCAGGGAATGGGGATAATAAATATCCACAAATAATATTGACAAATTTGTTCAGGTTTATTATTCGTTCGTATACAAAGGAGTTTGATATGGATAATTTACCGGGCAATATTCCGGATTGTACATTTTTTTTTCTGGCCAAAGCCCACCAAAAGGCCCATGGTCTTTTAAAAAAAAGGCTGGCCCCATATGGGTTGACCAATATGCAGCACCTTATTCTTGAAGGCATCTGGTACCAGGAAGGGGCTACAGCTGCCGAGTTGGGAAAAATGTTGATCCTGGATAAAGCAACTTTATCCGGCATCCTGGACCGGTTGGATGAAGGGGGTTGGATCGAGAAAAGACCAGACGATACAGACAAGCGTGTTTTTAGATTGTATCCGTCAGGCAAGGCAAATACGCTGAAGAATGAATTGATTACCGTGAGGAAAAAAGGCAATGATTTTTTATTGGCCAATTTTACCATGGAAGAGAAGATAATCTTTAAACGCCTGCTGCGAAGTCTGTTTCTAAAGGGGTCGTGATTCGGAACAGACGGAACGCCAGGCATAATTTTCAAAAATTTTTAGTTCGTATACTGACTTAAAGAGGAGGATAAACATGTTGCTTTTTAACCCGAAAAAATACCAGGACCGTAATTATCCTGATGAAAGATCCAAAGAGATCATGTTGAAAACCATTGAGTGGTTTGAAAACAAAGGTTTGAAAAAACTGAATGAAGATTACCACGCCCGTGAATTCACCTATGACTTTGCTGAATTTATCAAGAAAGAAAAAATCTTTGAAACCCTTTTTCTGCCAAAGGGATATGGGGCAAAAGATCAGTATTACAGCACCTACAGAATGTTTGAATTTTCGGAAATCTGCGGTTTTTACGGTTCTGCCTATTGGTATATGTACCATGTGTCAACATTGGGCCTGGACCCGGTATTCCTGGGGGATAATGAAAAAGTTAAGCTCAAGGCTGCGGAAATCCTCAAGGAAAACCCCCTCTGCGCCTTTGGCCTTTCGGAAAAAGATCATGGGGCAGATATCTACTCATCTTCCATGAAACTTCACCCCTGTGATGACGGAACCTATGTGGCCAGGGGGACCAAGTATTACATCGGTAACGGAAATGAAGCCGGAATTATCACTGTTTTTGGAAAAATTGCCGATTCAGAAGAGTATGTTTTTTTTGTTGTTGACTCAAAACATGAAAAATATGAGTGCGTTAAAAATGTTATTGATGCCCAGAACTATGTGGCTGAATTTATCCTCCATGACTATCCCATTACAGATGATCTTATTCTTTCCCGGGGATCCAAGGCCTGGGATGACATGCTCAACACAATCAATATTTGTAAATTCAACATTGGTTCCGGTGCCATCGGCATTGTTACCCATTCCTTGTACGAATCTTTGAATCATGCAGCCCATCGGAATCTTTACGGCAAGAATGTCACCGAATTTCCCCATGTAAAACAGCTTTTTCTGGATTCCTATTGTCGTCTTGCCGCCATGAAGTTATTCGGCCTCAGGGCAACCGACTACATGAGATGTGCCTCAAAGGATGATAAGCGCTATCTTCTTTACAATCCGATCATGAAGATGAAGGTGGCCATCCAGGGGGAAACGGTCCATGAAATGCTCTGGGACATCATTGCAGCAAAGGGATTTGAAAAGGATAACTTTTTCAGCCAGGCAGTGGTTGATTTGAGGGGATATCCCAAACTTGAAGGCACCCGGCATGTGAACATGGCCCTGATTGTCAAACTGATTCCAAGCTATATGTTCAATCCCGGCGAATTTCCGGAGATACCCAAGATGAACGGGGCTAAAAATGATGATTATCTTTTCAACCAGGGCCCCACAAGAGGGTATGCAAAGATTCAATTTCATGACTTTAGAAAAACCTATGCCACAAAAAGTTTGCCCAACATTGAGATATTCAAGGAACAGATTAAAGCCTATGAAGAATATCTGATGGTTTCGGGGATGGAATTAAAAGACCAGATGATGAACGATTTTAATTATCTTCTGTGTGTGGGTGAAATTTTTACCCTGGTTGCATATGGACAGCTTATTATTGAAAGTGCCGGGATCGAAGAGATCGACGATGATCTGTTGGATCAAATTTTTAATTTTATGGTCAGGGATTTTTCAAAGTTCGGCCTTGAACTATATGAAAAAAGTCTCTCCACAAAGGTCCAACAGGATGCCTGTCTGAAAATGATCAAAAGACCGGCTGTTGACAATGAGAAGTTTGAAAAAGTATTAAAAGAGCATGTATACGCTTTAATTGATACCTATGAAATGAATCCTTAAGACAGGATAAAAGACAGAAACAGAAAACACCCGCTAAAATAAAACCGGTCAAACCCTTGCAACACATTGGTTTGACCGGTTTTGTTACTTGAAACCCTGTAAATGAAACCCCATAATAACAGTCAGGAAAAACAATTAAATACGATTTTTCCTTCTTAATTTACCTTGTTTCATTACTTAAAACCATTCCTTATGCTTCGACAAGCTTAAACGCCTTTTTATCTCAAGCACCCATTTTGTCAGTGTGGTCTCAGCCGGACAGATCACTGGCCAGATACAAAACAGCATCGGCAATATCCTTTGGCATACCGAGTCTTTTCAGGGGCATGGCTTTCCGCCGCAATCAAATTCAGGGTCTGTTCGATGCGGTTTTCTTCTTTGGAAATTAGATTCATCAGTATAATATCATCGGAGTCTTTATTCGCCATCTCTGTGCTTCTTAATTGATTGTTTTAATATGATTCATACTTGTTTGCCCTTCCTGCCCCAGGAGAAAGCTGCGGTGAGATCGAAAGAAGGGATTACCAGCTATTTGTGCTGGTGGATGATCGGTAGGCCTATCAGTCCCGCATTGGCCTGGGTAAGGGTGACCAGTGTTGGGGTTTGGCAGATGATGCCCGCCCTATGAATAATGGGTAGAAGTTTTTAAACACAAGGCAATTTTTTTTCTCTTTACCATTTTAATACAAAATCTGATCGAGAAATAGCTTGGTTCGTTCATGTTGAGGGTTATTAAAAAACTTTTCCGGTGAGTTCTCTTCTATAATCTGACCGGAATTCATAAAGAAAATTCTATGGGCGACACTTATAGTAAATGCCATTTCATGGCTAACCACGATCATTGTCATTCCTTCCCGGGCAAGTTCAATCATGACATCCAAAACTTCCTTGATCATTTCAGGGTCTAATGCGGAAGTAGGTTCATCAAAAAGCATTATTTTCGGCGACATACAAAGACCTCTTGCAATGGCAACCCGTTGTTGCTGACCCCCGGAAATCTGTCCCGGATATTTTAGGGCTTGTTCGGCTATGTGCACTTTTTCCAGATAATACATGGCAGTTTCTTCAGCTTCTTTTTTAGGAATCTTCCTGACCCAGGTGGGACCCAGAGTGAGGTTCTCAAGAATTGTCAGGTGAGGGAAATACATCAATCGATAGAATCTGTGAGATTACTCACTTATCAGAGGACATTGTAAATAAATCGTACTCCTTCACGGGGTGCCTCGGTGTTCCATTAGTATCTGAAATAATAGCTCAAAACCAGGCGCCATAACCCATTGAAATAATTGAAATTAAATCTATATTTTCTTTTTTTACTATGTTATGCTTTCATAATGGAAGTAAAATTGATTTTTTCAATGCTTAAGGGGATTTCCAGTGGGGTATGCTTAAAATCAGCCTATAAAATATAGTTTACCCCTTTTTCAATGAATACAATCCGATTTTTTAATTCTCCGTTCTCCGGAGTTGTTTCTTATTCCAACAACCACTTTGACACCGAAGCCTCAGCCGGGATCAAGGCCGATAATTGAGAAGGGAAGGAGCTCACTTTTGCGCCCTGACCTGGACAATCTGACCCATGATGCTCAAGGCAATCTCTGCCGGGATTTCTGCATTGATTTCAATGCCAATGGGAGAATAAACTTTGTCCAGCATTTTTTTAGGAAAACCATTTTCCATAAAAGGGTTCCATATCTTATTTCCCGAAACTGCAGGAGGGGTATCTGCAGTTTTTGCAGGAGGAGCAGAATCCTCCATGGCCCATTTCGATTATGTCCGACTTTTTAACCTCTTCTCCGGCCAGGATTTTTGGCACCACCAGGTCAAAAATAGATGCCCTGTAGTACATGACGCATCCTGGAAGACCGATGACGGGCACATCCTTGATATAGGCCAGCATGAACATTGCTCCCGGCAGAACAGGAGCTCCATAGGAAACGATTTTGCCGCCCGCAGCCCTTATTGCCGAAGGTGTAAGATCGTCCGGATCAACGGACATGCCTCCTGTGACTGCAACCATGGAGGCTCCGTTTTTTAAAAAACCATTTATGGCCGATACAGTCATGTCAAGATCATCGGACACAAGCTCTTTTCCCATGATCCTGCTGCCCAGGTCTTTAAATTTTTTCTGGACAACAGGTCCGAACCCGTCCAAGATCCGGCCGGAGTAAACTTCCGATCCCGTGACCACCATGCCCACATCCAGCCCGGCAAAGGGTTTGACTTCAATGACGGGATAATATTCTTTACAGACCTTTTCTGCTTCAATGACGAGGTTTTCATCAATGGACAAAGGAATCACCCTGGTGCCTGCAAGCTCTTTTCCCTTTTCAACCACCTGGCCCGTATGAAGGGTGGCAAAAATTACATCACAAACAGAATTGAGCTTGGCAAGGCCCTGGACGTTTATTTTTAAAAGCCCCAGAATCTGGGCAGTAAATCCTACCTTTCCCTCCTTGGGGTCGCTAATGGAAATGTTTTTTCCAAGGGCTGCGTTTGCAATTCTAATGGCTGCGTCGTTCTCATGTATCTCTCCGTTCAGGCCTGCCACGTATATATGCTGCTTTCCAAGGTCCAATAGTTCCTCCACATCTGCCCGGGTAATGATGTGGCCTTTTCTAAAGGACGGTCCCTTGAATATGTCAGGCACTATCCTGGTAATATCATGGAGCAAAACTTTGCCCACGGCATCTTGAACCGGTACACTTTTTATCTTGTCTTTTTCATAGTATTTCATAATTGTTTACTCCTCCACTGGCATGGGCCGCCTGCCTGAAAATCCGGCAGGCCAGCCCAGGGAAAATTCACAAAGGATGACTTGCCGGTCAGGTTGCTGATTTCCACATGGTCATGTTCTGCGACCAGAATATGGCCGCAGAACCGATAAACGAACATGGGCTATTGCCGGGCCAGAATCTTTTCCGGGGTCAAGGGCAATTGGGTCAGACAGCTGTTGAGGCTGTGGTTGACCGCATTTACCGTTGCTGGAACAATTGGGCCCGCAGCCAGTTCGCTGACGCTTTTGGCGCCAAAGGGCCCGTGTTCTTCTTTTTCTTCGATGAGAATAACATCCACCAGTGGCATATCCGGGGCATTCACCATGTGATACCGGCTCAGGCTGTCTGATGTGGAGCGGCCGGTTTTGGGATCCACCGTCACCTCTTCAAACAAGGCCATGCCAAGCCCCATCTGAACCCCGCCGTGGATCTGCCCGCGCACAAACCCTGGATTAATGGCCCGGCCCACATCATGTACGGCCAGAACCTTTTGAACCTCCACTTGTCCGGTCAGGGTATCCACTGCCAAGTCAACGAAATAGGCAGCATAGGAACCGGGATTGGCCTTGGCCTGGAAGGTTAAGGTGGTGATAACTTCCGTCTGAAGTTCGGCAATGATGCCATGGACCAATTCTTTGTAGGAATATGTCTGACCGGGATTATTTCTTGACCAAATCCTGCCGTTGCCGTTCACAAGATCTTCTGGCGCAAGTTTCAGCAATTGCGCGCTTTTTTCCAAAAGCATTTCCCTGAGCGCTTCAGCACCCTGCATGGCGCATTTGCCTATGACAAAAACACCCCGACTGGCCTGGCAGCCGGTATCAAAAGGTGTGAACAGGGTGTCGGCTTCCGAGGCCGTAACCTGTTCAAAATCCAGATCCATGACCTCGGCCACGATCTGGCGTATGATGGTCACAACCCCATGACCCAGTTCGTGGAGGCAGGCATTGACAAAAACAGATCCGTCCTCTTCCATGCGAAGGGTCATGGTGGTCAGATCGGGGTAGGCGCCGAAATAGCCGTTGCCGTGCACGGCACAGGCCATGCCCACGCCCCGCCGCCATCGGCCGGTCTGATTTTGCGCATCCTTGCGACGCTGGTTCCACTCAAACGCCTCTGCGCCCCGGGTAACACAATCCAAAATCCGGGCATTGCCAAGGCTGGGGCCTCCGCTGGGGTCCTTGTCAAAGGGGTGCACCAGGTTTTTCAGCCGGAATTCAACAGGATCCATACCCAGGCGCCGGGCCGTGTGATCAATATTGATTTCAGTAATGGTCGAAACCTGGGGCGTGCCGTATCCGCGCACAGCCCCGGAAATCGGGGTGTTGGTGTGCACTACCCTGGCCCGGTACTGCTGGGCTGGCAACCGGTACAACCGAAAGGTTTTTTTACCCATGGCCCCGCTGATGGCCGGGCCGTTGGAAGTGTAAGCCCCGGCATCCACAATAAAATCTATATCCCGGGCAAGAATAAGGCCCTGGCGGTCCACAGCCGTCCGCACCCGGCCGATGGTTTTGGTCCTTGTCCTGGTGGCGACAATGGACTGGGTCCGGTCCATTTCCACCATGACCGGACGGTTGGTATCCAGGGCGCAAAAGGCTGCCAAAGGTTCCAGCACCACTTCCTGTTTTCCCCCGAAGGAACCGCCCACATTGGTTTTAATAACTCTTACCTTTCGAACCGGCAGTTCCAGTATTCGTGCCACCAGCAGGCGCACGGCATAGGCCAGCTGGCAGGGGGAATGGACAATGACGCAGCCGTTTTCTCCTGGAACGGCAAGGCAGGCGTGGGGTTCCATAGCCCCATGGTGGATTTTGGGTGTCACAACCCGATCTTCCACAACCTGGTAAGCATCTGCCCAGGCCGATTCAAGCTGATTGTCTTTTCCTGCTGAAAACCTGACTTCAGACACGGGTGTTGTGCCGTGCAAAGGGGTTTTCGTGGTTAAGGCATCCTGGGGATCAAGGACCAGGGGCAATGGGTCATATTCCAGGAAAACCAAGGCCGCGGCCTTTTGGGCGGTTTTAGGATCTTCGGCCAGAACCGCTGCCACAGGTTCCCCAAAATAACGAACCCTGTCGGTCAAAACAACCTGGTCTTTGATGCTGTTTTGCAGGTTAAACCATTGCTGGCTGTTAAACCGTGTCCGGGGCGTGTTTTTGTGGGTATATATTTTAACCACCCCCGGCAGAAACGCCTGATCAATATGAACGGCTTTAATCCGGCCGTGGGCAATGGTACTGGTAACCAGGCGCAGGTACAGCTGGTTGTGGGCCGGCATATCCGCGACATACCGGGTCTGCCCCGAGGCCCGCTCGTGGGCATTGGTTACCGGATAGGAACGGCCCACATATTTTAAGGGCTTTTCAGTGATATCAGTCATAATCTATTCTTCCTTGATGGCGGACCAGGCCGGAACCGTGGAAAAGACATGATCCAGCAGGTCCATGGCCAGCCCTCTGACGGCGGCCTGTTTATAAGGCCGGGAGGCCCGGCTGGGAATGAGTTTTGCAACTTGAGCGGACAATTGATCTGCCAGGTCAATCATGATTTTTTTGTCCAGGGTCCGGTGATTCAGAAAACAGGACAATTCTTCCGGGCAGACCGGATGGGCGGCCAGGGCTCCCATGGCGATCCGTCCTTGGCGGATAATCATGGCTTTTGAATCAAATTCCACCTGCATGGCACAATTAAGCTTGGCAATGGTAACTTCCCTGCGGTGGCCCAGCTTTGCAAATCCACTGTACCAGCCCGGGCCCCGCAGGGGAAGGATAATCCGGGTAATCAACTGGTTGGGCTGCAATTCCACGCCGCACCTGGAAATTTTTCGCATTTCCACTTTTTTTTTGCCCTTGGAATCCCAGGCCATGACCTGGGCTGCGGCATCCAGGGCAGCCAGGGCCGGCATGCCGTCGGCTGCAGGTGAGGCTGTGGCAATATTCCCGCCCAGGGTTCCCCGGTTGCGGATCTGCACGGAACCCACATGTGCTGCGGCCCGGGCCAGGCAGGCGGCATTTTTTTGGATAAGGCAATGGTCTGATAATGCTGAAAAACAGGTTGCAGCCCCAATAGAAATCTGGTTTTGCGCCTCTTTTATCCCTGTCAATTCATCCATGCGCGAAATATCAACCAAAAGGCAGTCGTCAAACCCTCTGGAATTGATCTCCATCACCAGGTCCGTGCCTCCGGCAATAAACCGGACCGGCCGTTGGCAACGGCCCAGGGCCAGGCTTAGCTCTTTGAGAGTTTTGAATGCAATAATTTCTATGCTCATTTTTTACCCCCATCCTGGTCTGCTGTCTTTTTGACCGCGTCAATGATATTGACATATCCGGTGCACCTGCAAAGATTTCCGGCAAGGCCGTGGCAGATCTCCTTTCGGGAAGGGTTGGGGTTTTTCTGCAACAGGGCCTTGGAAGACAAAATCATGCCAGGCGTGCAATAACCGCACTGGATGGCGCCATGGTTCACAAAATTTTCCTGGAGCCGGCTCAGGTTTTTCGAATCCCCCAGGCCTTCGATGGTGGTCACTTTTCGGCCGCCCACCTGAAAGGTCAAAACCAGGCAGGAGTTGACCACCTCTCCATCCAATAAAACAGTGCAGGCACCGCACTCCCCTTGTCCACACCCCTCTTTGACACCCGTCAGTTTGATTTTCCGGCGCAAAGTATCGATCAGCCGTTCATCCGGGTCCACCATAAGGGTTTGGGACCTGCCGTTCAGTGAAAAACTCACTTCCACCTGATTCATATTTATCCTTTCTCGCCATATCCGGCCCCGGGATTCAAAGGCCGGCTGTTCATGCGTATAAAATTCATATCTTACTTTTGCAGTATTCAATGGTTAAAAATAAGGGAAAAAGGACGCTTCAGCCGGTATCCGGGTAAAGCATCCCTATTTTCCGTTTGCAGGTTAAGCCTTACTCTCTCTCACATGCCGTGGTGATTGAATTTGCATGTATTTTTTTTTCGTCCTGATAATCTTCAGGGTCCACGGTTTCAATGGTCCAGCCGGTGTATCCCAGAAAAATGGAAACAATGGGATTGACAAGGTTCATGAACGCATAGGGAATGTATGCCCAGGGGGTGACGCCCAGGGCTGCGGCCAGAAATGCACCATCCGTTCCCCAGGGCACCAGGGGAGCGACCAAGGTGCCTGAATCCTCCAGGGCCCGGGACAGATTCTTGGGGTGAAGCCCCCTTTTGGGATAGACATTTTTAAACAAAGTCCCGGGAAGCACCAGGGCAACATATTGTACGCCCGTGGCATAATTGGTGAAAATGGTCACCCCGATGGTGGATGCGATTAAAGATCCCCGGCTTTTGGCCATGGACAGGATCTTTTGGGCAACCACCTGAATCATCCCGGTTTTCTCGACCACCCCGGAAAAAGAAAGGGCAATGAGAATCAAGGAAACCGTCCACATCATGCTCTGGATACCGCCCCGGTTCAGCAGCTTATCAGCCGTTTCCAGGCCCGTGTCCGCAGAAAAGCCATAATGGGCAGCCTTGATGATGCCGGCCAAATCCTGCCCCTGGAACACAACTGCACACAATACCCCCAAAAAGGCCGATCCCACCAGGGCCGGAACGGCCGGAATCTTTTTCTTTACCATGAGAATCACCAGGCAGGGAGGAATCAGCAAAACCGGCGACAAATAAAACTGCCCTTCCAAAACATTGATCAAATTGACCACGCTGTGGGTATCGGCATCATTGCCTGCAAATTTTAATCCCAAAATGGTATAGCCGATCAGTGCAACGATCAGGCTCGGGGCAGTTGTGAAAAGCATGTGCTTGATATGTTCAAACAGTTCAGACCCGGCCATGGCCGGAGCCAGGTTGGTCGTATCGGACAAAGGCGACATCTTGTCCCCGAAATAGGCACCGGAAATAATGGCCCCGGCTGTCATGGCAGGGGGAATACCTAAACCGATTCCCACGCCCACCAAGGCAACGCCGATGGTGCCGGCCGTTGACCATGAGCTGCCCGTGGCCAGCGCCACAACGGCACAGATCAAACAGGATGCCACCAGAAAAAACCCCGGCGACAATATTTTCAATCCATAGTAAATCAAGGTCGGCACAATGCCGCCGGCAATCCAGGTGCCGATGATGGCCCCGATGACGAGGATGATCAAAACAGCCTGGGTCGCTTTTCTGATCGTATCCAGCATGGCGATTTCCATCTCATTGTAGGAAAAACCGGCCTTGAGTCCGAAACCGGCTGCGAAAACCGTGGACACCAGCAGGGGTATTTGCGGAGATCCGCCAAAAAGCGTGATGGTGGTGATCAATGACAAGATGACAAATCCAAAAACAAATAAAGACCCGCCAAAAGAAACAGAACGTACTTTAGTCGTAGACATGCTTTTTTCTCCAAAACCTAAGAACATCTTTATCAAAACCCCGGCATTGCAGCGCCGGGGTTTACACAACGCGAAAAACAAAATTATTTTTCTTAATCCAGGCTGCCGATATGTGTTTCAATCTCCTCTACAATTTTTCCGGAAACGGCAAATTCAATGGCCGGTTTTGACTGGTGGGGCATATAGCTGTCCTCTTTTTTAAAATTGATGGCAGCAGCAAGCATTTCATAGGCAATGGAAGTTCCCTGGCCCAGTTCAAATTCGCCCAAATCGTCCTGGGTGATGAAAATGGCCCGGGATGCCAGCAGATATTCAATTCCCAATATCTTGGGCAGATTATTGATGATCTGCCGGGTTTTACGGCAGGCCCAGGGCGCCATGCTCACATGGTCTTCCTGGCTGCTCTTGGTGGGAATGGTGTCCACACTGGCAGGAAAGCACAGGGTTTTGTTTTCCGATGCAACAGCTGCCGCCGAACAGGAAATCACAGGATAACCGCAGTTCAATCCCACAGGTTCGCCTACCAGCATGGGGGGCAGGCCGTAACTCAAGGTGTGGTCGCACAGGCTGTAAATCCGCCGTTCGGAAATATTCCCGATCTCGGCCAGGGCCATGGCCAGGATATCCATGGCCACGGCAATGGGCTCTCCGTGAAAATTGCCTCCGCTCAGGACATCCAGGCTGCCGTCTTCATTCCAGAACACCAGAGGATTGTCCGTGGCAGCGTTGATCTCACGCTGAATCAGGTCCTTTGCATGGGCAAGGCTGTCCCGGCTGGATCCCTGGACCTGGGCCATGCAGCGAAGTGAATAAAGGTCCTGGATCCTGGGCTGGTATTCAGGATGAAGCACATCATAGGGAAGGTGGACTTTCCTGGCATCATCCGTGGTACGACGGCTTTTCAATGTCAGTTTCCTGACATTTCGTGCACAGGCAACCTGCCCATTCTGCCGGCGGGCCAGGTGAATTCTTTCGTCAAAGGCGGCCATTTCGCCTCGCATGGCTTCCAGGCTCAGGGCGCCGGAAACCTCGGCTTCCTTGATCAAACACTGGGCATCATGGCAATTTAAGGCTGCCATGCCGGCAAACATGGTGGTGCCGTTGATCAGTGCCAGGCAGTCCTTTGCCTGCAATTGATATTGGATGGGGGTGATCTTCGCCTTTTCCAGGGCCTGGGGTGCAAAACAACGCTCGCCCTGGTACATGGCTTCGGCATCCTTATAGCCGATGAGCACCGAGACCATATGGGCCAGGGGTGCCAGATCACCGCAGGCCCCGACAGATCCCTGGTCTGGGATGATGGGGTGAACCCCTTTGTTGAGCATTTCCAAAAGCCGGTCAATGACTTCCATGCGAAGACCCGATGCCCCCTGGCAAAAGGCATTGATCCTGACCAGCATGGTGGCCCTGACCACCTCTTCGGAAGCGGGCTCGCCCACGCCGCCGCAATGGGTCATGACAATATTATTTTGAAACAATTCATTGTCCTGGATGCCGATATTAAAATCCTTTAGTTTGCCCACACCGGTGTTAAACCCGTACACCGGCGGTGCATCATCATGTTTGATCCATTTTTCCTCAATATATTTTCTGACCTTGATGATTTCCTGCCTACAGGAATCGGCTATTTTTACTTTCCAGTTTTCCCTGGCCACCATAACCACATCTTCGATCGTCAAATTCTCGCCGTCTAAAATCAGTGTATTCATAACTCTTCTCCTAATGGTTTTCACACAGGCCGGATTTTTTTTTGCTCCAAACCGGCTGAATAATGGGTCAACACCCCGATAATTTGATACGTCTTTTGATCTGTAAAAGGGAGTGTCCCTGTTCTTTGACTTGTATATACAAGACTATTTCAAAATTGCACTTCCTTATTTTCATGTCGGCTTCAAGAAGCAAATCAATTTTCTTTGAATGATTATCAATTACCCTTGTTTTAACTGCAAACGGGATTTCACCGCAGCCTCAAGCCTGTTTAAAGCGGTTTCCAGGACTTTTTTAGGAAATGCCATGTTCATCCGCACAAACCGACTTGAATCTTTCCCAAAAGAATCTCCCGGATTTACGGCAAGCCCTGCCTGGTTCACAAAAAAATCCATCAATTCCAGGCCTTCCAGGCCAAGCCCTGTGCAATCCAGCCATACCAGAAAGGTTCCTTCCGGCTTAACCGGCTTGATCAAAGGGATTTTTTCATCAAAATATTCCAAAAGAAAATTCAAATTGTTTTCCAGGTATGCCAAAAGCTGGTCCAGCCAGTCCTCTCCATGGGTATAGGCCTGGGTTGTGGCAATTGCGCCGAAAATATTTCCCCCGTCAAGCTCCAGGGTCTCCAGGGTATTGTTGTATGCCTGTCTTAATTTTTCATCGGGAATGATAATGGCCGAGGTGGCAAGACCTGTCAGGTTAAAGGTCTTGCCCGGGGAAATGCAGGTAATGGTGTTGGCCTGAAGTTCCCGGGACAGCGAGGCAATGGGGATGTATTGATTTTTCCGGTATACAAGGTCGCAATGGATATCATCGGAAACAATCAGAATATTGTTTTCCAGGCATATTCGGCCAATACGTTCCAGTTCACTTTGCTGCCAGACACGCCCTGTGGGGTTGTGGGGATTACAAAACAGCATCATTTTAACGGCCGGATCAAATTGGTACGCCCCGTTGGCAAGGGAACTGGTAAAAGGGGTGGATTTTAACCGGATATCCTCTGCCAGCCTTTCAAAATCAATGGTATATTGATTAAGCTCATACTTTAATCGATTTTCAACAACACGCCTGCCGTTTTTTTTTACCACAGTATAAAAGGGAGGATAAACAGGGGTCTGGGTAATCACCTTGTCCCCGGGACGGGTAAAGGTATTAACACAAAGGCTCAACGCCGGCACGATTCCAGGACAGAAGCAGATCCACTCATTTTTTATTTCCCAGTTGCTGCGGGCCTTGACCCATTTTCTTACGGCATCATGGTAGGCATCCGACCTGAACGTATATCCAAAAATCCCATGGTCGCATCTTTTTTTCAGGGCATCCCGAACCGGAACCGGGGTTTCAAATTCCATATCCGCAATCCACATGGAAATAATATCATCCCTTCCGAATCTTGCTGCCAGTTTATCCCATTTAAAGGTATCGGTTCCACGCCTGTCAACACGCCGGTCAAAATTATACTTCATCATCTAAATCCTTTTTTTTTGCAATGCCCCCATAAAAAACACCAGGGGTTAAAAACCCCGGCTGTCACACCTGAAACCAAAAGGCTTAAAAAAACTCTCGGTTACAGGGTGTGACAGCCTGTTTGATTAATCGTCTGAAAACAATTTAACTGCTACGGGATTTGATTTTGAAGGCTTAAATTTTTTGTCGGTATAATCCTTTAATAATGTAAAGAACTTACCACTCAGGCAGAATAATGCAATGAGGTTGACATAGGTGGGCAGGGCCGTAACCATATCGGCACACAGCCACACCATTGAGGAGGGAATTCCTTTTTTCACCGTATAGATGGTCAAAAAAAGACCAGGCAGAGCCACGCCGTAACGCATGAGCTTGATGATAATCTGTCTAACCTTATAATTCAGGCCGAAAGCATGCCTTAAGACAATCTCATAATTGGTATACTTGGCTGTGACCGATGTCCATCCCAGGATAAAGATACCCAGGGTCAGGACGATGGCTCCCCATTGGCCCAGTCCCTTTTCAAAGGCATGCAGGGCCAGGGCTGAACTGGAAAGGCCCGTACTCCAGGAGCCGGTATTGATGATGACAAGTCCTGTAACACTGCAGACGATCATTGTATCGATGAAGACTTCGACGATCCCCAGCAGGCCCTGCTTGACAGGGTGGTCGACCTTTGCCGTGGAATGGATCATGGCGGCGGTTCCCCAGCCGGCTTCATTACTATAAACCCCCCTGGCGATTCCGGTTCTGCATGCAAGGGCGATGCTGGCACCGGCAAAGCCGCCCACCGGCGCTATAGGCGTAAACGCTGACTTGAAAATCAAGGCAAAGGTGGCAGGCAGTGCAGATGCATCCTTAAGGATGATGACAAGTCCTGCCAGCACATAACAGACCGCCATGACGGGAACCACGATGGCCAGCACACTTCCCAGGCGTTTGATGCCGCCCAAAACAACGATATATATGAGGATGGCAAATCCCACGCCCACAAGAATCTGGTCCACATGAAAGGTCACACTCACGGCCTCGGAAATGGTGTAGGCGGACATTCCCAAAAAATAATCACTCATGATACCGGCGCCGAATATAAGGGCAAGGGGTTTCCAGCCGAAATACCCTTTTTCCTTAAACCCTTTTTCCAGGTAATAGGTGGGCCCGCCATAGGCCTCTCCATTGGGATCCTTTGTCCGATAATGAACCGCCAGGGTGATTTCAGCCATTTTTGTGGCCATGCCTATCAAGGCGCAGACCCACATCCAGAATAGGGCACCCGGGCCTCCCAGGGCAATGGCGCTGGCCACCCCGGCAATATTCCCGATTCCCACGGCAGACCCCAGGGCCGTGGCAATGGCCTGGTAGGAGCTTAATATGCCATCCTTTTCCTTACTGGTTTCTTTTTTAGTAAACATGGAATAGGCATACTTGAATGCATGACCAAAAAACCGAAACTGCCAAAAACCGCTCTTAACGGTAAAAAACAACCCAACGCCCACAAGGCCGACCAGCAACGGCAGCCCCCATAAAATACCAACAATCCGATCTAGAACTACTGCAATATTCATCGACTAAGCCTCCAACAACAATTTTCAATTAGAATTTAAAGGTTTGAATCATCATTTTTTTACAATTTCACCAGCCATTTGAGCCGTCAAGCCCCCTGGACACCCGTCTCAAAAAAAACACTAAATTTTAAGGATACACACTTTATGCATTTTGACCGAACAACCTGTCACCCGGACGGGGCCAAGAAAAAATAATCCGATCCCATTGAATTAAATCTTGCCCTCCTGATTCACTTGCGGGCAATGACTTCAATCTCCACCAAAGCGTCCTTGGGCAGGCGGCTGACTTCAACACAGGACCTTGCCGGCGGATTAACCTGAAAATACTTGCTGTATATCTCATTGACCTTGATAAAATCATTCATGTCTGAAATAAATACCGTTGTCTTGACAACATTGTCCAAATCCATACCGGCTTTCTTTAAAATGGCAACGATATTTTCCATGGAAGCCCTGGTTTGAACGCTGATATCCTTTGTGACGATTCGGGAAGTTTCAGGGTCAATGGGCAATTGACCGGATACAAACAGCATATCCCCGGCTGCAACGGCCTGGGAATAAGGTCCGATGGCGGCAGGCGCACGTCTGGTGTTGATAATTTCTTTCATGATACCCTTTCTTTGATTATAATTTATAAAAAAATACTTCTGTAAATTGTGGTTTCCTTATTTTCATGCCGGCGTCAAGAAGCGGATCAATTCAATTTTCATTGAATGATTTTCAATTACCCTTGTTTTAACTGCAAATGGGATTTCAACCGGATATCCTCTGACAGCCTTTCAAAATCAATGGTATATTGATTAAGCTCATACTTTAATCGATTTTCAACAACACGCCTGCCGTATAAACCAAAAGGCTTTAAAAAAACTCTCGTACACCTGTTTTTTTCTATCATCTTCTCTCCGCAGTGACAGGTTAACTATTTGAAAAAAATTTCTTTTCGTTTTCTCTATATATAAACTAAAGCAAGCAATATGCCACACGCTATCTTTAGATATATTATTTAAACATATATCGGCTGCAAAATAGTATATATCTTTGCAGTATAGGACGTTTGCTTGATATGATTTATTTTTTTCCTTGATTAAAACTCCCATATGAATTATTTCACTACCCAGGCATAATAAGATAAAGTGCAAATAATTATTGCGCAACACTTTTTTGCACTTATTGATTAATATTTCAATACACCCAAATTCATGGAGGTGCTGATGGGCACTCATTTTAAAAGCCTGAAATCGTTTTTCAAAAACAGTGAAAGCGGCTGCATTCTGATCAAAGAGGAACCGTCTTTGAAAATTGAAACCAATTCCAAAATTCTTTTTATGAACAATTCAGCCCAAAAAATGCTTGGCATTTCAAAACAGCAAGACATGAGAGTACCTGAATTTATTGACACTAAAATAAAAATGAAGAGCGACAAAATTCTTTACCATTCATTAAACGGGCACCATTTGAGGATCGAGTTTCTAACCGCCCCCCGGATCTTTTCCCACACCCATCTTCTCCTGCTCAATGATATTACAACATCCATAAAAAGCGAAACACATACCTTGATTATGACCCGCGCCTTAGATGCAGTACAGGATGCTGTTTATGCGATTGACAAAGACGGAAATGAATTATTTCACAATCAGCACATCAAGCGTTTTGATCAAGCAAACCGCACAAAAATGCTGGTGGAATTGAAATCCGTTTTCAAGACCGGAAAACAAATTAAGGACAAATACCTGAACTATACAACAATCGACGGCAAGCAGGTAGATATCCTGTCTAATTATTTTCCGGTTAGAAAGAATGGAAAAACAATCGCAGTGATATCCATTAATAAGTTTATTACAAAAATCCGCAGGTGGCTGAAAAGAGCCATCGACCTCCAGAGTCAAATACAGGAATGCTCGTTGATAAACAGCGGAAAAATTAACGGCACCCGCTATCAGTTTGATGACATTTTAGGAAATACCCCGATATTTAAATCCGCCCGAAAAAAGGCCATAAAAGCATCATATGGTTTTGCTACGATTCTAATCCAAGGGGAAACCGGTATTGGAAAGGAATTGTTTGCACAAAGCATTCACAATGAGGGAAAAAATGCGGACAAGCCTTTTATTGCAGCTGTTTGTTCGGCAATACCCGAATCACTAATGGAAAGTACATTATTTGGGACCAAAAAGGGCGCGTTTACTGGGTCTGAGGACACCGTCGGCCTGTTCGAGCAGGCCAAACAAGGCACGCTGTTTCTTGATGAAATCAACTCAATGCCCCTTCACCTGCAGTCAAAGTTACTCCGTGTGCTTGAGGAAAGAAGCGTAAGACGGGTCGGAGGGTCCATAGAGCGACCGATTAAATGCCGTATCATCAGTGCAACAAATGAAAATTTAATGGATCGATTAAACGACAGGCAGTTCCGCCAGGATCTTTTTTATAGACTTGCCGGCATTGTCATATTGATTCCCCCCTTGCGTGAAAGAAAGGAGGATATTTTTCTTTTAACCAATCATTTTTTAAAAAAAATGAACAAGCTGTATGGAAAAAAAATAACGAATATTTCAACTGACCTGAAAAAAATTTTCAAACACCACCACTGGCCGGGTAATGTCCGGGAACTTTCACATATTATCGAGGGTGCATACTACAAAGTTGAAAATGAATCCATACTGACACCGGATCATCTTCCTGATTATTTTCAGCCCAACATTATTAAAAACAATAAATGTGAATCCCCCAAGACATCCCTTCAGGGTGATCCCCTGGCCCCCCTTCCCGAAAGGCTTAGAAAAATGGAAAAAGAGTGGATACTAACGGCCCTGGACAAACAGAACGGCAATATTACCCAAAGTGCAAAAACATTGGGGATTCAACGTCAAAATCTCCAATCACGGATGCGCAGATTAAATATTACTAAAAAATTATTATTTGAGTAGCAGGGGGCAATTGGGCCAGACGGTTGTCCCGGCTGGACTCCTGGACATAGGCCACCCAGCGGAGAGAACAAAGATCCTGGGCTGATATTCAGGGTGAACCCCTTTGTTGATCATTTTCAGGAGCCGGGCATTAAACCGTTTCACAAAAATTCAAAAGGACTTTGGAAAGACCCGTTCAAAATTATGCCTTTTTTTGTTTTCATGCCGGCTTCAAGGAACAAATTGCTGTATGATAATCAAAACCCCAATCCACCATCAAAAAAAATAAAAAACCCCGTTGTGCTTGATGGATCAAGCAGATAGAATATTTGTGCAACCAAAAAACTATCATCA
>JADGEQ010000015.1 GCA_016744295.1 Desulfobacteraceae bacterium | reverse complement strand
TTTTTATAAAGTATTGCCCTATCAAACAGGATTAGAGTTTCGCTTTGGCGCTGTTGTTGAACAAAACTCTGCCGGACCGCACTTTCACCTTCCCGAACCTGTTGGCAGAGTCGTATTTGTGGATACGTTGCTTTACAAAGTGCTTTCAGCCCAGATCTGAATGACCCCCCCATACCTGATTTGATCCTGGTTGATGCCCCACCGAGTGATCTTCATTTTGAAGAAAGCGGGAATCCTTTTTTGCTGGTGGATAAAACCGGAGAAGAGACCCGGCTGGCAGGCATTGTCCGGCTCATTGAATCGGCCCGGGCCGACATAGGAACTGGGCCGGGGCTCTGATCCACAATCTGATTACCCTTAGGCTGTTGCCAATGCGGCTAAACAGGCCTGATTCTTTTTCAAAAAGAAATTGTCCTCTCTCCTGTTCCTTGGTTAGAAACAAAATTAGGCCTGCCCACTTTCCCCTATTTTTTTTGATTCATTTTTTTTGTCTTGACAAACAGCTCAATACAAATTAAGTGTGCCATTAAAAAGTTAGTGTGTCCAAACAAAAATCATATTCAGGTGAATTCATGAAATCAAATTTCCATCTTGAAGCGTCAAAAAAAAACCAAGAATACCACATCCACCTCCACGGTGTCTTTGATGGGGCATCGGCCTTTGAACTCATTGAAATAATCCGTGACGGGGAGGAACAGGGCCTGACGATGTTTATCGATACAAGTCGCCTTAAAGAGGTCCTGCCCTTCGGCCAGACCATACTGAACACCCACCTGCCCAGAAACGAAATTCGGGCAAAGCTCAATTTCAAAGGAGTCTGGGCCGGAGACATACTTCCGGCAGGTTGCAATCTGCTCAGCGGTCACCATGAAAAAGGGCATAAATGCACGGGCAATTGCAAAAATTGCCGATGCAGGCAGGACAAGACCGAAAATTCAATAAAATTCACGAATTAAACAAAAAAATATGGAGAAAAAATGAAAAAAGCACTCATTGTTTATGGTTCCAGTACCGGCAACACCGAATTTGCCGCGGAAACAATTGAATCTTTCCTGTCCGAAAACGGATACGAAGTTGCTCTTACCGATGTGTCAAATGCCGGCATCGATATTTTTGATGAAACACACGACCTTTTTTTTATAGGCTGCTCCACATGGGGAGAAGATGAAATCGAACTTCAGGAAGATTTTGAGCCATTTTACGAAGACATGACGGGTTCTTTATCCCTTAAGAAAAAAAACTTTGCAATTTTTGGATGCGGCGATTCCTCTTACACCTATTTTTGCGGTGCGGTTGATATGCTTGAGGAGCGTGTCCGGAGACTGGGGGGCAACCTTGTTTGCGATTCATTGAGGATCGACGGTGAACCCGAAGAAGAGG
The DNA here is from genome assembly GCA_016744295.1 of Desulfobacteraceae bacterium. Taxonomy (GTDB): domain Bacteria; phylum Desulfobacterota; class Desulfobacteria; order Desulfobacterales; family Desulfobacteraceae; genus NBML01. Next base: position 131,175 of record JADGEQ010000015.1, on the reverse strand, counting down.
AAATCGATGAATGGGTACAGGGTGTGACCAATGCCGCATAAAAAACAGATAGCCGAGAAAAAACAGGGCAAGAAAATCCCTCCTAAACTTTTAAAATCTTTGCTCAAATCAATCGGCAACCTGAATCGCACCGGAATGGAAGCCGGAAATTCACGGAACTTTGATACGGCCTTTTCAAATATTGAATATGCCCTGTCCCTGTCCAGGGATCTGAACAAGAAATGTCTGGAAGCAAAATTATTGAACAACCTTGGCCTGTTGTACACAATGAACGGCACAATAGACAAGGCCATGGCAGCTTATGATGATTCCCTGAATATTGTCAGCGACCATTATGGTACACAGAATTACCTTTACAAAACCCTACAAAAAAATATCGGATATCTGTTTAAGCTGGATGTGAATCTATCCGTTTAAACCCATTATTCCGGCCGGGGGCGCAGTATTCATTTCGCGTCTTCGGCCAGTACACCAGCCCGTGAAAGCATGGCAAAAGAAGGCGGATGGAAACAAAAGTCCTGAAGTTCACCTGGACATCAAAAAAAAGGGCGAGCAGATTTTCCCCCTCTCCATGCCCTGGGCTTAGAACCTCTTTACCCCTAAAAGAACAGAGTGCTATAGATAATTATCCATCCAGCCGTCCATCATCTCGAACAGGGATTTCATGACCGCCATGTCCTGGTGGTCAAGGGCATCAAACCAAGCATGGAAAACAGCATCCTTTTCCTGGTGATGGGCCTGGTGGGCCTGGCAGCTCCCCAGGCCCTTGGCCGTTATTTTCAGAAGTTGACGGCTTTTATTTCGCCGGGTGGAGCAGAGTGGCATCAGATGAAAATGAGCGCTAACCCATTGGGATATGCATTGATGATCAAGGTAGTGGGGTTTCCATCATTCCCATTTGATTAAAGGGTTTGGGTGGTTCTTTAAGCTGAGGATCCGTAAAAATTTTCCATGGGGCGGGAACCGGATTGCATTTAAGGCAAGGGCCGTAAAATGGTTAGAAACAAGTGTCGTTGTATCCGACTCCGGCAAACAGAGTCAGTCCAAGTACGGGGCGGATGCTGATCTCAAGTTCCACACCCTTTGCAGATGCCCGGGCTGCATTGGTGGTAATTTCCATATCCGGACCCAGGGCTGTTGAACCTGCATGTCGCTGATGTCCATAAGGCACACCGTCGATGTACATACCTAAAGGCACGGCACGGGCTTCAATATCAGAGGTCAGCCCCCTGAATGTCAGAATACCGATAATGCTGACATTGCGAAGGATAACTGCGACAACGGGCCGGATCCACCTCTATTTTCTTAAACTCCTTTTCGGGGTAAAAAAGCTCCCTTACGGGGTAGAAAGGAACAAGCCGCTCATGTTAGGAGTGCCAAATATTTTAATCAATAACTAAAATTGTATTGATAGCAATCAGGAGATCGAATGGTGATAAAAAAAATTATTGTGGCAGTTTTTTGTTTGGTTCTAATTCCGGGATTTTTGTGCATGAATGCTTCAGCGTTAACCGGCCGGGAGGTGATGGTCATGGTTGATGAACGTGAAGATGGCGATGATTCAAAATCAATTGTAGAGATGACCCTTATCAATCGAAGGGGAAAAAAACGGATACGGCAGATGGTTTCCTATCGAAAAGATTATGGCGCAGACTCCAAAAAGGTGATGTGTTTTAAAAAGCCGGCAGATGTACAGGGCACTGCCTTTCTTTCATGGGAATGGGATGACCCGGACAAAAATGATGATAAATGGCTTTATATGCCGGCCCTACGAAAGGTCAGGAGAATTGGAGGAGAATCCACCAATGATTATTTCATGGGAAGTGACTTTACCTATGATGATATGGGCAAAAGAAATGTGGATGAAGATACCCATACCTTAATCTGCCAGGAAGCAGTCAATGGGTCAAACTGCTGGAAAATCGAATCAATTCCCCTTGAAAAAGATGCCAATTATAACCGAAAAATTTTATGGGTCGACAAGGATGCAAGGGCTGTTATTAAGGCGGAATATTATGATTCCCAAGGATTATTGAAAACCTTAACTGTCAAAGATTTAAAGCGACACAACGATATCTGGACCATATTTGAGATGGAAATGAACAATACAAGGGAAAATCACACCACCATCATGAAGATGAGTAATGTTCAATACAATATCGGGGTGGCAGATTCTTTTTTCCAGACAGCAACCATATCCCGGGGGATTGTTAGGTGAAAAATGCGACCCAACAAATGCCAGGCCTACATTGTTTTTTTGTACCTTCTCCTTGCGTCAACCGCCCATGCCTTTGAATTTTCAGGTCTGGAATTTGACCTTTCCGGATACCTGGAAACACGGCATTGTCTGCAGGTTAAAGCCCCCAATGATTGGCTTGCATCCGAAACAATGGCAAGGCTTGAAACAAGAAGTTTCAAGGATGACTGGTCTTTGTTTGCTGCAATGAATTTTTCGGCAAATCATACCAGACAAGACGAATCCGGTATTTCCGTTCACGAGGCATATATTGATTATGTGGCCCCATCATGGGATTTGCGCCTTGGGCGACAGATTATTATCTGGGGAAATTCCGATGGGGTTCGCATCACGGATAATATTTCACCCTCTGATCTGTCCGAATATATCACCCGGGATTTTGATGAAATCAGGATGGCGGTGGATGCCTTAAAATTCAGATTTTTCGGGGACAATGGTACGGGTGAGTTGATTTTTATCCCCTTTTTCAAACAGGGGATCTTACCGGGTAAAGACAGCCCATGGGCTGTGGGAAATATTGCCAATGAAACCATGGACAACAACAGGCCGGATAAAACCATTGAAAACGGAGAATTGGGAGCAAAGTACGCCCTGTTTTTGCCGGGATTTGATATGGGATTGTCTTATTTTTACACCTGGAATGATTTTCCCTATTACACCCGTAACAATGGTTCCAGGTCGCTGAATCCCGAGTTCCACCGTCTCCATATTTTTGGTGTGGAATTTTCCCGGCTATACAAGGATGTTGTTTTCAGGGGAGAAGCAGCATTTTCCCATGGTAACCGGTATGGGTCAGGCGCCATGGATTGCCTGGTAAAAAAAGATCAGATCAAATGGCTTTTGGGGCTGGACTGGTCTCCGGGGAACAATTGGTCTTTGTCCTTCCAGGTAACAGAAGACAGAATTCTTGGATTTTCAGACAGGATTCAACAAAAAGAACAATCCACCATGGTCACCGCGAGTATCTCTAAAAAATTGTTCCGGGAAAAGCTTATTTTATCCGGGATGCACTATTTTAATTTAAATGAACAAGACAGCCTGACCCGACTCAGCTCTGAATACCAGGTCATGGACGGATTGTCCCTGTTCCTGGGAACCGATATTTTTCAAGGCTGCACGGGCAGCTTCGGAAGATACACAGAGAACACCCAGGTATGGGTCAAGGCAAAATATAATTTTTAAAAAGAAAAAATTTTAGGGAGCAACAATGATTGAAATAAAAAAAATCAATCGGTTTTTTTATGGGCTGGGCCAGGGGATCGTCCGGTTTAGATATGTGAATATTTTTTTGTTTATTATGATTTTGGGCATTGCATTTTTGGGAACATCAAAGATTAAGACCGAGGCCGGGTGGGATAGCTGGATGCTTGAAAAATCGGCTTTGAAAATATCCGAAGATGAGTTTAAAAGCATTTTTGGGAACAGTGATTATGTGGCGGTAATGGTGGAGGTTGACGATCTTTTTAAGCCTGAGATTTTATCTAAAATCAGGGAACTTGGCCATGAGCTTAAACAAAAAATCCCCTTTGCAGATGATCTCATGTCCATAACAGATTGCGAATTTTCCATTGGAAATGAAACCGGTATTGAAATTATAAATCTTGTTCCCGATATTATCCCGACCGATCCTGCACAATTGGAAACCATTAGAACCCTTGCTCTTTCTAAAAAACTGCTTGTGGGAAAACTTATTTCAAAGGACAGCACCCAATCCTGGATCATGTTAAGGCTTCACCCCTTTCCGGATGGGTGGCGGGATAAAAATAACGAAGGGGCGGATATGGTGGTGGGAAAAAGAGCCGTTGAGATTATCGGCCAGGATAAATATCAAAGTCTTAACCCGAGGTCGGCCGGTCTTCCGGTGCTGTCCCATGAAAAAATGAGCTTTTTCAAAGATGAGATGAAACGGACCATGGGGCTTTCCCTTCTGGCATCCCTGGTTGTCTTGTCCCTGGCGCTTCGATCTTTCAGAAATGTTCTTATTTCCATCCTGGTTGCCTTTGGCAGCGTCTTTATCACCTTTGGAATGCAGGGAATTTTGGGTATCTCCATTGATATTGGAATGGTTGTTGTACCGATATATCTGGGGATTGCCGTTTCCATCGGCTATTCCATCCATGTTTTTTCATTTTTTGACAGGGAGTTTTCAAAAACAGGCAAAAGGAAAGCGTCCATTTATCATGCCATTGAGGAGACCGGATGGCCGATTTTATTTACAGCCTTAACCACCATCGGTGCCCTTGCCTCCTTTCATTTTGTGGATGTAAAACCTGTCAGATGGATAGGGTCTGCCACCTCTCTGTTGGTGTCCATCATATTTGGCATTGTCATTATCATGATCCCCACCCTGTTGAGCTTTGGAAAAGACAAGGTACCCCGGGAAAAGGAACAGACAAAAACCATCAATCACAGGCTTGGGTCTTTCATGGACAGTCTGGGCGTGACCGTGCTTGCCTGGCCCAAAACCATCATGACTATTTTTATCCTCATGGTTTTTTTCTGCGGCTTTGGTTTGAAATTTTTTGAAGTTTCCTTTGATATCCGCAAAAACATGGGATTAAAAGTTCCCTATGTTGAAAGGCTCGATTATGTCAGCCACTCCGAGGTGGGCTCTCTTTACTCTTATAATCTGGTGGTTGAATTCAAACAAGACGGCATGGCAAGGGAACCTGTCAACTTAAAGAAACTTGATACCCTCATGGACGAGATAAAAGGATATACGCTTACCAAAAGGGTGACCTCCATTATTGAAATCATAAAGGATATGAACCAGGCCCTGAACCAGGGAGATGAACACTTTTATAAAATCCCAGACACCCGGCAAATGGTTGCCCAGATCATGCTTTTGTATGAAAATGCCGGCGGAAAAGAGGCGGAAAAATGGATCGATTATGATTATAAACGCCTGCGGATCATGGTGGACCTGGAAGATTATAATTCCCTTGAGGCAAAAAATGAACTCATACGATTAAGAGACAGCGCTCAAAAAGCATATCCCGACGCCACAATTTCCATGGCAGGTGCCATCGCTCAGTTTACGGTCATGCAGGACGTGGTCTCCTGGGGCCAGATAACCTCATTTTTCATCGCCATCTGCAGTATCACCCTTTTGATGATCATTGTGTTTGGCAGCATCAAGACAGGGCTCATCGCCATGATCCCCAATATTACCCCTGCCATTACCGTGGGGGGACTCATGGGCTGGGCCGGCATTCCCCTTGACATGATGACCATCACCATCATGCCCATGCTGCTGGGCCTTGCCGTGGATGACACCATCCATTTTATCAACCATGCAAAACTGGAATATGAACGATGCAAGGATTATCACACGAGCATCAGAAAAACCTTTACAGCCATCGGGATTCCCCTTTTTTTAACCACCTTGATCATCATGGCCAATTATTCGGTTTACCTGACCTCCATTGCCAATGTTTATGTGATTATGGGCAGTTTAACCATCCTGGGCATCTTATCAGCCCTTCTGACCGATTATTTTGTCACACCGATATTGCTTGTCTGGGCAAAGCCCTTTGGCAAATAGTTTTTAAAAACAGAGCCCTTTTATATAAGCTGGCAAATAAATTTTAAGGAGATTTAAATCTTGATTGAATTTAAAAAGAAAAAAGCACTCATCAGCGCGGTTGTCGCAATTTTTCTGGCCCTGACCGTTTCTGCCGCATTCGCTCACACCTTGTACATGAACATTTTGGATAATGAAGACGGAACCATAACGGTTGAAGGAATGTTTTCCACAGGCAGTGAGGCCGCAGGTCTCCCCCTTTACCTGGAGAACGAAAAAGGAGACGTCATTCAAAAGTTAAAAATGGATGAACAAGGTGAGGTGACCTTTAAAGCGCCGATTATCCCCTATACCGTCTTTCTTGACGGAGGCCCCGGACATACGGTTCGCCAGAAAGGCCCCTTAACCCCATAATTTAAGCGAAAGATCAAATTAAACCACCCCCCAAAAGGAGACAAAAATGAACAAAAAATTCACCCTGTGTTTTACCATGATTGCAGCGCTTGCCATAGCCACCACTGCATTTTCCCATTCCCTGTGGGTAAACCTTAACGAGTCCTTTGCCCACCCGCCGGGGCATGTCATTTCATCATTGGGCTGGGGGCATGTCGTTCCCATGGATGATTTTCTCATATCCGAGGCGGGAGCGGTTACCATTGAAAGTTACACGCTTGTGGGGCCTGATAACAGCAAGACAGCCATGGCCTTACCTGTCCTGAAAAAAGAAAAAATAATGACATCCAAAACCGGCATGAATATTGTATCCGGTGATCTGGGCTTAAGAAAAATATCACTCACAGAGAAGACAAAACCCGGCACCTACCAGGTGATTGCTGAATCAAAAGCCACTTTTTTTACCGGGTATGTTGACAAAGACGGAAAAACAAAAATGACAACAAAGCCCATGGATAAAATCAAGGGAGCCAAAAAAATCAATTTCAGCACCCGGTACAAGGCGGTGGCAAAATCCTATATGGGGATTAAAAAATGGACCCAGCCGACGCCTGCAGGCCACGCGCTTGAGCTGATGCCAACCTGTGATTTAAGTGATATCCATGCCGGTGATCTTGTCACTTTTGAAGCAAGCCTCAATGGTAAAAATCTCAATTGCGGCATGGACGGCATGTATTACCTCATGGCCACAAGCAATACCTATGGCGGTCCTGACAATTTTAGTCTCTGCGCCTATATTATGGATGGAAAAGCCCAGGTCCGAATTCCCACGGCCGGCGAATGGGTTGTCAGTGTCATGGTAAAAAAAGAGGTGACCCCTAAAAATGAACTAAAAAATCTTGTGGGTAAATGCACAACGGTTTATTACGGCGCAAGCGTCAGCATGACCGCAACCCCCTAACCTCATCTTTGAACCGGACACAAGCCGCTTTGCGCATCAGTATCCAAAAGAGTGGTCCAAAGGAAATAGACCAACGGATCTGGCTTGCCTGGGGCCTGAAGTCCGGGCAAGCGAAGAGAGCCGGGTTATTCAATTTTTTGAGAATTATTTAACGTCAAAGGTAAGACTGGCCCCGTGGACAACATTGTCCACCTTCCCCTGGAGGTCTTTGAGGTCTCCGTCGGGAAGGACTTTGTCTTTGTGGGTTGTCATTATCTTCCACTGTCCCGGAGTCTGGACCCTGATCCGGGCCCTGCCTTTTTTGATATAAGCCTGCAGAAAAAATCCGTCCTCCTGGCCGAACCCCCTGCTTTGGGCCATGATAGACTCTTTGCCCGCTGCAGATGAATTCAAGGGCTTGCCATAGAAAAGAACATCTACTTCCACAAGATCATTGACGTGCAGATTGCTCATGTCCGTGCGCGGAATGATTTCCAGGCCGTGGCCCAGGGGAGCGGGGGCGGTCCACTTTCCCAAGGTGACGTAGGACTTGGCAAAGGCCTGGTATTTGACAGACATTAATACTTTTTTAATGTTTTTTATTTTGTCCTTTTCTTTTAGTTTTAGCCGGGTTCTTCCAGAGGTATCAATATATTTGGTGTATGCCGTTGGCCGGGATACCAGGCTGAACTGGTAGACCCCGGGGGTACTGTCTTTTTTAAATTTCACCTTTTGTGTAGCCAGGTCGGCTGCGTACAGGTCAAAATTTATAGTGGATAATTCCGGTTTGGAAAGTTTAAACACGGGAAGATTTAAGGCAGTACGGGTTTGGTCCGGGGCCACCAGTTCGAATTGTTCAATAGCGATGCGGCCTTTGGGGGAGGTGAGGATATCCCCCGCTGGCAGGGTATGTCCCCACCCCACAGACACCATGGTATGGCGCGGCTTATGGACATCAGACTCAAAAGAATTAATCCAGAGCGAATGTGCCTGGGCCGGAGACAAAGTTGCAAAGATAAAAACCAGGGTCATGCAAAAAAAATTTTTCATTTGTGTTTCCTTAAATTAATGCGTTATTTGATTATGTTTATTGTTTAAGATGCGAAACAATTCGGCACAAAAATACCCTTCCCCATCGCGGGGAAGGATTGTGACAATACGGGTAGGATCGTAAGAAGAGAAAAAACTAAAATGGTGTTGACTCTGGGGGTGTAAAAAACAAACCCTGTTTTTTCAAAAATAGAACCGGGCGCTTTCGGAATCGTATTCATAGGTTCCTCATATATTGTTTAGCCGCTGTAATGCCAAATTACAGCGGCCCAGGCTCAAAGATGTTATTTTAAAAATAACAGGTCAATGTAACACCAAACATTCTGGGCGCTCCGTCAACCACAGAATCAAATTTCCTGGCAAATCCCGTGGTTTGATATGTTTCGCCAAAAAGATTTTTACACCAAAAGACCAGATCATAATTCTCACTCTCATACCCTGTACGAAGGTTAACCAGTGTTTTTCCACTGAGTTTCTGGGTGTTCTGGGCGTCACTGTAATAGCCGTCGGATAGAATCAGGTCGGCCCTGCCGAAGAATCCGGAGATGTGTCTGTACTGGGCACCAAAATTGGCAGTATATTGGGGAGCGTTGGGCAGATTTTTGCCGGAATAGTTAAAGTCCGGGGTTGTCCATTCGTCAAATTCAACGTTTGCATAGCCAATGCTGGAAAACAAATCAAAACCGGGTAAGGGCCTGGCCTGGATCTCTAATTCAAAACCCTGGGAATGGGCCTTTGCAGCGTTTCTTACGTTCATCAAATCAGAAATTCCGTCCCGTTCCGGTACCTGTTTGTCATCAATACTGATGTAAAATAATGCCATATTAAAATTCAACCGATTGTCCAGCCATGAAGATTTCAAGCCTGCTTCATAGTTCCATGTGAATTCCGGGTCGTATGTAAAATTGCTTGTATTTTTTGCATATGCGGTGTTGTATCCGCCTGTGTTGTATCCCCTTGCAATCGTCGTATACGTCATCATCTGCGGTGTCAGATCATAGGAAATTGATAACTTTGGAAGAAGAACGGTATCGTCAAAGGATTTGTCAATGGTGTATCGGGTAACAGGTCCGGTGTAGTCCATTTCTCCTTTCTGATCATCGTAGTTGAACCGGAGCCCACCTGTCACATGAAGCTTTTTAAAGGTCATTGTTCCTTGTCCGAAAACAGCATAGCCCCGGGTTTCCATATCCGTATCCCGGACCTCTTTAAAGACCGGCAGGGCAATGTCTGTGACATTTTTTTCCCTGAACAGGTATACGCCCCCCAGCCATTTAAAATTACGGCTGTCTTCGGGGGAGGAGATTCTCAGTTCTTCGCTGATCTGGTCGCTGGAATATTTGGTGTCATTGATTCCATCATCAACAGGAGAGCATCTGCTGTCTCTTAACATGTGATTCTCATAAAATCGTCTTCCGGTTACCGACAGCAGATCAAAATCAGCCCCTTGATATTTTATTTTAAGGGTCTGGCCGTCTCCCTTTTGTTCGTTAACATTGTTGTCCGTGCTGTACATTATTTTATGGGTATCTGTTTTCCACGGCCCCTCCTGATAGCGCTTGTTTCCGTTTTTGTCGTCAGTGTCAAGTACATCCAGGGTGGCACCGATTTCCAGTTTATCCGACGGGAGCCACCTTGTGGTCCATCTGCCATTTTTATGGTCAATTGACCCTGCCTTTTCATCCCCGGTAAATGAGTTCATCATGAATCCGTCGGATGTTTCCCCAGCGCCTGCGATTCCCATAAAAAGCTTGTCCGCCACAATCGGGCCGCTTAGGTTCAGTTCTGTTTTGTAACTCATGGACGAACCATGGTCTGGATCATATGCCCCTATACTGCCGGACACCTTACCGGTAAAATAATTATCAGGCTGGCGTGTGACAATGTTGATAACACCGGATTCGCTGTTTCTGCCGTACAGGGTTCCCTGGGGTCCCCTTAAGACCTCTATGCGTTCTATGTCAAAAAGGCTGGGATTGTGCATAAAGTTCATGGAATAGCAGATGTCATCCACATAAAGGCCTGCCGTGGAGTGAATATAATCCGCATCATTTGAGATCCCTCTGAAGATCAGCACATTGGAGCTGGCTCCTTGTTTCATGTGAATGTTCGGCGCCAAAAGGGTTAGCTCCTTAACATTTTTAATATCTGCATCTTCAATCTGAATACTTGAAAAAACTGACATGCCGATGGGTATTTTTTGACTGTCCTCCTGTCTTTTTTGGGCTGTTACTGTAATCGGTCCTATTTTTTTAAAACTTTGTTGCGCCCTGCTATCAATAGAAGTTGGTTCGTTGGAAGGGTTTTCATCGCAGGAAGCAATATGAATAAAAAAGAATTTAGGTAAAAAAATACAACAAAAAAGAAATATGATTACCTTCCGCATAAGAGACACTCCTTTAATTTTTAGGCTTAGAAGACATGACGCCAAATAAATATCGATTAGTTACTAAACTTTTTTTGAGTGAGTGTCAATAATAATGTTTTGCATGAATAACTTTTTTTGGGATGGATGTCTTTTGGGCTGGAATATTGTAAACTATATTGAAATATAATGACCAAGAAAGCCAAAAAGAATTTGGCAAAACAAACCATGGATGAATTCGCAAACAATTATAATTATTCTCAGATTTTAGACTTCCCATGGAACCGCATACAAGCACTCAGAATCAGGAGGTATATTGGAATTAACTTGCGCCAAATCAAAAATTATCTCATTTAATAAAGAATATTTTAAGCCAATACCATTGGCTTTTCGTGATTCATCCCAACACGCAATGGATATTCGGAAAAAATTGAACGGTTTCAACACCCTTTATTACAGTTTTTTTTAATATTATGTCGCAGAATTTTTCCACAACAAAAAGAAATTCATCAAGAAACCCCACTTTGTCCTGTGATGTTTCCTCAAGTAGGTCCGCAATTGGGAAGTAAATTTTTGAATGGAAATCCCTATGTCCGTCAAAGGCAATTATACCGTTTTTTGCTCACTTTCATTTTTGCAATAGGCGTTATTGTGACTTTGTCTCCGTGGTTTCCAATTTTGACCTCAACATCATAAACCAAAGAAAGATTTCTTTTTGTGAAAACTTGTTCAGGTTTACCTTTTGCGTATATTTTTCCGTCTTTGAGCATAATGATTGCGTCTGCATACCTTGCTGCCAGATTTAAGTCATGGACAACCATAACTACGGACATGTTTTTTTCATTTACAAGTTTGGTTATAATATCCATGATCTCCAATTGGTGAGCAATATCAAGAGCTGAAGTTGGTTCATCCAGAAGTAATAATTCCGGATGCTGAGCCAGAGCCCGTGCGATTAAAACACGTTGCTGCTGTCCACCCGAAAGGAGATTAAATTGCCTTAAAGCGATGTCTTCCAATTCCATCAGGATGATTATATCAATTACAATATCAGTGTCCATTATACTGCTTTGCCATGAATAATGAGGCCGTCTACCCATTAAAATAATTTCAAACACTGTCATGGAAAAGGTAAAATTATAGCTTTGGGGAACATAGCCTATCTTTTTAGCCAGATCAATTTTCTTCATACGCTTGGATTCTTTGCCATCCAAAAATATCTGGCCTTTATCAGGAACAAGAATAGATTCAATACATTTTACAATTGTACTCTTGCCACTGCCGTTGGGTCCGACCAAGCAGACGATTTCAGAATCATCCATGGTAACGTTTATACCGTCAAGAATTTTTTTTCCGGGATAGGAAAAGACAAGATTACAAATATCTATTTTCATGGGCTTGTTTCCTTGTTTCGAATTATTAAATAGACAAACAAAGGAACGCCTAAAAAGGCGGTAACAGAGCCCACAGGGAGAATTATCGGAGACATAACGGTCCGTGCCACAGTGTCGGCAAGAATCAAAAGAGCAGCCCCCACAAGTCCTGAAGCGGGAACAAGAAATTTGTTGTCACAGCCAATGATCATTCTGACAACATGGGGAGCCACAAGCCCAACAAAACCGATGGTTCCTGTAAAACTTACAACACCTGCAACAAGAAATGAACACACTATCATATTAAAAATCCGGGTAAATCGGACATTGACCCCCAGGCTTTTAGCCGTGGCATCGCCTGCATTCATGATATTCAAATCACTGGATTTCCAGAAAAGAAGCAGTAATCCGCCCATCACCAATGGGAATAATATTGAAATTTTGTTCCAGTCAGCCTTACCCAGATTTCCAACAGTCCAGAAAACAGCAGCTTTAACAGCATCTGCATCTCCAAAATATTGAACAATCGTTGTTAAGGCCTGGAAAAAGAAAAGAAGTGCAAGCCCCGTAAGAACCATAGATTCAGGGGATGCGTCTTTTTTCCCCGACAAATTTATGATTAAACCGGAAGATAACAGGGAAAAGAAAAAAGCATTGCCAATAACCAAATAGGGATCCATCAAAAACCCAATTCCAAAAATAATTGCCAGGGATGCGCCAAAACTTGCCGCAGAAGCAATACCCAGCATATAGGGATCAGCCAAAGGGTTTCTAAGGACAACCTGCATAACAGCCCCGGAAGACCCCAGGGCCATGCCGGCCATAATGCCCATTATTATTCTGGGCAGCCTGAGTTGCCAGATAATGATATCTGCATGGGCGGCTGCCACGTTTAATCCGGGAATAATTTTTTTTAACATAACAGCAAAAACATCTGTAAATGAAATATTTGCAGATCCTGTTGACACAGCAATGCCTACAAGAACAACTAGAGTGGGAATCAGAATACCAACAAACAATTGTTTTCTTTTTTTGTACTTTAAATATGATTGTCTCAAATCAATGCGTTTTGCTTGAATTGCCGATAAACCGCTCATTTTTTGTCGCACCTGTGGGCATCGGGATAAACAAACACGCCATGATCATTCAAGTCATAATCCACATCCATAAAACGGGATAAATATTCTTGATGTATCAATTCAGGATCAAAATCATGAAAAAGGTCCGGATGAAACAATTTGGCTAAATATGCAAAATATATTACATAACTTGGAGAATACAAAAATTGAGGGCTTATCATGTAAACGCTGTTATTTTTTACTGCTTTAGTGAATGCAAAAATAGGAAGTGCCATCACTTTTTTTCTATAAGATGTGACCCTCTCATTATTATCAACGCCTGTGCCATAACCATTCAATATTCTATCCTGGCATACAATAATATCAATGTCCTGCTGCATTAGCCATTCCGGGTCAACCGTCCCGCTCCAGGCGCTGTTTAGATCTGATGCAACATTGATACTACCCAGAATTTTATTGCCCATGGCCATGCCGGAAAATTTATCCGACATGGTATTAATTTCGTCAAACCTGCTGGAAATTCCCTTGTAAAAAGTCCTTTTCTTTTGTGCCGGGGCAAGCGTGGCGGTTTTATCCATAATTTTACGCATTACATTTTCGGACCAGTTAATATAGTCCAGGGATTTTTTCTTTGCGTTGAATATTTCACCAAGAATTTCAAAATTTCTTTTTAGGGTATCCGGTTGAAACATGCTTAAAGCAACAACTTTGGTGCGGGATTTGATTTTGTCATTCATCTCCTGAAACCCCTCTAATGAAACATTAATGGTAATTAAAAGATCAACATCAAGTTCTAATAATTTTTCACAATTAATGTTATAGGGGCCGGGAGGTTCCATGCCAATAACAGTTATATTCTCGATATCCGGATACAATTGTTTATCCGGTATAATAAGAAATCCCCTTCCCACAACTTTGTTCCAAACACCCATTATTTTAAGCGCTTCAGCAAGACAAGTGCCACTAAATGCGATACGATTAACCGGCTGTTCAATTGACACCTCCCGTCCCATGGCATCGGTTATTGTAATTTCATTTTGTTTGCCCTGGGCATTTCCTGCAACCGAGACAATGAAACATAATAATAAACAATATGTTTTTAATACATTTTTGACTCTAATCATACACTTGGTTCTTTTGGTTTTCGTATATATCCAGGGGATAATCATTGCTTTGACCCGGGTATTATTAATTGTCATGTGAATCACCATCCCGACATACACATATATTTTTTCTTAAAATCTCAGTGTTACCTGCACCCCGAAGGTACGCGGTTCAGCACCTATGACCTTATCTACCCCACCTAATTTATTGGCAAAATTATAATATACTTGGTCAAACATATTTTTTACGTATAAATTGATACTAAAATTATCATTTTCATACCCTATTCTTGAATTGGCCGTCATATAGGCTCCCTGGCTGAACTGGTTATCTTCGGTAAAATAGCTTTTCCCATTCCAGAAAGCGTCACCCCTTATATAGAGTCCGCTTACAAAATTGTATTGGGCAGCAAGTTGTGCCTGATATTCGGGGGCAAGGGGAACGCTGTTTCCCTCATATGCCTTTATTTCATGTTCATCAAATTGGGTTTCAAGCAAGCCAAAGGATGCCATCACCTGCAGCCCTTCAAACGGACGAAGGATCGCTTCCATCTCAATTCCCCATAAAGTTGCTTCTGCCGCATTTTTATAGCTTATCCGCCATGTATCCGGATCCGTATACATTATCTGGATGTCGTCCACGATTGTGTAAAATCCGCATATGTTTGCAATGATTTTGTTGTTCATCCAATTTGTTTTCATTCCAAGCTCATATGACCATGCATATTCAGGATCAAACAGTGCATCTTCAGCCGTTCCTCCCGTAATGGGAGAATACCCCCCGGCCTTATATCCTTTTGCAGCGCTGGCATAGGTCATAATCGAATCATTGGCTCTATAATCAACAATAAATTTAGGGGAAAAAGCATCCCAGGTTGTGGATGCCTCATAGTCCGAAGTAACGGTCCCGTTCATACTTTGTTTAAAGTCAGTTGTTCTTTTATCTTTGTCATAACGAATTCCGCCGGTAAACGTCACCATCTCATAAAAGCGATATCCTGCCTGCCCAAAAAATGAAACCGTGTTTGTCTCAATTTCAGATTCGGTTATACGGCTGGCATACATTCCGGTGGGAGCAGCCATGGTTCCGGTATCCTTGAGGAAATTATTCCAAAGTTGCTCTTTTCCATTCAAGTATGATCCGCCGAAAATCCATTGAAATGGATTTTCTTTTTCCGGGGAAGCAAGGCGGATCTCCTGCATCCATCTATCATTTTGGTGTTCTGCAATCAGTGATTTGAGGTTATCACCTCCGGAAATAAAATCCATTCCGAAAGCCGTCTCGGATTCATCTGACATCTTTGCCGTTATTGATGTAAGATCAAACATGGGGGCATGATGCTTAATTCTGAGGGACCGGATATTGTCTGATGAATTGGTTTTTTCATCAAGGCCCATGTTTTTAATTTTATATGGACCTCCGTCCAGGGTACTCCATACGCCACGATCAGATTTGCACTCCTCATCGATTGTTGTAAAAAGAAAATCTGTATTTTCTGACGGCACCCATCTTAATTGAACTCTGCCGGACATATCGCTATCTTTGTGTGTGTTCGCCCCCTCTTCTTCAACATAATTGTCCTGTGTTTTATGTTTTCCGGAAAGGCCTATAAAAAGCGTTTCTTTAATAACAGGACCACTGGCCGAGGCTGTATATGATTGGAGGTCATAATTCCCAAATTCTGCGACAGTATTTACTCTGAAGGTATTGTCTGGTTTTTTGGTTATAATATTCACAATACCCCCCGCTGAATTTAAGCCGTACAAATTCCCCTGGGGCCCCCTTAAAACTTCTATCCGTTCGATGTCATAAAAATTTGTAAATTTAGCAGATACATCATCAACATATATCCCCACAGCCCTTGACGAACTGGCCATGTTGCTCTGTCCTCTTATGCTGTCAAAACCAATTTTATCGTAGCTTATAAAATTCGGAACATAATTATGAATATCGTTAAATGAATCCAACCCGGAATCCTCTATCTGTATAGCACCTATGGCAGATACGCTGCCAGCCACATCCTGGATATTCTTTTCTCTTTTATCCACCGTAACGGTTATGTCATCAATCTCATAAATAGACTTATTCTCTTCTGCCTGGGCCAGGGTGAAAAAGAAAACAACCAGACAAGGGGCACATATAGTTTTTAAAATATTTCTAGGTAATTTCATTATTTTCCTTTTTTCATATGCCTGGGGCAGGCAGGGTATCTGAGGAAATATTCACATTTTTTCCAGCCCTTTCTTTTTGAATCATTTTATTCAGTTCAGATACCCATGGGGCTATCGTTGCTGTTGCCGCTATATTGTTAGTATCTCCCACGTATGGCTTAATATCGAGAATAACCGTTTTGTCAATTGCATCAAGCCCGTCAACGACCAGAGTATTCCTCTTTCTTTTTATCAGTTGAATTGTCGATATTGCCAAAGGATTGGGTCTGATAGGCGATCGGCAAGAAAAAATACCCTTTAACGGCACTTCAATGCGCCCTGCGGGATGAACTTTTTTTAGGGTTCTTCTTGTGTCTTCGGGTGTGTTGGTTAGAAAGACAACAACGATATGGGAAAATTCATCAATCCCATCCAGACAATCCTCAAACTCTTCATTGATAATTATTTTTGAAATTGAAGATTTGGATTTCTGCCGTGACCATACCTGGGGATCAAATTTAAGGTCATTGTCCTTAAACGGGATAGATATCTCGTTTATTTCACTCTTTACATATCCAACCGATAAAAGTTTCGTATTTAAAAATGACACGTTACTACCTCGCTTTGTTATGGTTGCTTTCTTTTGCAGAAACAATTAAATCAAGGTTTCCTCCGTTTTTTGGAGGCACCTTATTCTAAAGTCCTTCTTAGTGGCAAGGGTCTGGCAGGGAATAATACCTTTTGGGGTATTCTTTATGCGGATTGGGGTATTTTAAATAGTTTGGATTTTTTCAGGTAGTCTTTAAAATTTTTTTTATAAAGAGAAGCAATTGCCTGATAATTACACCCATACCAGCTTTAAGTCTGGATATATAAAACCTAGGGATTCCGGTTTAAAAATAAATTACGAAATTAAAAAAAGCCCCATCGTTTTTAATTGTAACCTCTCAGGGAAAAGCAAGGTTCTGATATAGGAGTCTGGTTCATCTCCTGTTAATATCAATCGGAGACCGGGAACTGCTGGTGTTAAATTTAAAACAGAATCCAATTTTAAGGGAACCCTGAAAATTTCTCCGAAAGTATATTTTTCCAGTATAGGAATTCAAATTGATGAGAATCTTCTTAAGGAATATATAGGGGAAGATGCCGAACGGCTACCCAAAGATTTTTGTGATATTCTGTACAACAAAGAATCCCAGCAGGGGGGCAATAGATTTTTTTCAGGGATTACGCCTTCAATGATGACAGCTGTTGCAGTGATTTCAAATTGTTGTGTCGATTTTTCAATAAACAGGTTCTTTTTACAATCCAGGGCAACTGAACTTATCTGCCTTAAACTTTTTCAGCTTATGGAACAAAAAAACAAATCCATTCCTGAAATGAAGTTATTACCACAGGACAGGCAAAATCTGTTTCATGCAAGAGAAATGCTTATTAAGGATATAAAAAATCCCCCAACCATAGCCGAGCTTTCAAACAGAGCAGGGATTAACCAATTCAAACTTAAAAAAGGGTTTAAAATAGAATTTGAAACCACTATTTTTGATTATTACAACCGGTACTGAATGGAAAAAGCATTGGAAATTTTAAAAAGCGGCGAAAAAAACATATCTGAAACTGCCGGGGATATTGGATACTCGAATGTGAGTCATTTTATTCAAACCGACCCATTCAGCCATAATATTCTATCCCCTGGTCGGACGCTCCGGAATTTTCAGTTCCAACCCAGGGACAGGGCAATGGTGATCCGCTGTTTTTCTCCACCGGACATCCGGTTCCCGGCATTCCTTACAGGGGTGTGATTCGGACAGGAAGTCAGGTGAAAAGTGGCACAAGCTAAAATAAAGGGGAAAGCCCCCTACTTATTTTTAACTATTTTCTTGACATATACAGCGAACATAGTTATGTTTTTACATCGAACCAATCACCAGACTTTGGAGAGTTAATGGCAAACAACAAAATAACAAGTGATCAGATTGAATTTTTTGATCCAGCTTTCCATAAGCTTTGGTTTAAGATTATGACCAATAGACCTGAATCAAAATCCAAAGAACTTAACGGACTTACCTTTTCAAATATTCATGTCATACGTATGGCCTATGAAGAATCTGATGTCCTTTTCAAAGATATCAGGGAGAAAATCGTTTTTGGGATAACCATGTTGCCGGATTAATTTTTTTTGTAAATTTACAACGAATTTAGTATAAATAGAATAGCAGTCATAACGACATACAATACAAAGCATGATAAAATTATGAATGGATTAAATTTGATGAATAAAAAAATAATGATAAATCAGAATAGGTGCTCAGCATGTGGGGATTGCCAGGAAGTATGTCCCCAAAAAATATTAAAAATCAGAAGGGTAAGTTCAGATGAAAAACAGGAAATGACCCTCTTCCAACGAATAAATTGTTTTTATCATAAAAATAACAGACTTGAAGTTATTGACCCGATCAAATGCTTAGGATGCGGATTATGCATAAAAGCCTGCAGACATGAAGCCATTTTCCTGGAAGATTTCAAACAACTTGAAAAAATATTTTAGAAGAGAGCCTGTCGAATACTAACAAAAAAGGTAAGGCCTTGGTTGTAAAAACAGTTCCAGTGCAAAGCAATCATCTTAAAACCCAAAAAAAAGATAATTGTCATAGGACAACAATTTTCTGCCGGCCAATGTTTTTTAGCATCGGCTATTGTCGATATACACTTGGCTGCAAACCACCCTCTATGATGAAAAACAAGGAGTACAATATGAGCTATAACGACAAAGATAAAATCAAAAAATCAAAAAAAATCAGAACCTACTGTGCCCAGTGTTTCAGCAATTGCCCTGCCGTGGCACATATTGAAAATGGTAAATTCACCAGGGTGACAGCCGACAGGGAGCATAAATTTTACAGACCACTTTGCCCAAAAGGGCTGGCCGGGCCGGAGATGGTTTATAACAATGCCAGGCTTGAGTACCCCCTTGAGCGCACTAATCCTAAAGGTTCTGCTGATCCAGGCTGGAAACGCATAAGCTGGGAAAAAGCATTGGATACGATTGCTGATAAAATGGGAAAGATTAAAACACAATATGGTGCAGAGGCATTTGTTTTTTCCCAGACCAATGTCTCCTCCCCTTTGTGGGAGATCACATCATTTATAAGGCGGTTATCCAACCTCTACGGCACACCCAACCATATGACAACAACCCACATATGCAATTGGCACCGGGATAATGGGTCTGCCCTGACCTTTGGTAAACCCGGAGATGACTTTGCCGCGGGCTGGCCGGATTTTAAAAATAGTAAATGCATTCTCATCTGGGGACATAATCCCAATAACACATTCAATGCTCTCAACTGGCAAATTAAAACAGCACAAAAGCGTGGGGCATTGGTAATTGTTATTGATCCTCGATTAACAGAGATTGCAGCCAAAGCAGACATCTGGCTCCAGGTTAAACCGGGAACGGATGGGGCTCTGGCCTTGGGAATGATCCATCTTATGCTCAAGCATAGACTATTTGATGACAGGTTTGTACAAGAATGGACCAATGCACCTTTATTGGTGAAAAGCGACACCAAAGATCTGCTTCGGGTTTCTTTTGTTGATTCTTCCGAGGATAACCAAGATCTATTTTATCTGATAGACCCCGCTGACAATATGCCCGTTCCCCATAAGCCGGGATCAAAGCCCGATTTCATCCCCTGCCTTGAGGGAAAAGGCTTTGTCAGACTTGATAACGGTGAAAATGTGGAATACAAAACCGTTTTTACACTGCTCAAAGAATCTGTGGCAATGTATACGCCTGAATTTATCGAACAGCATACATCTGTTCCCATGGGGCTTTTGGAAAAAACTATTCGTATGATTGCCCAAAACAGCCCGGCATGCTGGTATTCATTCAACGGTATAGAACAAAATCTGAATGCGACTCAAACGAATCGAGCCATATGCACCTTCTATGCGCTGACAGGAGACTATGACAAAAAGGGGGGCAATACAATACACTCTCCTATTCCCCCTATGGCCTATCCTTTTGGTTTTGAATTTGTCACTCCGGATATGCTTAAAAAGAATATAGCCATCACCGAGCATCCTCTTGGACCGGCAGGTACAATTATGGCTGTCCCACCCTACCTTATATGCAAAGCCATTGAACGAGCAGATCCGTTTCAGGTTAAAGGACTCATTGTTTTTGGTGCAAATACAATTTCAGCCAATCCAGACAGCAAGATGACCGCAAATGCACTCAAAAAATTGGATTTTCATGTCCATATTGATCTCACTATCAATCCAACTGCAAAATTTGCCGACATCGTCCTGCCGTCGGCTTCCTTTTGGGAGACAGGCCGTATCGGCTACCCCCTCGAATTTCAGGATAACAAATGGGTATTACAGTGGCGCGAACCAGCGGCCGAACCACGGGGTGAAAGCAAAGATGAATTGTGGATTATTTTTGAACTTGCAAAACGACTCGGTTTTACTGATAAATTCTGGAATGGAAGCATTGAAAAAGCCTTTGAATCGATGTTAGAACCCACAAAAATCAAACTGAAAGATCTGAAAAAAGCGGATGGTGGAATATTTATCCAAGAGCCTCTTGAATATCAAAAATATAAGAAAAAAGGCTTTGGCAGCATGTCCGGCCGTATAGAACTTTTTTCGCAACTTTTAAAAGACATAGGACAAGCTCCCCTGCCGGAATGGAAAAACCCCTATGAAATTTTCCAAAAGGCCGGAATCAGCAGGACCGATTATCCTTTTCTCCTTATCACGTCCAAATTACGCGGGTATTGTCATTCTCAGCATCGGGGCATACCCTCGTTAAGAAAACAAAACCCGCATCCGTTTTTAGAAATCAACAGAAAAAAGGCCGAAGAGATGGGCTTCACAGATGGAGAATCAATAATTCTGAAAACTGTTCATGGTCAAATCACCTTAGCGGCAAGGCTGACCGACGGTATTGCGCCGGATGTAGTCTGTACCCAGCACGGATGGTGGCAGGCATGCACAGAACTTGGTTTACCCGGACATGATATTTACACTTCCAAAGGCTCGAATGTAAATCTTTTATTTAACAATGATTTTACTGATCCGATAAGCGGATCTGTACACATGAGGGGCTTTCCCTGCAACATTAATAAGCATCAATCATCTGGAAGCTGTAGTGTCGGCTTTTGCACCGGAGAGGATACCAAACAAATCATTACCGGGAGCCGGGCAGATTGTCAACGCCTTGAAAAAACGCAATATTGACCTACCCTATATGCTCAAGGAGAATGAGGGCCATGGATTTCACAATGAGGAAAACCGGTTTTATTTCTCCTTTTGCATCTGTTACAGTACCGGATCAATGCCCGCCTTTATGCGGGTCAGGGTATTATAGCAAATACGGACCACCAAATTCTGCTTTAAAAAAGAGAAAAAAATATTTCAAAATTATCAGACAATAATCACAATGTTGCATCCTTAAGTAATGATTTGACACACAAAACACTTGAAGGAATGCATAACTTAATATATGTAATATAATTTGGTTGAAGATAAAGGTAGATGAACTCCTTTTATCAGGAGATCCCAATACCTTTTATGAAATGACATTCAGCCTCAGTAGATCATCAGACAATAGCGGCCCAGGGAGGATAAAACAACCATGCAGATTTGTTTAAAAACCCAGGATACCCCGGCGGAAAATCATTTGCTTTTTCCCAAAAAAACAGGAGAACGCACCTGCTGCAAGCTTCCCCATGTCTGCGGCCACATGAAGGTTGTGGGACTGCGGCCCGGGTTTGCCCTTTACCTGACAGACTATGCCCCCACGGCCCCAATTGTCATGACGTCGGATTCCTGGCCGACCGGATTCGGATGGATCTTTTTCTTGTCCGGAAAGATTCAATACCATCACTATTCTCTGGACCGGGAAATGGAGATGACAACCGGAATGAACCGCCTGGCCTTCCAACCCGGCACCTCGGGAAAGGCCCGGCTGTTTCCCGGTGACCCCATCCGGGTGGTCACCCTGACCATGACCCCTGAGTGTTTTTCCACCTCCCTGGATCAGGATATGGAACTTTTGCCCCCCTGTTTCCGGCGGGCGGCCCAGGATCAGGGCAATCAGGGCTGTTTTGCCCTGGGAAAAAATACGCCCCGGATTCAGACAACCCTGGGTTACCTGGTCGAGGCATTGTCCCGGCCCCATACTCCCCGACTTCTTTTGGAAGGCCTTGCCCTGGAACTCATTGGGCTTCAGTTTGGCCAGCTGGCCGGAAAGAAAAAAATAGTTCCCCTGCCACCGGACATAAGGGAGCGTATTGATGCTGCCCGGGATACCCTGGTCCGGCAGCTGGATGAATCTCCCAGCCTGATTGATCTGGCCCGTCAGGTGGGATTGACGCCCAACCGACTCTCTTCGGGATTCAAATCCATATACGGCACCACCCCCTTTGCCCATCTCAGGGAGGTGCGGCTGAACCATGCCAGGCAATTGCTTGAACAAAACCGGATGAATGTCACCGAAGTAGCCCTGGCTGTGGGATATGATTCGTTGAGCCATTTTGCCAAGGCCTTTTTCAGAGCCTTTGGCATCCTTCCGGGACAGGTCATGCCCGGACGATGCCCCTTCCTATAGCCCCAAATATTAAATCATCAATTAAAGATATTCAATCGTTAGCACAGACAAGACATTTCTTCTAAAGTAGCAGTTAAATTTAATGGTATATTATTTTAGGAGAAAATATATGCAGGTATCCCGCCCGATGTCCGGGCTGACAAGAGGCCTTAGCAGATGCCCGGAATCATGGCCCCCCCCGGCCAAACTCTTGTTTTTTTTGATCGCCTATCTGGGGCAGCACACCCCGGTGGGGTTTACATGGCTGGCCCTTCCCGTGATATTCAGGGGGTGCGGCATCGAGCTTGCTACCATTGGTCTTTTGGCCCTGCTTTATGCCCCCTGGGCTTTAAAATTCCTCTATGCGCCATTTGTGGACCGGTTTTTTCTGCCGGGCCTTGGCCATAGAAAATCATGGATATTGCCCACCCGAATTCTGGTTCCGGCAATTTTGTCCGTTCTGGCCTTTTTCCCACCCGACAGGGGCACGGTCCCGGTATTTGCCCTGGTGCTGGCCATGAACACGGCCCTGGCCCTGGGGGATATCGCCCTGGACGGGTATGCCGCAGATATTCTTCTGCCCCGGGAACGGGCCCTGGGATCTGCTGTACAGATGGGGGCCAACTTTACGGGGTTCATGATTGGCGGCGGTATTTTCCTGATCCTGTTCCACCACCTTGGGTGGGCCCCCACATTAATCCTGCTTGCCGGTTTCTTATCTTTTCTTTCCCTGCCCCTGTTCATTTTCAAAGAAAGGGTCCCTTTAACGGAAAGATCCGTTTTTTCTGCCATTAACTGTGGTACTCCGGTCAACACCCTTTCCTTTATCCGGTCCCCCCAAACCCTTGGTTTTTTTATCCTGCTCGGGGTCATGGCCCTTGTTCTAAAGACTGGATACCAGCTCAGGTTTACCCTGCTGGGGGATATGGGGCTGTCTCCTGCCCGCATCGGTATCCTGGTGTTGTGGGCAGGCTCTCCTGTGGCGATCTTCGGCACCTGGCTGGGCAGTGTTCTGATTCAAAGGGTGGCGGCCAGACATCTTTTCAGCCTGGGATGTCTGGCAACCGCCCTTGTGGCGGGGGCCTCATGGGTCATGGCCTCAGGGGAGTGCCGGGCCGGCTGGTTCATTGCCCTGGCCGTGGGGGGGGAACAATTACTCATGGGGATCCTCATGTCCTCAATCTATGCATTGATTCTCCAGGCCAGCGCAGGCCACCCCGGGGCCGCCACCCGATTCGGTATTCTCTGCGGTTTCCAGCATTTTTCCACCTTTGCCGCAGTGATCCTGGGGGGCTGGATGGGCCAGACCCTTGGATATACCGCCGTATTTCAAATCCTGACCCTTGCCTCCCTGGCTTTTGTTTTCCCCGTCCACCAGCTTTTTCAATCTCTGTTGCGTCCGCTGGACCGGGCGTTTTTATCATTTGACCCTCAATTTACACATAATACTGAAAGGAAATCCCATGACTGCTGATAAAAATTTTGGCTTGTTGTTTAAAATGCACCAGGGGGCGTTTTATACCCGTCTGCTCCATGAAGGCATCCGCCTGGCCGTATTTGATCATCTTACCCAAAGAATGGAACCCGGCCCCCTGGCCGAGAAACTTGCCATCCACCCCCGGAACACCCTGTTTTTTCTTCGGGGCCTTGTGGCCATTGGGCTGGCAGATACGGATAAAACAGGAGGGTTCCGGAACACGCCCCTAAGCCAAAAATACCTGGTCCAGGGTTCCCCCTCCTACCTGGGAGAGTATCTGGCCAACCATGCCAGATGGAATCAGCCCTTTTTCCAGAACATGGAGTCCATCTTGCAAAGCGGGCCTCCGGAACAAGAGCTCCAGGCAGACGATGAAGGGATCTGGGCCAAAGAGGCCCTGGGACTGATTAATTTTCAGCGCACCTGCACCGGCCCGGCCCTGGCCCAAATTATTTCCAGCCACCCTGGATTTTTAGATTTTTCAAAAATGCTGGATCTGGGAGGAGGGCCGGGCCTCAATGCCATGGCCGTGGTGGGTGCCCATCCCTCCATGAGCGGGACCATTTTTGACCGGCCCGCCGTAACCCGGGTGGCCCGGGAAGAAATTAAAAAGGCAGGTATGGAAGAGCGGATAGCCGTCCAGAAGGGTGATTTTACCCATGATTCCCTGGGGAAGGGCTATGACCTGATCATGGCAACCGCCTGCCTGAATTTTGTCCGGGAGGATCTTGGGGCCATGATGAAAAAAATTTTTACGGCCCTCAACCCGGGGGGGGTGTTTATCAGTGTCCACGACGGCATGACCCAGAACCGGACCCGACCTGAATCCATTGCCCTAAGCTGGCTGCCCGTATCCATGATGTGGCAGGAACTGGGCCTGGACCGGGGTGATATTGCCCAGGCCTGCATAACAGCGGGATTTAAAACCATCCAGTCCCGGCCCCTTGTCTACGGTCTTGGCACCATGGAACTGGACATGGCACAAAAGCCCTGATCAATGTTAATCACTTTTTATTTAAAATAAGGTAATTTAAGATGAACCCTTTATTGTTCTGCCTGAGCTGCCTGGGCCTGATTCTGGCCTGGACGCCCCCCATTTATGCAGGCTCAAACCGAAATCTGACCCTGGACCCTTTGACCGTTACTGCCCAGAAACGGGAGGAAAATATCCAAGACGTTCCCATGACCATTGATCTGTTCACTCGGATGAAGCTAGAAGACTATGAATTGAAAACCATGTCCGATGTCACCCTGCAGTCGGCCAATCTGTTCATGAAAACCAATGCGGCTGAAAGTCCCATCATCATTCGGGGCATTTCCTCCTTTAAAAGTGCTATTTTTTCCCCTGCCGGATTTTATGTGGATGGCGTATCCTCACCCCTAAGCTACATGACCAATCCGGACCTACTGAACATTCAACGCATTGAAATTCTCAAAGGTCCCCAGGGCACCCTTTACGGCCGGAATACCCTGTCCGGCCTGATCAATCTGGTGACCCTCCCCCCGGACAATCAGTTCCAGGGCCAGGTGAATCTGGACATTTATTCCTATGATTCGGATAATGATGGCGTGGGCTATAAGGCAGGCACATCTGTTTCAGGCCCGATTGTTCAGGACCGTCTCTTTATGGGGGTCGCCTTCCAGGGACTTACCTCAGACGGTTTTCGCACCGACCTGGCCGACAATGATCGCCGGACATCCAGGGAACGCCATATGGACGGACGGGGTACCCTGAGATTCACCCCTTCTGATGCCCTGGATATCTCGTTTACAGCCGGGGGGTCGGACCAGGATGACGGATTTGGGGTCTACCGCCTGGTTAACGGACCCAATGCCACGCCTTCCCATACCATAAACAGCGGCGATCCGGGCCTGGGAAGAAAACAAAGTTCTGATGTCCAGAATCTTAAAATAAAATACCAGGGAACCTCCTGGGACCTGACCGCCATCACCAGCCGCCAGGCCTATGATATTAATTTTACTTCCGACATGGATTTTAACGGCGGGCCTTTATATTCCGGATTTGCCTTTGACGATACCCAGTGGTCCCAGGAAATCCGGTTTTCCTCCCGGACCAATGACCGGCTTACCTGGCTGGCCGGACTATACGGTTTTATTGAAGAGACCGGCACTGGTCTGGATATCCGGGCCAGAATTCCCAGTGGCAGCGCAAGGCTCTGGCAGCCCCTGGGAGATATTGACATGAAGGGGTATGCCCTTTTTTCCCAGGCCACCTGGAACTTTACCCCGGCCTTTGACCTGACGGCCGGCCTGCGACTGGACCACCAGGAACTTGCGGGGCAGGTTGTTAACAACGAAACCGGTATGATGCCTTTTCTGCCCCCCTCTCAATCCTTTGCACAGGATTTGTCCTACAATGAATTTTTGCCCAAGCTGGCCCTGGGATATACCCCTACCTCCTGGGCAAAACTTTATGTCTCTGCCGCAAAAGGGTATCAGGTGGGAGGATACAATTATTCGATGGTCATGTCAGAGGACACCTTTACCTATGGCCCGGAATACGCCTGGAATTATGAAACCGGCATCAAAACCAGTTTTTTGGACAACCGACTTCGCATCAACGCCAGCCTCTTTTATGTGGATATCCGGGACAAGCAGATCGACGTGAATAACCCCGATGCCGTTGGGGTTCCCATGGCCCCGGATATCAACAATGCCGGCCAGGTCCACACCTGCGGCGGGGAACTCAGCATCCAGGCGGATCCCCTTCCCGGTCTCAGTACATTTGTCAATCTTGGCATCCTGAAAACCGAGATTGACCAGTGGTCCTATGCCTCCAAAACCGGAACCATTGATTATGAAGGAAACAAACTGCCCTATGCCCCGGAGTACACCTTTTCATTAGGCAGTACCTATCGCCTGGGCAACGGATTGTTCATGGGAGGAGACATTACCGGAACCGGATCCTTTTACGGGGACCCGGCCAACCGCATGAAGCAAAAGGCCTTTGAACTGGTCAACCTGAGAATTGGATATGAGACCGAATCATTTGACCTGATTTTCTGGTGTAAAAATATTTTTAATCAGACGTATTTCACGGCATTGGATGAAATGATGGGAAGCGGAATATTGAAAGCTGTGGAAGGAGATCCCCGTACCCTAGGGATCACCTTCAGATACCGTTTCTAATATAGAGTTGATTGTCTTCTGTTCTGTAAACAATCGGTGATCTGTATCTCAGGCACAAGGCCACTGCCGTTTATCCCCGGGATAAACGGCAGTGGCCTTACCCTCCGGCCAGGGCAACCATAAAAACAATTTTGCACCGTTTACCTATCAGTCTGGAATCTTCGAGTCTAAACCCGGCTGTTTCAATCATATCCCGGGCTGTTTCAAGGGTCAGGGTTCTGCCGGAGCCAGGCGGTCTTCCATAGGTTCTCAAATAGCGATAGATCATGCCTGCCTTGGAAAAAAATCCCATTCCCTGGGTTGTAAAGCTTGCAATGACAATTCGCCCCCCTGGCCTGAGAACCCGCATGGCTTCTGCTAAAGCCTTTTCCGGGCAGGATATGACATGCAGAAGATTAATCATCACCAGGGTATCAAAACTTGACTTTTCAAAAGACAGTTCCAGGCAATTTTCCCTGGTAACGCAGATATTTTTATGTTCAGCAAGCCTGAACCTGGACGTTAAAACCATTTCTTCGGAAAAATCTGTTGCCATGAACTGCCCAGCCTTTCTGGCAAGAATTTTTGAATAGGTTCCGTTTCCACAGCCAAGCTCAAGTGTGTGGCCAAGATTTTTTTGTTCTTCCAGGCAAGTTTTCAGGATCTGCAAATCAATATCCCCCACCACATAGGTATTTCTTGCTTCAAAATCTTCTGCAAACCTTGACCAATAAATCTCTTTTTCCATATTTTCTCCAATATTGACGCAGTTATATTCTGCTTGTGTATGGATCCTGGGGGGTACTGAAAACATCGCTTACCGACCCGGCCTCAACAATTTTTCCGGATTTCATGACAACCACATTGTGACAAAAAATTTTTACCAGTTCCAGATCATGGGTAATAAACAGATAGGCCATTTCATGCTTTAATTGCAGTTTTTTCAGCAAGGCTATTGTCTGAAACTGCAGGCTTCTGTCAAGGGAGGAGGTTGGCTCGTCCAGTATGATCAAATCAGGCTTCATAACGATGGCCCTTGCTATGGCGATACGCTGGCGTTGTCCTCCTGAAAATTCATTTGGATATCGGCTGCACATGCCAGGGTCAAGCCCCACCTCCTCCAGGGCAGTCATTGCCAGGACATTTTTTTCTTCACGGGAAATACTAAAATGAGCCCTTGGGCCTTCGGTAATGATATCTGCAACTATCATGCGCGGATTCAGGCTTGCAAAGGGATCCTGAAAGACTGTCTGCAGATCGCACCTGGCTTTTCGCAGCCTCCGCCCTTTCATCTTTCTGATGTTTTGTCCCCGGAATTTGATTTGCCCCTCCCAGGGAAGCAGCCCCAGGATGGCACGGGCCAAAGTTGATTTTCCGCATCCTGATTCTCCCACCAGGCCCAGGCATTCTCCCCGGCCAAGGGAAAATGAAACATTTTGCACAGCCTTCAGCCAGCTCTTCTCCCTGCCGAATATGTTTTTTTGCAAACCAAAGCGTACATTTACCCCGGCCAGATCAAGCAGAGGCGGGTCGCAGCTTTTTTCGGGCAGAGGTGCAGGACGGCTCCTCTGTCCTGCGCCAAGCAACAACCTTGTATATTCATGCCTGGGAGATTCCAGAACTTTCCGGATGGGTCCATGTTCCACGATTTTACCCGAATGCATGACATAAACGATATCTGCCACATCACCCACCATCTTAAGATCGTGGCTTATAAGCAAGATTGCAGTGTTCAACCGTTTTTGCAGAGAAGCCAATAGGTCAAGAACCTGCTGCTGCATGGCAACATCCAGGGCCGTGGTGGGTTCGTCCGCAATCAGCAGTTTAGGATTGTTGATCAATGCCATGGCAATTGCAACACGCTGACGCTGGCCGCCGGACAGCTCGTGGGGCCGCGAGGAAAGCCTTTTGTCCGGATTGTCTATTCCAACAAGTTCCAGCATGGAAAGCACCCGGTCACGGACCTTTTGCCGGTCCATTTTCTGGTGTACCCGCAACACCTCTCCAACCTGCTGTTCCACTGTATGCAGGGCATTCAGGCTGCTCATGGGCTCCTGAAAAATGATACCCAGTTCGCTGCCCCGAAGAAAACGAAATTGCTCGTCTCCAATCTTTTCAATATTCTGGCCTGCAAAATCAATAGAGCCTGCGCTTATCCTTGCCACCTGGGGCAAAAGTCCCATTATCGAACGGGCAAGAATCGATTTTCCGGAACCAGATTCCCCCACAAGGGCGACGGTACGGCCCGGATACATCTTTAAATCAATATCTGTAACCGGAAACGCAAGGTTGTCAGCAGTTGTTATTGATATACTCAGATTTTTAATGTCCAAAAGGGGTTTGTTCATGGAAGCTCCTCATTATACGGATCCATTGCGTCACGCACGCCCTGGCCGATAAATACAAGTAATGTCAATTGCAAGGTCAGGACAACAAAGGCGGAAAGTCCTATCCAGGGTGCGTCCATATGTGCCTTGCCCTGGGCAAGAAGATCTCCAAGGGAGGGCGAACCCGGGGGAAGCCCCAGCCCGAGAAAGTCCAGGGAGGTCAATGTGGTTATGGAACCGTTAACAATAAAGGGAAGATACGTCGTGGTCGCCACCAGTGCATTGGGAAGCACATGACGGAAAATTATGGAATGTTCTCGCACCCCAAGGGTTTGGGCAATCAACACATAGTCCAGATTCCTGCACCGGAGGAACTCGGCACGGACAACATCCACAAGGCCCATCCAGCTGAAAAGGAGCATGATTCCCATTAGAATAAAAAATCCAGGCTCCATCAGGCTTGAAAGGATAATCAGCAGATACATCATTGGAATACTTCCCCACAGCTCAATAAAGCGCTGTCCAAGAATGTCAAACCAGCCGCCCTTAAAGCCCAAAAAGGCCCCTACAATCACCCCGGCAACAGAGCTGAACAGGGCCAGGCACAGACCAAAGCATACGGAAAGGCGATAACCATAAAGAATCCGCGCAAGAATATCATGGCCTGAATTATCCGTACCCAAAGGGTTCTCAAAGCTTGGCCGGGATGGAAAGCTGCCCTTGACCGAATAATTCACCGTATCATAGCTAAAGCGCACCAGGGGCCATACCATCCAGCCTTTTTCATTGATGAGCGACTGCACATGGGGGTCACGATAGTCTGCCTCTGTATGAAATTTGCCGCCAAACTTTGTTTCTGCATAAACCTGAAATATTGGCAAGTGAGGTTTGCCGTCATAGAAAAGAAGCAGAGGCTTGTCATTGGCAATGAATTCCGAGCACAGACTGACAATAAATATCACTATAAAAACAATAAAAGCCAGATACCCCTTTCTATCCTTCTTAAACGTGCTCCAGCGCCTCTTC
This sequence comes from Desulfobacteraceae bacterium, assembly GCA_016744295.1. Taxonomy (GTDB): domain Bacteria; phylum Desulfobacterota; class Desulfobacteria; order Desulfobacterales; family Desulfobacteraceae; genus NBML01. The sequence goes on along the minus strand of JADGEQ010000015.1, from coordinate 100,384 downwards.
CAAAGTGTTGGCAACTCAAATTTGCGGGATGAAATCATTTTACAGACGCCTCAAAATTAATCCTGGGATCCACCAGTGTGTAAGTTATATCGCTTACAATACGCAGCACTATCCCCATCAGGGTTGAAATATACATGGTTCCGAACATAATGGGATAATCCCTTTGCATTGCCGCCTCAAACCCCATCAGCCCAAGGCCATCCAGGGAAAAAATAATCTCAATCATCATTGAACCGGTAAAAAAAATACCGATAAAAACACCTGGAAAACCGGAAATAACCAGCATCATGGCATTGCGGAACACATGGCCGTAAAGTATGCGTGCCTGGGTCAGTCCCTTGGCCCGGGCCGCAATGACGTAGAGCTTGCCCATTTCATCGAGAAATGCATTGCGGGTCAGCATTGTCAGCCCGGCAAGGCCGCCAATCACAAGCGTTGTGATGGGAAGACACATGTGCCAGAAATAATCCAGAATCTTGTGCCAGGTATCAAAATCATCAAATCCTGGCGAAACCAGGCCACGCAGGGGAAACAGCTTGAGCCATGCGCCCCCGGAAAAAAGAATGACCAGCAGAACCGCAAACAAAAAAGCGGGAATTGAGCTTGCCACAACAATGCCGAAGCTTGTCCATGCGTCAAAGGCAGTCCCCCTGCGGACGGCCTTGGCTATGCCCAGGGGAATGGAAATCAAATATATAAGAAGGGTACTCCACAGGCCAAGGGAAATGGAAACCGGCATTTTTTCATAAATTAGTTCGGCAACCGATATATCCCGGAAAAAACTGTCCCCCAGGTCAAAGCATGCATATTTTTTAAGCATGGAAAAAAACCGTTCCCCAATGGGCCGGTCAAATCCGTAATAACGGCGTATTTCATCGATAAGATCCTGGTCCATGCCGTCGGTGCTGCGTAAAATACTTTCGGGCTCAAGATTTTCCGAAGCATGGGAAAGGGTATCGCTGGTTGACCCGACAACCCTCTCCATCAAAGCGTTTCCAGTTCCCTGCATATTGGCGATCATCTGTTCCACCGGGCCGCCGGGGGCAAGCTGGATCACAAAAAAATTAATGGCAAGAATTCCCAGGATCGTGGGAAATGCCAGCAACAGGCGTTTGCAAATATATGACTGCATTGTATATCCTCAGTTAAAAAATTTGGGCAAGGCGTGTGAACCTGATTTATTCTTCGGCGGGAATTGCCCACCAGCTCTCATGTCCCAGGGCAAAGCCCGGGCGTATTTTTGGAATCCCTATGCGCTTGTGAAGTGCAAGGTTGTAGGTGGTTGAAATCCCCAAAGGAATGACATAATCACCCTGCATGAGAACCCGGTCCAGGGCCCTTCCCGCCCCGGCAAGGCTTTTTCTGTCCCCGGCATTCACAAGCGCTTTCACCAGTTCATCAACAATGGGATCAGCCAGTCCGATAAAATTTCTGCCGCCAGGCATCTTTTTGAAATCAGAATGCCAATAGAGCAATTGCTCCTGACCGGGCCAGATCCTCTGGCCATAAGCCGATGCAATCATATCAAAGTCATAATCTTGCATGCGCCGGATAAATTGTGCACTGTCACAAAGGTGAACACTGGCATGGATGCCCATGCGCTTGAGATTGCGGATCCATGGCAATGCGATTCGCTGCATGGCCTGGGAATCGGTAAGCAGACGAAACCGAAAACACTGACCCTGGCTGTCCTTTAAACAGCCCTTTTCTACCAAAAAGCCAGCCTCCCTTAGAAGCCCGGCTGCCAGGCCCAGGTTGCTGCGGTTGAATCCATCCCCCTGTGATGAGGGAAGCTTTTTAACACTGCCCATGATTTCAGGTGGAATCTTGTCCCTGTATGACGCAAGCAAAGCTGCCTCAGCCCCTGCAGGTCCGTCCGGGCTGTTGTCTGCAGCAGAAAGGTCTGAATTCATGAAATAGCTGTTGCAGCGTGTGAATTCGTTTTGGAGAAGATGGGCATTTGTCCACTCCCAGTCAAAGGCCAGCAAAAGCGCTTTACGCACTTTAGGATCATCAAAGGGGGGGCGTCTTGTATTGAAAAAAAAGCCTTCAATGCCCCGGGGCTGCTCATGTTTGAGTTTGCGGACAACCACATTGTCAATGTTTTGCAGCGCTTTCCAATGGCGGGTGCTAAGTTCCAGGCGCATGTCGTAGAGCCCGGCCTTAAAGGCTTCCAGCGCCACGGTCGGCTCACGGAAATATTCATATTTAATGGTGTCAAAATTGTACAGCCCCTTGCACACGGGCAGATTTGCCGCCCAATAGTCTTTTACCCTGGAATAAATTATGTTTCGCCCGAACCGGAAGGATTTGACCTGATAGGGACCGCAGCCAACAGGGATTTCAAGGGAGTTTCGGGTGGGACCGTGGGCTGTCCACCAGTGTTTCGGGTAGACTGGCAGGGATGAAACAATAAGGGGCAGCTCCTTGGAAGCGCCGGAAGAAAAACTGAATTTCACACGATGATCATCCAAAGCTTCCACTTTTTTTACATGCTGAAAAAAACGTCTGAACCCGTTGCCGATATTATTGTTAAGGGTATTAAAGGAAAAAACAACATCATGGGCTGTAATGGGAACGTTGTCATGGAAGCGCGCCAGGGGGTTGATGTGGAAAATGATCCAGGACCGCTGATTTTCCTCTTGGGCAAATTCCATATATTGGGCGATAAGACCATAAACCGTATAATATTCGTCCAAAGAACGCACACAGAGAGAATCTGTTGTCAGTTCGCCTGCGGCCGCAGGGTGTCCCTTGGGAATAAAGGGGTTGAATTTATTAAATGCGCCAATTGAAAAACGACGCAATTCACCTCCCTTGGGGGCATTGGGCCATACATATCCATAGTGGCTAAAATTTTGGCCGTATTTAGGCTCGCCACCCAGGCAAAGGGCATGGGTCTTTATGGTTTTGCCATGGCTTACCCCCATACTCCCAAGCACCATAAGTAAAACAAGTAACCATACCATTGGCTGCCGGTGGACAATATTTTTAATTGTTTTTTTAATGATTTTTTCCTGTAAAAATAAAAGCCACAACCCGGGAAACCGGGCTGTGACTTGGGTTTAAAAGGAGACGGAAAGACAGAGTTTTACATTCCTGCTTTTGTCTACATCGCCATAATAATTTTTGTATTCTTCGTCAAACAGGTTGTCAACGCCCAGGTCAATCCTGATATTATTTCTTGGGGTGCATACCAGGCCAAAATCATGCACATTATAAGCATCAACCTTGTCGCCCCAGGCATTTTGGGATTTTTCCACAAACCTGGAATTCAAGTACAAAGAAATATTATCAGCAAGATCCCAGCCAAGGCCCAGGGCAAAAGTTCCGGGAACCTCCCCTTCAGGCTCGTTGGTATCTGCGTTCTTTCCATTTACCTTGCCGTAGGATGCCTTGAACGAATAAGAATGGTAGCGATAGTCCATTTCCACTTCAACCCCATCTCGGTTTACCTTGCCAACATTAATGGAAGTGTAATCCATTGACGTAGCCGTCATGACAGGGGTTTTGGTCGGCGTGATAAAATCTTTTACCTGTTCGGTAAATGCCACAAATTTAAAACGCAAAGGATCATTTGTGCTAAACAAGCTGTCAAATCCCAAGCCCACCCCGGCTTCCCAGGTTTTTGCCGTTTCAGGTTTAAGATCGGGATTGGGCAGCACGCGTATGTCAGGCCTACCAGGAGGCATGGGATAAAACATCTCCAAATAAATCTCATCCATGGTGGGAGGCCTGTATGTCTCTGCAAAAGAGCCAAAGATGTCAAACCATTTTACCGGGGACCACTTGACGGTCATTTGCGGGGATATGCGGTTGTCTGAAAGTTCCGGCGCATCAAAAATGGAATTTTGGGCTTCACGGGTAAAGGCTGAATAGCGGGCAGAGGGAATGAGTTCCAATTGGTCGAGAATGGTCAGTTTCAGGCGTGCAAAACTTCCATAATCCCTGGAATCTGCATCCGGCCTTGAAGCGTCAGGCTTTCCATAATCAGTCCCCTCCTGGTGATCAAAATAGAAATCTCCGCCAATGGTCAGGTCTGCATCAAGAAAATCAAAAATCTGGCCATTAAAGGTGTTGTACACATCCAGCCCCATGGAGTTGAAATCATCTTCGATATCACGATAATCATTTTCCATGCGGTTGGTGCGCTGTGTATACTGGGCTGTGGCCACAAGATCCACCATGCCGTCCCCTTTATTCCAGAACCAGTTGCCCGAGACCCTGTTTTGTTCTGTCTCGTACTCGGAAGCCTCGGCTGGTACAGATGAATTAAAAGAAAAATCATCCTCATAGGTGTTTATGGTGATTGATGCCCGATGCTGGTCATTGGGAATCATGGAAATCTTGAACAGCCCGGAACGGCTGTTGCCGTCGCGTTCAAAGGAATCGGAGGCCTCTGAATCACTGGTCTCCATATCATCAAAATCGCGATAGGTTCCGGAAACCAGAATATCCAGGTCATTATATTGTCCATACAGGGAAACCGTGCTGAAATACTGCCTGTCTGCACTCTGGCCACCGCCCTTGACCAGGGCGCCAAAGCGCTGGCCCGGCTTGAGAAAATCAGCGGCATCCTTTGTGGTCAGAGAAATAACACCGCCAATGCCGCCGCCACCATGGGTAACCGAAGCCGGACCTCGCAGAACTTCAACTTCCTCTAACAGCTCAGGGTCAAATGGAACCGGGTTGCGCCCGATCCCCCCGGCACTTCTATAATTTTGCCGGGCGCCATCTACTTTGATAATGATCTGATCCTGGTCCAAACCGCGAATGGACGGCTTTTGAATAACCCCCATGTTACCGTCGGTAAAATTTACATTCGGAACATTCTTTAAGGCATCCTTGAGGGTTGAAGACTGTGTCCTCTTGAGTTCCTCGGAATCTATGAGAAGCACTGAAGCAGGTGCTTCAAAGGCCGTGGTTGCCCCCCTGGTGGTGGAAACAACAATTTTGTCCAATGCCAGGCTATGCAGGGGTTCTTCCGTCCCATCCTTTTGCTTCCCGACCTTTTGCTGCTCTTCTTTTTCATTGTCTTTAACCGGCACCTCTCCCTGCCGGGGCACCTCCCTGGCAAACACCTGGTTTAACCCAGACAGCAATATCAGGGTCATAAACAGCAATGTTATCAATCTGACCTTTTTCATGAACTTAATCTCCTCTGGTATTATTAACGGGCATTAAAAAGAGCATCACACCACAGTTTCTGGATCTTCGGCTGTGACAACGGCTCGCCCGGGTTGCAATTTGGAAGGGTAAATATGGCCTGGGACCTGATGGCAGGAACATTATCTGCATCCCTGCTGGTGTTGACAAATAGATTTAATGCAAGCATTGCAGGGGATGGGTCTCCTGTCAGGGCTATGATATCGGGGGCTGCTTCCTGGATACCCTCAAGGGAGTCAATCAAACGAATCGGTGTGTCCTGGGGGCAATTTTCACTTGTTTTCATGCAATAATTGCCAACATTGATGCATCCCAAGGGTGACAATATTTTTTTGTCAACATCCGTATCGGGATCTTCCACCAAAAGGCAGCCGTCTTTATAATGGGGGTTGGTAATACCCAGGAGCACAAGCACTCTCTTGCCCAGATTCCGGTTCATCAAGGCCTGAACCGCCTGCATATCTTTTTCATATTCCAGGACAACCTTTTGTGCCTCCTTTTCCCTGTTGAAAATACGGCCGGCCTGGGCAAGCGCATTTAAAATTCCACTTGAAAAATCGACCACATCGACCTGAAACCCCTTTTGTCTGAGATCTCCAGCCATGGACGCAGGATTTAACGCCTCATTTCCATTGTCCTCAAGAACGATACGCTCAACCGCCATCTTCTCAACAATCTTGATAAAAAACTTGTGCTTTACCGTCATGACGCAACGGGTGCACTCGATCAGTGCGCAACAGGGGTATTTGGTTTCAATCATGGGAATGATGCTCGTGGACATTGCCCGGGAGTAAATCCCCAAAGAGCTTGCAGTGTCGACAAGCTGGTCTCCCACAAAAACGGCATTGATCATTTGGGGGTTTATACGCATTATCTAAATTCTCCTTTTATTCTATCTAAATTCATTTTAACGTTCATTATTCCATATTATCTGTGCTGACTATCTTGCTTAACTATCGTCTCAAATATCAAGAATACAGCCACCTTGTCAGTTGCATTGAGCGCCTCGAAAGGCGCGATATTCATTAATAGCGAGAGTAAGTATGCCACCACTAACTTTTTGTCAAGACCTAAAAAAAATAAGCACTAACTTCTTAGGATTTCCTCAGTTCTCTATCAAAATTCCAGGCGGGGTCAAACAGCATGATGACGATCTCTCCGACATTGTCCAACCGCCTTTGATTGTAAAATTGGCTCAATATGTCACGGGAGGAAAGAAATTATAGGAGAGTATTTGTTAGACGTTTACAAAACGAAAAGCCACACAAACAGTACTGAGCTTATAATTATTTTTTTATTGACACCACTAAAAGTTAGGCATATAAAACAATTTCTTTCAGACAGTATAGGACTATCTGTTAAGGGAAAATAAGATTATGAAATCCACACGGCCAAAGCCATTGCCGAAGAAATAAAGTATTCAAATGAACAGATTAAGACTTTTTTTTGATATTGCCGTGCCTTATTGGAGAAGCAAAGAAGGGCGGTTCGGCTGGCTGCTCCTTGCAAGGATACACAATGGATAAAAAAAAAACCGGCAATTGGCTCGGGCGTACCAGGCAATACAGCGACCGCATCATCGATTTCGCTTTTTTGGAAGCTTACCGGGCGATCGCCAGAACCCATGACTTGAAAAGAACAAACCTGCTCGATGTCGGGTGTGGCAGTGGTGCCTTAACCCGGGAATTCTTGAACATCTCGGAAAACACTGACGGAGTTTTCGGTTGTGATATCAACGAAGAATCAATCGAGTTCTGTAACAAATTAAATCCAAGGATCAATTACTTTGTTCAGGATGCCCTCGAGCCATTACCTGAAAACAGAACCTACGATATCATCATATTTACAACGGCATTGGCACAATTCAACAGGAAAGAACAAAACCTGGTTCTGGCAAATGCCGGCAGACAGCTGAGTCCGGGTGGTTATTTGCTTATTCTTGACGTTAACAGCGAACGGACCGAGCCAATGTATGAACATTTAAAAAAATCAGCATTCTATACCATGGTCCTAGACAAAAACTTCTGCAAACGATTTTTTGGAAAGACACCGGCCATAATGCTGGCGGACAGGCTTCCCTTTGCTTTGCTGGAAATTTTAGAAACGCTTGTGCCGGGTGACAACATTTTAAAAATGATTCTGTTGAAAGCCAGGAGTTAAAAAAATACTGCCGGCAGAACAATCTGAGATCCAATCGTTTTTCACATTCCCGTACATTTCTCCTGTGCCCAAAAGATCGGCCCTGTCAAAAAAACCACTGACATGCCTGTATTGCCCCAGGATTATCTGCATCACGGAATTGATTAGCTATGACTAACTCAATATTAATATTGACAAAAAGTTATCTTACTTTTACTTTGTCAAGCAATCATGATTGACTGTCTTAAAAATAAATCATTTTCTAAAAGGAAATGACAGGAGAGAAAATGAATCCAAATATCACAAGAAGATCTTTTCTAGGCCAAGGTGTAAAAGGACTTGCCGCTGCCGTCTTTATTCCCCCCTTTTTCCACCCCGGCCGGGCATTTGCCTTGTCCAAAGGGGAAAAGCAGGCAAATTATTATGAATATTTTGGTGTCACAGAAGAGATGCTCAGGGCTGTTATGCAGGCCGCCCTTGCTAAAGGCGGGGATTATTGTGACCTTTATTTCCAGCACCGCATCGTAAATCAGATCTCCCTGGAGGATAATTCCGTTAACCGCGCCCATGGTAATATCAGTTTCGGTGTCGGCATACGGGTACTCAAAGGTGATCAGACCGGGTATTCATTTACCGAAGAGATCACACTCAAGGCCATGAAACTTGCTGCAGCGACTGCGGCAAATATCGCCACGGCCGGCAAAAAAGTAGATCCTGTTCCCCTGAGCCTGCACAAGACTCCTGATTACTATAAAATTAAAACACCCTGGGAAGATGTTGGCATTGATCAGAAAATTCCCTGCCTGAAAAACTTAAATTCCAGGGTGTTTGCCCTTGATTCCAGGATAATAAAGTCAAATATTTTTTTTGTGGATGAATCATCCCATATCCTTTTTGCCAATTCAGAAGGCCGGGTGACCTGGGATTACCAGCCCATGATTACAATTGGCGTTTCCTGTATTGCCGAAGAAAATAAAAAAAGGGAACAAAATTTTGCAAGCTTGTCAGGACGACAGGGAATGGATTTATTGACACCTGAAAATATGGAGTATCTTGCAGACAAGGCTGTTAAAAAAACCACAGAATTGTTTGAGGCGGTGAAGCTTGAAGGTGGGCAAATGGAGGTGGTTCTGGCACCGGGAAATAGTGGGATTCTGTTGCATGAAGCCATAGGCCACGGCATGGAAGCAGATTTCAACAGAAAGAATATCTCCATTTTCAGTGATAAAATGAATAAACCGGTTGCCAAAAAATTTGTGACCATTGTGGACAGCGGGGTTAATCCCCATTGCCGGGGAACGATAAATATTGATGATGAAGGAAATGATGTCCAGGAAACCGTATTGGTTGAAGAGGGCATATTAAAAAACTACCTGCATGACAGGATCAGTGCTCAGCATTATAACGTCGAGCCAACCGGAAACGGCAGAAGACAGTCTTTCCGCCACCCTGTTCTTCCACGCATGCGCAATACCTACATGCTGCCGGGTCCCCATAAAAGAGAGGAAATCATTGCAAGTGTCAAAAAGGGTATATATGCGGAGACATTTATAAACGGCCAGGTTTTTATTGGCGGCGGAGATTTTACATTTTATGTGAAGTCCGGCTATTTAATCGAAAATGGGAAATTTACAAAGCCTGTCAAGGATGTGAACATCATTGGAAACGGCCCTGAAGTGCTGAAGAATATCGTTATGGTCGGAAATGACTTGAAAATGCACGAAGGTGGCGGAAGTTGTGGAAAAAACGGACAAACTGTTCCTGTATCAATGGGTCTGCCAACGGTTAAGGTTTCCCAGATAACGGTGGGAGGTGTCAGTGTTTAATATGGCAGTTGTAAATTTTAAAAAAAGCATTTTGTTACCTTTTAAATTGATACAAGGAAAAAATTATGAATAAGCAGGAACGGTCGGATCTGCCTGAATGGGCCATGGAGTGTGCGCTGAAAAAAGGAGCTGATGAGGTTGCAGTGGACCTGTTTTCCGGGCGGCAGGTTAATGTTGAATACCGGAATAATAAATTGGAAAATCTTCAGGAAAACACGCGGTTTTCACTATCCTTAGACATATATTCAGACTCCAGGTATTCCTCCCACGTTACCAATAATTTAAGCAAATCATCTCTAAAGGATTTTATTGAAAATGCTGTTTTGGCAACAAAATATCTAAGCCAGGACAGATACAGAAGCCTTCCTGATCCCAAATATTATCCGTCGGACATGGACGGAAAGCTCGAGCTATTTGACGATTATCACTCCAATTTGACAACAGATTATAGAATTAAGACTGTAAAAGAGATTCAGGATGCAGCCAGGGGATTGAGTGATAAAATCATATCAGTAGAGACGGGATTTTCTGATGGATGTATTGAACGGACTAAAGTTCACAGCAATGGATTTTTTGGCAAGTCCGCCTCTACATCTTTTTGGACAGGTGCCTCGGTTACAGCCAGGGATGAAGACGCCAGGCCTGAAGACTGGAATTGGGTTCAGGCCCGGTTTTTTAAAGATCTTCCTGATCCGCAAACCATTGGCCGTCAGGCCTCTGAAAGGGTTTTGAGAAAATTGGGCCAAAGAAAAATCAAGTCGGGCAAATATGACATTATTGTGGAAAACAGGAACTGCAAAAAACTTCTGAATATGCTGTCAGGACCGTTAAGGGCCAGATTTATACAGCAAAAGAGTTCCTTTCTTGGCGGCATGCTCAACAAAAAAATTGCCTCAAAAAAGCTGACGGTTATAGATGATCCCTTCATTAAAAGAGGGCTTGGGTCAAAATTTTTCGATAATGAAGGTCTTGAAATGAAAGAAAGAATCGTCATTGAAAAAGGTATTCTCAAAGAATTTTATATTGATACTTATTACGGAAAAAAGCTCGGATGGGAACCCAATTCAGGCTCCAACGGGAATATCCTGGTCCAGGTTGGTAATAAATCCTGCAATGACATGATCCAGGGGTTGCAAAAAGCAATCCTGGTAACAGGGTTTATTGGCGGCAATTCAAATTCCACCACTGGTGATTTTTCTTTTGGATTGCAGGGGATTTTAATAGACCAGGGCAGGCTGGCTGAACCGATCAATGAAATCAATATTTCCGGAAACGTGATTGAACTATGGAACTCATTAACCCAGGTTGGCAATGATCCATATCCCTTTTCCTCATTTCAACTCCCCAGCATGCAATTTAGCGGGGTTGATATCACAGGAATATAATTTGCAGAATTGGCAGTTTTATTTAAGTCGGTTCAGACAATGAAAAGATTTTCAGTGACTGGGCCCCAGACCGGATACATCCTTTTCCGGCAGGTGCCGGAATGTGAACGACTTTTGGCTCTATCGGCAGGGAAGGGGAGCTCAGACGCAGTGTGATCATATTTACCAGGGAAACCATGACCTCTTCCCCTGGGCAAACCTGTTCCAGAAACATTTCCACGATATCATCCCTGACCCCCCGGTCCTGCTTGTTTCCTTGGTCAGGGCTGCATTTTTTTGGCCTCCCGTGGTTTTCTCGATGCTCTCCCAATTTGGCCCAGGAGAAGTGGAAATTAAAACCTATAGGTGACGGTAACACCTAAGGATCTGGGATCTCCATTCTGGGCAACCCCGATGGATTCACTGGGATCACCATAATCAAATGCAGAGGTGTAGTACTCTTTGTCAAAGACATTCTTGCACCAGAAAACAATATCATAACTATCTGACTCATACCCACAACGAAGATTGAGAAGTGCATAGGCATCCAGCTGAACATGGGAATCGTTCTGCACATTCCCGTACATTTCTCCTGTGCCCAAAAGATCGGCCCTGCCAAAAAAACCACTGACATGACGGTATTGTCCTCCTAAACTATAGGTATATTCCGGGGTGTTGGGCATTTTATTCCCTGAAAAATCCGAGGAACCGGCATTCCATTCGTCAATTTCCGTATCCACATACCCAAAGGAACCAAACAGATCCAGCCCCTGGGCCACCCGGGCCCGGACCTCGAGTTCAATACCCTGGGAGTGCGCTTCTGCGGCATTGCTGATCTGTGCAATGCCACCCCCCGCAGTGTACTCTGACACCTGCTTGTCATCCATGGTGATATGGTAAAGGGAACAATTTGCCAGCAGGCGATTGTTAAACCAGTTGGTTTTTATACCAAGCTCATAGTTCCAGGTGTATTCAGGATCAAACACAAACCCATCCACATCGTTTGCCTGGGCATAGTTGTAACCGCCTTCAAGGTAACCTTTGGCAGCTGAGGTATAAAGCATGATATCCTCTGTGGCATCAAAGGAGACCATGGCTTTGGGGAGAAATTCATTGTAATCAAGATCCCTGGTGTAATCTGCTGAGATATCGTTTCCGCCCCAGTCCATTCCTTTTAAATTTTGGCTTCCCTCAAGTTCCAGATGATCATAGCGGCCGCCCGCGGTAAGATGAAGCCTGTCAAAATAAGTGAGGGTGGCCTGGGCAAACACCGCAGCCCCGCTTTTTTCTACTCTTGTATCCCGAATCTGTAAATCGCTGAATTTTCTGAAATATATGTCGGTTTCCTCTTGAAAGCCGTAGACCCCCAAGAGCCATTCCAGATTTCCTTTTTCATTTTTTGAGGAAACCCTTATCTCCTGGCTTAACAGGGTATCGTCAAACCGCCATTTATTATCCCCGTAATCATTCAGACCCACACCGGTTCCAAGGAGAGAGTCCTGCCGATACTCCCGCCGGCCGGTTATGGACAGAAGGTCAAAGCTGTCTGCCTCATACCTGGCTTTAAAAATTTGCCCCGATCCCTCCTGCTCCAGCGTTGAATCGTAAAACCCTCTCATCTCGGTGTTTTTATCGTTTTTAAGCCCCCCCTCACTGGTGAAGATCCGGTAAAGCCCCTGTTTATCATCAGACAGGCCATAATCTGCCATCAAAGAGAGCTCCAGCCGGTCGGAAGCCATCCACCGGGCGCTGCCCCGCAGATTCTGATGGTCTATTCCAGCGGCATCTTCACTATCAAGCCGGGTATTTTTCATGAATCCGTCCCCCTGTTTTATCTGGGCACTGATCCCCATGAAAAGCGTATCCTTTATCACAGGCCCGCTGATTCCTATTCCGGTTTGCCATTCCGGGACGTTTCCATGGGAGGTATCATAGACACCATAGGTTCCGGTAATACTTCCTCGAAACTGGTTGTCCGGTTTTCGGGTCACAATATTTAACACCCCAGACTCGGTGTTACGGCCGTAAAGGGTTCCCTGGGGGCCCCTCAGGAGCTCCACCCGTTCAACATCAAAAAGATTGATGTTATGCATGAAATGAAGGGGGTAATTGACATCATCGATATAGACCCCCAACGGTCCCACGGTTGAGGCATCAACCGAAGAGACGCCACGGACGACAATGATATTTTCCATGGTGGCCTTTTTAAAAAACACATTGGGAACAAACCGGGTCATCTCAGAAACATTTTCCATGCCGGCACTCTCTATTTCCATGGCGTCGAATGCATTCATGCTGATGGGAACTTTCTGAACATTTTCCTCTCTTTTTTGAGCTGTCACCGTTATGGAATCAAGTTGAGTCTCCTTTCGCGCTCCCTCCTCCCCATAGCAGAGAGATGCCATTATAAGCATCATTGATAAACCGACTGAAATTTTGACCCCTATTTTTTTAAAAGACCGCATGGCACCCCTTCCTTGTTTTATTGTATTTGTGACCAAACATTTTAAGTTGGATCAAAATGTTTGTGCCCAATATAAACCACAGGTGAGGATCAGGCGGCTACCACCAAAATGTTTTTATTTAGCGCAAAAATACATTTTATCCGGAGGCCATCCCGGTGCTGAAGCGTATTGACTCGGGGTTACTCCGAAATAGTTTCGAAACACCTTGGTAAAATGGCTGGAACTTGAATACCCAACAAAATGGGCAATATCTGTCAAACTCATTTGCCCCTGGTCAATAAGCATTCTGGCCTTTTCAATGCGTATATCGCGAAGGTAGGAAGTGGGCGTCTTCCCAAACAAGGAAACAAACCCCTTCAATAGTTTGGTGCGGGATATACCGACCCTGCGGGACAACTCGAGCAGTTCCAGGGGCTGCTCATTATTTGCACGAAGAATCTCCCTGGCAAAATAGAGCCGGTCAATATCATCCTTTTTTAATTTTATAGCCAATTGAGGCGATCCTTGATTTTTGGCCATAAGATCGAGCTTACACGCTATCAGCTCCATGATCTTTGCCTCGATGAAAAAATGCCTTGCCAACCCCCGGTAGGGACAATTAAGGACCTGCATAAGAAGGCTACGCATCCATGGCGTCAGCTTCTCAACCCTGCGAAAAGGTTCCGGATTCTTTTTGATCAGGCGTTGCACCGCCTTGGGAATGATGTCGGGATTTTCGGCTATAAGCCCTTGAAATATCTCAAGGGGCATATTTATCGCCACTCTTTTCACCCGTTCTTCTGAGGAAATCTCCGAGTCAACCTTAATTTCCGGAAAATAATAAAACCCACTCTGCCCCCCCTGGATGATAAATTCATCCTTAAAACAATTGATACGGGTCCTTGTTTTTCCCGAAAGACAGAAACCAAATCCCAAGGAAGGCTTTGAAGTCTCAACCTTTGATATAATGGAATTGGAAAGGTTGTAATCCATGATTGTTGCGGAAATTCCAGAATCAAACCGAATTTCCTGATAATGGCCTTCCTTCTTTTTTTTTGAAACGGTTTTTTTCGATTCACGTTGATGCATCGGTGTGATTTCGTGGTAGTCCATCATAATTCTTCGTGTCTTATTTAAGGAACATTTATTATATATACCCATTAAGTTAGGTTGAACTTATTTAGAAAGATTATATTTCACGGCATAAAAACATTGTCAAGGTTTTAGCAACGTTAAAAAAAGAAATAGTTTTTGTTTTTTTTACCAGTACGGGTGAAGGTTAGTGAAATACCACTGAATATCATTAAATGACAGAATCTGATCAGCAGATGTTAGACCCACCTTAATAAGATATGGCATAATTTACTCTGGTTTACTCAACACTTATTATAAAAAGGATACATATGAAACCGATGCCGGTAACAAATCCCTGATGTCCCCTTCCTATACCTACCATCTGGCCTTGACATACCGGCGGCCCCTGGCCCATAATTGGGATTTTTTCATCCGGCCGGAACTCACCGGCACTGGTGCCTTTTACTGGGATAATGCCAATACCCTGGAACAAGATGATTACCACCGGGTCAACCTGAGCCTGGGACTGGAAAGTGATAAGTACGGTATCCTTTTATGGGCCCGTAACCTGTTTGATACGGACTATCGGACCGGGGCCTTTGAGTTTCCCGGTTCCGATCCCCTAGGCCAGGCCGGGGGTCCCATGACTTTTGGCATTACTTTCAGATACCGTTTTTAGAAACAACGGATTTCAGATATGCATTTATTACCTTGCCGGCGTCAATCGACAATTTTGACAAAAAAGGTTAATTGCAAGCGGTCAGGTTTTTTGTGCAGGACACATTTCATCACAAGCTTTTATAAGGCAGTTTAAATTAAAAAGTTCACTATTGGATATGCTGAACTTTGGTTTGACTTTACCCATATTTTAAAATAAAGAGATTGGTGTACAAAAATTATCAGGTGCCAAAAGGCATAATAAGGGAACCCTGTGCAAATCAGGGATGGGCCCGCCGCTGTAATCGGTGACGACCGCTGCAAAAAGTCACTGGAGTCAATCTCCGGGAAGACGCAGCCAGTAGGGTGAACCGGAAGTCAGAAGACCTGCCTGATAATTTCGATACTATCCCGAGGACAAGGATGGTATATCGATCCATTCGGATAAAAGGGAAATTCCCGGATCATAAATATTGGGTCCGGTTTTTTTACCCGCCCCGGTATTCCATACATTTTTGTTGATTAAAGACTCAATGGCTGTTCATTTAAGTGCGTTGAATTGTCCGGTAAGTGTTCTCAACCGGGACAAAAACGGCCATTAACTGGTTTTAAACAGAGGTGAAAGATGTTGTATACCAATACCCGTTTTAAGTCCGGATATATCGAATCGATGGGCACCAAAGAGCTCGATAGACCAAAAAGACAATATGAATACACTACGGACGCTATTCTTGGAAAGGCGTACAAGAATATTAAGGTCATGGACGGGCTTTCCATTAGCTTGTTTAACTATTGCAGTGACTCCGGTCTGAAAATAAATTACGAAATTAAAAAAAGCCCGATTGTTTTTAATTTCAACCTTTCAGGGGAAAGCGAGCTTCTGATATACGAGTCTGGCGCATCTCCTGTACATATGAATCGGAGACCGGGAACTTCTGGTGTAAAATTTAAAACAGAGTCCAATTTTAGGGGAACCCTTAAAATTCCTCCGAAAGTATACTTTTCCAGTATCGGAATTCAGATTGATGAGTGCTTTCTTAAGGACTATATAAAGGAAGATGCAGAACGGCTGCCCAATGATTTCTATGATATTCTTTACAATGAAAAATCACAGCAGGGGGGCAATCGATTTTTTTCAGGACTTACCCCTTCAATGATGTCTGCGGCGGCATCGGTTCTCAATTATAGTGTCGATTGTTCAATAAACAGACTTTTTTTGCAGTCCAAGGCAACCGAACTTATCTGCTTAAAGCTTTTTCAATTAATGGCGCAAAAAAATAAATCCGTTTATGAAATAAAGCTATCCCCCCAGGACAAACGAAATTTGTTTTATGCAAGGGAGATGCTGGTTAAGGATATCACAATGCCCCCGACCATAGCCGAGCTTTCAAAAAGAGCAGGGATTAATCAGCTCAAACTTAAAAAAGGCTTTAAACTAGAATTCGGAACAACGATTTTAGATTATTTCAACCGGTATCGGATGGAAAAAGCGTTGGAAATTTTGAAAAGCGGTGAAAAAAATATCTCCGAAACCGCCGGGCATATCGGATACGTGAATGTGAGTCATTTTATTCATTCCTTTAAAAAAAGGTTCGGCATGACTCCCGGGCAGGCCCAAAAAAAAATACATGCTGTAAAAGGGATCGGCCAATGCTGATATTATCAGGCAATTAAATAGTCACCCCGGCATAAGTGGTTTTTGGATGGTTGAAATATTTCATAATCCGCTTCGGTAGTTTTTGAATCTTTCCCAAAAGCGATATGGCCTTGCGTTTTAGTTGATCATTTGTATCTCCTTCTATTCGAGTTTGTTCAAGATAATACATAAAATTGCATAAAAATTTTCTGTTCGGGTTGTGGGCACTGCCGTCAAAAGCCTCCGGATCATCCTGAAGCCATAGCAGAAGAATGTGGATTGGAAGGCCCGGAACCTTATTACGCCATCTGCTACGATTTGCGGATCGGTGATAAAACAAGCGAGAATAAACGGCGCAAGCAATTGAAAAAAAGCCCACAGGACAAATGAGATAATTGAGGCGATTATTCCAATAATGATAATCCCTTCGCCCCAAGATATAATTATTCTTTAGGGTTCAAATACAGAGACAACAGGGGAAAATTTGATATAAACGGCCAGGGCTCATTCTATGCAGACAAGGCCAATCAATTTGAAAGTAAAAGCGCTGCCTACTCCCAGCAATGCAACGCCCAGGGTCCCTAGGGTGCCGGATCAAACTTATTGTCATGGGTTGCCCCGGGCCGGGGCAACCCATGGGAATCATTTGACCGTAAATGTCAGGGTGGCACCGTAATTGGCCGAGGTGACCTTGTTGTAAAGCGCCTTTAGGGGGCCGTCCTGGGTAATTGGTTCATTGTGAAAAATATTGACCAGCCACTGGCCGGCGCTTTGCACTCTAAATTGTGCCCTGCCCGCCGAAACATAGGAGAACAGGGCAAACCCGTCCGCCAACCCAAAGGAGGAACCATGGGCGGTAATATATTCTATGCTGGTGGGACTGTAGGATAAGGGTTTGTCGTTAAACCGGACGTCGAATTCCACCAGGTCTCCGACCCTTACCTTTGAAAGATCGGTCAATGGGGTGATTTCAAGGCCGTGTCCGCAAGGCTTTGGCCGTTTCCATTCGCCAACGGCGAGATAGGATTTTGCAAAGGCCTGGTATTGGACGGAGAACATGACCTTTTGGATATCATCAATTTCATTCATGGGTTTTAAAGCCAGCCGCTGTCTGCCCTTTTTATCCGTGTACCGGGTGTAACATTTCTTTTTTGAGACCGCTTCAATCAGGTACACCCCCTTGGGGGTATCTTTTTTCAGGGCAATTTTCTGGCAGGCCATATCCGCATCAAATATGTCGAATCCCCGGGTGGAGACAAAGGGTTTTTTTACCTGGGTTTCGGGCATTTTCAGCCGGGTTTTGTTTCCATTTGGATCAACCAGGCAAAATTTTTCCAGGACAACCCGGGCGTTGACGCTGTTGGGCATGTCGTCAATGGGCAGGGAATGGCCCCAACCCAGGGCAACGGTGGTATGCCCCGGCTTATGGGCAAAGGATTCAAAGGAATTGACCCACAGGGAATGGGCCTGGACATTGGAAACAAGGAACAGGGCCAGGAAAGCCCCTTTCATCAGGTTGTTCATTTTTTTTCTCCATTAAGATGTGATAACAATTTAGGTATTCGGGAAAACGTATGTATTTTCATCATCAAAACCGGTAGGTCAGTTTCACCCCAATGCTCCGGGGCTCTCCATCCTGGACCAGTGATCCCAGATAATTTGCCTTGCTGATGATATATCTCTTGTCAAAGGCATTATTGGCCCACAAAACAATATCCCAGTCTTCCTGTTCATAGCCGATTCTGAAGTTAACGGTTTCATATCCGTCGATTTTCTGGGTGTTTTCAGAATCCGTATAATAGTCTCCGGTGCCCAGAAGATCGGCCCGGACGAACCAACCGCTTTGAAGCCGGTACTGGGCGCCTGCATTGAAGGTATACCTTGGTGCCATGGGCAGATCGTTTCCTTCATAGCTGTAGGTACCTCCTTTGGAACGGGCAATGGTCCAGTCATCAAATTGGGCCCGGGTATATCCGAATCCGGCAAAAATATCGAACCCGGACCAGGGGCGTATCTTGAGATCAAGTTCAACCCCCTCTGATGAGGCCTTGCCCGCATTGGTCACATCCCTGGAAGTGACCGGCTGCCCCACAGGCCACTCGACCACTTGCTTGTCTTCAATGTCAAGGTGGAAAACCGCAGCATTAAAGGTGAGCCGGTCTTTAAAAAAGCAGGTTTTTAAACCTGCTTCGTAACTTGTGGTATGTTCGGGCTTAAAGTACAGGTCATCGGCACTGGTGCTCATATGAAAATCATACCCGCCGGACAAAAAGCCTTTGGCAATTGTGGTATAGGCCATAATGGTGCGGGTCAGGTCAAATGCGGCCGACACCTTGGGCAAAAGTTCCTTATTGGTATCCGACCTGTCATAATAGGGATCTGTCGCAAAACGATTGATCTGCTCCCCTTTAAGCTTCTGGTATTCGTAGCGCATCCCAGCAGTGAGATGCAGTCGGTCATAGAGGGTATAGGTGCCCTGGCCGAAAATTGCCAGGGTGTCGCTGTTCATATGTGTGTCGCGCATGGATGCATAGGCCGGGGTATGGGCCTTTACGCGGGTGTCGTCTGCGGCTCCGTACAGGCCTGCCACCCATTGAAATATTTTTGCTTCTTTGGGAGAACTCAGCCGGATTTCCTGACTCCAGGAAAGGGTGTCAAAGGTCCAGTCCTGGTTTTGATAATCAAAGGGACCGAAATCGGCATCATTGACAAAATCGATGATGTAGTCGCTCCGGCTGGTAATGGAAAGAAGATCAAAATGGGTGGCCCTGTAGCCGGCCCGGATCACCTGGTTGTTGTTTTCCTCTTTCCAGTCATTGCCGCCGTTCCAGTTGATCTTATATGGATTACTCTGTCCGGGGCCGTCAGCATATCTTTGGGTACCATGAAACTCTTGATTTTCAGACAGATCAGCGATAAATGAAACTTCCCATTCCGGGGCCGGAGTCCACCGAAGGTTGATTTGCCCGGTTTTTCGGTCTGTCTTGGCGGCCTTATCGTTATTGTTATGGATATTTTTCATATATCCATCAGATTTCTTTGCCTGGAAGGCAAGTCCCATAAAGAGGGTATCTTTTTGAATAGGGCCGCTGATGCTTCCCCCTGCCCGGTAAAGGGGTATATTTCCATTGGTGCTGTCATAAAACCCGTATTCACCGTAAACCCTCCGCTTAAGATCGTTATCCGGCTGTCTTGTTACAATATTGATGGCGCCGGACTCGGTGTTTTTTCCATACAGGGTTCCCTGGGGGCCCCGGAGGATTTCGATTCGTTCAATGTCCATCAAATCCGGATTTTGCATGCGGTTCAAAGGATAACTGATGTCATTGACAAAAATGCCGGCTGCCGGGTTCAAGGCTGCATTGAGGGTGGATACGCCCCGGATGACAATGGAATTGTTTTCCATGCTCGGGGTGGAAAACAGGTTTGGGGAGAATCGGGTTAATTCTGTCATCTTTGTAACCCCTGCATCTTCGATTTGAATGCTGGAAAAGGCATCCATACTAATGGGAATATCCTGGGGATTTTCTTCTCTTTTCTGGGCGGTTACAGTTATGGAATCGACTTTTCGACTGTTTGTAATTTTCCCCCAGGCCGGGGATGGCGGAACAAAAATGACGAAAATAAGTCCGGCTGCCAGCAGTGAGACAAGCCCTATTTTAAATTTGATCTTCATATATTTTTCCTTTTGTCTCATGGTAAATAAAGTGATTAAATCTGTTTTTCCTGGAAGGTCAGATTCATAATCAGTGATTATAGAGTCAAAAAAAATATTCTGCTAACGCTGGAATTCATTTTTATGATGGTCAAATGCAATCTTGGTTTACAAGGGCTGGGAGGAGCCTGCCGGGCAGAATGCCGTGGTATTGTTTGAACACCGAGGCAAAGTGGCTGAGACTTGAATACCCTACAAAATAGGCGGCTTCGGAAACATTCATTTCTCCGTTTTCCAGAAGCTGTCTGGCTTTTTCAAGGCGATGGTTGCGAACATAGCCTGCGGGGGTGTTACAGCAGGCTTTTTTAAAGACAACCAATAATTTTGTTCTGGACATTCCCACCCGGCGGGACAGTTCAAAAAGGGTGGGTGGATCCTGAAAATTTTTTGACAAAATTATCATGGCTTCTTTGACCCGGTCTAAATCGTCTGATTTCAAGGACGGGTCCATGGATTTGCAATGGGTCCCCCAGGTCAGTTGTTCAAGCTTCAGGGCAGTAAGCTCCATGACTTTGCCTTCCAGAAACAGGCGACGGACTGTTCCCTGGTGCGGGCAGTGGATGATTTGGTTTAAGGCAGACTGCATGGAAGGAGTGATGATGTCAACGGCGTTAAAGTGACGGCCGTATCCTTGTTGGGCAGGAAATCTGAGCCCGGGTGGTATTTTTTCCATGTCATGTTTCATGATATCATTGAATACCCGGGGCTGGATTTGAATGGAAACCCTTATGATAGGATCAGAAGAAAGGTCTTGGCAGGTTCCCGTTTTTTCCGGGTAATAAAAGGTATTGCTTTGGCCCTGGGTCAGGAAAAGGCCGGAGTTTATGCCCAGGGTCATGGCGGTTTTGCCGGACAATGAGAAATTAAACCCAAAGACAGGGGTGGCGTCTTGTACTGACGAAACCAAAGATCCTGATGGTTTATAATTGAGCAGGACCAGTTCGATACCGCATTCAAGCCGTATTTTCCGGATGACACCACAGCCCAGGTCCGAAGGCAGGACAATGGTGCGTTCATGGTGACTTGCCTGTGATGATAATACCTTTTTTAAAGACCCTGAATTGTTTTTGAGTAAAAAATGAATATCCAAAACAAATTTTCCTTTTTTCAACGCCATCTTTTTTGCACCCTGGTTCCGGGTTGATTTTAAAAGATCCTGTCCGGCTCGGGGGGAATGCTTGCCTGTCGGATTTTCCCGCTTTTTTTCAAGGTTCCCGGGCTGATATTGAATTGTTTTCGAAAGGCGGCACTAAAATGGCTGATATTGGTGTATCCGACCATGGAGGCAGCCTCGGTCACAGACCGGTCCTGGTCCGTGAACATATGCCAGGCCGTTTCCATTCTATATTTTTTAAGGCAGGCAAATATGGTAGTGTTAAAGGTCTGTTTAAACCCTTTTTTCAGCTTGAATTCGTTGATACCGCAACGCCGTGCAAGGGTTGCAATACTTGGCGGGTTCTGGATATCTTTCAGCAGGATCTGTCTTGCCCTATGGATGCTCTCAAGATCTGACCGGCTCAGGTGAAAGGGACTTGAAAATAATGCGTTACCGGCCAAAAGCTCAAGCTGCATGGCCAGAAGCTCCAGGGCCCGGCTTTCATAGAAAAGAGTTTTTGCGCTTCCGGTATAGGATGGCGGATGGATTATCTGTTGGGCGGTTATGACCATTTCCCGGCTCATGGGGCCGGAAAAACAATTTTTTTTTTGGCTATCAAATAATTCAAGAACTTTTGGAGATACCTGATCCAGTTTTTCTTCCAAATAGGAAAATAAAAGGCCTTGATCAATTTTCAGGCCCACACATGCCAGGGACTGACTCGGGTCAACATCCATCTTTCCTGCAATATTGGGAAGTGATGAGACCGTATTCATGCCTGGCTTATGGACTAATTCAATGGTTTTTTCAGGGGTCAGGCCGTTAATTCTTTGGACACAGGAACCTGAAAGGAAAAAGGAAAACTCCACAGGGGTATTTTTGACCTCAAATTCAATCCGGGGATAATCCCGGGTCAAATTTGCGATAAAAGATAACGAAAGTCCGGGTTTTACCGGAATTATTTTGAATAATGTTTCAGATTCTGCAACGCCGCTGACCTCATAGGATAACCGGCCAAATATATCATGGGACCCTTTTTCCGGAGCAGTATAGTCACATTTACAAAACACAGGTTCTCCCATAACTTTACCGTTGCAGGTTCCATTAATGGAACCGGCAACACCTGGATGCTGACACCGGGAATGACAAGATGCCTTTTTCAATGTTCTTTTCTAGGCCTTTTTCGTTTGTTGTCTATTTGAAATGTCAATGTCGCGGTCTGCTTGAGCTGTTTATAATTTTTCATTTCAGATTCCGGGGCATCAACTTTGATAAAATAGCGAACAAACCATCTTCCGGGTTGGGGGAGGGGAATGGAAAACCGGTTGCCGCTCATTTTTGTCCGGGCATAATAGAAATCCTCTGCCTGGGTGGAAAACCCGTCATAGGTCGCATCCCATGTTCCCTTACCATCATAGGGTTTGCCATTGTGGAAAACTTCAAGCGCCAGCGCATCCCCGGGCTCGAGTGAAAACATATCATTTAGCGGGACAAGCTCAAGATCAAGGCCTTTTCGCTGAAACTCTTTTTTTGAGGGTGAATCACAGGCAACATAGGTTTTGGTATATTGTTTTGCATAAATGCTTTTAATGATTTTTTTTGCCTTGCCCTTTATTTTGTTCATGGGTTTAATGGCATGGCGTTCTTTCCCTTTCTGGTCAATATAAACCGTATAAAAACCGGGGTTTGTTTCAGCGGTCAGCATCCATGTGCCGGGTAGATCATAGGGCACCATATAAGAATGCAGCCCGGTCTCTTTTCGAATGGGTATCTGCCGTGAGATACCTTGGGGGTTTGTAAGGGTTATATTATTTAGTTTTTTTCCTCTGATACCATCGGAAACCGGGGTATGGTGGCCATAACAAAAAAACAATGGCGTTGCCTTGCCTTCATGAACAACATACCGGGCGGATTGCAAAAAAAGGGTATGGGCGCCACAAATCTGCGGCAGCCAAAGGCAGATACACAGGATGGCAGTCATAAGGCTGAGGGTGTTTTTCAAAGTTTGGGGCTGGATAGGGTATGGCTTCATTGGGTATCCTTTCTTTCAGGCCGGCCTGATTTGACCCCGCCTTTCTGATGGTTTAAATTATATTTTTTATCATGAATCGCTCATTTTAATTTTCAAAACCGGAACACTGAAGTGCGATCAGGCCGTAAATACCGGTCACCGCCACCAGAAAAACGCCAAACAGACGGATTTTTTTGGGGCCGGATAATCCGGCCCGGGCAAGGTAAAAGACCAGACATGCACCAAGGCCCATCAAACCCGACATGCCGCTGCACTCAAATCCCGGTGAGAAAAAAGCATTGTCCCGGGTGTCAAGGTGAAACACAAAGGGAAAGATGGCAGCATAGACCTGTTTGGCCCGGGTGATTTTCTGCCTGGACATGGCATGGGAAAAAAAGGATAACACAGCAAAATTTTTATCCATTGCAACGGCATAAATGCGGGTTTCATCGGAATATACGGCGGTATTGTACAAGGGGTTGGAAATTAGCTTCAGGTCCATTTTATCCGGATCATACCCTTTAAGCGGCAGGGGAACCAATCCATATCCCCCATGTAACATTAGATGAACCCCACCGGACTGATCCAGCAAAAAGCCGTAAAATTTTCTGGCTTTATTTTCCGCCACCTTAATATACCGGGTTTTAAGGGTTTGGGGGATGGGGGTTTTAACAACCCTAGGGGTTCCATCCACCCGCTTAACATGGAAAACGCTAAAGTTATCGTCAACCAGAAATACCCCCTCATCAAAGGGTTTGAGTATGGTAAACTTTCCATTTACCGAGCGTGGGGGAAAAACAAACCCCTCCCGGCGCAATGCCCGGGTGAATTGAGCCGTCAGCGTTGGATCCACTTTGTTCAAATCGGCATTGATAAATTCCATGGCCCTATCGGTCACACGAAACCTATCATCGGGGAAAACCAGCCGGGCCTGGCCGGGGTTTGATTCAAGCAGCGGCCAGACAGGTGTTTCAGGTCTGTTCCCCGTGATGTGCCGGGATGAAAGTTCCAGAACCCTGCGATTTTCTTTTATGGTCTGCTTGTCAAATGTTTGACCGTTCATTTCAAGGGGCAATAGCCCCCAGAGTTCCATATTTTTATAAAAAATAAAGGGCAGCAGTTTTTCAAATTCAAGTCGTGAAATAAAATTGCCGCCCCCCTTTTGATAGCAGATCTGGGCGTGGTGGTCTTCTGCTTTTTCCCGGACACCAGAAGGTATTTCCCCCACAATTTTTTCCTTAAAAATAAACTCTTTGGTAACCGGACTGTAAAACAGATGGGTTTTTTCAATTTCATCAAACCATATGTTTTCATACACCATTGGCAAATAAACGGAGGATAGAAAAACAACCAGAATCAAAAAATTTACAGCGGCAAGTTTTTTCATCAGGCTGTCCTCCGGTACCGAAATCGATAGACCGGCAAAAAAACCGATACGATCATCAGCCCCAGGGGCAGAACCATGAGAATAATGGTACCGGCATATTGTCCGGGTTCTGCCGGTTGAAGGTAGAGGCCGGCCGTACCGGCCGCAACGATCAGATTATAGGCTTTGCGTTTCAAGTCAGGCTCCAGCAGGACCAGGGCACCGCCCAGGTAGGCCGCGATCCCGGCAAAAAACCAGGGCAATACCGTTACCACTGCGGTTTGCAGCGCTTCAAGGGGAAAAAACCGAAGGATCACCCCTGACAGGGTCATCATAACCGGCAGCATTGCCAGACCCAAAGCGATCAGGCCCACCCCCATGTGGATCAATATCAGCCGATGTGGGGGAACCGGCAGGTGGAGCCCCAGGCGAAGGCGCTGTTGCCACATCTCCGGCAGATACTGGATAAGGGCAAGAATACCACCGGAAAGCAGGGGCAGATATTTGAATGCCCCATAGTGGATTTGGCCCAGGTGGAGGACACGATACCAAACAATTTCCGGGTGATCCAGAATAAACAACCGCCGGGTGGTAAGAAAAACATGGATGCAGACCCCAATATTAACCAGAAAAACCATCAGCCATAGCCATCGAATTTTATAAAATTCTTTCAAAAATATTGCCCGGATCATTTCAATACCTTCCTGTATAGCCGATAAAGGCGTCCTCAAGGCACATGGGGAGCACTTCAAGATCAAAACCAATGCCCTTTTTTCCCAGAACATCGATAATGGTCTCTTTTTTTGCAAAACTGAACAGGTCTGCAAAGTTGGTATGGGTTTCAATATTCTTGATCACAGGATTGTCCGCTTCAAGTTCAGACCAAAATGCATCCTCTTTTTTGCACGGTATCCGATAGCAGTGAAAATTATTTTGAAAGTTGGCAAGAGAGGTGGTCAAAATTTTGCCGCCCCGTTCCAAAAACAACACTTCATCAACAAATCCCTCCATGTCCTGGATCACATGGGAGGTTAATAAAACGGTCCTGTCTTGCTTGTCCAGATACTCTCGCATGTCATCTAAAAACAGCCGGCGAAAGCCGGCATCAAGGCCAATGGAGTAGTCATCCAGGAGCATAATTTCCGGCTGCTGGGCCATGATCAGACCCAGAACAATCTGGGAGCGCTGTCCGCAGGACATATTTTTTACCAAATGGGTGTAAGGCAATTTTAATTTATCCACCAATCCATAGTATAAATCCGGGTTCCAGTACGGGTAAAAGGCGGCATAAAATTTTTCTATCTGGCGGATGGACATGAAATCATAGGCCAAATGGCCTTCAAATAGAAGGCCGATCCGGGTTCTGGTCGTAGGAGAAAGATTATGAGAATCTTCGCCCAGAACCCGGCACCGGCCCGAGGCAGGCCGCAAAAAACCCATGAGGATCTGAATCAAAGTTGTCTTTCCAACCCCGTTTTTCCCCAGCAGGGCATATATCTTTCCAGGGGCTAAGGAAAAATTCAAATCTTCGTAGATCATTTTTCCCCCATATCCGTGTGACAGATGTGCCACTTCAATTACCGGGGTCATGTTTCACCTTTCAGGGGTTTTTGCCTTCGTTTTTGCGGTTAGTGGCGGGAGATTTTTATTTAATGCCCTATTTCATGTCTAGGGCTTTAATCCAGATAACCGCATCTCTGGAACATTTTTTGCCTTTGTGTTTATATTCGGGATCAAGGTCAAGGGCGGCAAATCCCCACCAGCCGGATTTCGGAATGCCAAAGGTAAACACCCCGTTTTGATCTGCAAAAATCGTTTGCAAAACAAATGCATCCTGGGGGGCAACAACATTGGCATCCTTGGCAAAGGCTTTTTTATCCAATAAGGGCTTGTGGTTCAGATATTCAATTTCAATTTCAGCATTGGGAACAGGAACACCGTTGAGCAGTACCCGGCCCTGGAAAACATTACCGGTCCAGCGGTCATAGGGTTTTGAAAGCGGAACGATTTCAGTGGGAAGTCCCACAGGCTCCATCCAGGCACCGGGTTCGCCCCCAACATTGACCATGACCTTTGTGTTCTGTTTGATATAGAATCCGTCCCCCTCTTCCCAATAGGGATCCGGGATCAGACAAAAAACATGATCTCCGCCCCTGGCGGAATATTTGGTTTCCCATGCCGCTCCGGAATTGGTCAGGCTGGTCCAGGTCATAGGTTTAAGTGTGTCTAATAGATTGATCTTTTTGGGTGTGTTTTCCCCCCTTGAGCGAACAACAAAAAATTGTTCTGGTTTTCCCATATCCATGGTGTGACCCGCTTCAAAGGGATGGGTGAATACCAGCGCCAGGGGAATTTTACCTCCCTTGTTCATTGCCGCATCAGGGGTGTAAATCATCTGAAAATGGGCAAATGCAGATGAGGTTAGGGTAAGACTTGCCAGAAAGGCAAATACAAGGCTCAGTTTTTTCATTAATTGGTCTCCTTTTTTATAAACGCTTGTTTGTTTTTTTAATGCAGACCCTGAAATTACAATAAAACTCAGGGCCTAGGTTTCAATCACTCGGTAATTTCCCTGCCGTCCACTTCTATTTCATGGCCTTCGCCGGCATAAAAAATCACGGTATAATCCATTGACGGTTTATCAAAGGTATATTCGCTGTCTTCATCCATTTTACCTTTGATAAGCAATTTGTCTTTTTTGTCATGAACTCTCATTTCGACACCGGCTGCCGAGGACCCGTCAGAAAAACCGCCTTCGCAGGTGATGGTGCCATCTGCGTTGTCATAGCAGGAACACAAAGGGGTGTGGGCATAACAGATCCCGGTAAGAAAAAAGCCAAGTGCCACAAAGGGGCCTATCCATCTTTTCAACATGTAAAAAATTCTCCTCATACGATTAGGGTTGATATTGGGTTTGGGGAGTAAATACCCCTGTGATAATAGTAATGGCCAGTGCCAACAAATAAAATCCGATCATGGCCTGGAAACCGGTAAGTCCCAGAAGGCTGCCGCCGGTAAATATCAAACTGGAAATGAAAAGCCCCAGAATCATGGGATATCCCATGGCAAACAGCATCCATTTGGCGGAACCCGATTGCAGTTTTACAGCGATTGAAGCGGCAAGGCAGGGAGGGTACAACACCATGAACATCATCAGTGCCAGAGCATGCAGGGCAGTAAAACCTGCTTCACCTTTGGCCATGCGCTTTTCAAGGGATTCGCCTGAATCTCCCTGCTCATACAGGGAGCCAAGGGTTGCCACGACACTCTCTTTGGCGGCAAATGCACTGAGCAAAGAAACATTAACCCGCCAGCTGAATCCGGCCCACTTGGTGACCGGGACAAGGGCTTGTCCGGTTCGACCCAAAAAGCTTTTGTCAATCCGTTCCGAACGGATCTCCCGCAACAGCCGTTTTCTTGTTTTAAACAGTTTTTTAAATGCCCGATTAACCTGTTTAGCCGTTTTGTCCTTTCCGGGCCTGGCAATGCTGAAAAATACCGGGTTCATGGCTCTGAAGGTTTGGTTCAAGAATTTACCGGCCTCGGCCGTTTTGGTCATCATTTTTTTATTTTTATAGGTTTCCCAATAAATGACCATTTCCATAAGCTTGTCACCGGACAACTCGGTTTCATAGGAGGTGTCTTTTATTTTCTCTTCAAACTTGGCAACTGCTTTTTCTTTTTGGGTGGCGTAATGGGCCTGCCTTTCTTTATCAATACCGGGAAACTGCAGCAGGACAAAAATAACCACGGCCAACGCCACCACAATGGTGGTAATTTTTCGGATAAAAATCCAGACCCGCTCCAGGGCACGCCTTAGCACACTACCGACCGTGGGCAGATGGTAGGGCGGCATTTCCATTACAAAGGGAGCGGTTTCCTTATCCTTTAATACGGTCATGGTCAATAATTTAGATATGGGCAAAACCAGCAGCAAACTGATGGTTGAAATAAAAAACATGGCCAGTCCCTTATGGTCGGCAAAATAAATATTTATCAGCAGGACATACAAGGGCACCTTGGCCAGACAATTGAGCAGGGGAATAATCAAAATGGTGGCAAGCCTGGAGCGTTCGTCCGGGATGCCCTTGCAGGACATGACCCCCGGAACAGCACAGCCGCCAACATAGATACCGCCCAAAACCATGGGCAGGGTGGACTGGCCGTGGAGTCCGTACCGGCTGAAAAGCCGATCCATGATAAAGGCCATTCTCGGCATGTAGCCGCTGTCTTCTAAAAATGCGATACAGGCAAACAAAATAAAAAAGATGGGAATGTAATTGAGCAAGGCATTCACCGAATCCACAAGCCACAAGGCAAAAGAACGGATTAAGGGGATATCGATGAACCCGGGATCGGGCATGACAGATGCCGTAAGATTTCTGAACTTGGCCAGGAGCGGCCAGGTATAATTGGTTAGGTTATACCCTTGGACAATGGACAAATAATACAATAACCACAAAACACCCACCAGGGAAAGCGGACCGAATAATTTATGGCAGACAACCGCATCGATTTTGTCGGAAATCCGTTGTTTGCCAAGGGCCGGAACACGGATGCAGGGCTTACAAACAGCCTCGGCTGCCGAATATCGACAGGCCGCCACATGCATTTCGCCGGTGCAGTCAAAGGCGGCCTCAAATTGCTGGCGAAGTTTGTTTATTTTTGCCAGCACTTCTTGGGCTGTTTTGCAATGATCTTGTATCAATTGCTGAACCACCTCATCGCCTTCCATGAGCTTGATTGCTGCCCACCGTGACGGATATCGGATCGAAAGATCGACAGCCTCTGATATGATTGTCTGAATCTGTGTGAGATAGGATTCCATTTCCTTGTAATCAACCCGCGCAGGATTTGGCGTTTCTTTTCCCAGGGAAACAGCTTCAATGGTGCTCTTTAATTCTTTCTTTCCCTTCCCCTGCTTCATGGATGAGGGCACCACCGGGATACCCAGTTTACGGGAAAGGGCACTGCAATCGACCGCGATAGTTCTGTTCTCAGCCACATCCATCATATTGGGATTTAAAATCACAGGGATTTCCATTTCCAGCAGCTGAAAGGTTAAATAAAGACACCGCTTCAAATTGCTGGCATCTAAAACATT
This sequence comes from Desulfobacteraceae bacterium, assembly GCA_016744295.1. Taxonomy (GTDB): domain Bacteria; phylum Desulfobacterota; class Desulfobacteria; order Desulfobacterales; family Desulfobacteraceae; genus NBML01. Next base: position 70,786 of record JADGEQ010000015.1, on the reverse strand, counting down.
CACAATAACCGATGGGGTTTCATGAAAAATGAAATCCCGTGTGACCCGCTCTTCCGGGGAATAGGAGGTCAGGCTGTAGGTTCCCGGCAGGTCGACCACCCCCACCCGCGTGGGACCATACCGATACCATCCTGTGGTTTTGTCGACTGTTACCCCCGGATAATTGGCCACGTGCTGCCGGGCGCCTGTCAGGGCGTTAAATACCGTTGATTTTCCACAGTTTGGCTGACCAGCCAGGGCAACCAATATATTAGCCTTCATGCTGTTCCACCTCTACAAACCGGGCTTCTGCATGACGAAGACTGATGGAATACCCATCAATTTCCACCTGCATGGGGTCTTCAAGGGGTGCGTTGCGAACAACATTCAGAACCAACCCCGGAAAAATCCCCATATCCATGAGCCTCTGGCCGAGCTTGTCTCCGATAGACAGTTTTTTTATCAGGCAAATACTGCCAGGGGTCAGTTTGTCCAGGGTCATTTCTTCTCCTTTGTGATGACGATTTCCCGGCATATCTGAGGATTATGCTGGCGCAGTTCACCCTCGAATTTTGGCAGGGCAAGATTGGTTTTTTGTTTGATTTGGCTTTCATTCATTAAGCTCACCAATTAAGTTAGGATTAACTCATCGAAATATGGAAAACTTATATTTCATAGTATAAATGTCTTGTCAAGCATTTTTTAGCAGCAATAAAACAAGTAAATTATACTTGACAATATTTTTACTCCCTTTTATTGTTAGCCAAAACTAACAACAGTAGTTCCAAAAACAAATACCCATACAAATCAACACATTCGTTGGAGGAAAAATGGACAACACATCAATCATTTACGGCCCTGCTACCGGAACCTGTAGGCATGACATTATAGAGACCGCCAACAGCGGAAAGGAAACTGTTTTCAATATAGAAAATGTCTTTTCTATCAGCGACGGTTCGGATAAAAAAAAACATGGAAGTCACCTTGCTTAATAATTACGGGTTATTGTACGCCATGTCCGGGAATTGGGACCAGGCACTAGTGGCCTATGAACGGTCCTTGCATCTTCTAACCTAACCGGGGAATACCGCTTGGGAGGGGTATTTGAGATATTAATCCGATGATTTTTAACCCTCACCCAAAAAGGGATAGAAAAACCGAATATTTAAGTTTGCCTAACAAAACATTATTTAAGCATAACACAAAAGATTATTTTAATAAAAATGATATCTTGGCCTTATAAATTTTGAATAAAATTAAAAAATTAGTTGAAACATAAAGAATTGTGGTGTATAGCGTTGTCTAAATTTAGTCTAATTTATCGGCTCCAATCATTTCAATGCACCGAAAAAAAACAAGGAGATCCTTCAGTGTTTCACCGAGAAAACATGCTTTTTAAGCTTTTTATTACAGCAATATTGGTATGGCTGGCATGCCTGCCCCTGTGCTTTGCACAAAATATTGACACAACAAGCCGTGCCGTCAGAAAGGAAATATCCAGGGCCATGGATGTGGAAAAAAACATTCAAGAAAGAAAGGCTGCCTGGAACGAAGAATCCACAGCCCTTTCAGATCAGTTTGTTCGGCTTGAAACCGAAAAAAAACAATTGGAAAAACAATTGGAAAAGCGATGGCTTCTTCTGGGGCTTGAAGAAAAAAAATACACTGAAAATAAACGGAAACAGGTGGAAACAGACCGGATCCGAAAAAATTTGTCCGCATACCTGGATTCGGTTTTGATAAAACTTGAAACCCATATTAGCCGGGATTTGCCGTTTTTAGCAGATGAAAGACAGGCCAGAATTAATTTCCTTAAAGAAATGATGGTGGATGCCAGTGAGTCGGGGGCTGAAAAATTCAGACGAATTTTTGAGGCACTGCAGATTGAAACAGAATATGGTGCAACCGTTGAAGCGACCCGGCAAACCATTACTTTTGGGGGTCAATCCGTGTTGGCGGATGTGCTCCGACTGGGTCGCATATCTCTTTTCTGCCAGACCATTGACCAAAAAAAGACTGGTTTTTTTGACAAAACAAAAAAAAGCTGGGTGCTGTTGCCTAAAAATGTAAACTCGGACATGGCAAAAGCCTTGTCCATGGCAAGGCTGGAACGAAGCATAGAGCTGGTTAAACTCCCCCTGGGAAGGATCGTAAAACAATGAAAAAGAACATATTAATCCTGATGATATGGGTCTGCTTTGCAGCCCCTCTCTATGCGGAAGATATGCGCAAAGCCGCAGTGACAGCCAAAAAAGAGCTGGAATTAACCCTTCAACGGGATCAGCAAAGCCGAAAATCTGTAGAACAAAACAAAGCAGCCATCACCCTTGCCATTGACAGTCTTGGGGCTGAAACCGCTGGGTTGAAACAAAAAGTTAAGACCATAAATCAACGGCTTGTTGTCTTAAACACTGAAAATAATAGGCTGGCGCAGCAGGCGCAACAGGACAAAACACAATTGGATGAATTGTCCGGTGCGGTCAGGATGGCGGCGGGGAACCTTGATGCCATTCTTTCAGCTTCCATGTATACGGCCGGTGACCCCGGTCGCCGGGAAAAACTAAACCCCATTCTTGATACCAATCGTTTTCCGGGTATTGATGATATGGAAACCATTTCAAATCTGTTTCTGGAGGAAAGTCTGCTTACGGGGGGAATCGAATTAAAACCAATGGATTTTGTCTCGGATACCGGTGAAAGTGTTCATGGGAATGTGCTAATCCTGGGCGGATTTACCGCTGCATACGCGCTTGGGCAAAAGACAGGATTTCTAAACTATTCTCCAGAAAGCAACCAATTGTATGCGTTGTCTGCCCTTCCATCCCGGCATATCCGGAAAAAAATAAACCAGTACATGGACGGAGAATCCGATTCTGCAGTCATTGACATGTCCAGGGGGGGAGCATTGCGCCAGCTCACCCACAAACAAAGTTTCAAAGATCAGGTTAAAAAGGGGGGGCTGCTGGTCTGGCCCATTCTCGCACTGGGCATTTTTGCCGTGTTCATCGGGGTTGAACGTACCTTTTTTCTTGGCCGGGTTCACGCCAATACGGACAAGGTCATGGGAAGGGTTAACCAGCTGGCTGCCAAGGGATTGTGGGAAGAGTGCGATACAATGGTCGGGATCAAAAATATTCCCGTTTACAATGTATTGCGGTCTGGCCTGGGAGCCCGGAAGGAACATCGGGAAACCCTGGAAAGTATCCTTCAGGAGTCGATTTTAAAGGAGTTGCCCCGGCTTGAACGATTTCTTCCCGCACTCAATATCATGGGGGCCATTGCACCCCTTATCGGACTTTTGGGAACCGTAACGGGAATGATTGCCACCTTTCATGTGATTACCCTATACGGCACCGGAGACCCACGAATGATGTCCGGCGGAATTTCCACGGCCCTTGTAACCACCATGATGGGGCTAGGGGTCGCCATCCCCATCATGCTTTTGTACACCTTTTTGTGCCGTCGGGTGGAGCACGTTATCGGTGATATGGAAGAAAAAGCCGTGGCGCTGACCAATATTATTTACAGGGAAGTCAAATAAATACCAATGGATATTTTAGGGGAAATCTATCGTTACCTGGGCCAGGGAGGACTGATCATGCTCCCTCTGATACTGTGTTCCTGCATCATGTGGACTCTTATTCTGGATCGATTTATCTTTTTTCTCAGGCTTGAAAAAAATGACATTGAACTGCATCGGATGGCCCGGATACTCGACCAGGATCAGCTACCGCCTGCACACCGGGGAATCCGCGCTTTTCTCGTCCAGCAAATCCAGGACCGCAGGCTTCATAACGCCGTGGCAGACAAACGGATCATTGATGAATGTGCCATGCCAATTTTTTCAAGCCTGGAACGGTTCCTGGCGATCATTGCTGTGCTGGCGGCCGTCGCCCCTCTGTTTGGTCTTCTCGGTACAGTCACTGGCATGATCACCACCTTTGACGTGATCACTTTGTTTGGTACCGGCAATGCCAGGGCCATGGCCGGTGGAATTTCAGAAGCCCTGGTCACTACCCAGAGCGGGCTTTTGGTGTCCATACCCGGACTTTTTATGAGTGTTTTTTTGTATCGTCTGTCATCCCGGGCTAAAAACCGGCTGGCGGCAGCTGTTATGGTGTTGAAAAGGAGTTTAAAATGATAAACGTCAGAAGTTCTGCCAGAATGCGAAATAAGGAAATGGGCATCAACATGTCGCCCCTGATTGATCTTGTTTTTCTGCTGTTGATTTTTTTCATGGTGACCACAAGCTTTGTCCGGGAAACCGGCATCGATGTCCAGAGGCCTGCGGCCTCCACTGCCACACTCACTGAAAACGGGAATATCCTGGTGGCGATTTCCAAGGAAGGAACCCTTCATTTTGACAACAAAAAAATTGATCTTCGAAGCCTGAGATCTCATATTACCCGGGCTCTTTCGGAAAATCCAGAGGGCGCCGTGGTGATCGTGGCAGATAAAATCAGCTATACCGGTTTGGTCATCCAGGTAATGGACCAATGCCGTCTGGCCGGCGCCAAACGGGTAAGTCTTGCCGCATCAAAAAAAAGCGGTAAAAATTAATGAAATCTCCACTATCCCCCCCACTGTCCCCACTGACGAAATCCTATCTTATACCGGGTTTTCTGGGTGCCCTTATCATTAATATCCTGCTATTTTGTTCCCTGCCCGGCATGATCATCATGGAAACCCAAAAAAATGATATTGAAAGCCTGAATGTGGTCAATTTCATTCGGATAAAACCCTCCCCCCTGCAACCCATGAAAAAAGAACCTCCCCCTGAAAAGGAACCGGAAAAAGAGCCGGAAAAAATTCACAAGATCAGCCGTCAAATGTCAAAAAGACCGGTCAAAAGGCAACTGACACTGGACATGCCTGCCATGGAGCTTAATATGGATCAACGGCTGACCGGTGGGATCCCTGTGGTTTCTGCCCCCACTGGGCCGGTCATGCCGACTCAAACCCAGCCTGATTTTAATGCCGTCATGGACCAAAACCAGGTGGATACCATCCCCATGCCAACCTTTAAAACACCGCCCAGATATCCCTATCGTGCCAAACGAATGGGGCTTGAAGGGGTGGTCAAGGTTAAATTTCTCGTAGACAAGGAGGGCTGTGTCTCCGGGGTTGCAATTCTCAGTGCCAGTGTACCGGATATCTTCGATGAGAGCGTTATCAATGCCATCTCCTCATGGAAATATTCACCGGGAGAGCTCATGGGAAAAAAAGTTGCCACAATGGTTACCACTGAAATTATTTTTAAAATGGAAGGCCAATAATGAAAAAAGCAAGTTGGTTAACACACCAGGTCACAGCCTTTATTTTGTTATTTTCTGTATTCATCCCCATAACTCAGGCCTTAGCCAAGTGTCCGGATGAAAAGACCTTGAGCCGGAAGGGCCGCATTGCAATGGTGGAAGTTCAAAAATTGACCAATGAAAATAAGCTGGTCCAGGCAAAGCAAACTCTTGTTAAATTCAACCGGGATTATCCCGATGAGAATCACCCCTATATAGCATTTACCTTGGCCGGTCTTTTGACCGGCGAAAATCTGTTGCCCGCCGCCCTTGTCTCGTATCAAAAAACCATTGAGATGTGTCCCTCCTATGGCCCCGCATGGCAAAATATGGGGAAAATCTGTTATGACCTTGAGAAATTCAACCAGGCCGCCATGGCCCTGGAAAATGCCTATGAACTCATGGAAAAAAAGAATTACCTGCTGCTGTACCATGCCGCAATTGCCCACATTTCTGATAAAAAAAATGAAAAAGCACTTAAACATATGCAGTTTCTCACCTCGGGACGGGCAGGAGACCCCACACCCGACTGGGTAAAACTTCTGGTCAATCTTTCCATTGAGCAACACCGGGAAAAATCAGCCATCGCCACCGTTGAAAATTTACTGGCCCAGGACAATCCAGCCCCCTATCTTTTCAGGCTTGCCGCCACCCTTTATCTGCATGTTAAAAAAAACAGGCAGGCGGCAGAAGCCCTATCGGTTTATGGAATGCTTTCCCCCTTGACCCGGACAGAACAAATCCTTCTGGCAGATCTCTACAACAATCTGGGAATGCCATTCAAAGCGGCCCAATACTATGAAAACATCATTGAAAAAAATCCTGAAAAGAAAATATATAAACGATTGGCATCGGCCTGGCTTGCCGCCTGTGAACCTGAAAAGGCCATGATGGCTGCAAAAAAAGGCCTGGCATTTCATCCTTCATGCCATAAACTCTGGAAACTTATGGGCTGGATTCACTATGACAAAAAAGAATTCAAACAGGCATCCCAAGCCTTTTCACAGGCATTTATCCTAAAAGCTACAGACTCAAAATCCTTGTTTATGCACGGACTTTGCGCCTGTAAGGCCGGGCAATATGAAATCGCAAAAAAAGCCTTAAAAAAGGCGTCCCTCTGCTCCCGATATAAAATCCAGGCATTGGCGCTGATCCGGCAGATGAAACTAGAAAATGACCATTCATGATAACATCCGTTTTTTCCTTGGATCCCTTGCTGGAAATCTAATATTTTTTTCTTTTAAGATTGACAAACCCGGTATCCGGCATACAATTAATTTTATACCCTACCCGGGTATGGTACAAAACCAATGATAGGGGAGAAAATATGATTAACGAAGAGGTCAAAAAAGATGCTGCCACCCGACTAAAAAAGATAGAAGGACAGATCAGGGGGATCGGAAAAATGGTTGAAAATGAAAAATACTGCATTGATATCATCAACCAGATTACAGCAGCGGTCAAAGCCCTCGAGGGGGTCAGTAAAATCATCATGAAGCGCCATGTGGAATCCTGCGTAACATCGGCCATCCAAAAAGGCGAGGGCCAGCAGAAAATAAATGAACTCATTGAAACGGTGTATAAGTACAGCCGGAAATAAAGGAAAAAATCATGGAAAAAAAACTGAATATCCAAGGCATGTCATGCCAGCATTGTGTAGGCCGGGTAAAAAAATATCTTGAGGCCATTGAAACTGTATCCGAGGTCCATGTGGACCTGGAAAACAAGGAAGCTGTTTTCAACGCTGCAGCGAATATGGATATGGAAACCGCCATAAAAACGATCAATGGCTTTGGGTTTACGGCAAAAGAAACAAGTTGAATGACAGGGAACTAAAAATGAGAGGATACCAGGAAATAAACGTTTACGGCATGATGTGCAATCATTGTGAAAAAGCTGTGATAACTGCATTAGAGAAGCATCCGGGCATAGACGACCTCAGTGCCTCATTTAAAAATGAGCGGGTGAGCTTTACCCTGGACACCCGGCAAAGTTCCTTGGAGGATCTGCGAACAACCATTCTGGCGGAGGGCTATTTTCTGGAGCCCCAAAAGGAAGAAGCACTCCCGGAGGAGGAATCATCCATGGAGCAATCTATGAACCCGTCCATGGACCCATCCACTGAAACGTCCCGGGCAAAACCCGATGGGGAAAGGTTCTGTGATATCTCCTTTAATATTGAAGGCATGCATTGTGCCAACTGCTCCCTTGCCATTGAAAAGGTATTTAAACGAACCCGGGGAATTCAGGCAACCGCCATTAACCTGCCCCTGGAAAAAGGGTTTATCACCTATGATCCAAAAATTTGGGATGAAAATGGCATCCTGGATATTGTCAAACAGGCGGGGTACCGGGCTTTTTTAAAAAAAGAGAACGCTTCGGCCCCGGGCAACACAGAAAAGTTCAGATTTTTATTCGCCCTTAGCCTTACCCTTCCCATGATGGGAATTATGCATTTTGGACACTTTGACATGGCCGTCACTAATTATATAATGTTTGTGCTGGCGTCCCTGGTCCAGTTTGTCTCGGGAAGGGCCTTTTATGAGGGGGCCTATTATTCACTAAAAAACAGAACCGCTAACATGGATGTTTTGATTTCCCTGGGAATTTCGGCAGCCTATTTTTACAGTGTTTTTTCCCTGCTGCTCGTTGATTCTGCAAAACCTACGTTTTTTGACAGCGCAGCCATGCTCATCACCTTTATCATGATCGGAAAAATGCTTGAAGCCAAGGCCAAGGGCAGGACCGGACAGGCATTAAAAGAACTGCTGGCACTCACTGCAGATACAGCCAGGGTGATAAAAAACGGCAGGGAAACAATAGTTCCCTCGGCCATGGTAGAAAAAAACGATGTGGTCAGGGTGCTTGCCGGGGAAAAAATCCCTGTTGACGGACAAATCCTGGAAGGTGAAACCCAGGTGGATGAATCCATGCTCACCGGAGAATCTTTCCCCGTCCAAAAATCACCGGGCCAGACGATTACCGGTGCCACCATTAACCAGTCCGGAACCATTACCATAAAAACCACTCAAACCGGAAATGATACGGTTCTTGCCGGTATCATCAGAATGGTGGAAGATGCCCAGGCGGACAAGGCACCCATCCAGCGCTTGGCGGACATCGCCTCCAATATATTTGTCCCGGTGGTCGTCACCATTGCAATTTCCACATTCTGTTATTGGTATTTTCTGGCCGGCATGGAAGAAAGTATCGGCACCAGCCCTTTTCTCTTCTCCTTTGAACGAATGATTGCCGTGCTGGTCATTGCCTGCCCCTGCGCCCTGGGCCTTGCCACCCCTACTGCAATTATGGTGGGCAGCGGGGTGGGATTGAACCGGGGCCTTTTATTCAAGAAAGGCTCTGTACTGGAAAATATCTCAAAGCTGGACATTGTTTTGTTCGATAAAACCGGTACCATCACCAAGGGAAAACCTGAGGTGACTGACCTTTATCCGGCAAAGGGTATGACCCGGAACGATTTTTTAAAATTTGCGGCAAGCGCGGAACTAAACTCTTCTCACCCTCTGGCGATACCGGTTGTAAAAATGGCCCGTGATCAACATATTGCCCCGGACAAAACCACCCGGGCCAGGGAAATTTCAGGATTGGGTGTTCATTGTTTTTTAGACGGCCACCCCTTGAAAGCCGGGAACCTTAAGCTAATGAAAGGGGACACGCTACCCGCTGAACTAGAATCAAAGGGGAAACATTTTTCCCGGGAAGGCAAAACAACCATTTATATTGCCCTGAACAACCAGGTAATAGGAATTATTGCCCTGGCCGATGTCATTAAACCAGATTCCAAAAAGGCCATCGCAAGGCTTCACAAAGCAGGGATAAAAACCGCCCTGATCTCAGGCGACAACCAGGTGGCAGCCCTTAGCGTCGCCAATAAAGTGGGAATTGATCAGGTGGAAGCCGAAGTGTTACCCCAGGACAAAATTAATACGGTTAAAAAATGGCAAGCCAAAGGATTAAGGGTGGCCATGGTGGGGGATGGGATCAATGACGCCCCGGCCCTTGCCCAGGCAGATATCGGCATTGCCATCGGATCGGGAACCGATGTGGCCAAGGAAACAGGTGAGGTGATCCTGGTCAAGAACAGCCTCCTTGATGTAGAACGGGCCATACGCCTGGGCAAAAAGACATTGAAAACCATTAAAATGAATTTTTTCTGGGCTTTTTTCTACAATTTGCTCATGATCCCAATGGCAGCCGGAATTTTCTACCCCGGCTATGGACTGACTCTCACACCCGAGTTCGCCAGCATCGCCATGTGGTTCTCCTCATTATCGGTTGTGGGTAATTCCCTGCTGCTCAAACAATTTGAAAAAAAACTAATGGATTAATTGTTTTGGGTATCTTATAACCTTGTAAATCTAAGGATCTGCATTATTTTGCAACTCATTGGTATGAGACTTACCCCGAATACGAAGGAGTAACCGGATGACAATAATTATTGGTGTAACCCTTTTCCTTGCTGCCGTCATCGGCTTTAGCCTGGTCATGAAAAAGTTTAGAGCCGCCGGTATAAAGGTTCCTGAATCCCCAGCATCTCCCCCTCCTCCGTCAAAAACGCCGGAAGAAGAGTTTAAGGAAATATTGGATGTATTGCTGAAACTAAACCTGATGATCAGAAAAGATATAAAATTTTCCAAAGAAATGGTCCTAAAGATAGAAGAAATCATTGATGATCTCAAAACTATCATTCCTGCCATGATGGAACGTTACCCCGGGGAAGCACTGACCTATGAGATAAAGAAGATAGGCCTGTCTCATCTTTACAAAACCGTAAAGGAATTTCTTGATCTGTCCGAGGAAAGTCGTCTGAACCAGCTGGACAACTTTCAAAAAACCATCCAAAGCCTCCAGGAGGTTACCCACAGATCCCGTGATATCATTGAAAACAATGAAACGGCTGAATTTAAAACCATGGCGCATTTTCTTGCCGGCAAATTTTCTTAAACCATTCTGCAAAAAATGGGGTTAACCCTATTTTTCTCTTAAGGAGGAACCAATGAACGATATGTCCAAGGATCTAAAAAACGTTGCCAACCAAGCCAAGGCCCCTGTTCTCACGGAAGTGGCAGAGATTTCAGGCCAGGGAGCACTGACCCCGGTCCAATCCCCGTCCAACCTGGAAGCGATCCAGCCCAAGCACCTGGCAGTGGAAGATATCCAAGCCCTTGAATCCGAAGCCAATGCGTTTATAGAAAAAGTAAAGGCAGAACCTGGTGACTGGCAGCTGGGCAATTTTGTCTTTGCCCTGGGACAGGAGATCATGGATCAAACCCAGGCCCAGGTCACCCTCTATGACCGGAAAATGGGCAATGTACTTAAAAATGTTGCCACGGATGATTCTTCACCCGTTGGGAAAAACATCCTTGCCATCAAAACCGAGCTGGACAAGGTCAATCCCACCATGGTGGGAAGACAGGAACTGCCCTTTCCCAAAAAAATGCTGGGCCTGTTCACCAAAACCGTGAACCGACTGCCCAAGGGAGATGAAATTTTAAGGGTGATTGCAGAACGCCGGGAAACAGTAAACTCCACCATTGACGGGATCAGAACCCATTTGCGCAACGAAGCAGACCAGGTGGCCTTTGATGCCTCGGAGCTTTCAACCATCTGTGATTCCCTAAAGGAGATCCAGCCCCGGCTCCAGGAAAAAATTTACCTGGGTCAGATCATCTGGCAAAAACTCATGAGTCACATGGAAACCGTTGAAGATATGAGAATCAAGGAATCCCTGACCACACTGACCTCGGATCTTGCCATGGCAGTTGTGGATCTCCAGACCATTGACAACTCCAACCTCCAGACCCGGTTTGGCGGAGAAATGATGGTCAGAAACTCCCACCTGGTGCGCCGGCTGGTCCAGAGAACCGATATGATTCTGTCCACAGCTGTTAAAAACGCCCTGGCCGTCCGGGTGGCGGCGGAGCAGCAGATGGAAACCCTCCAGCACCTGGATATGGTTCAGCAGGCAGCGGCAGAAACAATGAAGGACACGGCAAAGGTCATCGGCAATGCCGCCATCAAGGGGGCCCAGATGAGCCAGAGCATGACCGTGAACATAGAAGCATTGGAAGAGGCCTGCAACTCCTATGAAGAAGCCTTTGAAACCTATGCCCTGATCTCCAAGGAAACCATCAACATCGCCTCCCAGAGTTCCACGGCCCTGGGCAAAATGAATGAACGGTTCAGGGCAAGAACCGATTCTTTGACCGCCAGACGCCAGGACTAATAAAAGGAGACATCCCATGATTGACACTGCCGTTAAAAAATCCTTTGACCAGCGGTTTTCCCTTGTCCGCACCATTGAGCAAGACAAATTGGTCCCTGAAGCCGACCAGATGTCTCTAACCCTGATGGATGCGGAGAAAGGCAGTTTTTTCACCTGTTTCGGGGACACCTATTATATAAAAGAGAAAAACCGTTACCAGGAAATGTCTGGCGATTTTACCACCTCCCAAAATTATTTTACCACGGAACTTACCTGTATGTGCTTGGAGACAGGCCATACGGGGCATTTTGAGTGGGAATTTGATGATGAGCTGGAAGTATCCATCACCCTGGAACAGACCAGCTTCAAATATATCAAGGATGAAGAGGGTCAGTCCGTGGATGAAGATGATCTGGACCAGATCGCTAAGGATGAGGATGCCATTGTCTATGCCGGGCAAAAATTCTGGTATGAAGATGACTGGGCAGCGCTTTACCTTCGGGACGGCAAAGAGGAAAAGGTCTATATGTATGAATTTGAAAATGAAGAGGGCAGCCTTTCTTTAACCATTGAAGAGTGGATCGGTTCGGGTCGGGATGAATACAAAATATATCTTTCCAAATCTGTGGAACCCGAGCAAATTACCATCATGAGCAAAGGAGCGGCTGGGGATGATATTTCATAAACCAAGCAAAAATATCAACAAAAACACCCATTTTGCAATCGGCCCCGGGATGAACGTTCTGAAAACCGGGTTAGTGATCGGTCTTTTTTTTCTGCTTGTTTCCCTGATCGGATGCGGCAAAGGCCTTCCCGATGATATCAAGAAAAAGGCAAAATCAGTTCCCAAGACCATTGAAACTGCCCAAACTGAGGTTGAAAAAACTCAAAAACAATTTACCAGCCTCAAAAAATCAAAGAAATTCAAACCCGTTGCTGTCTATGCACAAAGAGAAGACTGGGATCAGTATTTTGCCAAAGCAAACCAGACCCTTGACCGGGCCCGGGAGATCAATAAAAAAGAACTTGTTCCCCTGGTAAAAAAGAACAAACCGGAAATTGCACCCCAGGTGCTGACCCAGACCAAACGGATCAACCTGATCATCCAGGAGGCCAGACAACAGGCCCAGGGGCCGATCAACCGATTTTTGCGGATCAGGGAGGCCATGGACAATACCAGTGATATCCATGCCAGGGCCGGATCAATGGGCCAAAAGATCACCCGCCAGATAACAGACCTGGAAAAGGGGCCCGTGGCAAAAGCCCTGGAGAAATTTCCCGATTCCGCAGGAAAAATTAACGCCAGATTTGCCCCTTTTCTCAAAATATCCCAGGACACAACAAGTCGGCTTCGGGTTATCAACAAAGAATATTCAGCCTACACATCCAAGGGAAAACCAGACTTTGCAAGATTCATCGACAATGCCGATGGTCTGTTTCGTGATTTTAAAACCCTTGGACAAACCAGCCCTGTATTTGAACAGGATCTGGACCAGCTTTATGCGAGCTATACAAAGGTTCTCCAGGACATGAAATCAGATTATCATGTCACCATCAAGCGGGAATCCTGGAACGAAAACTCCGACTATTATAATCCAAGGTTTGCCACCTTCCGGCGCCAGGTGACCCCGGCCGTATATGACAGCCTTACCGGAAATGAACTTGAGAGTGTTGCAGACCTCTCACCGGGATTTAGCGGACTCAGGTTTTCAAGCAAGATCGGTGATACCTGGAAACAATTGGAAATAAATCCCACGGCACAATGGCCGGCACGGGATCACAATGCCGCCTCCTTCTGGGTTGAAGATTCCAAAGAGGTTTATTATCACAAGTATCTAAAGGAAGAGAACGGGGAGACCAGTGAAACAGGCTGGACCAAAGTGGACCCCTCCTTTTATCAACAAAACCTGGAATTTCTCGGCATGGCTATCCTGTCAAAACCCTACGGGGTCTTTGAGCAGGACCGTATTACCCAGGCCACCCCTCCGGGTATGGCCTATGTGGGCAATGACCAATATGGGGAATGGAAAAAAGACAATTCCGGTAACAGCTTCTGGTCCTGGTACGGCAAATATGCCCTGTTTTCCCATCTTTTCTTTTTCCCCTCCTCCTCTTTTGGTTATGGGGGGTGGAATAGCTGGAATAGTGGCTACCGGAATCAGCAGCCCTATTTTGGGAAAACCCAAAACGGAAATCAACGATATGGTACCCGGGGCAACTTTGTAAAACAATCCCCCAAATACCAGAGCAGCAATTTTTCAAAAACAGGCGGTTTTAAATCCCAGTCAGCTTCTGTCAGAGGAGCTGGTTCAAAACTCCGGGGCGGCGGCCCCAAAGCCAAGGGCAAATAACTTTAAGGAGATTACACATGAATATCGCACCAATTCTCGCAGGTATCAGCCAGGGATTTATCTATGCTACAACCTGTATTTTCTTTATCTGGCTGGTCAAACAGGTGGATGACTGGCGAACCCGGGATTTTGATGATGACCGCCACATTGACGACGGCAATGTAGCCGTGGGTCTGCGGCGGGCAGGCCTTTACCTTGGCATTTCCATTGCCCTTTCAGGCGCATTGTCCGGAACCTCGGGCGGTTTTTTTCTGGACCTGATCCAGCTGATTGTGGACGGACTTATTATCACCGGATTTCTTTTCTCCGCAAGGTTCCTCAATGACTTTGTCATGATGGGTCACCTGAACAATGATGCTGAATGCATCAAGGAGTTCACCACCACCGACGGACGGAAAGTAACGGGCAATACCGCCCTGGGGATGGTGGAAGCCAGCATGTACATTGCCACGGGATTTATCCTCAAGGGCAGTCTTTCCGGCGGGGGCGGCACCTTTTTCCAGTCCCTTGCCAGTGCTGTCCTGTTTTTTATTCTGGGACAGATAGCCCTGCTGGCATTTGGTTTTATCTATGAACTGATCACCCCCTTTAATGTCAGACAAGAGATCAAACAGAACAATCTGGCAGCCGGAATCGGTCTGGGTGGAATTCTCATTGCCCTTGGCATCATCCTCATGGGCAGTATTTCCGGTCCCTTTGCCGGATGGGCAAAGGATCTGGCAGGTTTTGGAATCTATACGGTTTACGGCATGGCCATGCTGTTGATTTTCAGAAGCGTCATCGACCGGATATTGTTGCCCACAACCAACCTTGCAACGGAAATAAAAGAGGACCAAAATGTTGCGGCCCTGATTGTGGTAGAAAGTGCCATTGCCGCAGTTGCCGTGATCATCGCCTATTCCATGTAGCGGCCCTGCAAAAAGATGACAGACACGATCACACCAACGCAAAAACCCTTTAATTTTGCCTCCCTACTGCTCTGTTCCTGCATGTTTGCCAGCGGGGCCTGCGGCATAATTCTTGAGTACATCCAGGCAAGCCTGGCCTCCATGATCCTTGGCAACGCCTTTGAACAATGGGCCATGGTCATCGGACTCATGATGTTCTGGATGGGATTCGGGAGTCTTATCCAGGCAAGGATTAAAAAACAATACCTTGTTTATAGCTTTATCGGCATCGAGATTGCCCTGGCCCTGGCAGGGGGGTTTTCCCCCACCCTCACCTATCTGTCCTACGGCTATACAGCCCACTACAGCCTGGTGCTCTACTTTTTTGTCAGTTTTATCGGTATCATGATCGGGCTTGAAATCCCGGTTATCATACGGATCAACAACGATTACAGCTCTGAGTTGTCCACAAATCTGGGCAATATTCTGTCCGCCGACTACATCGGCAGTCTTGTGGGATCCTTAATATATGTGTTTGTCCTTCTGCGGTATACTCCCATCACCGAAGCGGCTTTTTTAACTGCGGGCATGAATTTTTTTCTGGCCCTGGTCACCTTCATCTATTTTACCCGCAAACGACTGATCCCCAAAAGCATTTTGCTCTCCCTTATCATGGGAATAACTCTGTTTACCATCATTTACGGATATATGAACAACCGGGACTGGCAGGTCAAGATTGAACAACCCCTGTATGATGATCCCATTGTCTTCAGCCGTGCCAGCCAATATCAGCATATTGTCATTACCCACTACAAGCCCTTTGATGAAATCCGTCTTTTTTTAAACGGCAATCTCCAATTGTGCAGCACTGATGAACCCCGATACCACGAACCCCTGGTCCACCCGGTAATGGCACTGGCCAAGGTAAAAAGCCGGGTTCTTATTCTGGGCGGGGGGGATGGATGTGCGCTTCGGGAAGTATTAAAATATAAAGAGGTAAAAGAGGTCATGCTGGTGGATCTGGACCCTGTCATGACGCAACTTGCCGCCACCCACCCTCTTTTGACCCGGATCAACCAGAATGCCTTTAAAGATGCCAGAATCACGCTGATGCCGGGCAAAGGCGTCACCTCTGGGCCGGGTCGTCAAATTTATATGGCTACGGCTGAAAAACGACGGACAATTCAATCTGCTGCCGACCAACCTATTCCCGAAACAACTGCCCCCCAGCATCTGGCCGATGTAAAGGTCATGAATATTGATGCAGACAAATTTTTAGGGGAAATTCCGGGATTTTGGGATGTTATTATTGTGGATATGCCCGATCCTTCCACCCCGGAACTTGCCAAGCTCTATTCAAAGGAGTTCTATAAAAAGGCGGGTCAGCATTTATCCCAAAACGGAATCATGGTGGTCCAGTCCACCTCCCCCTATCTGGCAAAGGAAAGTTTTCTGTGCATCGGCCGGACCATCAAAAGTGCTGGCTTTGAAATTCTTCCCTTCCACGAAAATGTGCCCAGTTTCGGCGATTGGGGCTGGCACCTTGTCTGGCATCCAGACCTGGACAAAGCCAAAGTCATGGACCGGATCAAAGATCTCACATTTTCCGTTGATACCCGCTTTTTAACCCCGGAGCTGTTCAGAAGCGAGTTGGTTTTCGGCAAGGGTCTGCTGGAAGCAAAAAGAACAGAGATCAACACCATTTTATACCCTGTGCTGCTCACCATCTACAACCATGAATCCTGGCTTTTGGAATAGGAATTCGGATTTTACTCTTTCCACAATTTAAATTGTGCCGTACAAAAATTTTTATTTCCAGATCTGCTAAAAATAAAAGGATTATTAACTTGTTCTCGGTATAAAGTTGAAATCGGATCCCTTAGATTTTTCTTCAACGCCAGGGTGTTAAAATGTCGCCTAGCCAATGTATGCTGGATCATATAAAATCCAATTCTTCTATCATGGGGGTTTTTACTGGAACACAGGTTGTAAGTTTTTTCTTCAAATGCTTGTCGGTAAACATTATCATGGTATTCAAGCTCATACGCGGTTTCATCTTCTTGGACAGCACCGCCTTCATCCGTCTGAATATTCAACATATGAACATTTCTATAATAGAACCCCAGCTTTATGGTGGCCTCTCTTTCCATTCTCTCCCCCAAATGATTCGAGCTGATCCCAAGTTTGGATGCAAAAAACCATTTTTTTTGATCAAGCAGATCAACGCTATACATTCCCAAATTAAGGACAATAAAATCAAGAAAATGGTATAGTACCCAATCTAAAAAGAGCCGATGAAATTCACCTTTATAATGAGCAGATTGGCGCTTAAAATTTTTGATACCCTGGTTTTCATTTGCCGCGGCCAGGGCGTCAACAATAAAATCCAGCATTTTAAAAGAATCGGCACCGTAAAGATGCGTTAATTTTTCTATCACACAAAGGGCAATTCGGGCTTCTACCCCCAGGATCTCACAACCATCAAAATATTGAATACTGTTTAAAAGCTGGATTGCATCCTTGATTCCAAACAGGTTTTTTTCAGCACAAAATTGGTAATAATCATTTAAATGACTTTCTTTGATCAAAGAAAAATGCCGTTGGAGGATGTAAAATTTTCTATCTATTTTTGAATTATAAACAGTTGAATCACTTAAAAAACACATCAGGGCAAACAAATCCTGTTTATCAACCGCACGAAATGTCCCTTTCTCCAATCTTTGGCAAAGATTTTCCTGGATAACTTCAAAGGCATTATATGCCGCGAACCATACACAATGGTTTTTAAAAAAGCCCCAATCAATTGCAGCATTCCAAATTTTTGTCTTTGACTTTTCAGAGATTTTTTCATCTGAATCTACGTTCAGAAGAAAAAAGATAAGGGCGCCTTCCTTTATCTCCTGGTTTTTAAATTTGCAGGTCCATTCATCCATGGCAATTTCCATGGAGATCATTTTATTAAAGTTGCTGATTTTATGATCCATTAAATTTTTTGCAATTGCATATGACCAGAAAATATCAAAGGTTAATGAAACCATCCGCTCTTTCAACTGAGGGTCCTCATCGATACAGATTAAATCCATTTCATTTATTACAGTCATCATGGTTTCTAGTTTTTCTTTGTCTGCTAACTCGGATTTATCCAGTGCTTTGGCACGAATTCCATTCATTAAAGCAATTTCATTATATCTGTTTTTTCCACTGGACAAAAATAAATCCGATAGGGATTCAATCCCAAACTCAAGGGACAGCGTTGAAATTGTCTCAGATTTCAAATGCTTATCTTTGAACTTTTCAATCAAGCAAGTCAGGTGCAAATCCGCCAGGGTCTCAATATCAATTGAATCTCGAATCTCATACAAGAGCCATGCAATAAAAGGGGAGCAAAATTGTTTAAAACAGGTTTTGGATTCATCCAGATTATCAATAGCCACAGAGAAGGCAGAGTGAAGCCCCAGCTGTTGTTTCAACAATTTGATTCCAAGTCTTTGGGAAAAATTATACTCGTCTAACAGATACCACACATTGCCCAAAACAAATTTAGACGGTTTGTGCTTTTGAAAAGAGTAGTCTTTAAGAAACGACCAGCCATCATTGGCAACATAGTAATTTGCCGCTTTAAGTGTGATAAGCCAATAAACCCGTTTATATTTTGTAAAAGAAGAAACAAGTTCTTTAAACCCTTCATAAAAAGTCACATCTGATTTCCGCCACTGACCCAGATTATCAATAGTGATTATAATTTTACAATTATGGTGAATACGATCCAGTGATTCAAACAATTGGGATGGATTATCCATGCCTGTTAACGTATAGATTTGCTCCTGGATCATT
Source organism: Desulfobacteraceae bacterium (assembly GCA_016744295.1). Lineage (GTDB taxonomy): Bacteria > Desulfobacterota > Desulfobacteria > Desulfobacterales > Desulfobacteraceae > NBML01. The sequence goes on along the minus strand of JADGEQ010000015.1, from coordinate 52,215 downwards.
TGGCCCAGGGTTTTGCCCTGAATTTTCTTTATGGGGAGAAATAAAAGTGGGGCATTTTCATCAAATTGGGATAGTTCATTTGACACCAATAGGGAATTGATGAAATGGGTTTTTCCGGAACCAGCTTGTCCCATGACACAAAGGCATTTATTGAAGTTTTTTTTCTCAAGTTTCTCTTCATATTCGGCAACCTGCTTTTTGTATTCCCTGAGCGCATACAGGGTACTTTTATTTTCTTTTTGTCGTGAAGATTCGATGATCCTGGGTTCCAGTTGTGCATAAAGACCGCTTAAATATTGTCGGTTGATACTGCGAAAGAGCGAAGCCAGAATTGAATAGTCCTGATACCAATTGACCTTTTGAATTTGACGGATAAATTCTGAATTGTCCCCTATTAACGACGCCCCCTGTATTATTTTTTTTACAATCTCTTTGAACCCCTCACGCCATTCTTTTTTTTTGATAAAATCTATCCAAATAGATTCAAGAGCCCCGTTGGGAATGCTCTCGTCTAAATCATGGTGCAGCTTGTTTATCAGTTCCCATTCCCCGTGGGATTTCTGCCAGGTCAACCAGCTCTGTATAAAAGAAGGTTCTTTTTTTTCAGATACCGCTCCGGGTGATCCCAAAATGGATGACAATGTTAAATATTCAAACATATTTTCCCCCAAAAACAGTTTTTATGAGCAAACACACCTGTTTAGGTATATTTTTCCTATTCGGGTAAAGGACAGTTCACGGTTACTCTATATTTCGAAATCTTCAGCAACAATATTGCAATATAAACTTGCCCCGGAAATATCAGGAAAAAGTGTGGAATGGGTTATATTCATGAGTTGGAGCTTTTTGAGTGCCGCTTTTCTAAACTGAAAGTCTCCGGGGAAGACAACCTTGAGGAGAACAGGGTGATTCACGTTCCTGGACTTATCGCTAACCCATTCATCAACCGTTTCCATTACAGGCCCCTTTGAAAACAATCCTGATTGCCCCAGCAATCTTTTGTTGTCATCTGAATCGGGAACAATCAGGTGAAGCTTATGCTGCTGGCTTAGACCGTCGTTTATCTGCTCCACCTGTTTTCTGTTTAAACACCAGAGAACACGTTGGGCACCGTTATTGTCCAAGCCTGCCAGTGCAAAAAACAGGGAGATATAGGGAGATTGGGACCAATCGAGTAAGGGGGTCGCAAGCCCGTAGTGCTGGCCCAAGGCCCATAATTCATCTTCACCAAGTTTTGCGGGATTATCCCCTCTTCGGCCGCGAATTTCCAACCTGAAACGATCAAGGTGCCTCTTAACAAATTGTGTAATGGACCCCCCTTTTGCCCCTGTTTGCCGGGCATGACCGATTAATCGGTCAAGGGTGGAGGTAAGCTGCCAATCAAAATGAGACTGTCCTCTAAAGATATACTCATTTATGTCATGGATTTCATTTTCAAGTAGATCGCGAAGTTCCTCAAACCGGGTTACCGTAAATTCCCATATGGCTCCGTTTTTGTGCGCTAAATATTTCATTGGAACCCCCATTTTTTAATGGTTTGATAAAAATATCAAAGTTGGTATAGCCATTTTTGAAACACCTGAGCTGATGTCATTACAAATTTATCCTAGGTCAGAGATAGTGATGACAATACAAGAAACGTTTTGAAAACAATTAATCATGAAATTGCAGATAAAGATTTCCTTTCATAAATAATCAATTTATTCAAGAAATATTTTTATGGTACCCACGTTCAATATGGGATGAAATTAACTGGTTTCCAGCCAAATGGTTGACGTAAAATAAGGCAATGGCTGAAAATTTCGTGCAAATGATGGCTGGATAATATAGATTAATTGGGTTAAGGAAAGCCTTTTGTAACCCAATATTTACGGGAAAAACGGATTTGATTTATTTTTTAAAGACCATTCTTCTGGCAGGGCTCAAGCGAAGGGGCATCACCCTTGTGACTGCCTATATGATTCTGCTGCTGGTCTCAAGTATTTTAATCTGTCTGGTCGAACCCCAAGCGACAGCCCTTACACACTTTGGTGATGCCCTTTGGTGGAGTATTGTCACCTCAACCACCGTGGGATACGGCGACCTCTACCCTGTCTCCACAGCCGGAAGGATTGTGGCGACAATTTTGCCCATCTTCATGGGCATCGGGCTAGGAGCTGCCTTTATCACCCATATGGCATCTCATCTGATTGAAAGGAGAGATAAAAAAATGCACGGAGAAAAACCCTATAAAGGTTCCGGCCACATTCTTCTGGTGGGATATACCGAAGAAACCGAATACCTGGTGGAACAAATTCAAAAGGACACCTCCCATGAAGTCCGGGAAATGGTTTTGCTGGCCGATCTGGCCAGACACCCCCTGCCGGAAATGGAACACCTTATTTTTGTCCGGGGCAGACCGGACAAAATCCAGGCCCAGAACCGGGCCAATACCGGTGAGGCAGATCGGATTATCATCCACACGGGAAGCGACGAACAAAGTTTGTTTGCCCTGATCAACGCCCTGGGATTAAAAAATGATGGTTGCGAAGTGACGGTTCGCTGCCTTTCGAGCCAGTCTCTGGATACCTTTTCCAGTGTTCCGGGAACATTTGAAACCATCATGCAAATGACAGCGGAAATGATGGTCCAGGCCATGCAAGACAAGGTGCATATTCCCCTTCAGATTCTCCTTAGAAACGAAGACGACAACGAAGAAATATATTATGTGGTAGTCCCTGAAGTCTCTCCCCATCTGACATGGTGGGATCTGCACAACTATCTGAAGGAAAGATATGGATACTTGAGCTTTGCCCTGGCAAAAGAGAACGGCCAGGTGCTGGTGAATCCTGATGTTAAGGAACCGGTTTCCAAAGGGTACGGGATCTGGCTAATTGCCTTAGACCGCCCCATGAACCTGGTCTGGCCATCTTAATCTACCCTTAAATCCTTGACCGGTGGTGATAATTGTAAAAAAAAATAAACGCCAGGGTTCCCGAACCCATAAATATCATACCACAGGGGAAGGCAAATTTAAGACTGAAAAAATCCATGGCAAGCCCGGCAATGAGGGAGCCTGTGAGCATTCCCAAAGAGTGGGCAACGGTTATCACGGACATCACAGACCCCATGGCCTTTTTTTCATCGCCTTTGATCACGGCCAGGGCAGTGATGGCCGGCATGGCAATTCCCCCGCCGATACCAAACAGGGTGACGCTGAAAAGCAGGTCATAATAGGAATCGGCAAAAAATGGCAGAAAAATGCCACAACTTGAAATAGCCCCCCCGAAAATCACCATGCGCTTTTTATTCAGCCGGTCGGCGGCATATCCCATGGGCAGCTGTAGAATACCGGAAACAAATATGCCCAGCATCACCAGAAATCCGATCCTGGAACCGGAAAGGCCAAAGTGTTTATCTGCAAACAGGGGTAAAAAACACCAGATAATACCGATACAGGCGGTATAGGCATAGCGGAATGATACCAAAGCGCCCAATTCCCAGTCGGTGATCACCTGGGACCAGGGAACCTTCGTCTGGTTTTTTAAGCGGCTCTTTTCCATGGACAGGGGCGGCAGAAAAACAAGACAAAGGGTCAGGCCCAGAGAGGATAAAAGGCCCATGCAGACAAAGGCGGCATCCATGGACAGAAGATCATGGATAACCCCACCCATCACCGGCCCCAAACTGAGGCTCAAAAACATTGACAAATTGAACAACCCCATGGAATAACCTTCGGATCCCTCGGGTGTGATCTCTCCCACATAGGCCTGGACCACGGGCATAACCATGGCAGATCCTGCCCCCTGGACAAACCGGATAAAAATCAATCCCTCCAGGGTGGTGGAATACACAAAGGCAACAGAAACAAGGGCGTAGGTGGCAAGCCCGGCAAGGATAAAGGGCTTTCTGCCCCTTTGATCGGAAAGCCTGCCAAACAAAGGCAATAAAAAGGTTCGTGAGAGGGAAAAAGAGGCAAATATCATGGCCACATAGATACCGGTTGCCCCAAGGTCATTGGCATAGATGGGCAATAGCGGCACCACGATTCCCACCCCTGTCACCGTGGTAAAAATAATAAAAAACAGGGTCAGGAAAATTCCTTTATGATCTGAAGGAATAATCCGGTTTCCACTGCGGAGGATCTTGGCGGTAAGCTGGGATACAGGCTCTTTTATGGCATAGAATAGATCCATGGGTAACCGGGCCCCACCTCCTTTATCACCTCAATATGTAATTTAGCTCAAACATTCTTTTATCTGATCGATGAACCGGCTTCGGGTGGCAAACTCTCCCTTTCTGTAATTACAATGGGTCAGGTATAAAAACCGTTCCGCCCTGGTCATGGCCACATACATGAGACGGCGCTCTTCATAAATGGCCTGGTCTCCATCGTCAATGGACCGCCAATGGGGGAAAAGCCGCTCTTCACATCCCACAATAAACACAATATCAAACTCCAGCCCCTTGGCGGAATGAATGGTTAAAAGGGCGACCCCGTTTGAATCCTGGTCATCCTCATCCTCTTTGTCTTCCCGGATCAGGGCAGCCTCTTCAAGATATTCCAGCAGATCATCCTTGGACCTTGCCGTATATATGAGCTGTTCGATATTCTCTTTTTTTGAAGTAAATTCGGCTTTGGTCTTTACCTTATTTTCCAGGTACTCATAGTATCCGGTCCGGTCAATAACGGTTTCCATGGCCATGGCCGGTGCCATGGTATGGATGGCATCCAATATTTCCAAAACCTGGGACAAATTTTCATGAACTTTCTTGGTCAACACCCTGTCCTTTACCATAATCCGGGCCGCATCCTGGAGGCTGGTTCCATTGGTGCGCAGGGCTGCTATTTTTTTAATCATGGAGGGACCGATTCCCCGTTTTGGGGTATTGACAACCCGCTCAAAGGAAAGATCGTCATTGGGGAAATAGGCAGCACTCAGGTAGGAGTTGATGTCTAAAATTTCCATGCGCTCAAAAAATCCCTGGGATCCCATGAGGCGGTAAGGCACCCGAAAGGCCCTGAATGTTCTTTCAAAGGGGAGAGAGCAAAATTTGGTTCGATAGACCACGGCCATCTTATCAAAGGGAACCCCCTGACCAGAACGGTTCATGGCCTTGATTCTTTTGGCGATCCATTCGGCCTCATGGGCATCGGACATAAACTTATAGACCTCAACCACCCCGCCCTTTTTTTGGGAAAAACATTTTTTTTCCATTTTATCCGGGTTATAATCAATCATGTCGTTGGCTGCCTGGACAATTTCATGGGCCGAGCGGTAATTTTCTTCCAGTCTGAATATTTTAGAATCCTTGTATTTATCCGGAAACCCTAAAAAATGATTCACATTACTGCCCCGAAATCCATAAACAGACTGCCAGTCATCCCCCACGCAAAACAGGTTACGGTGTTCACCCAGCAACAGATTGGTCAGGTCCTCCTGGAGATTGTTGGTATCCTGGTATTCATCCACCAAAAGATAGGTGAAATATTGCTTGTACCAGTTGCGGACCTCTGCATGGTCCCGGAGAAGATCCCGGGTTTTCAACAGAATATTGTCAAAATCCACAGAGTTCATCTCCTTGAGCCTCTCCTCAAACTGGACATAGATATCGTCAAGCCTGATATTAAAAAATCCCGGATTCAACTCAAAATACTTTTGAGGATCCCCGGAATTTTTAGCCCGGGAGATGGAAGACAATATCCTATTGGCATATTTTTTTTCAATATTATTCTTCACGCAGAGTTCTTTGACAAGCTTATCCTGCTGGTACACGGTAAAAACCTGTACAGGGGGGGTATACCCCATGAGTTCACACTGTTTTTTTAAGATCATGAGACAAGCGGAATGATAGGTGCGAACCCACTCAAAACTGGCCGGTGGCAACCCTGTCATCTCAATCAACCGGGCTTTCATCTCCTGGGCTGCCTTGTTGGTAAAGGTGATGGCAAGAACCCGTTTGGGGTCGTGACCGAGGGCTACCAAATGTGAAAATTTGGCCGTCAGGGTTCGGGTCTTGCCGGAACCGGCCCCGGCGACCACCAGGGCCGGGGAGCCGGTATGATCAACGGCATTTTGCTGCTGTAACGATAACTGCATATAAACAAAAATTAACCGGGCCAATACAGAGAAAAATCCCTGGCCTGGACCGATTTAATTTATCTCCTCGAGGTTTAATGTCTAAACTTATTGTCCTAGGTACTAGTTTCCACTATTATCTGTTTTAGGGTGGACTCGATTTCCTGCCGGATCTCATCCATTCGTTCCAGGGTCAGGGATTCAAACCGCAGAACCAGGGCCGGCTGGGTATTGGATGCCCTGACAAGGCCCCACCCGTCTTCGTACACCGCCCTCAACCCGTCAATATCAATTACTTTTTGATTTGGCCTGGCTTTGTAATGGGCCACAATCTTGTCCACCACATCAAATTTTATGGCATCGGGACAATCCACCCTGATTTCCGGAGTGGTAAAGGTTTGGGGAAGATCCTGGATCAGTTCATCCACACCTTTGCCCGTATCTGCCATGATTTCCAGAAGGCGGCAGGTGGCATAGAGGGCATCATCAAATCCGAAATACCGGTCCTTGAAAAACATATGCCCACTCATTTCCCCTGCAAGTTCCGCATTTTCCTCTTTCATTTTTTTCTTGATCAATGAATGACCGGTCCGCCACATAACGGCATTTCCACCATTCTTCCGGATATCATCATACATGACCATGGAACATTTTACTTCCGAGATAAAGGTGGCCCCGGGTTTTCTTCCAAGGATCTCCCTGGCATAAATCACCATGAGCTGATCCCCGTAAATCACCTTCCCGTTCTTATCCACCACGCCTATCCGGTCGGCATCCCCGTCATATCCTACCCCAAGGTCCAGCCCCTGGCTTTGTACCAGAGCGATGAGGTCAACCAGATTTTTTTTCTGGGTGGGATCTGCCTCGTGGTTGGGAAAAGAACCGTCCAGGTCGCAGAAGATATCATGAACCTCGCATCCCAGAGCGTTTAACACTGGCAGGGCAGTGATTCCGCCGGTGCCATTGCCGGCATCAATACCAATTCTTATTTTTTTATTAAGGGTAATATTTTTCTTTAAATAGGCCATATAGGGCGCAATCACATCGGCTTGGGTTTTATCCCCTTGTCCCACGGAATAAGCTTTTTGTTCAATGATCTGCAAGAGATCCTGAAGTCCCTGGCTGTGGATGGAATTTAACCCGCTCATCAACTTGAACCCATTGTATTCCGGGGGATTATGACTGGCCGTAACCATGGCTCCACCGCCCAGTTCCAGATGGTGAATGGAAAAATAGAGCACCGGGGTGGGGCAGGTCCCGATATCCACCACATCACAGCCCGTGGAAACAATTCCCTGGATAAACAGTTCCGAAAACCTGTCCGAAGTTTTCCTACAATCCCTTCCAACGGATATTTTTTTTCTGCCCTGTTCAATTAATAAGGTGCCATAGGCTTTTCCAATATCAATAACATCATTTTCGCAGATATCCTCACCCGCAACACCCCGAATATCATATTCCCTGAAGACCCCCGGATTCATAGACCCTCCTTTAAATTATTTTTGATAAGAGCACCAGCATACCAGCCAACCAGCAATAGGGTGCAAACAGATGAAATTTACCCTTGTGAACCAATTTTAATAATAGTTTCAAGGCAGCCAACCCGACGAGAAACGACATGATTGTTCCATAAACAATGGCAGGATTGATAATAAATCCTATTTCCATTGCATCTTTCACGCTCAGCACCTGGGCTCCCAGGATGGCTGGAATGGACAGAAGAAAGGAAAATTTGGCAGCCGTCTTCCGGTCCAACCCGGCAAACATACCGGCGGCAATGGTGCTACCTGAACGGGAAATGCCAGGAATTACGGCAAGCCCCTGGACGATTCCAATAAACACAGCCCGCTTGGTATCAAATTTGCCGCCTGTTTCATTATGATAATACCCTCTGGAGATCCACAAAATGGTACCAGTCAGTATCAGCATGCATCCCACCAAGGTATCCGAAGTAAACAAAAAATGCTCAAATTGTTTCAATGCAAGACCGATCAATGCCGTGGGCACAGAACCGATAAGGATTAAAACAGCCAGCTTCAAATTTTCGTCTGTCTTGAAAAGATGGGCAAAGGGTTTGCGGCCCGCCGCCATTGCCAAAACCCGAAAAATGGATCCAACCATCAGCTTAATATCGGAAGAATAGACCACCAGTACGGCTGCCAGGGTTCCCATGTGAACACTGACATCAAAAATTAATGCAAATTCGGTAATGTTGAAATAGATCTGTCCCAGCACCAAATGCCCGGAACTGCTCACCGGCAAAAACTCGGTTAATCCCTGGAGAATGCCCAGAATGATTCCCTGATATATTTCCATATTTTAATAATTTTCTTTATTGTTTTAAGATCCGTATAAAACTAAATATTGCGCCCAATCCAGTCAGACAATCGTATATAATTCCTGCACTTAAATTGCAAGATTTTAAAAAAAGACTTGAACTTAGAAAGGGTTCACACTAAAAATACCTATATACATTTTATGGAAACAGACAAGTTGAGAATACTGGGAAAGAAATCAAAGCCGTCCGACACAGGTAAAAAAACCGTCAGACCAGGCGATATTTCCCATTTACTGGGAACAGATTGCCAGGAAAATATCAAGATCATTTTAACGCAGACCCTCTCAAAAATTAAAGGGTTATTCGCAATTTATCTGCCCGGAGAAAATCAACAAAGCTGCCCTCTAGTCCAGACAAACTGCAATCTTCCGGACACAGACTCTTTTCCCGCAAGCCTCCTTTTCAAAAGACCCTTTGCCCAAGGTGGCAAAACCCACCAAGCACTTTCCTGTATAACCCCACAGGATAGGGAAGCCTCGGATCATTTGGTCCAAAGTTTGGGAATCAAAGCATGCATCGGCACCCCTGTTGTTCACAGACAAAAGAGGATAGGCACCCTTTGGGTTACAGATACCACCCCTCGCTTCTATACCCGGGAGGATATTGCCTGTATGCAAAATTTTTCAGCAATACTTGCGCTTGAAGAGGAACGATTGTCCCATGAACAACAAATTATCGCGGTTGAAAAGAAACGGTTCAGAGATCTGGAAAAGAAACTGAAACAGGCTGAAAAAATGGAATTGATCGGAATTGTGGCCGGTGGCGTTGCCCATGATTTAAACAATATTCTCTCGGGTCTAGTTTCCTATCCTGAATTGTTATTGATGCAGCTTGACGAAAACAGCCCCCTGGCTGAACCCATTTCTTTTATTCATGATACCGGACTCAAGGCGGCTGATATTGTTCAGGATCTTTTAACCCTTACCCGGCGGAGTATTCATCAAACCTGCGTATTGAACCTGAACCATATAATCCATGGTTATTGCAACAGCTCCACCCACCATCGCCTTAAAAAAAACTTCCCGAATATCTTTTTTAAAATCATGCCAGACCCTGATTTGCTGAATCTCAAGGGATCTGAATCCCATATTTCCAAGGTTGTCATGAACCTTGTCATGAACGCTGCAGAATCTGTCCAGCAGAACGGGCAGGTTACCATTGAGACATTTAACCGATACATTGATATTTCAATGAACGGGTTCGATGAAATTCCCGAAGGCGAATACGCCGTATTAAGGGTTAAAGATAATGGTGAGGGAATCAGCCAAACAGATATCAAAAGAATCTTTGAACCATTTTACACGAAAAAACAGATGGGGAGAAGCGGGTCAGGACTGGGTCTTTCTGTCGTATGGAATGCCGTAGAGGATCACCAAGGATATATTGTGGTCTCCAGCGAAAAGGAGAAAGGCACCTCCTTTGACCTTTTTTTCCCAGCAACACGGGATAAAACAGAAAATTTTTTCGACGATTTCCAGGTTGAAGCCTTTAAGGGGAATAATGAGACTGTTTTAGTGGTTGATGATGTAAAAGGACAGAGAAAAATCGCCCAGGAATGCCTAAAAATATTGGGATATATCCCATTCACAGTGAGCAGCGGGGAAAAGGCCGTTGCCTTTTTAAAAAAACATCCAATAGCGTTACTCGTTCTTGACATGAAAATGGAACCGGGAATGGACGGTCTCGAAACCTTTAAAGAGGCGCTTAAAATAAACCCGAAACAAAAGGCAATCATTGCCAGTGGTTTCTCTGAAACCCAACGGGTAAAAGAGGCAAAGCAACTGGGGGCAGGCCAATATATCAAAAAACCCTATACGCTTCAAACCTTTGCCATTGCAATAAAAAGAGAACTGACTGCGGGTGATTAACACCCTGGGAGCATAGTCTTCGCACCAGAGCTTCCCTCCCCTCAATTCAGAAAAAATCAAGGTTCCCAGGCCTAAAGGATCCGAAACAACTCCATTGGAAATTAACAAAAGAGTTGTTGATTTCATTTCCGTTCTCCTGTAATAATAATTGATATATTTGTTCAAAGTTTCAAAATATATTTGTATTCTTAAATTACCTCAAAATATGTTTCAATTAAAAGGAGTAAAAAGATGAATAAGAGATTTTTAGTTCAAAGTTTACTGTCTGTAATTGCATTCCTTTTTTTATTTGGATGCGCGACAAAAGAACCCATGGAGATGCCTCCCTTTTCGGCAACCCAATTTGATACTGCCATGTATGAATCCGCAGTGGATAATTTTATTATTGCCTTTGATGCCTCCAGTTCCATGGGGTATGATAACAAATTCATGATCGCCAAAACCCTGGCCGGACGCATGAATATGACCCTTCCGGAAATGGGCCAGATCGCAGGACTAAGAAGCTTCGGTCATGATCCGGCGGTTTCCAAAAAACTTACAGAACTTCTCTACGGCATGGAAGAATATTCAACTGCCAAGGCAGCGGGTACACTTGACTCCATAACAAAAGCTGGTGGCTGGAGTCCCCTGGGCACAGCACTTGATGCAGTACAGCTTGACCTTGAAGGCCTTTCAGGCAGCCGCAACGCCGTGATCATCATCAGTGACGGCATGGACATGGATCCAAAAATAGACCGAGTTCAAGCACTGAAAGACAAATACGGGTCTTCCATCTGCTTCTACCCCATCCAGGTGGGCAATGCACCAGAAGGAAGAGCCTTTCTTCAGAATGTTGCAAAAATCGGCGATTGCGGATTTTTCTCCACCGCCGACGATCTTATGACCGGTAACGGCATTGCAGCCTTTGTCGAAAGAGTCTTTCTTAAGAAGAAAGCGATGGCGATGGCTCCTGCTCCTGCTCCAGCTCCTGCTCCCATGAAAGCAGGAAAAAAAGACAGTGATGGTGACGGTGTTTACGATGACGAAGATCAGTGTCCCGGAACCCCTGTCGGTGCCCGAGTAAATGCAGTTGGCTGCTGGACTCTTGACCATGTTTTGTTCGACTTTGACAAGGCCGAAATTAAACCGGCAGGTTACCCTCTTCTGGATGCAGTGGTTGTCATTCTGAAAAAGAATCCGGCCATGAGTGTCGAACTCCAGGGTCATACTGACAATGTTGGAACAAAAGCCTATAACATGGGACTGTCCATGAGAAGATCCACTGCAGTTGCGAAATATCTGGTGGACAACGGAATTTTGAGGAACAGACTGGCCACAACCGGTTTTGGATTCCAATCACCTGTGGCCCTTAATGGCACCGGATTTGGGCGTTCCCTGAATAGACGGGTTGAACTACGCCCCTATTAATCTTTACCAGTCTTATCTTTAAAAAACGATCCGGGTGATTCCTTCCCAAATCAATTTTTAAATTGAATAAGATAAATTTTTAAAGAATAGTTTGATGTATAAATACGAAAGGCCCTCAAAGAATATGCTTTGAGGGCCTTTCACTTTTACGGTTTATATTTCCAGCTTATTTCATCTGGGGTCCATACTTAATATAGAATCTGGCCTGTTTTTTCCACACCATATCCGCCAAGGGCCAGAACCCTGGTTTTAAATTCTTCTGTACCAATTGTATCCAGAAGAACCTGTACCTTTTGAGACTCAAAAAACCGGTCCGGAATGATCAGGTCATAGGACTCGGTGATGATGGGTATAAAATCAAGACCAAGCGCATTGGCTGCGGCCTTTATCCCCAGTCCGGCATCGGCTCTGCCGGAAAGCACGGCCACTGCCACGGACATGTGGGTATACTCATCATTTTCATACCCGAGAATATCCCAGGACTTTATCCCCAATTGTTTGAGCTTATAATCAAATAAGATTCGGGTGCCCGACCCGGGCTGGCGGTTTATAAACCTGAGCCCGGCTGTTTTCAAATCTTCAATGGAAAGGATATTTCCAGGATTTCCCCTGGGAACCATCAATCCTTGCTCCCGCATGACAAGATTGACAATCCTAACCCCAAGATCAGGCAGATATTTTTTAACATAGGAAAGATTATAGCTGCCGTCGACGGGATCCAGCAGGTGGGCCCCCGCCATATGGCACCCGCCCTTTTTAATGGCCATGAGCCCCCCCATGCTTCCCACATGACTGGAAGAAATATTAACATTAAAATGTTCCCGCCGGATCTGATCTCCCAAAATATCCAGGGTATTGTCATGGGAACCAATGATGACCAGGGTATTTTCTATGGCTGACAAAGGACGAATTAAATGGGCTTCCACCCTTTCTTTTTCGGAAACACCCTCAATGTGCTTCGGGATCCGAATCACTCCGTCTGCCTCGGTTAGGGTGGTAATGCTGCCCGAGCCCCGGGGAAGCTGGGAAGAGATCAGCTGTCCGTCCACGGAACCGATTTTGACCCTTAAAAACTCTTCCTGGCCCAACTTGGAGGCAATTTTCCTGGCAGGGCTTACCATGACGGTCTGAACAACCTTTGGCGGCAATAGTTGCATATTCAACAGCAGGGGGCCTGCAAACTGTTCAAAGGCAACAATGGCTGCGACAGGATATCCCGGGATGCCGAATACCGGCACCTGGTTTACCTTTCCAAACAAGACCGGTTTGCCCGGCATCATGGTCACCCCGTGTACATAGACCTCACCAAGGGAAGCAATAACCGGCTTTGCAAAATCTTCGGATCCGGCAGAGGAGCCGCCAATGATGCAAACCATATCGTAATTACCCGCGGCAGCCTCTTTAACGGCATTTTGTATGGAAAAAAGATCATCTTTGAGCATGGAATGAATCTCAAAAAGGGCGCCGTGGTCCTGGCAAAGACCGCCCAATACAGTGGAATTGGACTCCACCACATCGCCGGGTTTCATCTGATCCGGCAGAATATCCTGCCATTGCTTGAGTTCAGACCCCGTGGGAATGATGATCACTCGTGGCTGTTTGTACACCTCCACCTGGAAAATCCCCCCTGAAAGAAGGGCGCCAAGGGAGTAGGAGTTGATCTGGTGGCCCCGGGGAAATAAAAGCTTGGTGGCCACAATATCCTCTCCCATTTTCCTGACATGCTGCCAGGGGAAAACAGGGGCTTCAATTTCAATAGTGTTATCGTCTATAATATTTAAGTGCTCAATCATGATAACCGCATTGGTATCGGCAGGCATGGCATGGCCTGTATTCACCCAAAAGGCATTGGCTGCCGGAACAAGTGTTTTCGGTGACTCTTCACTGGCCCCAAAGGTAATTTGGGCATCCACGGCAATCCCGTCCATGGCTGAGGCATGGAAATTGGGAGAAGAGATGGCGGCCATAGCCGGTTTTGCCAGCACCCTATCTTTTGAATTCACCACATCGATGGTTTCAATTTTAGTGGTATAGGCATTAAAATGATCAAAAAGACATTTTTTTGCCTCTTCGATGCTCTTCATATCCAGGTATACATTTCTTTTTGAATTCATTGGGTCCGCTCTTTGCGCTGTTTATATATAATATGATTCTATATAATTATGTTGCAATCTAATCTGACTACAAAAGGATAATATCAACCAGGCTGTCTTTTTCCAATCCCTCCACATGCTCCCCGATTTCAAGGAGACCGTCTGCATGGATCATGGTCCGGATCAATCCTGATTTTCCCAGGACCGGCCGGGCCAGCATTTGGCCCTGCCCATCTGATAGCTGGCCGTTTTCAGACTGCGCATTTTCAAGTATAACCCTGACAAAATCGCGCCTGCCCTGGGCAGAAGCAACATTTCGGGTCAATCTAGCCGGAACCCTGATTTTTCGCACAGGTTCTTTGTATCCCTGGAGCCTTTCCAAAAAGGGAATCACAATAATTTTGACCACCACCATGGCTGACACCACCTGGCCTGGAAGCCCCCATATGGGTTTATTGCAGCTTTTGGCAAGGATGGTGGGTTTGCCGGGACTCACCGACATACCGTGAACCAAAATTTGTGTGTCGGGCAGGGAGGAAAGAACATCCACGGTATAATCCCGTGTGCCCACGGAACTGCCCCCGGAGATCAACACCATATCACACTCTTTCAGGGCAAGCTTGCAGGCAGTTTTAAGGGCTACGGGATCATCCTTGATAATTCCGTATCGCACTGGCAGAGCGTGGGCTTCTTCAATAAATCCTGCCAACGTGTAGGAATTGATATCCCGAATCTGCCCGGGAAAAGGCTCCTGGGTAATGGGAATAATTTCATCCCCTGTGGAAATAATTCCCACCTTTGGAACTTTATAAACCTCAAGTTCTGAAAATCCCAGCCCGGCAGCAAGCCCGGCTTCCTGGGGCCGGATAAAACTCCCCGGGGCAAGCACGCTCTTGTCCTTTGCAAAATCCTCGCAGGCATCAATCACATGCTGGAGGGGGGCCACGCTCTTGTATATCTCCACAGATTTCTCATCAACCGCTTCTGTATGCTCAACCATGACAACGCTGTCCGCCCCCTTTGGCAACATGCCGCCGGTGGATATATGGGCGGCCTGTCCCGGTGCCAGCACAAAATCCGGCACCTGGCCCATCAAGATTGTGCCGGCAAGTTCAAGCCATGCCGGGCTGGACTCGGAAGCGCCATAGGTGGATACGGCATGGACCGCATACCCGTCCATGGTGGCACGCCTGAACCCGGGCATATCTTTTTTGGCGATAAGATCGGTGGCCAAAATCCGGGAGCAGGCATCCCCTACGCCAATGGTTTCCTTTCCCATAGCCGGAAATTGCGCCACCAGGGAAAAGACCTCTTCAAGCGTTTTTACATTAAAAAAATGGTTCATTTTAATTCAGCTTTCACCCGTTCCATTGCCAGGGTTACATTTTCAAGGCTGTTAAAGGCCGAAAGTCTTATGTATGGATTTCCGCACCGGCCAAATCCGCCGCCTGGGGTACAGACCACAGATGCTTTGTTGAGCAGAAGGTCAAAAAAGTCCCAGGAATCCCTGCCATTTCCGTCTATCCATATGTAGGGAGAATTATCTCCGCCAACATGATCAAAACCCAGTGAAGCAATTGTTTTGCGAATAATAGCGGCATTGTTCAGATAATAATCGATGAGTTCCTTGACCTGGGCCTGTCCCTCTTCTGAGTATACCGCTTCAGTGGCTTTTTGAACCGGGTAGGAAACCCCGTTAAATTTTGTGCTCTGGCGACGATTCCAAAGGCTGTGAAGTGAAATCTTCTCTCCGGTGGAAGAGAAGACTGAGCAGGCTTTGGGCACCACGGTAAACCCGCATCTGGTGCCAGTAAAACCGGCTGTCTTGGAAAAACTTCTGAATTCGACGGCCACCTCTTTGGCCCCTTCAATTTCATAGATGCTCCTGGGCAGGGTTTCATCCCGGATAAAGGCTTCATAGGCAGCATCAAAAAGAATCAAGGCACGATTTTCCCTTGCATAATCCACCCAGACCTTTAACTGGGATTTGGTTGCAGTGGAGCCGGTGGGATTGTTGGGGAAACACAAATAAATCAGATCCACCTTTTCAGTGGGCAGTTCCGGCAAAAAATCATTTTCTTTCAGGCATTCCATGTAGACGATATTTTCATACCGGCCGTTTTTAAACTCTCCGGTTCTGCCAGCCATGACATTGGTATCCAGATAGACAGGATAAACCGGGTCCGGGATCGCAATTTTAATATCATTGGCGAACAATTCCTGGAAATTACCTGAATCACATTTGGCGCCGTCACTGACAAAAATTTCGTCGGGAGAAATGTCCGCTCCCCTGGCCTGGAAATCATGGGCAGCAATTTTTTCCCTTAAAAAAGCATATCCCTGTTCAGGACCATACCCCCGAAAAGTGGCATCCACTGCCATTTCATCAACCCCATCATGGAATCCCTTGATCACAGCCTGGGGCAGTGCCCGGGTCACATCCCCGATTCCCAAACGAATGACAGGAATTTCCGGATTTTGTTGCTGAAAGTTTTCCACCCGCTTTGCAATATCTGAAAAAAGGTAGGAGGCCTGTAATTTATTGTAATTCTCATTTGCTCTGATCATTATTTTCTTTCCTTTCAATCCTAATATCTGTCAGCGCAAAAGCGCGCTGGTCGTAACTTTATAAAACACCATGTCTGCTTTTCTTCCCAGGGAAAGGGAGAAAAAAGACAGACAATAAACATTCATCCAATCTACTTTTAGACAACCCAGCCGAATAAGTCAATTCCAGGTTTGATTTCATTCCCGGCAAAGCTTCCAAACAGCCATTGCAAGTGCTTTGAATTCTGCAACGGACAAGGTTTCCGCCCTACGCTCCGGCGCTATGGAGGCAAGGGTCAATGCCTCTATTACAAGCGGTTTTTCAAGGCCCATTTCACCGCCGGCCATTGAATTTTTCAAGGATTTTCGCCGCTTTGAAAAAGCCGACTTTATCACATCGAAAAGGAAATCCTCCATGGGAGACGACATGTCGGCAGACGCCAAAAAGTCAAATCGTAATACGGTTGAATGCACATCCGGTTTTGGGAAAAAAGAGGCAGGGTTGATATCGGCAACAAAGCCGACACGGGCCGCGTATTGAACCACGGCGGATAATCTTGAATAATCCCGGCCTCCCGGGGATGCGATGATACGTGTGGCAAGCTCTTTCTGGAACATCAAAAATGCATTTTCAATTACAGCCCTTTCTTTTACGAGCCTAAACAGAATCTGGGATGAAATATTATAGGGAAGATTTCCCATGACCACAAGTTTTTTATCCCCGGCGATCTCTTTAAAATCTGTTTTCATTATATTCTGGTTGATCACCGTAACATTTCTGATTTCCTCTTGTTCAAGCTCTTCCTTTAGAAGTGGAATCATCCGCCTGTCCAATTCAACGGCCACGACATGGGCGGCTCTCCGGGCAAGGGGAATTGTCAAGGCACCCAGACCCGGACCGATCTCAAGGACGATTGCCTCCTTGGTTATTCCGGTACGGTCAACAATCATCTGTGCAGTTCCCGGGTTGGATAGAAAATTTTGTCCCATTTCCTTACCCGCAAATAATTTTTCTCTTTTTAACAATTGTCCCGGATGTGTCATAGCACCTACCTATTTGCTTTGTGTGCTCAGCACACAAGTCTTTGTTAAAAGACTGATATCGATTCAAATGCGCCGATATAACCAGCCTGAATATAATTTACTTTCTAAATTGCCCATCAAAATTACTACTTGACTTTCTTTGCCCCTCCAAGTAATTTCTATATATACTTCAATGGATAATAAGATTCAATAACCAATCTGAACCAAAGGAAATCAAGCCGTTTCCTGCGTTCGCAGATAATTGTATCCCCCATGAACTCTTGTGTTCAATGGCAGGATATGAGCCGGTATGTTGAAATCACTACATAAACCTTTTTTTTCAGGAGATCTATCATGACTGAAAACACGGAACTTGGAACCAATTGGGAAGGCTTTGTCAAGATACTGCTGCATAGGCTGGATATCCCAACCAAGGAAGACATCAACAATTTACACAACAGACTTGACAAGCTTGAGCAATTAATTTATCAGAAACAGCCGGGTGTTAAAAAGGATCCCCTGCGGCGGACTGCCAAACGGAAAAGTGCTTCGGCCATTGTTCTGGAAGTCATTGCAAATCATCCCAACGGAACCAATTTTAAGACCATTAAAGCGGCAACCGGGTTTGACGATAAAAAACTGAGAAATATTATTTTCAGATTGGATAAAATACTTAAGATTAAACGGGTTAACCGGGGTATCTACAAAAAAATCTAACGGAAAGAACAAATATGGAAACCACTTCATTTAAAGAAGGCCAGAATATTAAAGGATATATCATCAATCGAATTTGCCCTTTGCCCACCATTGACTCGGTGCTCATTGAACTGGTTCATGGGGTGACAAAGGCCAGACATATCCATATTGCCAACAAGGATACAGAAAATACCTTTGGTGTATTTTTCAGAACGGTTCCCCAGG
Source organism: Desulfobacteraceae bacterium (assembly GCA_016744295.1). GTDB lineage: Bacteria > Desulfobacterota > Desulfobacteria > Desulfobacterales > Desulfobacteraceae > NBML01. The sequence goes on along the minus strand of JADGEQ010000015.1, from coordinate 33,959 downwards.
ATTCTTCAGGGGTGGCCCATATTCTTGAGCATACGGTTCTGTGCGGATCTGATAAATTTGCGGTCCGGGACCCCTTCTTTTCAATGATCAAGCGAAGCCTGGCAACCTTCATGAATGCGTTTACAGCTTCCGACTGGACCATGTATCCCTTTGCCTCCCAGAATAAAAAAGACTATTATAACCTCATGGACGTCTATCTGGATGCTGCTTTTTTCCCCAACATTGATGATCTGAGCTTTAAGCAGGAGGGTCATCGTTTAGAACTTGTGGAGAGCAACAATGATGAGACTGAACTGGAATACAAGGGCGTGGTCTACAATGAGATGAAAGGGGCCATGTCCTCTCCTTCCCAGGTACTTTCACGGTCTCTTTTAGCCAGTCTTTACCCGGATACCACCTATAGCAACAACTCAGGGGGGGAGCCCGCTGACATTCCCAAACTGACCCACGATGCCCTCAGGGAATTCCATGCCAGATACTATCACCCTTCCAATTCTTATTTTTATACCTATGGATCCTTCCCCCTGGAAGAGACCCTGGCAATCCTTTCTGAAAAAGTGTTGGATAAATTTGAGTACCTGGAAATTGATTCTGCCGTTCCGCCCCAACCCCGGTGGAAGGCACCTAAAGAACAGGTTCAGGCCTATGCCTATTCCGACCCCGACGATCTGACCCATAAATACCAGACCTGTGTTGCCTGGCTAACCTGTGATATCAAAGATCCCTTTGAAATTCTCGTCCTGACAGTCCTGGAACAGATCCTCCTGGGAAATTCCGCATCCCCCCTGAGAAAGGCATTGATTGATTCCGAATTGGGGTCTGCCCTTTCCGATGCAACCGGATTTGATGCAGACAACCGGGACACCATGTTTGCCTGCGGGTTGAAAGAGGTTGCCAAGGAATCTGTCCCCAAGGTGGAAGAGATCATTTTTTCAACTCTAAAAGAGGTGGCAGACAAGGGAATCGAACGACAACTCATTGATTCGGCCATTCATCAGATTGAGTTTTACCGCAAAGAAATCACCAACACCCCCTACCCCTTTGGGATCAAATTACTGCTTTCCTTTGCCGGTACCATGATCCATGACGGGGATCCGGTGTCCTGCATCAATATTGATGACGACCTTGAAACCCTTACGGACAAAATCAGTCAGGGGGGATTTCTTGAGGAACGTATCCGTCACTATTTTCTTGAAAACCCCCACAGAGTTCTTTTTACCCTGGAACCGGACAGTCAGCTTGAGGAAAACCAGACCAAGGAGACCAAAGCGGAACTAAAGAATATTTTGACAACCCTGAAAGAAGATGACCTGGCCCAAATCAGACAAGACAGCCGAGCCCTGGAGTTGCTCCAGGAATCAGAAGAAGACCTGTCATCTCTGCCCACGTTGGCGCTTTCTGATGTCCCGACCCAGATAGAGATCATCAAGCCGGACCAGATAGAGGATATCCGTTTTTCCACCTGTTATGACAAGGCTACTTCCGGCATCCTCTATTTTACCTGCCCGGTCGGCGCCGGCAATATTCCAACAGATCTGTTTCCCCTGGTTCCCTTTTTTGCCAGGGCCTTTACCAGTAGCGGCACCCAAAAAAGTTCCTATTCAGCAATAGCTGAAAAAATGGACCTTTACACCGGTGGGGTTAGCCTCTCTCCCTTTTCCGGGTCCTATTTTTCCAAGGATGCAGATGCCCATTCATTTCTGGCCCTCCAGGGAAAAGCCCTGGACCGGAACATTGATCATTTGTTTGATATGATTGATGAATTTGTAAAGGAATTCGGATTCCAGGATCAGGACCGGCTAAAAAGCCTGTTGCTCCAATACCAGTCAAGCATGGAATCCTCCATTGTTTCTGCAGGTCACAGGTATGCCATCTCCCTTTCCGCCCGCCACCTGTCCAAGGCATCCCATATAAACGAACTATGGCATGGAATCGACCAGTTCCAGTTGATAAAAAAGATTACAGGGCAACTGGCAAATCCCGATACTGGCAAAAAGGCATTGGACACACTGTCGGCAAACCTTGAAACCATTGCCGGGTCCCTGTTTCGAAAAGACAATCTAAAACCTGCCGCCATTGGCACCCCCCGGTCATTACACCAGGCAGACCAAAGAATCAGCCAGCTCCACGCCACGCTTACCAATGGATCCAAAAACAGTTTTTATACCCCGGACATTAACCTTGATACCCGAAGGCCCTACGACGGATGGTACACCAATACAGCGGTTTCCTTTGTGGGCCAGTCCTTTAAAACCGTTCGCATCACCCACAAGGATTCCCCGGGTCTTGCCGTGATCAGTAAAATTTTGAGATCATTGTACCTGCACCGGGAAATCAGGGAAAAAGGCGGCGCCTACGGTGGATTTGCCATGTATAATACCGAGGAGGGCATCTTTTCCTTCGGCTCTTACCGGGACCCCCACATTAAACGAACCCTGGATGTGTATAAAAAGGCCTGCGATTTTATTACCAAGGGAGAATTTACCCAGACAGATGTAAAGGAAGCCATTCTCCAGGTCTGCTCTGAAATTGACAAACCAGAAACCCCGGGCCCTGCTTCCATGAAAGCGTTTTACAGGGACATCACCCGGTTGAGCAATGAAATCCGCCAGCAGTTCAAGGATTCCCTGCTCCAGCTCAACAAAAAACGGATCCAGGAAATTGCCAAAAGATATTTTACCATTGAAGAGGATCAGAAGGGTATCTGTGTTATCTCAAGCAAAAGTCTGCTTGAGGCGGCCAATGAGTCCCTTGAAGCTGACAACCGGCCGCCCCTGCGATTGATTAAAATCTAGCCTTACTTTTTTTAGAATCGGTTTAGCCACCGATTCAGACAATGGGATCCTGAAATAAGAGGGCCAGTTTTTCCCTGGCCCCGGGATCCAGATCTCCCTATAGGCGAGGTACCCTGAATGCGGTTAATCGTTTTATCGCAAACTTAATATAACCTTTATCCGTATGGGGTCATGGAGTCTTAGACTTGGCCAGCACCAGTACCAACTTTTTTATACAATCTAACCGGATCGTCCTTTTTTAAAGAGGACTTCCGACGATGTTTATTACAATCTGATTTTAAAATTTTGTCACAATACCCATGACTGCTGATATGGCTTCTTTTAAATCACATCGCACCAATAGGATCGACACATTTTTATTTTTTACAACAAAGTCTGTCTCCTTCTGTTTGCAGAGCCGAGAAAACCAATAAAACAAAGGAATATATTATGAAAAAATTAACGATTGCGATTGGTTTCATAATAGTACTCAGTTTGCCAAACACCATTATTGCTAAGCCGGTTAATATTTGTGATGATGAGACCGAGTGGCCTCCTTACACATACTATCAGAGAGTTGATGGCCAACCTGATAAATCCAAACTAACAGGTGTTGTTGTGGATTTGTTGGACGAAGTGTTTAAATTGATCAAAATGGAATATACAATCAAAATGCTTCCATGGAAAAGATGCACCAGGGAAGTTGCGACGTTCGATAAAAGAAAAAACTTCGAATTGTTTGTCAACGGTAGCTTCACTATGGAACGGGCCGAAGAATTTTATTTATCCACTCCGATATATACAACCAGAATGGGTGTGTTTTATTCAAAAAAAAGATATCCTGACGGACTACCGATATCCAAACCTTCAGATACTAACAATTACACAATTTGTGGTGTTCACGGCTATGACTATGGTTATCTATATACCCACCATGGATTGGAAAAAAAGAAAAAAATAGACACAGGAGCTAAAAGCATTCATGCTGTCATGAGCAAATTAGCCTTAGGGCGTTGTGACATCTTCGTAAACAGTATCGAACCAATTTATGGAGCAACTGTAATCGGAAAATATAATATTCCCCAAGACATCGGCATGATCCCCCTACCCGGTTCAGAACCGACTACCTTCCATGTATTTGTTTCCAAAAACTCACCGCGAGCTTATGAATTACTGACAAAAATCAATCAAGCAATACTGATATTACAGCATAACGGAATATCCCAAAAAATTTTCAATAACTATTTTAAAAATGCCCAGTGAATTTTCATTCTTTAATAGAATTTTGAATATAGCGTGTATTGAACAAAACAGATATTAACGCGATATTGCATGGGAGTGCCGTAATGATAGAAGCAAGCTCAACCAGCCGTTTTATACAAAATGCCTGGTTGAGCAATTTCCTATAGATAACCCCAAGATAAGCGTGCGGCCACAAGATATCACCTATAATTGATGGGGCAAATTGCGGCATTATTTTTTTATTTTTAAAAATTTACACTGAACATACCACTCCCCAAAATCGTGATGATGATCGATTTTGTCTGCCGGATTTAGTAATCAAGCAGGATAAGCTTTTTATCAATTCTTTTCATCAATCCAGTCTTTTGTGCCAGCATATGGATATGTCCGATACCACCATGGGAAATGCCTTGATGACGAGCGTCTATTTCATAATGAATATTGGAGGCTTTGAACATTGGATAGGGTTGATCTGTCCAATTTCGGTTTTTAAGTTTTTTGCTGATTTTTTTCTTGCGTTTTGCCAATTTTTTAGTGATATTCTTTTTCACTCGAAACGTCCTTTCAGTGTTGTATGTTAAGTTTTATCAAACTCATTACACACTTTATTGACGGGTGTTTCGAGTCTTTTTTTCATTTTTTTTATGTAAATCAAGCTTGCTTTGGGGTTAGTTGAGCGGCGTAATGAGCACATGGAGGTTTAATGCCAACGTTTATAAATGATGGTCTATCTCTTTTTTATAATGAAAAGGGCGCAGGGCAACTTTTATTGATACTCCCTGGAAACACAGCTTCATCTGCATGTCATGACCGAGAACTGGACCATTTTGGACAATACTACCATACCGTGTCTTTAGATTTTCGAGGCACAGGAAAATCACAGCGGTTATCATCATGGCCGGATGACTGGTGGGACAAATGCGTTGATGATACCGCAGCTCTTATTGCTCATTTAGGTGAACAACACTGCATTGTTATGGGAACAAGTGGGGGAGCGAATATAGCACTGCTTCTCGCAATCAAATATCCGGAACAAATTTCAAGAGTCATAGCGGATAGCTGTGCCGAATTATTTTCTCCAGAGAGTTTGCGTAATGAAGTATCGAACCGGAAAATACGAACCAAAGATCAGATAGATTTTTGGAAATATGCAAACGGTGATGACTGGGAAGATGTTGTGAACGAAGACAGCAAACTATTGATGCGTTTTGCCGATAAGGGTGGAGATCTATTTAATGGAAAATTGGACACTATAAAATGCCCGGTCCTCTTTACAGGCACGCTAAAGGATTCTTTTATTCCTGATATTGGTAAACAGAACATTCGTATGGCTAAACAGATTCAAAGTAGCAACACCTTCTTGAGCAATGACGGGGATCACCCTTTTATGTGGACCTGTCCCGATGTATTTCGATCTGTGTCTTACCAATTTTTAAAAAATTGGAGTGAGCGTTAAAAATGGCCAACAAAACTCTGCTGGGGACGAGCCTATCGATTTAGGATGAAAAAATAAATATGGAACAAACAGCAGATAATGAAAACAGGACCCATATCACCATAATTAATCAGGGTGTGGATTTTATTATCGACAACCTCTATGAGAAAATAACCGTTGAAATGATAGCGGATCACTGCTGTTTTTCCAGGTATTACTACAATCGGCTCTTTAAATCGATTATAGGGGAAAGCGTGTACCGCTTTATTAAACGAATACGCCTTGAGTCTGCCGCTTTTAAGCTTATTAACTTCCCTAATTTGAGCATCACAAGTATTGCAGTTGAGTTTGGGTATAGTTCCTCAAATTTTTCAGTGATGTTTAAGGACCATTATGGCCTTTCCCCTTCTCAGTTTCGTTTAAGTCCGATATTACCTTTGGAAACTAAAAGTAAGGAAATCCTCCAACGAATTCAGTCCTTCCAGAAAAATAAACCGGAAGAACTTCTTAAAAAAATGGACAAGCAAATTACATTTGAAGAGATTCCCGATATTAAGCTTGTGTATCAACGATTTAAAGGCAATTATCAGGACCTTCCTCCTGTATGGCAGCACTTTTGGCATGAGATGAAAAGATCATTTCCAAATTTTCCGATTGAATTCTATGGGATTTCCTATGATGATCCTTTGATTGCCGGAGAGGATAAATGCCAGTATGACCTTTGTGCCAGGGTGACTGATTCTGCTAAGCTAAAGGGTAAAAACCACCGCAAAATCCCCCAAGGATTATATCTTTGCTATCGCTTTGAGGGGCATGTCCGGGAATTAAGCCGTATTTTTAACGATCTGTTTTCCGCCTGGATGCCCCACAGGGGATGTGTCATGGGACAGGGATTCTGCTTTGAACGTTACCATAAAGCATCTGTTCCCGGCGGTTTTCTCGTCATGGATCTGTGCATCCCGGTTCTGTCAGCAAACAGGGCTCAAATTCAGAAGTAATTTTTTTTTGCATCAGGTAGGTTGGCCTCATTTTAAACAAGGAGGACGTTTTGATGCAAAACAATTTTGAAAACCTGGAATCAAAACCAGCTGCCCAGTTTTTTTCCTATGCCATACCCGCCATATTGGGAATGCTGCTGACATCCGGTATTGTCATTATCGATGGTTTGTTCATTGGTAACATCATCGGAAAAGAAGGATTGGCCAGTGTAAACCTGACATTGCCTGTTTTCTATCTTTTTTTGGGAACCACCATCATGATCGGTGTGGGAGGGGCTGTAAAGGCGGGTCATGCGCTTGGTGCGGAAAACAACACCCAGGCCGACCGGCATTTTACATCAACCATTGTTCTGGCTGTTATTGTTATCACGGTATTGACCCTGTTATGTTTTCTTTTTATGGATCCTCTTTTGGGGAAAATTAATACAAGCCAGGCGCTGAGCCGGTTTGTGAAATCATACCTGGGAACTATTCTCTGGTTTTACCCGGTTATGATGATGAATATCGTTTTTTCCATATTCCTCAGGGCCCAGGGAAAACCAGGCCTTGCCCTGTTTTTTGATCTGATGGGAAACGGACTAAATATCGCCTTGGATTATTTCATGATTGCCCGGTGGGGAATGGGACTGCAAGGGGCTGCACTGGCTTCGGGGATTTCAGTAATTGTTCCCATGGGTTGCGGCATCTGGTATTTTTTATCCGGGCGCTCAATATTGCGGTTTGTAAAATTTTCCTGGAATTGGCGGGTAATGGCCCAGATCCTTTTTAACGGATCCTCAGAAATGATGGGACAGCTTTCTGTCGGATTTACAACATGGGTATTTAATCTGATTATCTTATCCCGTATGGGAATTGACGGCGTGGCAGCTTATACCATCGTGGGGTATGTTGCATTTGTTCAGATTATGGTGATTACAGGCTTTGCGATCGGGTTGGGTCCTATTATCGGGTATAGCTTCGGCGCCGGGAAAACCGATCATATTAAACGTATCATGAACATTGCACTTATCTCGGGATTTGTTACCGGCATCATTTGCTGGGTTGCTGTTTTATTTTTATCCACCACGATAGCGGCATCCTTTTCCCGGGGAAGTGAAAATATTATAACCTTTGCTGAATCCGGATTCAGTCTTTTTGCTGCTGCTTTTTTATTAAACGGTTTCAATATCTTGATAACCACCTATTTTACATCCATCGGAAAAGCCGGCATTTCGGTTGTTATTGCATCTTTGCGGGGACTTTTGCTGATCAATGGATTGGTATTGATTCTTCCCAGATTTATGGGGGACGCAGGGGTCTGGGTAAGTTATCCGCTATCGGAACTGATGACCCTTGGTTTTGCATTAATGTTTTTAAAAAAGAGTTACAATTCTGATAAGTTTACGTATAAGACAAAAGCAGGTGTACCCGGCACACAAAAAGTGAAATACTGATGCATAAACCCCAGATTTCATGACACAGCATGTTTGAGGAATATCCCACGCTTGAGCAGATTATTGATTTGCTTAACGTCGATTAAGTAAACCTCTTTCACATTGCAGCCGTTGCTACAAACAAATTGCTGCAACGGTCATATAATGAAAAAAATTAACGAATTATCAGCTAACAGAATTGCCAAAAGATATTTTCCCATTGAAGAGGATCAGAAGGGTATCTGTGTACCTCAAGCAAAAGTCTGCTTGAGGCGGCCAATGAGTCCCTTGAAGCTGACAATCGGCCGCCCCTGGGATTGATTAAAATTTAGCCTTACTTTTATTTAGAATCGGTCTATCCACCGATTCAGACAATGGGATCCTGAAATAAGAGGGCCAGTTTTTCCCTGGCCCCGGGATCCATCTCTCCCCTTGATGCGGCAATATCAAGGGTATATTTTCCCAGCAGTCGATACAATTGAGAAAATTGAGGCAATTTATTGTCAATATCTTTCAAATGACAGGCAATAATTTTATCATCTCCCCTTGCCACAGGCCCGGTCAGTGCTTCCATGCTGCCCCGGGCCTTGATATTGGTCAAGGTACCCTGGATCAGGGGTTCTAAAATGGTATAGGCCACCTGTTCATCCAAACCCGCTTCCTTTAAAAGGCTCAGGGCAAAATGCTCCAGGGTGACCAAATAATTAGAGGCCACCACGGCTGCTGCATGGTAAATCGCCTTGGTCTGGGTGGGAATCGTAAAGGAAGCCGCCCCAAGGGCATCGACAATTTCCCGGCCAAGGGCAACAGCCCGCTCATCCCCTTCCAGGGAGACATTAATGTTGAAAAAGGGCGATTTCTGCCCCTTTTCATAGGGAGTAAAGGCCTGGAGGGGATGGATGGATCCGGTTGCAGCCCCCTGTTGTTGGGCACTCTCTAGTACACAGGAGGAAAGGGCCCCGGACAGATGGAACACCACGGAATTGCTGGTAAATCCCCCCCCCTTTGCAACCCGGTCACACACCGGCCCTATCCGGGTATCAGGCGTCGTAACAAAGACAAGATCACAGGAGGCTGCCGCTGCAATTGCGTCCTCGTACACAACCCCCTGTCCGGCCATTTTGGCAGCATGGGTTGCCGATTCAAAACTTTTGCTGCAAAAGGAGACGGGTGTAAATCCTTGTTCGGATAAAAACACCGCCAGACAAACCCCCAGGCGTCCGCACCCGATGATACAAAACTCTCTTTTACTTGTATTCATATTCATCCGAGGGAAAACTCCCCTCCTTAACCTCTTTGATATAGGATTCCAGCCCCTGACCGGCTATCTTGGCAATATCTGCATATTTTTTAACAAACTTGGGAAGGAAGCGATCATTGATCCCCAGCATATCATGGAGCACGAGGATCTGTCCGTCACATCCGGATCCAGCACCAATACCGATGGTGGGGATGTTAAGTGTCTGGGTGATCTTGGCGGAAATGGGAGAGGGGATGCCCTCCAGGACAACGGAAAAGGCCCCGGCATTTTCAACATCCCTGGCATCCTTTAAAAGCCGTTCTTCATCCCGCTGGACTTTGAAACCGCCCATTTGATGGACCGACTGTGGGGTAAGGCCGATATGGGCCTGGACCGGGATACCCGCCTTTGCAAGGGCCGAAATAACCGGACAGACATCTGCACCTCCTTCCAGTTTCACCGCAGTTGCCCCTGCCTCCTTTAAAAAGCGGCCCGCATTTTCCACTGCCCGGTCCAGGGACCCCTGGTAGGACATAAAGGGCATATCTCCTATGACCATCGAATACTTGCATGCCCGGGACACCATGGCGGTGTGATAAATACTTTCATCCATGGTCACGGAAAGGGTATTTTCCTTTCCCTGGACAACCATGCCCAAAGAATCTCCCACCAGGATAATCTCGATACCTGCCTTGTCCAGGTATGAGGCAAAGGGAAAATCATAGGCAGTCAGGGCCGTTATTTTTTTGCCTTCCTGCTTCATTTTTAGCAATGTCGATGTGGTCACTCTGGGTTGCATCTTTTCTCTCCCGAATTTAAGTATTGGCCTTTAAATTTAAATCAATAACAGATCTATTTTGTTCACACACTAGTACGCGAACAACTTAAAATAATTTTTTGCAAGTTTCAAGGCTGTTTCCCAAGGAATATATTTTAAGAATGGGATTTGCGCCATTGGTTATACTGGCACATCCCGGCCAGAGACTTGACCGCCCGTTCCGGAGAAGGGAAAAAGACGCCTTTATAGGGATTATTTTCATATCGGTAAAGGGTCCGACTGGTTTCATCGGTCAAAAGACTGACCCCCAGAACCGGCTTTTCATATTTTTGTGTCAGCGCCACCATATATTGTGCATAGTCTTCTTCTGCTGCCAGTACCGTTTCCTTAAACAATGCAGCCGATTTTTCATCAATATTAGGGTCTGTTTTAACGACTGAGTCAATCATATTATTGGCCAAAACCCTTTTGCCGTGGATACCCAGATGAATCACGGCATCACAGCCGTCCCACTTGAGCAATTCCTCCATACAGGTTTTGGGAATATTCATATCCCCCTCCCCCACAATATCCACGGGGTTGCCGTGGCTCCAGAAAGAGGGAAGGATTTTGTTGAGGCGTTCAATAATATCTTCCGACAATTCAGGCACTTCCAATCCACAATCCGCACACAAATCTGTGGTAATAACCCCCCATCCGCCCCCCAGGGTCATGATGGCCACCCGGTTTCCCCTGGGCAGGGGAAGTGATGAAAACACGGCGGACAGATCCAGAAGTTCCATGGGCTGTTCCACCTGGATCACACCGGCCTGGCGGCAGGCTGCCTCAAAAACCTTGGCATCCGAGGCCATGGCCCCGGTATGACTGGAAGCTGCCCGTTCGCCCATCCTTGTTCTGCCCCCCTTGAGAACCACCACTGGTTTTTTCCGGGATACCCGGGATGCAGACCTGAAAAACCTGGCCCCATCCTTGACGCTCTCAATATACAACACCACGGTACGGGTCAGCGCATCAATTTCAAAGGCTTCCATATAATCTTCAATGGTGACCATGGCTTCATTACCAGACCCTGAAAATGCGCGAATCCCAATATCCTGCTGTTCGGCAAAGGCCAGAAGCTGGGTGCCCATGTTGCCGGACTGGCATACAAGGGCCGTGGACCCGGGAATGGGATAGGCATGGGCGGCACAGCAAAAGAAATCGATGTGGGGATTGCAAGCCCCCATGGTATTGGGGCCCAGCACCAGGATATTGGCTTGTCTTGCTTTTTCCACCAACCTGTTTTCAAGTGCTTCCCCCCCAGGCCCCACTTCCCTGAACCCCGAGGTGATCAGCAGCATGCCCCGAACCTTTTTTTGCACAAGGTCCGGGATCAAATCAATGACCTTTTCTGCCGGGATGGTCACGACAACCAGGTCTATATCCCCCTCGATATCCGTAAGTTTCGGATATACCTTCCGGTTCAATATCTTGCCGCCCTTGGGATTTACCAAAAAGACACGCCCCTTGTAATTTCGAGACAGGGTATTGGTGGCAAGCATATGCCCCCACTTGCCCGGAACAGCTGATGCTCCCACAAAGGCAATGGATTCCGGGTAAAAACAAGCCCCCAGAACAGAAAGGTCTATTTGATTATTAGGAGATTGATTATTTTGGATTGGGTCATCCAGGTTTTCAATGTCCCTTGCAGCGCCCAGCACCACCAACCCATCCACGGCAACACAGGATCCATCCTTTTGGATAATCAAAGGATTGATATCAATTTCTTTTATGTCAGAATTCTGAAGGGCCATGTCAGACAGGCCTGTCAGGATTTTTTTGATCCCCGCTTTGTCCACAGCCGCTTCCCCCCGAAAGGCGTCCAGCAATTTTTTGGAGGATAATTGATCCATCATATCTTCCATGTCAACATCGTCCAAGGGGGCGATTTTGAAAACGATATCATTTAAGGCCTCGGTCAGTACCCCCCCCAGGCCGAACATGATCACCGGGCCAAATTGCAGATCCTTGAACATGCCGGCCACAAACTCCCTTTTCCCGGAGACCATGGGCTGTACCAAAAATGCTTCAAGGGATTCTCTGCCAACCGCTTCCATCTCCAGAACTGCCGTTCTTACCTGGTCTTCATTGGCAAGTCCCAGGCAGACCATACCCGATTCCGTCTTATGAAGAATAGTCGATCCTATTCCCTTGATGGCCACTGGAAAACCGAGTTCCACTGCCGCAGCCACCGCCTGAGCAACCCCTTTTACCCGTTTTTCTTGAACCACTGGAATGCCAAAGCAGGAAAATAGTATTTTTGCGTCATCTTCACCCATCACATGGGAACCAGATGATATTTTTTCTGCGATTAGTTGTTGAACCTGTTTGTTTGTTATCATGCTTTCACCCCGTTGAATACAATGTTAGTAATGCCCTTGGATGCCTGGTCAATATCAAGTTCCCTGCCAAATATAATTTCCCCGAGGCAGGCATGTTCAATGGATCCAAGAATCACCTTCCGTAATAGATACGGGTCTGTATCTGATTTAAACTCTTTGTTTTTTAATCCATCCTCAATGATACCGAGGATGGTGCCGGCATAATCCCGCACCATTCCATAGGCGCAGGAATTAAAATATTCCAGGGAATTCCTTACCTCCAACAATAAAATTTTCGAAAAAACCCGATCTTCTGCATAGCTTTCAAGACTGGAAAAAATAATAACCTCCAGTTGTGCAGCACAACTTTTTTCATTGGCCACCCTGGCTTTTATTTTTTCCAAAAAATCGGCAAAATGGTCATTGAGTACCTGGTAGAGCAAATCTTTTTTATCCTTAAAATATTTATAGATAAGCCCTTCTGTAACCTTTGCATTTCCGGCGATTTCAGCCGTTGTTATGGAATGAAAATCCTTTTCCTTCATCAAAACAGAAAAGGCTTTCATAATTTTAATCCTGCCCGGCGGATTTGTCTTGCCTTTATGCTTCATGGTCAGCCCCTTTGTTAGAGGTGAGTATCACTCACCGAATTGGTAAGTAACACTTACTTACAAAATTCTCCAAAGTCAACCCGAATTTAATCTCATCCGTATTCAAGTTGCCACTATTTAAGTTCTCACTGTTAATCCCGGGTAAACTATTATTTACATGCCCGGATTGAAAACCGTTAAATCACTACTTATCTTTATCTGGAAAGAAAAAATATTAACCAAACCTTAGAAGAGACGATCATGACGAACATAGATTTTTTTTCAGACTTCCACATGCATTCGACCTATTCAGATGGAACAGGAACCATAAAGGAGATGGCAAGATCAGCCATTGAAAAGGGACTGACCACCATTGCCATCACCGACCATATGCCTCTGCCCTTTAAGACCCGGTATGCCATGAACATGGACAGACTCCGGGACTACCGAAAGGAAATTTGCAAGGTTCAGCAACAAGTGGGTCCCAAGCTGACCATCCTGGCAGGGTTGGAAATCGAGTTTATCCCTGAAATCGCCGACTGGATTAAGGATATCGCTGCCATGGACTGGGATATTTTGATTACATCGGTGCACAGTCTTAGTGTGGACAATTCCCATTACATGGTCAACGGCAATGAAAAAGAGTTCAATAAAACCCTAGATGCCTTTAAGGGGGATATCCAATCCTTGTGCCGCAAATATTATCAAACCATCCAACAGGCAGCAGCCACCCATTTATTCGATATTGCCGGACACTTGGATGTGATTAAAAAACATAATGGGGCAAACCGATATTTTGACGAAACAAGTGACTGGTATCAGTTGCTTGTTGAAGAGACCCTTGATGGGCTTAAACACCATCAGATCAAAATGGAAATCAACCTGGCCGGCCTGAATCACCCGGCAAACGCGACCTACCCAAGTGACTGGATCATCGCATCTGCCATCAAGCAAGGTATCCCCATTGTACTGGGGTCGGACTCCCACCAACCGGAAACCCTGGGCCAGTATTTTGACCGGGCTTTGGCGTATTTATAAACTTGAAAATTCATCCGTTTGTCCTTTGCCACCGGGTTTTTCACCGGCAGAAGGGAAAAATGAGTGGCGGGCGATATCCGTTATTGCCACCACTGCCGGGTGCTTGAGTATCCGCTCCACAGAAATGGCGTAAAACCGCTCCTTGATGGTGTCACACCTTCCAATAATTTCCACCTGGTACTGGGTTTTCACCTCTGACTCGATGATGGTCGGTGCCACAAACACCCCGTCACCCGCCTGTCCGAACACCGTCAAAAGCGCATTGTCCTCAAATTCAGCCACCACCACAGGCGTGATGGAAAGGGTTTCAAACCACTGATCCAGAGCACATCTGAGCATGGTCATGGCCATGGGCATTACCATGGGGGTGTTGTCCAGGGAGGCGGGGAAGTTTTTTTTCAGGTGCGTTGCAAATTCCTTTACGGCAAAGAAGGTGATCCCACATTCCCCTAAAAAATGGTTGTAGGCCTTGATGCTGAGGCCGGACCGGATTGGGCTGTCAGCTATAACCAGATCCAGGTTGTGCAGGGCAAGTTCCGCCAAAAGGTCCTTTTCCTTTCCCTCGTGACAGGCAAGGCGCACTTTTCTGTCCAGGCAAAGAGCGGGTTCCAGAAGTTTTCGGGCCATGAGTTTGGGAACCACATCCACGATACCCACTTTCAGGGAAAGGGGGCCGATCACAGTGCGGTTGTGGATCTGGTCCATCAATTCCCTGCCCAAAGGAAAAATCTTGTCGGCATATTGGAATACCAACTGCCCCAGATCAGTGGCCTCCAGAGAACGTCCCTGGCGGTTGAACAATTTTCCCCCAAGAGACTCCTCAAGCTTGCCCAGCTGTGCGCTCACCGTTGACTGGGCAAGACTCAATCGCGTGCAGGCTGCGGTAATGCTTCCCTCCCGCATTACGGTCCAGAAGTAAAAAAGATGATGATAATTAAGCCACTCCATGGACTTATATTCGCTTTTTCCGAATGATTATAACTATATTATCTATTTGACCGAAACACTTCACCATACTATTATCGCTCCCTTCTGTTCAGTATTGAGCAGGTTACCCTGGAGAATCTTACCATAAAAATGGATAGAGGGTCCACGGTTTTGATCATAATTGCGCTTATTTGAACAAGAGGACCGGGTCGGTGGGAGAAAACAGCGCAACCGACGGATATACTCTTACAGTATCATAACCCAAAAAGGATTAATGACAGAACAATGAATACAATGAAAAAATTATCAATTCTGGCAGGCGTTTTACTCCTGCCGGCAACTGTTGCTGCACAAACGGGCGGTGCGGCTTCTGCTGTTGTAGATCTTACCTCCACCCTTTATGGGTATCTTGGGGTAATCATTTTTATCGGCGCCTATGCACTGGTTCCCATGGAGAACACCATCCACCTGAGAAAGAGCAAACCGGTATTGTTTGCGGCAGGTGCTATCTGGCTATTGGTTTCTCTTGCCTACACAGGCATAGGAGATTTTCACACGGCCCACATTGCAATCAAGGCGAGCCTTTTGGAGTATGCCGAACTTTTCTTATTTCTGCTGGTAGCCATGACCTATATCAATGCCATGGAGGAGAGAAACGTATTCCAGAGCCTTCGGGCTATTCTGGTGTCCCGGGGATTTTCCCTCAGGAAGATCTTCTGGATCACCGGATGTCTTGCCTTTATCATATCTCCTGTGGCAGACAATCTCACCACAGCCCTTCTCATGGGTGCCGTTGCCATGGCTGTCGGGGGCAAAAACAAAACCTTTATCAGCCTTGCCTGCATCAACATCGTTGTTGCGGCCAATGCCGGAGGAGCCTTCTCTCCCTTTGGCGATATCACCACCCTCATGGTTTGGCAGAAGGGCAAGATAGCCTTTGGCGAATTTTTTGTCATTTTTATCCCGGCACTGGTGAACTGGCTGATTCCTGCAATCATAATGAGTCTGTTTGTAGACAAAAATGTGCCCGAGACCTTGGCGGAAGAGGTCACCATGAAGTATGGCGCCTGGCCCATCATGGGACTCTTCCTTGCCACCATTGTGACGGCCATCTGCTTTCATAACTTTCTTTATCTTCCTCCGGCCGCCGGCATGATGTTCGGCCTCAGTTACCTGGGTTTTTTCTCCTATCACATCAAGCGCCATGAGAACCGGAAATACAATTACGACACCATCCTGGGGGCCAGGGACCACGACTGCAACAGCAAAGGAGAGTTCTCACCCTTTGATATTATGAAGAAGATCTCAAGGGCAGAGTGGGATACACTTCTATTCTTCTATGGTGTCATCCTCTGCGTTGGCGGGCTTGCCCAGTTCGGATATCTGGCACTTGTTTCCGAATTCATGTACACCGACCTTGGCGCCACCTGGGCCAATTGCCTGGTCGGGGTTCTGTCAGCCATCGTGGACAACATACCTGTGATGTTTGCGGTTTTGACCATGGATCCTTCCATGTCCCACGGTCAATGGCTCCTTGTAACCCTCACCGCAGGTACCGGCGGCAGCATGCTGGCCATTGGCTCGGCAGCCGGTGTTGCACTCATGGGAACCGCCCGGGGAACTTACACCTTTGGGGCCCACCTCAAATGGACACCGGTAATCGCCCTGGGCTATGGGGCGAGCATTCTCTGCCATCTCATGCTCAACAGTTCCCTGATGTAAGTTCACTGAAGTAAAAGTTTTCAACACTGCCCCGGGTGATTTCCCCGGGGCAATGTTGAACTTGATTCCCGGAGGACAATATTTTTTCAGGCCCACCCTTAATGCCGAATTCCATTTTTTAATAAACTCGGGTATAAATGCCAGGGACGGATCAATTGGATATAAGAATCAATTGGTGAATATGGAAATTATTTGCTGGATATGGAAATTAAATGGACCCCAAAATTTTAGCCCTTTTATTGAAAAACTATGACGACCTTTTAAAACGGGTGGATGCCCATATCAAAAAGGTGGAAAAAAACTATTCTGACAAGATTGTTTGTAAAAAAGGCTGCGACACCTGCTGCCGGTTTCTTAATCTGTTCCCGGTTGAAGCCTTTGCCCTTTCAGCAGCCTTCCTTGGAATGAACAATTCCTGCCAAAAGAGTGTCATGTCCGGGTTGGAAGAGAAAAATCGTTGTCCCCTTTTGATCAACAATCAATGCGTCTTGTATGAAGCCCGCCCCATCATCTGCCGGACCCACGGCTATCCCCTATATTTTAAAAAAGACGGAGAAATTCTGGTGGATTTCTGCCCCAAAAATTTTAAAGGCGTCACCTCCTTTACCAGGGATGCTCTGTTTGATCTTGATCAGTTGAACAAACTGCTGGCAGCTATAAACAAGCAATTTCTCGAATCCTTTGAAACCAACCCCTTTGACGACAGAATCCCCATATCCAGGGCCCTGTTCTTGCTGGATGAAATAGAAGAGAAATAAAAACGCTATTGATCAATGATTACTCGGGGAAGTGGACCAACTGACTGGCCGGGACAATCCGAATTTTGCCCGCAAGCTTGGGCAATTCAATTTTCAGGGTCTCAAGGGTGGCCTTGTAGGGATGACCAATACCGATGGCAGTCCCGTGCCTTTTGGCAACCTTAACCAGGCTGGCCAATTGCCCCGTAATATAGGGAATATTTTGAGAATTATCCAGAAAGGTGTCCCGCTGGGCAAACCTCAAGTTGAACAGACGGGCAGAAGCCTCACCCTGGGATACGGGAGAGGTTCGAGAATCGATGAAAAACAGATCTCTCTTTTTTAAAATAGTAAAAATCTGATTCATTTTATCGGAATCAGCCGTTAATTTTGATCCCATGTGATTGTTTACGCCTACCACCCCAGGCACCTCTTTTAAATCTTTCCGAAGCTGATCCAAAAGCTTGTCAGGCGTCATGGCGGATAATAGGGCGCCGGGTCCCGGGTTTACTTTCGGATATTGAACCGGCTCCATGGGCAGGTGAAGCATGAGCTTTGCCCCTTTGGCAGAAAGCGTTTTGGCAATGGAAGTCCCAAAAGGTGAAAAGGGAAGCACCGAAAAGGTCAGGTTTGAATCCAGTTGAAACAATTCCATTGCAATCTGTCTGTCATACCCAATATCATCAATGATGATGGCTATCCTGGGGATGTCTCTATCCTCTGGGAGGACAGGTTTTTTTTCGATCTGGCCATGGTCAATGCCCTCAAAGATCTCATACAGGATCAGCTGCTGGGATTTTCCCCTGAGCCCGGTTGAGGGCTTTTTATTCCGGATATCACCGACCTCTTCAAACACCGGTGATATCCTATTTTCTCCCCCGGATAATTTTCCAGCAGGCTTTTTCTCCTTCTGGGCAATCCCGGGTTTGGATATTTTCCTCCCGGAGCCTGTGATTCCTGGTTTGAAGAATATATCCAGCAGCATGGCAATGGTCAAACAGATGGCCAGTAGAATGGCAATGCCCAAACCAACCTTTTTCATTTCTTTGCCAAGGTTGGTTTGTTTCCTGGTTCCTGTTTTTTTTCCTGGAGTTTTCTTTCCTGGGGCCTTTTTGACCGGTGCTTTTTTTTGGGGGGAAGCCTTTGCTTTGCCCTTTTTCCTATCGGCCATTTAATTTACTAAACACTCCATAGCTCACCAGAATATCAAGGGCTCTTTTTACCTGGGCATCCTTTCCAAGTTGCTCAGCATCTAAAATCTGCCGACTTTTCTTTGTTTTTTTCTTTTCAGATTTTCCCTGTTCACCGCTCTGTTCACGGGCCGGGTCAATGCCCTCTGGCTTTAGGCTATTTTTCAAATCTTTTTCCTTCATCATCCTGTCAAAGATAGAGGCTTTTTTTTCTTTCTTCTGAATGATCTCAAATTCTACTTCAATATCCGGCTGGATCCCCTTGGCCTGGATGGAACGTCCATTAGGCGTATAATACCGGGCAATTGTATATTTAATACCAAATCCGTTTTTAAGGGGATGAACGGTTTGAACAGATCCCTTTCCAAAGGAGGGTGTACCAAGAATAAGCGCCCTGGAATGGTCCTGGAGTGCCCCTGCCACTATTTCCGATGCCGATGCAGACCCGCCATTGATCAAAACAACAATGGGGTAGTTTCTGTCTTTTTGCCCGGGGTATGCGTTAAACACCTGGGTATTCTTCTCAAGCCGGCCTTTGATGGAAACAATACTCCCCTGATCCAAAAACAGATCACTGATTTTAATGGCCTGGTCCAAAAGTCCGCCCGGGTTATCCCTCAGATCAACGATAAGGCCCTTGAGCCCGCCGCTCTTTTTTTCAAGTTTTTCCAAATGCGTTTCCATGTCTTCAACGGTATTCATCCGAAAATTGGTAACTCGCAAATATCCGTATCCGGGTTTGAGAACAGCAGATCTCACACTGGTCATGGGAATCAAATCCCTTTTCAGAGCAAACTCAAGGGGAAGGCTCTCTCCTTCCCGGATTACCGTGATCAGAACCTTTTTGTGCCTGGGCCCCCTCATTTTGCCCACGGCCTCCCACAGGGCCATGCCTTTTGTGGACAGATCATCTATTTTTATAATGATGTCCCCTGCCTGGATGCCGGCTATATAGGCCGGGGTGCCCTCAATGGGGGAAACCACGGTCAGAATTCCCTCCTTCATGGTGATCACGATACCGATACCGGAGAACTCTCCCTTGGTATCATCCTGGAGGTCATCAAATGCCTCCGGAGGCATAAAACTTGAGTGTGGATCCAAATTTCCCACCATGCCCTTGATGGCATTATGAATAAGCGCTTCGGCATCTACCTCATCCACATAGTTTTTTTCCAGTTCTTCCAGAACCTCGGTAAAGAGCTTCAAACTTTTATAGGTTTTTTCATCATTCGCCTGTACCAGGGTTAAAGATCCCGTCATAAAAATAAGGACCAGAGAAGCAGCGGTTATAGATATCCAGTGCTTTGCAAATTCGGGAAACTGATACTTCATTATTTTAAACTCCTTTTCTTATCCATTTCATGGGGTTGACGGGTTTTCCATGGTGCCGGACCTCAAAATGAAGTCGCAGCCCCTTGATGGACCCGGTATCACCGGCAGTGGCAATTACCTCACCGGTATCAACTGTCTCACCCCTTTTTATAAAAATTTCTTCCACATGGGCATAGAGGGTATAATAATTGTCACCGTGGTTTATAATCACCAGGTTTCCATACCCTTTCAGCCATTGGGCAAACATGACATCACCCTTGAAAACAGACCGGACAGGCTCTCCTCTTTCCACCTTTATATCAATTCCGCTTTGAAAAGTGAAGGATTTGTAATCCCCGGTCTTGGAACGTCCGAACCGCGACACGATTTTTCCTTGCACCGGGATGTGCAGCCGCCCTTTTTGACGTAAAAAAGAGGAATCATCAACGGAATTACCCCCCTGGGAATCCATGAGACGCAATTTATTATCAAGGTCACGGGCTGATGCTTTCAAAGATTGAAGCGCTGCCTGGGACAGATTTTTTTCCCTTTGGATCTCGGATAGAATCGCTGCCTTCTTGAGGGTTTCCTTTTCCTTAATCCGGATCTGAAGGCTCAGCTCTGCTTCCAGATCATTTTGCACCGCCACCTGCTGTCCAAATTCGGTTTCAAGGCTGCTCAGCTTTTTAAAATCATTTGCCTGGGTTTCAAGCACCTGTAAATCAGATTGCACCACCTGCTTCATCGCGTTTTGGGACAAGAAAAAGTCAAAGACCGAAGCGGGAACGCCTGCAATATCCAAACGGCCGATCATGCGCATCCGGTACAGGGCGTTAAGCCGCTGGCCCGCATAAACTTTATCTGTATCTGTCTGGGCGGCCAGACTCTCTTTGGATTCCCGGATCTTTTTAATTTTCATTTCCAGACTGCTTGTCTCCCGGGACAACCGCCTGGACTTCAAACGGGCCTGGTTCAGGCCATAATCAATTTCATTCAGCCCTTCAATAACCTCAATCTCATTTTTTGAGAAGGTCTCAAACTTTTCCTCTTCAGAGATAATCTTCTCTTTAATAACAATTTTTTCCCGGATAATCGCTTTTTCCGGGGTGATCTCCACGGGTTTTTTGACCGCTGCAGGGCTCTTGACAACCCTGGGGATCTTGACAACCGGAGGAGGCTTAACCGCCGGCAAGTTCTGAACCGCTTTCACCGCCTTCAGAATAATATATTTGGTCCGATTTCGGATATACCCTTTTTGGCCTTGATAGACCACGGTCAGCCAGCCGCCGATGCCGCCTTTTTTTTCGACAACATCCACCTGGACCCCTTTTTTAACCACAACCACCACATCTGAATCCTGGGAAGGGCTTGTCCTGATATTCAGCTTGTATGCACTGACAATCCCCTTGAACAAAACCCGGTCCCCGGCCATGGCATTATCAGCTATCAACAGGGCCAGACATCCCAGGATAAGACAGAGAATGATCTTTAAATGGTCTATTTTAAAATTTGTTTTAAGGACAGATAACATCCAAACCAACCTAAAAATGTACTGGAAAAAAGTATAATCCCTATGGCTTTTACAGAAAGAAACCGAATGTCCGTGTAGACATATGCGGCCAGATTCTCTGCAATACCCGATGAGATGGTCACATATCCGCCCAGAAGGATCACAAGACCCAGCACCCCGCCGATAAACCCCTGAAAAAGACCTTCCACATAAAAAGGCGTTTTGATAAAGCCTTCTGTTGCTCCGACAAGCCGCATGATCTCGACCTCAAGCCTGCGGGAATAAAATGCCAGCCTCACCGTATTGGCCGTGATGAACAATGCGATGAGCAAAAAAAGACCGCACATTGCATAACCGGTCATTTTAAACAAATTAAAAATATTCAAAAATTTACCCAGCCATCCCTGGCCATATTCAACATTTTCCACCAGATCCAGGGACTCAATCTGCCGGGCAAAACCTTGTATCTGTTCAAAGCTCCCGTGGGATTTCATCCGAATTTCAATTGCATCGGGCAAAGGATTTGTTTTAAGGGTTTTAAAAAATTCTGTCCGGGACCCCATCTCTTTTTTTAATTTATCCAGGGCCTGGTCTTTTGGAATAAAAACCATTTCATCAACCTCGCCCAACCCATTAATTTTCTCCTGCAGGCGGGCGAGCATATCCCTGGAAAATCCATTTTCCAGATATATCATGGCACGCCCCCCCTGATTCCAGACTTCAATAACCCTGCTTGCATTTTCAAAAAAAAGCATAAAGACCGAAACTACCAAAATAGAAAGGGAGATGGTGACAATGGTAATAAAATTCAAAAACCGGTTGGACCGGATATCTGCCAGCGCTTTTTTTATGAAACGGATCATATGCTGAAGTCTCGTCTTTAGTTAGAGCATGGTGGAGGTTGTTTTCAATTTTCCTTCTTCCAGAACAATATTCCTCCCCCTGACCGTACTTTCCATAAGGTGAAGGTTATGACTTGCCACAAGAATTGTTGCTCCTTTTTTATGGTATTCCATCAAAAAATCCATTACCGCCTGGGCAGCCTTATCATCCAGACTACCCGTGGGTTCATCGGCCAGGATGATAGAAGGTTCTCCCACCACTGCCCGGGCAACCGCCACACGCTGCTGCTCACCCCCTGAAAGGGTGGGGGGCAGGGCATTGATCTTTTTTTCCATGCCCGTGGTCCTGAGCACATGCATCACCTTCTTCCGGATAAAGCTTGGGCTTTCACCCGCCACCTCCAGTACCAATGCCACATTTTCAAATACGGTTCGGTTGGGAATCAGTTTAAAATCCTGAAACACCATACCAAACCTGCGCCGTAAAAAAGGCAATTTTCCCGAAGAGACCCTGGACAGGTTCATACCATCAATGAGAATCTGGCCTTCCGACACATTTTCTGCAAGGTAAAGAACCCTTAAAAGAGTTGATTTGCCGGCACCGGAAGGGCCGGAGACAAAGATAAATTCTCCGGGTTCTATATCCAATGAGACATTGTTCAGTGCCAGTTTAGCGCCATAGCGCTTGCTCACATTAAACAACCTGATAATTGGATTTTTGTCGCTGTTCGCATTCATAATTTTATTTACTGCCCTGTCCTAGGTCCTGGTCGGTAATTGACTGAAGATGAATTTACTGATATATACCCTTTGTGTCAAGGAGTGCTGAAAAACAGTTTTCCTTACACCAAGCCTTCACTGTAACCGTAAAGCGGCTTCTTCCAACCAGTGAAGGCTTTGATATATTTAATCCAAGACAGATACCCCAAAAAAAAGGTAATTTAGCAAATGATTTTATTTGATTCCCACTGCCATATTGATGATAAGGTCTATGCGAATGACCTTTTAGAAGTGATGGACAGGGCACAGCAGGAGCAGGTAAAGGGAATAATGATGGTGGGGGTTGATCTACCAACCTCCCTAAAAGCCATTGATCTAGCCCGGGGTCAAGCCAGCCCCGCATCGACAAACCAGACCGTTGACACGGTTCAAAATACCCCCCTACTGATCACCTCGGTGGGGATCCACCCCCATGAGGCCGTCAATTGTTCCGCCAAAAAACTGGATACCCTTAAAAATCTGGCAGATACCCATGCCTGTGTAAAAGCCTGGGGGGAAACGGGCCTTGATTTTAACCGGATGTTTTCACCGCAAAAAGACCAGGAAGATTGTTTTTCATCCCAACTTGCCATTGCCGGTGAGATAGACCTCCCTCTGATTTTCCATGAGCGGGATTCCAATGGACGGTTTTATGAAATGCTGAAGTTAGAGGGCCCAAAACAACGACAAGGGGTGGTTCACTGCTTTTCCGGGACCAAGCAGGAAATGTTCAAATATCTGGATCTGGGATATCACATTGGAATCACCGGCATTCTGACCCTTCAAAAAAGAGGGGAATACCTACGAAAAATTGCCCCTTTAATTCCCGAAGACAGAATTTTGATTGAAACAGATGCCCCCTACCTGACCCCGGCCCCCCAGAAAAACAAGTTCCGCAGGAATGAACCGGCATTTGTAAAATCTGTTTTGTTAACACTGGCAAAAATAAAACAGGCAGACCCGGACAAGTTGTCCCAAACTATTTTTGAAAACACCTTAACCTTTTATAAGGTCCGCCTTTAAATTATTAATTTTTAGCCATTAATTTTTCAACCGCTTTTTCAAGGCCGTCCAGGGAAAGTTCATACATGGGAAAAATCTGACCGATGGCCATTATACTATGGGTATACCCCCACATGGATTCAGACACCGGATTCAGCCAAACCGTATGGGGAAAGGTTTTGGTCAAAAACTTCAATTGTTCGATACTTGGCCTGCCGCTTCTTTCCGTAATATGGATGGAACCATCGTGGGCCATGAGTTCATAGGGCGCCATGCTGGCATCTCCCAATACAATGAGCCGGGTGTCCGGATCAAGCCGGGAAAACTCCACAAGGCTCTTGGGTTTCTTGTACCGGGCCGAATCCTCCCACAGATAATCATAAATCGTGTTGTGGAAAAAATAGGTTTTCACCTCTTTAAACTGAGATTTGGCATAGTCAAACAGGGTCTGAACCACCTGAATATAGGGGTCCATGGACCATCCCCCGTTGTCAATGGCAAGGATGACCTTAAGCCGGTCCTTCAGAGCCCGGTCAAAAATAAGCTCAATCTCCCCTCCATTGCGCAGGGTCTCTCGGATGGTTTCATCAATATTGATCTTGTCTTTGGGGCCGGCTGGGATAAGGTTTCGCAGCCGCTTCAGCGCCTCCCCCATCTTGGCCTGGGTCAGAGGCCCACGGGTGGAATAATCCTTATAACGCCGTTCATTGGCCACTTTTACCGCTGATTTATTCCGGGATTCTCCCCCCACCCGCATGCCGCCGGGATGGTACCCGGAATGCCCCACCGGGGAACGTCCGCCTGTCCCAATCCATTTACTCCCGCCATCGTGGCGCCCATCCTGATCCTTGAGGCGCTTCTTAAAATAGGCAATCAATTCATCCGGGGACATTTTGCTCAAGGTTTCTTCATCCGTCCCCAGGGCATCGGCCAATTGCTTGGGATTTTTCAACCATTCATCCAGCATGCCCCGGGCAATCTCGTCGATTTCAAACCCGCCATCTTCGGGCAGGGGAACCCCTTCAAAATGATGGGCAAAGACCTGGTCATAAAGATCAAAATAGCGTTCACTCTTCACCAGAATAGCCCGGGCGCAGGTATAAAATTCACCCAGGCTGTTGATATTCCCCTGGTGCAATGCTTTTTGCAATATAAGAAAAGAGGTGGGAGATACCGGGATGCCAACCTCTTTGAGTATATAAAAAAAATTTAGAAACATGGATAACCGCCCGTTAAAACATTTTTCGTCTGGTTGTCAGGTTTTTTGCCCGATCATAATCCGGGCTTTTTTTAAACAAAACCCCCAGAAAGGGCATTTTTTCTTTAACAAGATCCTTGGCTTTGAAATCCGGATCGGCATTCAACGCCCGGATCCAATTGAGCAATTCCCGGGTGGCCGGTTTTTTTTCAATGGCATCAATCTCTCTTAATCGATAGAAGGAATTAATGGCATTTTCCGCCAGTCGTTCATCAATATTTTCAAAATGCACATTGATAATCTTGCGCATCATTTTAGGATCGGGAAAGGCAATGTGATGAAAATTACAACGGCCAAGAAAGGGGTCTGACAGATCTTTTTTGGCATTGGAAGTAATAATGATCACGGGCCTGTGTTTTGCTTTTACGGTTTTATCGGTTTCAATAATATCAAACTGCATCTGATCCAGAACATCCAGCATGTCATCCTGAAAATCCGTATCTGCCTTGTCAATCTCATCAATGAGCAGCACGGTTTTTTGATCTGCACAAAAGGCCTGACCTATTTTTCCCATTTTAATATACGCATCAATATCAGAGACATCCCGGTTGGAATCCCCAAACCGGGAATCATTTAGCCGGGTCAGGGTATCATACTGGTACAAGGCTTCCACAAGTTTCATGCTGGATTTAACATTTAATATGGTCAAGGGCATGGAAAGGGTTTCGGCAATGGCGTAAGCCAGCATGGTTTTGCCGGTGCCAGGCTCTCCCTTGAGCAACAAGGGCATTTCCAATTTCATGGATATATTGACAATTGAGGCCAGTTCACTGTCCAGAACATATTTATCCGCACCATGGAATTCATCATTAAGGGGTTGGTTCATCGATGGTTTCTCCGCAAATTTAATTTTTATATTATCATTAACTATTCTTTAGCATAGCAAACTATATGAATCATCCTGTATTTTTTCACAAGCGTTTTATTCTAAATCAGGTTGATTCTAATTTTTATATTACAAAATTGTATTTTTAATTTATGGTTGCCATTTTCTAAAAGATTGACACCTATATAACTTAGTGTTACTAATTCCATTTGATATTAAAGCTATGATTAAATAGGAGCAGACTATGATTGGTGGACTCGGAATGCCGGAACTAATAATAATTCTTGTTATTATCCTTATTATCTTTGGGGCGGGAAAACTTCCTGAAATCGGCGCTGGCCTGGGAAAAGGGATTAAAAACTTCAAAAAAGCCACAACAGAACCCATCGAGAAGAAGGAAGATGAGCCGGAAAAAATCGAAAAAGATTAATTTTCTTCATCTTCAGTACCAGCCTATCCTCTCCGCCGAATAGTGATTTCATATTCGGCGGAGAGATTCCCCTCCCTGGCAAACAAAACAACCGCATTCAAAAAAAACTCTTCCCGATTAATTACAAAAACGTAATGACAAATCCAGTATGTGCGACATTTTTGTAACTAATAATGGTTCTTTTATTTTCCATCCTTCTCCCGCAGTGGCCCATCCTTCAAGAAGGCTGCCATTTCAGCTCTGGCACGTCCATTGCAATATTGCTATAAAATTTGGTGCAATATTGAAAGCTTAGTCTGCCATGAATTAACCAGCGGGAATTAAATTGCAAATGAACACGGAAAGACCGGAAGCAAACATTTTAATCGAAAAAAGAGAACTGTTGATCAAAGGTTTCCTTGCCGGAGAAACAATAGATCTTCTTAAAACCCTTACCTCTTTTTTGGATGAATACTTTTACACCGTGTTTGAACAAAGCATCTCCGCCAGAAAAATGGTTGTCTCGGGCAGTCCCTTTGCCATTATCGCCCTGGGAGGGTATGGAAGAAAAGAGCAATGCATCCATTCTGACATTGACCTATTGATTCTTTTTGACAAATCCGTGCCCCTGGAGGTGGAGGGATTTGTCCAGGAAATTTTATACCCCCTGTGGGATGCACGGTTTGAAGTGGGGTATGCGGTCCGGACCATTGATGAATGCATTGATATGTCCTTTGAACGGTTTGACATCTTAACGACGGTTCTGGATGCCCGGTTTATCTGCGGCGCCTCCCTGGTTTATTCTTCGTTTATGGAAACCTTCAGGTCCAGGTTGTCGGGAAAACGGTTGAAAAACACGCTAAACTATCTGTTTGAGCATGGCGAGAAACGGCTTGAAAACTTTGGGGATTCCACCTACCTTGTGGCACCGGATCTCAAATCCGGATTCGGAGGATTACGGGACTACCACACCCTGCTCTGGTATGCCAAAATCAAATCCAATATAAAATCCCGGCGGGATCTTGAATATTACGGTTTCCTTTCTCATTTTGAATATACCAGCCTGGAAGACTCCCTGGCCTATATCTGGGATATCAGAAACCGGCTGCACCACATTACCAAGCGTAAATGCGACACCCTCCATTTTGAATACCAGAACGAGATGGCAAGCCTTCTTGGCTATACGGACAAAACGCAACAGCCCGGCGTAGAACTATTTCTTGGCGAGCTCCATGAAAAAATGGAATTTTTAAAACATCTGAACCAGATTACCTTTGAAGACATTCTTTCCAGCTGCAAAATCAAGAAAGAATCCACCATACCCAAACCCACAAAGACCGAAGGGTTGGTCATTAAAAACAGGCGCCTCTACTTTGCCAACACAGTGACCATCCTCCAAAAACCAAACCTTCTTTTAAAAATCTTTTTAGAAAGCGGTCAGACCAAAACACCGCTTTCCATTGAGGCCATGCGGGTTGTATCTGAATTTCGCCACCTGGTGGATGAACAGATCAAAACAGACCCCGGTTCTGTGAAGATTTTCAAACGGACCCTGGGACTGTCATACTGGAAATTCAACGTTCTCAACGGCATGCTTTCCACTGGAATTCTTGAGCGCTTCATCCCCGAGTTTTCTGCCATTGTAAACAAAATCCAATATAACCACTACCATTTGTTCCCGGTTGACAAGCACTCCATCCGTTGTGTCCAGGTGATCAACAGCTTTAAAGAGCCCGGCACCACCCGGATGAACACCCTCTATGCCGCTGTATTTAAGGAGATCCGGAACAAAAATGCCCTATTGGTGGCCGCCCTGCTCCATGATATCGGAAAATCAGACCCTGCCAAGGAACATTCAAAACGCGGGGTAAAAATTGCCGGCCCCATATTGGACCGGTTGGGGTTTAACCCAAGCGAAAAAGAAGATATTCTCTTTTTAATCCAGCACCACCTGCTGCTGGCCAAAACCGCCACCCGCAGAGATATTTTTGATGAAGAAACCGCTGTCTCCACGGCCAATACCATTGGCAAAATCCGATTGCTGCGCATGCTGTTTTTGCTCACGGTTGCAGACTCCAAGGCCACCGGCCCCAAGGCATGGAATGACTGGACCGAAAATCTTATCAAAGATCTGTTTCTCAAAACCATGGGCATCATAAAGACCGGGGAACTGGCATCAAAAAAGACCCAGCGGTTGGTTGAAAAAAAGAAAAAAGATGTGCTGGCACTGTTAAGGGAACGCCAGCGGGAAGAACGGGTAAACACCCAGTTGGACAGCATGTCCCAGCGTTATCTTCTGTATGTTCCGGCCCGGAATATTGTTGATCATATCAATCTGTACAGAAACCTTAAGACCCGGGATTTCATCTGGCAGATAACCAAGGAAAGCAATTCGGAGATTCGGACGGTTTCAATCTGCGGAAAGGACAAACCAGGATTTTTTTCCAAAATTGCCGGAATTTTTTTCCTGAACCATATTGATATTGTTGCCTCCCAGGCCTATTCCCTTGGGGACAGCCATATCCTAGATATTTTCAAGGTTAACCCCCCCAGGGACTTGATATTTGAAAAGGAGAAATGGAAAAAGGCGGAAAAAGACCTGACCCAGGCCCTTGATGATGATCATTTTCTGGACAATGCCCTGGACAAAATTCCTGACACCCTTGCCGTTTCTGCGGGCAAAAGACCGGAAACAAGCCAGGTTCGCATCGACAACAAAACATCCAGCTTTTTTACCATAATTGAAGTGCTGACCTATGATTTCCCCGGACTTTTATTTTCTGTTACCAATGCCCTCTACCGAAATGGGCTCAATGTAAATGTGGCCATGGTGGGAGGGAAAGTCGACCAGGTCATTGATATATTTTATGTTAAAGATATCAATGGGGATCAAAAAATCGAATCAAAGGAAAAACTTGAGCAGATTAAGATATCTATCATGAACAGTCTTCCACACATATATTCAAAGGAGGTTTTAAATGAAAAAAATTGAAGCTATCATCAAGCCCTTCAAACTTGATGATGTAAAAGAAGCACTCAGCGAAATAGGAATTTACGGGATGACCGTTACTGAAGTCAACGGATACGGACGCCAGAAAGGTCACAAGGAAATATACAGAGGCGCCGAGTATGTGGTTGATTTTGTCCCCAAAATAAAAGTAGAAATAGTTGTCAGTGACGAGCGGGCAGAAGAGGCAGTGACCACCATCAGGAATGCTGCCAACTCCGGCAAAATCGGCGATGGTAAAATATTTGTTTGCTCCGTGGAACAGGCCATACGGGTCAGAACCGGAGAAACAGGAGATGAAGCACTTTAAAATAAATTCTAGATAGTTGATATTCAACACAATAAGGAAGTAATAGAAATGACACCAAAAGACGTAATTGCAATGGCCAAGGAAAATGAAGTCAAAATAGTTGATCTTCGTTACATGGACTTTATCGGCACCTGGCAGCATTTTTCAGTACCATTGGGAGAGCTCACCGAATCCGCCTTTGAAGATGGGTTTGGTTTTGACGGATCCAGCATGCGGGCATGGCAGAATATTGACAACTCCGACATGATCGTTATTCCCGAGCCTGGCACAGCCAAAATCGATCCCTTTTTTAAGGTCCCCACCCTGGTCCTCATCGGAAATATCCACAACCCCATCAGCCATGAAGCCTACAGCCGGGATCCCAGGGGCATTGCAAAAAAAGTGGAAAGCTACCTGAAAAGCACCGGCATTGGCGACACCATCTATGTGGGTCCGGAACCTGAGTTCTTTATCTTCTCCAATATCCGATATTCCTCTGAACCCAATGCCGCCTTCTTTGAAATTGACTCCCCGGAAGCCCATTGGAACACGGGGGCCGATGAAATGCCCAACACAGGATACAAAATCCGCCCCAAAAGCGGGTATTTTCCCCTGCCTCCCTCTGACAAATACCAGGACATGAGAACAGAGATGATGCTCACCCTGGAAGACCTGGGTATTGCCATGGAATGCCAGCACCATGAGGTTGGCGCTGCGGGCCAGTCTGAAATCGATCTTCGGTTTGACTCCCTTTTAAACATGGGTGACAGCCTTGCCTGGTTTAAATATGTTTTAAAAAATGTGGCTGCCAAATATGACCATTCTGTCACCTTCATGCCCAAACCAGTCTACGGCGACAACGGTTCGGGCATGCACACCCACATGAGCTTCTGGAAAGACGGCAATCCCTTGTTTGCAGGCAACAAATATGCCGGCATGTCCGACATGGCCCTATATGCCATCGGCGGCATCATGAAACATTGCAAGGCACTTTGCGCCATCACCAACCCCACTACCAACTCCTACAAGCGGCTTGTTCCAGGGTTCGAAGCCCCCATTAACCTGGCATACTCCAGCAGAAACAGATCAGCGGCCATCAGGCTGCCCATGTACTCTGCATCCCCCAAGGCCAAACGGGTTGAATTCAGAACCCCTGATCCCGCATGCAACGGTTACATGGCCTTTGCCGCCATTGCCATGGCCATGATCGACGGTATCCAGAACAAAATGGATCCAGGCGATCCCATGGATAAAAACATCTATGATCTGCCACCGGAAGAACTGGCAGAAATGGAATCTGCACCCGGCACCCTGGAAGAAGCCCTGGCTGCCCTGAAAGAAGACCATGACTTCCTACTCAAGGGCGATGTATTTACCAAGGATGTCATCGACTACTGGATTGACTATAAGATGAAAAATGAAGTCAAACCGGTTATCAGTCGTCCCCATCCACATGAGTTCTATCTCTACTATGATATTTAATCCCTTTTAACCTCAAATAAAATAAGTTGAGCAAAAATAGGACAGGAGGCCCATATACAAGGCGCATTAAAGGATGATACGTATTCGGCCTTTGATGCAACGAAATAGATGGGCCAAAAGACAAGCAATTTGGTTCAAGTTATAAACGTTGCGGTCCTTATAGACCTACAATGTTATCAGGCGGGCCCGATAAAAGCCCCATCGGGCCCGCCTCTTTTCATGACGGTAACACCTTTGTCCCCTCTCTTGACAATGGATGCCCCGCCATTTTCCCCCTGTTATCCTTAGTCCTGCCCCGGATATATTTTTTTAATGCAATCGGAAAAAAAATAGGCTATAAGGAAAAAATAAACTGGGTATCGGCCGGGTAAAAATGGGTCAAAAAACAGCAAGGGAGTTGATATCATAACCATGGGACATTTGCCATTGTCATACAAACGAATATCGAAATTGTTCTTCATTTTACTGTTTTGCTTTTATTTGAGTATTTCCCATGTCGTTGCACAGGAATCACAAAAGGGAAATGAATTTTCAAAATTGTCCCAGCGCCTGATCCAGGACGGCTTCAATCCGGAAGAGATCAACACCCTCTTTTCCAGTGAACAGGTATTTTTTACCCCCTCGGGCGTTTCTCTATTTTTCATTCATTCTGAATCAAGCCTGGACTATGATCAGTTTCTTGCCTCAAAGCCCATTGCAAATGCCCGCAAATATATGAAAACCCACAAGGAAAGCCTGGAGATAGCCGAAAAAACATATGGGGTGGACAAAACCGTCATTACCGCTATTTTATTGGTTGAAACCCAACTGGGTGGTTATCTTGGCAAACGAACAGTCATCAACACCCTGTCCACCATGGCATCCCTGACAGATGATTCGTTAAAGGAACGTATCTGGAAGTCCATCCCGGACAAGAAAAAACCCAATCGGGAAAAATTTGAAAAGAAAGTTAAAACCCGTTCCCAATGGGGATACCAGGAGCTCAAAGCCCTTATAAAATATACGACCCGGGAACAAATTGCCCCGGAATCAATCAAAGGATCCTATGCCGGTGCCATGGGCATCTCCCAATTCATGCCCTCCAATGCCCTGACCCTGGCAAAGGACGGCGACAATGATGGCCGTGTGGACCTGTTCAGCCATTCCGATGCCATTTCTTCCGTGGCCAATTACCTAAAGCACCATGGCTGGAAACCCGGCATTCCTCGCCAACGCCAACACGAAGTTTTGTTCCGGTACAATCACAGCAACTACTACGTAGACACCCTGTTAAAAATTTCAGACAAATTAAAAGAAGGATGAACACAAACTTTCATGGATAAGATTGTTTTATATATACTGCTCATAGCCGCCCTGTCATTGGGATTGACCATGCTGGCCCTGATTGACATCATCAAAAAAGACTTTGGATCAGCCAAAGCAAAGGTGATCTGGCACTTTGTTGCCCTGATTCCCCTCATCGGCTGGCTCATTTATCTGATCTTTGGATTTAAAAAAGGACAAAAAAAACCGATTTAACCAGGATTTTTAATTGACTTTTGAGTTCATCCGGTATAGATATCAGCCTTTACTGATGGTCCCATCGTCTAGCGGTTAGGACGCTGGCCTCTCACGCCGGAAACCGGGGTTCGATTCCCCGTGGGATCACCAAGTATTTCAGAGGGTTATGCTTTTCAGAGCATGGCCCTTTTGTGCTTCTACCCCCCCTTAAAACGTCCTGTTTACACACTATTTACACACCTTTCAAGATACCCAAACCAAGAAGGGGTATCGCATGACAATCAATCTACACTGTCCAGAATGCAAGTCTGGCGCTAAGATCGGCACCAAAGAATGCAAAAAATGCAATCACAAATTCACACCCGGTAACCGCAAGTACAGGGTTACTGTCAAGCTCAGCACCGGCAAACGGAAATCAAAGATAGTTGAATCCTTGGAGCTTGCCAAGAAGGTTGAGGCAAAGCTGAAGACCGAATCTATCGAGCTTGAACATTTTAACATCCAGAAGGCACCTTCCCTATCTGATGTGTGGGATAAGTACCTGGCCTGGGCAAAGATCAACAAAAGATCATGGACGGAAGATCAAACCCGATGGAGGTATCATATTGAACCGCACCTCAAAAATATGAAGATGGACAAGGTTACCCCCCTGGACATTGAGGTAGTGCTTGATAAAATGCGTGGTTCTGACAATCGAATAGGCAAGCCCTATGCTCCCCAAACCGTTAAACATGTCCTGATCCTACAGAAGAGGATCTTCAATTGGGCAATCCGCCGAGACTTATACACTGGCCTCAACCCTTGCCTGAAAATAAAAGCTCCGAAATTTGATAATCGTGTCAGCAATACCCTATCGAAAGCCGAACTAAAGAATCTCCTTTCTGTTCTGGACTCATGGGAGAACCAAAGAGGCACTTTGATTGTAAGATTTGCCCTCTACACCGGGAAACGGCGTGGGGAGATACTATCCCTCAAATGGGAAGATATCGACCTTGAGAACCGCCTTATGACCTTTCACGGCATGAATACCAAAAACGGCAAAGGCCAGACTCTCCCCATTGGTCAGAAGACACATGATGTTCTTCTCATGGCTAAAGAACTAAAAAACTGTGACCGGGTTTTCTCATCTCAATACGGGGCATACAATCCCAAAGGTTATGACAAGGTATGGAGACGCATCAGGAAAAAAGCCGGGTTAACCATCCGATTCCATGACCTGAGACATTATGTGGAGTCAGATATAATGGGGAGTGTGGCTTGACAATCATACTGTTTCCTGTTGATTCATATCAAAACACTCCCCATAATAATTTTTACAAAC
>JADGEQ010000088.1 GCA_016744295.1 Desulfobacteraceae bacterium | reverse complement strand
GCCGGCACTTTCCATCATCATGGACACCAGGTTTTTGCCGATGTCATGGAGGTCGCCCTTGACCGTACCGATAAGAACAGAGGCACCGGTTGCGGACTCGCCTTCTCCCAACAGGGGTTTCAGGACGGCTACGCATTCTCCCATGGCCTTGGCAGCCATGAGAACTTCCGGGATGAACATGTCCCCGGCCTCCATTTTCTCCCCCACCACATCCATGCCTGCGATGAGTCCCTTGTTCAAGATATCGCCTGCCGGAACATTCCCGGCAATGGCCTCATCCACCAAATGGGCCAATTTTTCTGTATCACAGGCCACCAGTGCTTCTGTCATTGCGCTGAATTCTGTCATTTTTTTCTCCTGTTGCCTTGGACACCCGAATCCGGGTGTCCATTGGGTTGATTTAATTGATTTTATTTAGATTAGATTCCTATGGCTCGATCCATTTTGCTGATTTGGCAAATTTATTAGAAGGAGAGGAGAATCCCCCGCCTATTTATAAATTTCCTGGGATCTTGCGATGATGGAATCCATGATCTTTACCAGTTTCTTGTCCAGGGCTTCCGGGGTATGGTTTTCCAGAATCCATTTCACCTTTTCCGTAAGCTTGGTATCCAGGGTAACCTTGCCCTTGGATTCAAACTGGTCATAGTTACTCCGGTCAAAGATGGTGGGTTGCCAGATGTTTTTCAGATTCTTCACCGTGTGCATCTCTCCCAGAAAGTTTCCTCCGGGACCCACCTCCTGGATGAGATCCAGGGCCAGGGTATCGTCATCAATGGTCACCCCGTTGAAATAGGCGGCAAAGGAGCCGATGATCTCATCGGAAAGCACCACCAGTTCCAGGCAGGAGGTCATGCCCATCTCCATGTATCCAAGATCATGGATGAGGTTGGAGCCCGTAAGCGTTGCGTTGAATAAGGACAGGGCAGCTTCCGATGCAGCCTGGGCATCCAGGATCTTGGCGTCGGTGAGACCCCCGTAATTCCAGTCGGGAAGCCCGTAAAAGCTGGCTACTTCCTTGTTTAAAGCCTTGCACAGATAATACTCGGGCCCGTTGTAGGGTGAGGTGCCTTTTTTAAAGTCCATGGGGCCATATCCCACACCCATGATGGAAGGGGCGCCGGGGCGTTTGAGCTGGGCCAGGACCAGTCCGCCCATGAATTCGGCAATGGACTGGGCCATGCAGCTGGCAATGGTGTTGGGAGAGGTGGCTCCCATCATGGGGGCCGAACTGAACACAAAGGGGATATGCTTTTCAGCGCAGAACAGCAGTTGACGAAGGGGTTCGGTATCGATTACCAGGGGGGCAATGGGCTGGGTGTAGAGGATCATGAAGGGCTCTTTTTCCAGCTTCTCCTCACTGCCCTTGACGGCAACGGCCATCTCATAGATGTCTTCCAGACCCTCCCGGCTCCAGGCGGAGTAGATCAAAGGCTTGCAGGTGTTTTTTACCATGGCGGCAAAGTCCATCCGGTCTGTGATTTCGGGATTCAGCCCCTTGGATCTGGGATCTGCCCCGCCGCTCAGGCCCATGGTCATGACATAATCCACATTGGGCAGGTAATCGCAGAGCCGGGCCATGTTTTCGATGTCTTCGGTGTCAGTGGGACGGCGCTCTCCGGTATAGGGATCATAGGTATTCTGGATGGTGGGTCCGGGGCCGTAGTAGCAGTTGGTTCCCCGCAGGGCCATGGCATGCTCTCCGTTGCGATTGTAGAGATTTACCTCCCTGGGGATCTCTTTGATGGCCTTTTCCACAAGGTTTCTGGGGATGTAAACCCGGTCTTCACCTTCCACCCTGGCGCCGGCATCCTTCAACATGGTCACGGCTTCGGGCAGTTTTATGGAGAGACCTGTATTCTCAAGGATGGTCAAGGCAGCCTGGTGCAGGCGGTCTAATTGCTCCTGGGTCAATACTTTCATGGTTGGACGAAGATTGGGGGAGGATTCAGTTACAACACTCATGATAAGTTCCTTTTATATAAAATAATTTTAAGGTTTTGTTTTTTTGGATATAGTTTTTTGGGTTAGGCGACAGCTGGCTTGACATCTACCGCTTTTTG
The DNA here is from genome assembly GCA_016744295.1 of Desulfobacteraceae bacterium. GTDB lineage: Bacteria > Desulfobacterota > Desulfobacteria > Desulfobacterales > Desulfobacteraceae > NBML01. Next base: position 5,052 of record JADGEQ010000088.1, on the reverse strand, counting down.
TCTCGCTATTCGTTTAGATTTAATCCGATTGCAAAGAATAATACAGACGACAAATCCGGCAACAGCAAAACCAAGCGACATACCATACATGCCTTTATAACCAATGCCACCGGGGAAATTATCAAGTAGTTGACCAATTATAATGGGTAAGAATGCTTCCGGCGAAAAAGCAATAAGTGAGATCAAACCAATCGCCGTGCCTGTAAATTTAGAAGGTACGCTAATTTCGTCTACGACACCGAAGTAAACACCTCTGTTTATGTAGATAAAAATGTTTATAAATGCCATTGCACCAACACCAAGCCAGATATATTTAGGATCAAAGGGTAATACAAGAAACAGAATACTGCCAATAATTAAGCCGATATAGGAATATTTTAATGTTTTTGCACAAGATTGCATTTTATCTGCGAAGAAACCACCAACCGGTGCCCCAAAAATACCAATGGCATAATTACGAATATAACCCACAATCGCCCCAATCGCTACTGTTGACATAAAAACCTCGGTAAAGAATGGTGCCACATATCTTTGTGTGATGATGATTGCATAGTTAAAGAAAATTACAAAAGCAAGCAGCCATACCTCTGGTATTGTTGCCACATACTTCAATTCATCAAATAGTTTTTTTTGTTTTTCCTTACCTTCAACAACATCATCCTGTTTTGGTACTTTAATAAACATGGCAACTATACCACCAACGATTGATAACCCTGAGAACATAAGGATAACCATTTTTATGCCGCCAAGTCCGCCACCAACGCTATTGAATAGCCAAAGAATCGGCATACTATACAACAATGGCAATAGGCCTTTTGCACCTTCAAATGTTCCAAAAAGTCTCCCTTGAATTTCACTTCCTCCCAAGGAGCTACAAACTTTGATACTAGCGGACCAAAACATCATAGATGTTGTAATCCCCCAAACAATATAAATTCCGAGCAAAATGCCATAACTCGGGAATGTCGAAAAATATACGCCAGTGATCCCATTCACAAACAAAGCAATATATAACAGTTTTTTAGCCGAAAATTTATCGGCTAAAATTCCACCAAAAATATAGGATACTGCTGCAACCACTCCAAATGCCGAAAATAATGTGCCAAATTGAGTATTCGTTAGATTTAACGCTTCTCTCATTGTGTCATAGTAATAAAAATGCATGTAGGATAGTTCATATATTGTTACAGATGCAAAGGCCAACATAATAATATTAATAATTTGTCGACCTGCTAAATGTGTTTTTTTCGTCGCTGTTTCTTTGTTCATCGTTGTTTTCCCTTATTTGACCCTTACCTGATAATTTTTATATACGTTATAAAAATTTAAAAACAACCCATAGACTCCGCACAAATTACATATCAAGTCTATCGTTGGATAATATCATTAAGTATCTCATTCGACTCAATTCCTTCATCAATTGTCTCTTGAACAGCATCAACAATCTTTTCATCATCAAATTTAATTACAAAATTACGAATTTTCTTAACATCCATCTTATTTTTCCTCAATGCGATCAATTGTTAAATGAAACGCCAGCAAGGCCTTGTAATCCGGAGTTTCAAATTTTTCTCATGGCTGTATCACACTGCCATGTCCTCTTTTTATCAAACTGAGACTCAAGTTGAGCAACCATAATTCACCCACCCTTCTATGTCAATAATTATTTCATAATAAATTTCCAAGGCCTTTATGAAACGTTTTTGACACAATATGCGTTTTTATGTTTCAAGATTACACTGCAAAAATACACCCGAAATTTTAAATTTTCAGAAAGGTGTTCACTCGGCAAGGCCCATGAATTGTCAGAGCGGATATAAATTCCATGCTTGCTGTATTTCAATATGCGCTGTCAAAGCAATCAAGGAGGCAAAATAAAAAAAGGGTGGGGATTTCTCCACACCCTGAAAACTATAAAACCTTTACTTGCTTATCTCTTGGCCATTTGAATCCACAATTGAAAAAACAGTCGATAAAAACGGAGACTATTTCTTCCGGATCAGCCAGGGGGCAAGGGAGCCGTCGGGAAAAAGTTTTCCCGTGTCGATATGGCGCTGGCGCAGAACAATACTGGAGCCGTTGGTGATCCATACGGCCCAGCAGTCCTGGTCGATGAGTTCCTGGGCTTTGATCAGCAGTTCCTCCCGCTTTTTTGTGTCCATGGCAACTGCAGCTTTCTTGATGGCGGTATCGTAGTCGGCATTGGACCAATGGCTGCAGTTCCAGTCCTCCCCGGTGCGGAACCAGTTGAGGATCATGGCAGGATCAATGGGGCAGGAGGAAAAGGTGAGGTAAAGGTCAAAATTACCCTGGCGGGCCACCTCGTTGAACATGTCCGTGGTCTGGATATTAAAGTCCACATGGATACCGATGCGGCCCAGGTTTTCCCGAAGGATTTCACCGGCAATGCGGTCGTTTTCCGAGGGCATGAGCAGAAGGGTTGCGTTGATTTTTTGATTGCCCAGGGCCTCTTTCATGAGTTTTCTGGCAAGGGTAAGGTTTTGTTCATGGCGGGGGGCACCTTCCCAGAATCCCACAGACCCTTTGGGGATTGGGGAATAACTGCGTTCGGGCACCCCGCCGAAGGCCCTGCGGATGATGGCTTCCACATCGATAGCGTGGCGGATGGCCCTTCGCACCCGGATGTCATCAAAGGGGGGGCGGGTGACATTGATGCCGGCCAGCCAGTGATCCAGGCCGTAATTCACGTCATAGGCCACATTGGGCAGATCCTTGATAAATTTGAAATTGGCAAAGGGCAGTCGGGCGATGTCGGTTTTCCCGCTCTTGAGCCGGGTCTTGATTTGATCTTCACCCAGGGGGGAAAACAAAAGGCTGCCCATTTTGGCCGGTTCTCCCCAATAGCTTTCAAACCGCTTGAGCCGGATCTCATCTGCGGCGGAATGGGAAAGGAACTCATAGGGCCCAGTTCCCACGGGGTTAAAGGCGAAACGTACCGGCCCCAATTCCTCCATGGCAGCTCTGGAAATGATTTTTCCAGGGATAAAGGGCAGTATGGAGCTGAAAAGATGGAAGTTGGGCTCCTTTAATACCAGGGAAACTGTATGGGCATCAATAATCTTCACCTGCTTTATAAAATCCATGGCCGTGCGGAAATACCCCCGGGCAGACCGTTCAATCGAATATTTGATATCCTCCGAAGTCATCTCCCCGTAGTCCCGGTGGAACAGGACGCCCTTTCGAAGGTAAAAGGTGATCTGTTTTTTGTTTTTGGAGATGGTCCAGGAACTGGCCAGATCCGGCACAATATCCCAGGTTCCCTCCTGGTATTTCACAAGGCCGTTGTAGATACAGTTGACCAGAGGCCACTCCCTACGGGTGCCTGCGGCAAAACTGGGATCCAGGCTGCTCGGGGCAGCCCACATGCCGATGCTCAAGGTATCCTTCTGTTCCAGAGTGTCTTCTATGGCAAATTTGCTCCGGGAAAAGCTGGGGGTTCTCAGCACCACGTTTTCGCTGAGGGCCAGCCTGCAGATGCAGGAGATTAAAAAGCCCATATTAATGGAGGCATCCTTTTGCTGATTTCCCGGATCTCCATAGGTGAGCAGGATTGAGGTGAATTCAGCCAGAGGGCAGGGAAGATGGGGAGCGATGACCGCGACATTCAAATCCATCTGTGTTGAGACCCGGCAAACATGACCCATGGCCCTGCTGCAGGAGGCATCGGTAATAAAGATGATTGCCGCTCCCCTGGGAGCTTCGGCCAGCTCGGTTTGAAGATGGGGATCATGGACCTCGAAAAAGCGGACTCTGCTCCTTATTTGGGAGATTTCCCAGCCCATGTGGGCGGCATAATGATAGGTGGAGGCCTGGCCCACCACATAGACCTTCCGGCTTTTGTAGATGAGGTTTACCAATTGCCTGAAGGGTTTCATGTCAAGGAAATGGATCAGCTCACCCAGGGAGGCATGGGTCTCTTTCAGCTGTTTTTCCAGAAAGGGGGGGGCATTTTTCTGGCCATTTTCCCCTGTTCCGGGACTTGTCTGGGCCTGGCTGAGGCTGGCGCGAAGGGTGGACTGGAACTCTGCATATCCGGGATAGCCCAATTGCTTTGAAAACCTCACCACGCTGCCTTCACTGGTGCCGCAGGCAGCGGCAAGCTTTCTGGAACTCATGAATGTTACCTGGTGGGGATCATCCAGAACAAAACGCCCGATGATGCTGGCCTTGGCTGTCAAAAGAGACATCCTCGAAGTGAGAACATTCAAAGGGGAATTATAGGCAACATCTTTCTGACTCATGGAACACTTTCCTTTTATTGCTGATTATTGCCCCTGAAAAGCATGGATTTCAGGGCAGATCTGTGCATTCTATTTGATCTTTTATCCCCTGTCAATTCCCAGAGATCCATGGGTTGTTTTTCCTGGAAGGAAACCAAGAGAGGATTTGGCGCTGCGGCAGATCTATAATATTGGGGCCTCTGGTGCCCTCAAATTGATCAAACGTTACGCAAGGATGATAGGAAAAGATGTCCCGCCGGCGCATGGGCAGCACCGGATTGGATGGAATAACCCTACCCGGTAGGAATACCGGGTAGGGTTTTATGACAAGTTGATCTTAACCCCAGGGGTTCGCTTATAAATTTAGCTTACAAATTTAGCTTACAAATTTAGCTTACAAATTTAACTTACAATGGCGCCTGAGCGAACCCCTTTCAGGTAGTTCATGCAATAGTCGTCATGGGATAAAAGCATGTCAGCCGTTCTGATGGTGGCCATGATCTTTTGATCCAGAGGATCGATAATTGCCGAATCCATGCCCGCATCCATCATCAGGGAGACAAAGGTTCTATTGATGATTTTTCTCTGGGGCAACCCATAGGAGATGTTGGACAGACCCCCGGTGATGTGAACTTCCGGAAACAGAGCCTTGATGGCCCGGACGGCATCCAGCACCATGACGCCCTTGTTCGAATCGGTGCTGATGGGTTGAACCAGGGGGTCCACGTAAATTGATCCAGTTGGGATGCCAATCTTGTTGAGTTCTTCAACAAGCCCCTTGGCCCGGTTCAGGATATCATCGGCTGAGTTG
>JADGEQ010000014.1 GCA_016744295.1 Desulfobacteraceae bacterium | reverse complement strand
GAAAAAGTTAAGTCTGGCCGAAATGGGCCCCCGCCAAGAAAAAAACTCCCCGATTTTTCTTTGGACGGGTCTGCACAAAATTAGGCGGTGGATTTGGGAGTTGCAGGGGGGTATATCTGAGAGGGAAAACATGTTATAGGGGGTTGGGAAGTTATGCGTCAAACCACTCCGAGTTCTTCGGGTATGGGCCGATTTCAAAACCGTTTTGACGTCCGTACTTTATACGAACTTTTGCCAGACTTTTTGTCGACCAGGTCAATATTTTTTCATATTCCACAAGAATTAAAAATGGTCAAATTAACTTTTCCAGGTCATAACCCTTTTCAACGATTTTATGAAAATCTTTTATAGCTACTTCAATACCACTATTAACCAGTTTGAAGGCTCCCGAATCTTGAGAACCACTTGAGTCGTTTCGGATCTCATCAATTGTTTTTTTTGATGTGTTTGGTCATGGCCCAGTAGTATCCTCTCTCAAAAAGCTTTTGCCGTTTTTCTTCTTTTTTTCCAGAACCTCCACCATGGTCGGTTTATATTGTTTGAGATTTCCCCCACCACAAGATATGGGGTGTGGATTCGATTCAAAACCCTGGGAACTCTGAATACAAGTCGTGACTGGTATTATTTTAATTCCAGGCAGCATTGCCAAAAGAAGTCAATGCCTTTGGGTTGAAGGCTTGTCGCGACCATAAATAGACATAATGACCCCTTTTTTCCTACCTCTTACGTTTACCCCAAAGATTGTTGGATCTTACCTATATCAACCTTTTACAACAAGATTTTGGTTCTCGAACTTAAAGGTGGTCAGGATATGTGGGGCAGATCAAAAAAAATGTGCCCTTAAGCGATGGCTTTACTGCGCATATGCATATATAGCTCGTTAGCATGCTCGAACACACCATTGGTGGAAGAGTAGTTAATTTCATGGGTTGACGCAGAAAATGTTAGTGTGCCAGTATGAGGAAGCACGTTAATTCTCTCTGCAAGTTTGATCCAGACAAGATCATTGTCATCGCATAACGTTTCGTAGCAAACCAAAAAGGCATTGTCCGGCAGATGGTCGGATATATACGTATAGGCATTTATCCAAACTTTTAGCCAATATCCAAGTTCGTTTGGATTCCCAGTTTGGGGTTTTTTTTCATCGAATCTAAAAGGACGGTGGTCTGCCCCAAACTCATGATGAACAAGCCACGTCATGTATTTCTTGGCAAAACCGTCCGCTGAATGCAACTGGGTGAACCGCTGATGTTGGTTCATCAGAGAATATGCCTGTTGATAAGGCTGCCGGAAAGGAACCAGTATTGTGGAATTGGGAAAGGCACCACTTATTGACTCAAGGCGCACGATATTATTATTGTTTTTGGATAAATATCGTTTGTCAGTATAATCCTTTAGAATGAGTGCAACATAGGTTCTGAAGTCTTCTAAAACTTCAACAGATGCAGACATTGGCACTAAATAATCATTACTGATATAGTCAGAACCACAATAAGTTCTCCAGAAGACTTCTTCCAGTGCCTCAGGGCTGTCGTAATCAACCAATAGGCCATCGCCATGGGCTCTCTCTTGCACTTCTATATTCCTTATAGAAGTACCACATAACTTACGCCAAAGGTTAGGCGATAGGACAAAGGGCATATCCCTATATGTCAGAGAACAGAATTGACCGCCCTCGTATAACCTACGCATTAACACAGTTGTCCCAGCACGAGCCAAGCCACACACAAATACATGTCTATCAGTGGCCTCATCTTTTAGTTTGGAGGCATATAGTGATTTCTCCAGATCGAATAAAGCCTCTCCAACAAAAGGGGTTCCCAGGGAAATCTGATGCAGAATCCTGGAGCCAACTCCATACTCTTCAACGCTACTTGATGTTCGTGACCTCACTGCTGCATAGCTTATTGCAATACCGCTACTTGCTGCCACGCCCATAACAGATGTGGTTAGATCGATAAACTGCCCACCCAGCAATTCGGAGATAAATCCAAGAAGCGGAAATATAGCAAACGATGTTAGAAAAACAGCAAAGATCAACAATGATTGTTTGAGCAACAATAGGGAATATCGTGGCAGCGCTCTCTCCTTCCAGTGATCTGATATACGAGGTGAACGAATAACTTTGGTTACCTTGCTCAGGATATCTTGTAATGACTTTATGTGATTTATTGAATTTAGACGAAGGAATACTTCAATGAAATATACCGATCCGATAAAGAGAAATACCCAATCCATCGGTTGACCTCCCTAATCGTTACTCTCTTGACTTTTAGGTTTTCTATTCTTCTTCAGTAGCCTCTTGAGAGGATACCAAATGACAGCAAAGAGGGCGATAAATAGTGACCCTATAATACCCAGGATAACACCAATGGTACCTGCTCCAAGACCAGGCCCAACGTAGGCATAAGCGCAGACTGGAAATGTTGTGATGATAAATTGAATTATTAAGAGTTTATTCAATTGCATGATAGATTCTCCAACCAGTTCAGATCAATTTCATCTTTTTGTATATATCTAGACCAATTCAGCTCTCCAACCGTATCGTTCGTAATTCCATTCACATATTCCCACCGCACTGCGTTGGCTGATATTCGTATTAATCTACTCGCATTAGTTTGTTCAATATAAGCATCGCTATTCGGGAGTATTTTCAAACGGCCCCTTGTTTTAGATACAATTTTTTCTTTAGTCATCATCTCTGTATATGGTGTGGTCACAGTTTTTTGTGATGGGTCATAAATATAGATCTCTGATTTATCTTCTTGAAGAAGTTTCATCCCACCATTTAATCTTCTGATAATATCGTTGCCAAAAATACTATACCGACCATCCTCCAAAATATTAATGTCATGTTGATTTAACCAAGGCCCAGTTTTAAGCCAAACAATTTTTCCCGATTGTGGTCGAAATAGAAGCACCGTAGATAAGTTTCTGATACTTAGGGCTAAATCACCTGTTTTTGTTACTCCTTTTGATCTTGTTATGGGCTGGACATCATTTAAATGTATGCGATCTTCCTCAACCTTTCCGACTCCATAAACTAAACCTCTATAACCATTTTCAAGCAAAATGTCTGTAATTGAATATTCTTTTATTATATGTCCCTCTTGCGAAACAAGTGCAAATCCATCATCCCTGTAGTTCTGTATAGGCCAAGATTTCTTTTCTTCGATAACAACTGGAACTATAAAGTTTCCCGATATATCTAACTCTAAGGAGTGGTGAAATTGTCGATCTATTGCCCAATCAAAATTGCTGCAAGCATTTATTTTTACCATTGGTCCTTGGTCCACAATAAAATATAACCCTCCTCTTTCATCCACAAATGGGTGCTGTGGTCGAAATCGTTCTTTCTCATTTGATCTTACTTTCCCCCCATCATTTGGAACGAGGTCACCAGAGCTAAATTTTGTGGAATTTGCTAATATAGCTTCAAATGGTGCTTTCCAAATATGTAGGATCTTTTGATCAGCAATTGAGAAGAGCTTGAATATAGTACCTTGTGACTTTCCTTTATATTCTGAGATCAATAAAAAACCATCATCTTGGAACTCTGGATCATGCAACTTGAAGCCAGAAAAATCAAAATTTGTTCTTCGTTCCAGAGGTTCAAGAATAATCTTATCTGTAGTAGTTTTGGAAACACCACTGTCAAAATACAAAAACTCATGTATTTCTTTGAACACTGCAGCCACCTGTTTCCAAGGGAAAATTTTATAATTTCCTGCCGCCACTCCCCAGGAGAAGGAACCAAAAGCAACAAGATATAGCAGTGATAGTATAGGGGCTATACCTTTCTGGTTTTTTGCCATGTGACTCCGATTAACCTTAGTGTCAGTTGTCTTTATTCTCTTTAAATCATAAATTTATCTTGAAGGATCAATTACTTGAAACTTGAGATTGAGTCAACCATTTTAGTTTGGATTAAACTATAAGGTGCACCGGAAATGGCCCATAGCATTTAAATCAATACTCTAATGTTCAAGCATGGGCCTTCCCTCATTAAAGCGATCTGCACAACAGCTTTACAATTCGAAAGCAGACCCTAAAGGAAAATATAATCTTACCGGTGAGAATGGAGCAACGCCAATCTTAACCCATTTACTTAAATTAACAGCAAGCACGATGACTAATTTTAAAGAATATCCCCACATGAATTATTTTCAGATGAAGTGGGAGAAATAAACAATTTATATCGCCCTATTTTTGTTTCGTAGCGTTCATTAATGGTATGTTTGGTCACTGGCTGCGATTTCAAAACAGGCAGGACTGGAAGAAGTGGTTTGGGGTGGTTGGTTCCAAGCCCCAGGCGAGCTTTATAACGTGAAAGGCTAGGTTCTCGCTGAAAATTACCCACCGCTACATATGGTATCTATAATTTTTTTAATCCAAAATCAAAAAGTAAACTTATTTGGAGATTAAACATCCCCGACCCCAAAATGCAATAGTAAATTTATTACATTGTTAAACTACCAAAACAGATACGGCTTAAATGGATGACTTCTTTTGGCAGGTGCCGGGTAAAGGGACAGTCATTGGAGACAAAAAAAATCTGGGGCAGGGTTACAAAATTCTATGCGTTATTGTCTTTACGCGCAACATATTTAAATTTTTGCAGAAGGCCTTTTCAGGTATATAAAAATATTCACTCATCGAGAATTGCTTTCAAATAGAAACATCAGGTTTGTGTTTGGTGGGTGGGGAAAAGAACAAAACACCGGCAGGAAATGATTTCTGCCGGTGTTTTGTAAACAATCAAGAAAATCTAATTAATTAATCTTTCTTATAGTTTTAATCTTTCTTATTATTTTAATCTTTCTTATTATTTTAATTTTTTGGGCTGATAGGAACACAAAGGTTCTTCTTCAAGATAACTGCCAGTGGCTTCATAGGCCCGGGCACGGCATCCGCCGCAAACTTTTTTGTATTCGCAGACCCCGCATTTGTTTTCAAGGTTATTAAAATTTCTGAGTTCATTGAACACGGCTGAATTATCCCAGACATCCTTGAAGGTCTGCTTGGTAATGTCACCGCAGGTTACGTCTAAAAATCCGCAGGTTTGAACCCGGCCCACATGGGAGATAAAACAAAAGCCGGTGCCGGCAAGACATCCCCTGGTAACCGCATCCAGACCATGGGTTTCAAAGGTAACTTTTTTGCCCTCTGCCTTTGCCCGCTGCCGTAAAATTCTGTAATAGTGGGGGGCACAGGTGGCTTTTAGCTGGAGGCTGGTTTTCTCCCGCTGGTCATAGAACCAGTTCAGGGTCTCTTCATACTCTTCGGAATCAATGGCAGAGTCTGCAATATATTTTCCTCGGCCAGTGGGCACCAAAAGAAAAATATGGTGGGCAACCGCGCCCAAAGATTCTGCCAGGCTTAAAATCTTGGGAATTTCATCCAGATTTGTTTTGGTGATAACGGTGTTGATTTGAAATTCCAACCCTGCTGCCTTGGCAATTTCGATGCCCCGGATGGCATCCTTAAAGGCATTTTTAAGTCCTCTGAAATCATCGTGGCTTTGGGGGGTGGACCCGTCCAGACTGACGCTGATCCTTTTGATTCCACTGGTTTTGAGGCGTTGGGCAATCTCCGGGGTGATCAGGGTTCCATTGGGCGCCATGACCATGCGCAGCCCAATCTTGGTGCCATAGGCTGCAATATCAAATATATCCTCCCGGAGCAACGGCTCACCACCGGTGAGGATGATGATGGGGGTTCCCACCTCCCGGATCTGGTCCAGAAGCTTGAAAGAGGCCTGGGTGGAAAGTTCATTGTCATAGGGATGATCTTCTGCAACAGCCCGGCAGTGTTTGCAATTTAGATTGCATCTCCGGGTGGTTTCCCAGGCAACCAGACGAATGGTATTGGTATTTCCAGAATCATTGGTGTCAGGATGGCCGTGTCCGCCCGGATGAGACTGGGGATGTCCGGGCTTGCCAGGCAAACCTTGTGGGGTAGGGTTCATTAGGCGTTTAACTCCCTTGCAACATCAATGGCTGAATAGGTCAATATTATATCTGCTCCGGCCCGTTTGATTGAAAGAAGGGTTTCCATGATCATGGCCTTTGCGTCCACCCAGCCCATCATTTCTCCGGCCTTCATGATGCTGTATTCGCCGCTGACATTATAGGCTGCAATGGGTAGATCAATCTCTTCTTTTAGTCGATAGATAATATCCAGATAGGAGAGGGCGGGTTTTACCATGATGATGTCGGCACCCTCTTCAATGTCCATGGTGGCCTCCCGGATGGCTTCAAGGGAATTGGCCGGATCCATCTGGTAGGTTTTTCTGTCTCCGAATTGAGGGGCAGAATCGGCAGCCTCCCTGAAAGGACCATAAAAGGAAGATGAATACTTGACTGCATAGGACATGATGGGGATGTGGGAAAAATTTTCTTCATCCAGAATCCCGCGGATTTCACCCACCCGCCCGTCCATCATATCAGAGGGGGCCACCATGTCTGCGCCTGCCTCAACATGGGAAAGGGCGGTTTTTGCCAGAAGATCCAGGGATGCATCATTGTCAATGATTCCCTTGTCCACAACACCGCAGTGGCCGTGATCCGTGTATGCGCACAAACAGACGTCGGTGATCACCGTAATGTCCGGTACCTTTTCCTTGACAGCGGCAACGGCTTTCTGGACGATGGAGTCCTTGGCATAGGCCCGGGTGGCCAAGGGATCTTTTTTATCGGCTACGCCAAAAAGAATAATGGCGGGAACGCCTGCGTCCTTTGCCTGTTGGGCTGTTTTGACAATATTGTCACAGGAAAGATGAAATTGGCCTGGCATGGATCCAATGGGCTTTTTTACGGATTTGCCGTCAATGGCAAACAGGGGCATGATCAAATCATCCCGGGATAGTTTGGTTTCCCGGATCATTCGCCGAAAATTGGGGTTTGCCCTTAACCGTCTACCCCTTGCATCTGGAAACAGCATTATTTTTTCTCCTTTTTGGTCAGGTCGTCTTCGTCCTTTCTAATCTCATCGTCGGTCAGATAGCATGCGGGATCCGAATCCCAGGGATCATTGTTAACGGATTCTGCCCTTGCCCTGAAATTACCGGCACAAATATCCAGCCATTTGCACTGGGCACACCTTCCCTTGACATGCTTTTTCTTTTCCTTCATTTTCATTAAAAATTCATTTTTAGGATCTAACCAGATTTCAGAAAAGGGCCTCTCTTTAATATTTCCCAGTATTTTTTCTCGCCAGAACTGATCCGGATGGACCTGGCCGTCCCAGGAGATACACCCGATGCCCCGGCCTGAATTGTTGCCTTCATTCATTTCAAGCAGCTCCAGTACATCGGCGGCCCGTTCAGGGTTTTCCCCCTGGAGGCGCTGGTATAGATAGGGGCCGTCTGCATGGTTGTCCACGGTGAGAACTTCCTTTGGCATGTTTCGATCGTGGAGATCTCTTGTTCTGTCCATGATCAGGTCCAGTACCTTGCGGGTCTCTTCATGGGAGAGATCTTCCTTGGCAATCTCAGATCCCCTGCCCGAATAGACCAAGTGATAAAAACAGGCTCTGGGAATATTTTTTGCTTCAAGCAGATCAAAAATCCCCGGAATATCCTGGACATTCCGCTTGTTGATGGTGAATCTTACCCCTACTTTGATACCGACTTCCTGGCAGTTGTCAATGGCTTCCATGGCCCGTTTAAAAGAGCCTTTAACGCCTCGAAATTTGTCATGTGTTGTCTCCATGCCATCCAGGCTGATGCCCACATAGGAAAGACCGACTTCCTTTAATGCCCTTGCCTTTTCCTTGGTAATCAGGGTGCCGTTGGTTGAAATAACCGCTCTCATGCCCTTGCTGACAGCATATTTTGCATATTCCAGAAGGTTGGGGTGGATAAGGGGCTCCCCACCCGAAAAGAGCAGAACCGGTACGCCAAATTTTGCAAGGTCATCAATCATGGCAAGGCTCTGTTCGTGGTTAAGCTCGTTGTCATAGGAGACGTCTTCACTTTTGGCATAACAGTGAACGCATTTTAGGTTACAACGCCTGGTCATGTTCCAGACAACCACTGGTTTTTTATCCTTTGAAAATTGCAGAAGATGGGAGGGCAGTTGTCCTGATTCTCTTGAATATCTAAGGGTGTCAGACGGTTCAACAGTTGCACAATAAAGTTTTGAAATTCCAATCATTGTATTTCTTTCCTGATAAGGTCGTTAAGGTATGTTTCATGATCTATGAGAGCCGCTTTAGAAAGAAAAAATCTGTTTTTTTCCGTTTTTTCCCGGATCAGATTAAACCCGTCATAAAAATCATCATAGAGTTTTGATAAAATTTCCTCACTGGTGGCATTATGGTCGATAAACTGCTGGATGATGAAATCGATGGCGTCTTCCTCAAAAACAATGTTCAAGTCATAGCTTTTGGATACCTCAACTTCGATCTCCTTCACCGAATCGTGAAAGCGTTTGATTTGCTTGACAGCATCCTCCACTTCCATAACGTTTTTTGTATAATACTGAGCAACCATTCCGCAGCGAATTTCCGAAAGAGTGAGTCCATGGCGGATGGAAAAAACTTTCCAGTTTTCTTTGAGATATTCGGTGATATAGTCTTTATAGTCACTGGTTGCCCGACTATGTTCAAGTTCTAATTTTTTACGGTTACCCGAGATTATCTCTTCAATTGCTGCAAGAGGATCCTCCAGAAGCTTTTGGGTAACTGTGAATGCTGAAATTTTGGTTGAGGGTAGTTTCTCTTCAAAGGTAAGCAGAGATTCTTCCACCACACTGACAAGTCCACGGGCGCCAGTATTTTCAACACTAGCTCTTTTGGCCAACATTTTTAAGGCCGTGTCGGTAAAAACAATATCGATGCCATAGGCTGAAAAATCGAGCTTTTTACTTAAAATTACCGGATTGTTGGGCATTTTTAGGATGGCATAAAGGTCTGCTTCGCTTAAGGTGTCAAGGACGCACCTCACCGGAACCCTTCCGATAAATTCAGATTCAAATCCGTATGCTACAAGGTCTTCAGCCCGGGTTTGTTTCAGAAGATCTATCTCATCCGCAGGCTTGGCAACAGGAGAACCAAAACCGATGTTCTGCTTGTTCATGCGTTTTTTGATGATATCGGTAAGACCGGAAAACGCACCGCTTAAAATGAAAAGAATGTTGGCCGTATTTACCCGGCGCTGGTTTCTTTTGCCGGTTCTCTGAAAGGATTCAAGCTCCTGCATCATGGAAACCGGATCATGGGGCACTTTAAGATCCACTTCGGTTTCTTCCATGGGTTTTAACAATGCCCTTTGTACACCGGTTCTGGAAACCTGCGCCCCCATGACATTGGGACTGGCTGCGATTTTGTCAATCTCATCAACATAGACAATCCCGCATTCGGCAAGGTCTATGTTGTCGTCGGCTTCCTTGACAAGATCCCGGATAAGATCTTCCACATCTCCCCCCACATATCCTGTTTCGGAAAATTTGGTGGCATCTGCTTTTACAAAGGGAACCCCTAATTTTTTGGCAATCAGTTTGATCAGATAGGTTTTTCCGATTCCTGTGGGTCCCAGCATCAATATGTTGGATTTGATGTTTCCAGTGATTTTAAATATTTCATCACCGGATGTCTCCTGGTGGCGGATCCGGTTAAAATGGGTGCAGATTTTGGTGGATAAAACAGACTTTGCCCTGTCCTGTCTGACCACATACTGGTCCAGATAGGCAATGAGTTCAGAGGGTTTCATATTAAAATCGACCAGCTCTTTTTTGCCTTTGGATGGTGTCTTGCCGCTGACAGCTTCTTGCTGGGTCTGGATGGATGGAGAGACGATCTTGACATTTCCACCAAATTTTTTGTTTAAAAATTCACCCAGCTCTTTTTCAATTGTTTTGGGGTCCTGCCCCTGTATATCTATTTTTTCAGTCATAATAGGATAATATAAACAAACTTTTGAATAATTCAAGACTGGCCGGGCTTTCTAATTATTTTTTCTGAAAAAAGCTGACAGGGTTTTCCCGATGACCGATAGACAGTTATGCTGGGGAGCTGTTTTGATTTGAATCCCATGGCTTTACACCCATTGGGACGCTGGGGGTCCCAGGTGACATAGTAGTAATTGCATTTATAGCAATTTCTTTTGTAATCCAGGTTCATACAAGACCTCTATTCGTTCAAAGTAAAAAAGCTGCGGACAATTCTGTCCGCAGCTTTTTTTATTTTGGTGCCGAAGGGGAGACTTGAACTCCCACGGGTTGCCCCACACGCCCCTCAAGCGTGCGTGTCTACCAATTCCACCACTTCGGCTTAATATTCTATATTGCGGTCTTTTATTCTGAGGTTGTCTCCACTGGAGTGCTGCTTTTTGTCATCACGCTGGATTCAGCTTGATGACCTGACATATAGGCCAGGGTCAGCGAGGTCAGCATGAAGATAATAGCAACGCCTGTGGTGATTTTTGTCAATATATTGGCAGGACCTGCTGCTCCGAAAAGGGTCTGGCTGCCACCGCCTCCTATGGACGCTCCCATTGCTGCTCCTTTACCGCTTTGAAGCAGAACAATCAGAATTAAGAGGATGCAAACACCAACATGTAAACCGACGATTATATTTGTCATATTATTTATTTACTATGCCCTATCCATTATATTTAATAATGTTAATAAATTTATCCGCATCAAGGCTTGCTCCACCTACCAGAGCACCATCCACATCCTCGATAGCCATAATCTTTTTCACATTTTCAGGTTTGACCGAACCACCGTACACTATTCTTGTCCTGTCGGCCAGATCCTTTGAAAATAAAGATTCAAGTAAGGATCTTAAATGTTGGTGAACCGCTTCCACCTGCTCGATACCGGCGGTCTGACCGGTACCTATCGCCCAGACCGGTTCATACGCCAGAACCAGGTTGGACAACTCCTCAAGACCAAAGCCTTTTAACCCATCTGAGACCTGTTTGTCAAGAATTAAATATGTGTTTTCCTGTTTTCGTTGCGCCAGTGTTTCACCAATACACAAAACTGGTTTTAATCCGACACCAAGGGCTGCTGCTATTTTCCGGTTCACTGCCTCATCTGTTTCACCAAAATACTGGCGCCTTTCAGAATGGCCCACAAGGATATATTCCGCACCTGCAGCTTTTACCATGTCCGCTGAAACTTCTCCGGTAAAGGCCCCCTGCTGTTCAAAATACAGGTTCTGTGCCCCCAGTTTAACGGTTGTGCCTTGGATGGCCTGGGCTACCAAGGCTAAAGATAAATTAGCGGGGGCAATCATCACCTCAATATCCTTTATGTCCGAACAGAGTCGGGCAAGCTGTGTTGCTGTCTCAACTGCTTGCTGTCCTGTTTTATTCATTTTCCAGTTGCCAGCAATGAAGGGTTGTCTTTTCATTCTTTGCCTCCAATCAAGTTATATAGGGTCAAGTTATATAGGGTCAGGTTATATAGGGTCAGGTTTGGGGATCAGCTTAAAGGGAACCGTTTATAGGGATTGGCCGACCATGACAGCAAGGTCAATCATTCGGTTTGAATATCCTGCCTCATTGTCATACCAGGAATAGATTTTTACCATATTGCCGTTGATAACATCTGTACAGGCGGCATCCACAATGGAGGACAAGGGGTTTGCGTTATAGTCTATGGAAACCAGGGGCAATTCGCTATATCCTAGGATTCCCAATAGATTTTCCTTTGATGCTCGTTCAAGAGCCCCATTGACTTCTTCCGTTGTTAAATCGTTTTTTTCGGTGGTAACCACAAGGTCAACCATGGAAACATTTGGAGTCGGGACCCGAACAGACATTCCGTTGAGCTTGCCTGCAAGTTCCGGTAGAACAAGGGCAACAGCCTTTGCAGCTCCTGTGGTAGTCGGAATCATGGACAACCCTGCGGCTCTGGATCTTCTAAGGTCTTTATGGGGAAAATCAAGGATTCGCTGATCCCCTGTATAGGCATGGATGGTGGTCATCATGCCGGCCACAATGCCAAAATTTTCCAGCAACACCTTGGCAACCGGGGCCAGGCAATTGGTGGTGCAGGATGCATTGGAGATGATGTGGTGACTTGCGGGATCATAGTCTTCATGGTTTACCCCCATGACAATGGTAATATCCGGATTTCCTGCAGGGGCGGAGATCAATACTTTTTTTGCGCCGCCTTCCAGATGCTTGGACGCATTTTCCCTGTCCCTGAAAAAACCGGTACATTCACAAACCACGTCTACGCCGGCATCCTGCCAGGGAATTTGTGCAGGATCTTTAAACGCAGATACCCTGATCTGGTTTCCATCCACCAGGATGCCGTTATCATTTGCCGTAACCTCTTTATTGAAACAACCATGAACTGAATCATATTTGAGAAGATGTGCGGTTGTTTTCGTATCCGTAAGGTCGTTGATGGCGGTTACTTCGACTCCCGGTGTGTCAGATGCAATTCTGAAGAGCATTCGTCCGATTCTACCGAATCCGTTTATTCCTAATTTTATGGTCATTTTTTTCTCCTGTCTTAAAAGGTGAATGTTAAGATCGTTTGGTCCCTTTTAGGATATCACTAGCCAGGGAAATACTTTTTTTGCCATGTTCAACAAGGGAGGTGGTTAATTTCCCCATTTCCATTTTTTTCCGGGAGGTAACCGCTTTCAGAAGGATGGGCAGATTGACCCCGGAAATGACTTCGACCTTCCCTTCTTCCAGAAAAGAATAGGCCAGGTTGGAGGGGGTGCCGCCAAACATGTCTGTGAAGATAAGAACGCCACGGTCAGAGTTTACCTTGGATATTCCCTGCTTGATTTTCTTCCGCAAATCATCCGGATCCTCTTTAATGTCAATGGAGATGGGCAATAGGTTTTCCTGTTCATTTCCCAGGATAAATTCAAGGGTTTCAATGAGTGTACTGCCAAGGTTTGCATGGGTAACGACTAATATTCCGATCATATTTCTTTTACATCCCGGTCAATATCCCTGTGAATAATGCCCGGGGTGAGCCCTTTTTCGTTAAGATGTTCAAAAATGTTTCGAGCAATAGCGACGCTTCTGTGCCTGCCTCCGGTACATCCGACGGCAATGGTTAAATATGCTTTATTTTCTCTTCTATATAATGGGATTAAATAGTCAAGAAGGGGGTGGTATTTATCGAGAAAATGTTTGGTTTCCGGATTTTTCATGACAAAGTCTTTAACCGCAGCAGATTCCCCATCCAGATTTTTTAATTCCGGTTCAAAATAAGGGTTGGCAAGAAATCGCAGGTCCATTATCAGATCGGCTTCATTGGGGACGCCGTATTTAAAGCCGAAGGAAAGAATATTTATTTTCATCAAACTGACGGCTTTTTTGCCGTCATGGATCAAATTCAGAATAACCGTCTTTAGCTGATGAACGGTATAGGTACTGGTATCAACAATGTGGTGGGCCACCTGTTTGATGGATTGCATACTTTTTTTTTCTGATGTGATGCTATCCATAAGGCTTTTTTCATGGGCAACAGGATGGTGCCTTCTGGTTTGGCTAAATCGTTTTAACAGGGTCTCAACATCGGCATCCAGAAAAATAATTTGGGGGGATATCCCCAGTTCTTCAATGGCTGAGATTCCAGACGCATAGTTTTGGATAAAGTTTTTTGACCGCATATCCATGACAAAAGCAGTCCCTTTTACTTGTGGTGTTTCCTTAAAAGGAAGATCCAAAAATTTGGGAAGCAGTTCCATTGGCATGTTGTCGACACAATAAAAGGAGGCATCTTCAAATGCCTGGATGGCAGTGCTTTTTCCCGAGCCGGAAAGGCCGGTTATGATATAGACTTTCTGGTTTTCCATTTAAAACTCTTCATTCTGCTCCATGATAATTTCATAAATTTCATCGACAGATGCGGCTGTCCTAAGGCTCTCTTTGAATTGGTTTTTTTTGAGAAGCTTGGAGATTTGGGCCAAAACTTTTAAGTGACCGCCTGTACTTTTTTCCGGTGTGAGCAATAGAAAAAAAATATGGACCAATCGATTGTCAAGCGAGTCATATTCAACCCCCCCACGGCTTAGTCCAAATCCCACGGTAACAGATTCTACGGAATTAAGTTTTCCGTGGGGGATGGCAATCCCACCGCCAATTCCCGTGCTGCCGAGGGTTTCTCTTTCCATCAGAACGGCGGCAATTTCGTCGGGCTGTGCTTTGGTTGCACTTGATATGGCCAAAGCTAACTCTTTGATAACCCCATTTTTGTTGGTTGATTCCAGGTTGGCAACAATCGAATCTTTGTTAAGAATTTCACTGATTTTCATTGAATTACTTATCCCCTGGGTTGAATGAGGCCCAGTTTTCCGTTATTGTGTTTGTAAAGGACATTCAACTGCTCGGTCCTGGCATTGTTGAATACAAAAAATGATTGGGTTGAGGAATTGAGTTCAATCACCGCATCATCCACATCCATTGGCTTTTCGTCAATGGGTTCAATGATGATGTCATCCAGGGATCGGCTAGATAGGTTTGTAACCTCATCTGCTGAGGTGAATTCGGTGGTGTCATTTTTGAGGCTTTGTTTGTTTCCGGACATATGCCGTTTGATTTTTTCTTTGTGCTTTTGAATCTGGGCTTTTACCTTGTCCATGAGTGCATCAATGGAGGAATACATGCTTTCGGATTCTTCTTTTAAATGGATGCTAAGCTTGTCACAGGAAAGTGTCAGGTCGGCAATATGTCTGATCTTTTGAACAGATAATACCAAATGGGCTTCACCCGGGTTGTCCAGCATTCGATCAAATTTATCTAATTTCTTCTGTGCATAGGCTTTCAGGGAATCAGAGGAGTCCATTTTTTTAAACGTCACAATTGTTTGCATAAAAAACCTCCTTAAAGTTGTTTCCGTTTGTTGGAAGGGAGAATATTGAGTACCTTCCTGTATTTTGCAACGGTTCTTCTGGCAATCTCAATGTCTGATTTTTGAAGAATGACGGCAAGCCTGTCATCGCTAAGGGGGGCCCTGGGGTCTTCTTTTTCAATGAGCAGCCGGATTTTATCCTTAACACTGGCGGAAGCCATGGACTCGCCTCCGGTTCGGGAAATTGAACTGTTAAAAAAATATTTTAATTCAAAGAGTCCCTGGGGGGTATAGGCATATTTGTTGGTGGTCACACGGCTGATGGTTGATTCATGCATTTCAATATCTTCTGCGATATCCTTGAGGATAAGGGGTCGCAGATGGGCAATCCCTTTTTCAAAAAATTCCCGTTGGAATTTGATGATGCTTTCCATGACAAGATAAATGGTTTTCTGACGCTGGTGGATGCTTTTGATCAGCCAGGATGCAGATTGCATTTTTTCGTTTAAATAGGTTTTGGTTTCCTTGGAGATCTTTTTTCCGTCGGCAATAGCGGTTCGATAAAACCGGCTGATTCTCAGTTTGGGAAGCCCGTCATCATTCATCACAATTTTAAATCCATCTGCTTCTTTATAAACATAGATATCAGGGGTGATGTAGGCGGGTTCATCCGTGGCAAATTTTCGTCCCGGTTTGGGTTCCAGATATTGAATGATTTTAACGGCGGCACGGACATCATCTGTGGAAATTCGAAGGGCTTTTGCTATCTTTTTACTGTTTCTGTTTTCAAGGTTTTTTAAATGATGGGTGATGATCTCTGTAATAATATGATTTTCAATTCTAAGCATTTTGACTTGTATCAGCAGGGTCTCGCAAAGATTTCTTGCACATACACCCGGAGGATCAAATGTCTGGAGAACGGTCAAAACTTTTTCTACAGTTTGGGTTTCCACTTCTGCACCCAAGGCGATCTCCTCCACAGTTGCGCAGAGATATCCGTCCCTGTTCAGGTTTCCAATGATCGCATGGCCCAAACGTTCCTCTGCATCATTTAATCCCGAAAGCATCAATTGCCATTTGAGATGATCTTCCAGGGTTTTTTTCTCCGAGGTAAATGCTTCAAAATTCGGGGCTTCAGTGTTTTCAGATTCGGTATATACGCGTCCTGTGGAATTATACTCGTTAATGTAGTTGTCCCAGTCAGTATCAGATGGCGCTATTTCATCAATGGTGACTTCCTTGACCGGTATTTCTTTTTCCGGTGCCGTGGATTCACTTTCCCGGGCTGTGATATCCTGATCGGATCTGTCCTCATTCGAGACTTCTTCAAGGGCTGGGTTCTGTTCCATTTCCTGTTCAATGGTTTCAGCCAGTTCCAGTCTTGACAATTGTAGAAGTTTGATGGCCTGCTGGAGTTGGGGGGTCATCACCAACTGCTGGGTCAACGAGAGGTTTTGTTGTAGTCCAAGTTCCATATTAAAGTTTAAAATTATCTCCCAGATAGATTTTTTTGGCTATTTCGCTTGAAATGATCGCTTCAGGCGGTCCTGATTCAATCACAACACCCTGACTCATAATATACGCATGATCACACACACCAAGGGTTTCCCTGACATTGTGATCGGAAATCAAGACCCCGATCCCCTTTTGGGTCAACTGGGAAATGATTTTTTGAATATCAATCACGGCCAAAGGGTCAATCCCTGCAAAGGGTTCATCAAGAAGAATGAACTTGGGATCTGTGGCCAGAACCCGGGATATTTCAAGGCGCCGTCTTTCCCCCCCGGACAATGAAGCAGCTTTCTGGTTGGAAAGCTTGTCAATCCCCAATTCATTCATGAGGCCCATGGCCTTTTCTTCAACATTGATTCTTGTTTTGGGCAATACTTCCAGAATGGCGGTTATGTTTTCTTTGACCGTTAGTTTTTTGAAAATTGAGGATTCCTGGGGAAGGTATCCGATTCCCTTTCTGGCTCTGATATACATGGGATGAGCCGTGATATCTTCCTGATCCAGATAAACGGTTCCCTGGTTAGGTCTGATTAATCCCACTGTCATATAAAATGTGGTGGTTTTTCCTGCACCATTGGGGCCTAGGAGGCCTGTTACCTTTCCCTGGCTTACGGTGAGGTTTACCTTGTTCACCACGGTTTTGTGGTTGTAGGTTTTTACTAAATTTTCAACTACCAGTTCTGACATTTATTGATCCGTACCCTTTTTCTGGTCTTCTGGATTAAAAATTGCCTGTACCCGGGTTTGCCCGTCACTTTCAACAATAGCTCTGTCGTCATTTCGAAACAAGGTAATCTTTTTTCCGGTAACATGGCTTTTTCCGGTAATCAGTCTGGGGGCTTTCCCGGTCAAAATAAGAATTTCATCTTCTGTTGTATAGACGGCTTTGTCTGCAAAGGCTTTTCTCTCCCCGGCCGTATATTCGACATTTCCCGTTGCGATGATTTTTTTTAAATCGGTCTGACCCTCTTTCTTTGTTTCGGCGGTATGGATAAATATTTTTATGGAATCGGCAAAAATAACCGAATCCTCCCGGGTTGCCTTGACATTGCCGATGAATTCGACCATGGAGGCATCTTTTTGGGCAACCATTTTATCCGAGGTCACATGGAGTTTTTTATCAGCAATTTTCTTATTATTTTCTGCCGGTTGCTTTACTTTTGATTGATTTTCAGTCTTGGCAACGGTGTTTGTGGCCGTGGAAAAAAACAGGAAACTAAACAACAGGGTAAAAATGATGACAGCAGAAAACTTCGGCACGAGACTATGGAATATTGAAATTTTCACTGAATTTTCCTTTAACATGTCCTTGTAAAATGGTTTTGTTCTGGTTCAAGTGGGTCACCATGGAATCCCCTTCAACAACTGATTCCCCGTCTTCAAGGGTGACGTGTACATCGGAGAGTATTATATGTGGTTTTTTTTCATAATGCAACTTCTCAGTTCTGAGGGTATAAGTTTCATGGCGGACAATAACATTTTTTAAAAAGCTCATATCGTGGGTAAGGGTATTAAGAATACCCTCGTCGGCTGTCAGGTGTACCGGGGTGTTTTCCTTGGTATAGAAAATAACATCAACATCTTTAAGAATCGCTTTGTCTTCCTCTTTTAACAGGGTGGCTGATGAGGCTTTCAATTTCCACTCGGTAATTCCGTTTTTTTTTGAAATTTGTTCCAGTATATTCAGTTTTAGCGCAGCTGTGGAGTCCACGCTGATTTTTTTTATGGTAATGGGTGTGTCCAAAAGCCTGTTAACATAAAAAAAGATTCCAAGTCCGATGAGCATACAAACGACTAATCCGATCAAGGGATAAATTAGTTTTTTTTTACTGGATTTAATCATGACAGGTATTTGTTCAAAAGTTGTTCCCAAACAGACTGTGCCTTGAGGATGGCTTCACAAATTTCTCTGACCGCACCATGGCCTCCCCTGGCCGAAGTTATCATGTCGGCATGGTGTTTCACCTCCAGGGGGGCATCCGGGACAGTAAAGCAAACCCCTGTGCGGATCATCGCCGGGAGGTCGATGAGATCATCTCCTGCAAAACCAATATTGGGTGCAATAATTTTTGTTTGTTCGGTAATCATCGCCAGGGCTGCTGCCTTATCGGAGATGCCGTCAAAGATAAGGTCAATTCCAAGGTTTTGGCATCGGTGGACAAGTGCATTGGATTTTCTGCCAGTGACGATGCCAACCTTGATGTGGCTGTCCATGAGTAGCCGCAGCCCAAGGCCGTCTTTTGAATTAAAGCTTTTGATCTGCTCTCCAGAATCGGTATAGGTAATTTGTCCGTCTGTGAGAACCCCGTCCACATCCAGGAGCAGTAGTTTAACCTGACTTAATTTTTTTTGGAGTTCTGATTCCCTTGGGTTTAATTCTTTTTGGCCTGGGTGTTTTTCCATGTGATTATCCAGATACCTTTTTAATAGCCAGAAGGGTTTTGAGCAAAGATTCCATCTGATCAAGGGGCATGGAATTGGGGCCGTCGCACAGCGCTTTTTCAGGCTCAGGATGGGTTTCGATGAACAGCCCATGGGCGCCTGCGGCAATGGCGGCCTTTGAAAGGGTGGGGACAAACTTGCTTTCCCCTGCAGATGAATCAGACGCTCCGCCCGGCAACTGGACGCTGTGGGTGGCATCAAAGATAACCGGAACTCCCATTTCAGTGAGAATCTGGACAGACCTGAAATCCACCACAAGATTATTATAACCGAAACAGGCACCCCTTTCGGTGATGCTGATATCATGGTTTCCAAAGGCGGTTGCTTTGGAAATGATATTTTTGCACTCAAAGGGAGAGAGAAATTGTCCCTTTTTTATGTTTACCGGCAACCCCGTGCGGCAGGCGGCAAGAATCAAGTCGGTCTGTCTGCACAAAAAAGCAGGGATTTGAATAATGTCAAGCACCCGGGCGGCTTTCTCGGCCTGGTCCGGAAGATGAATATCTGAAATAATGGGAACCTTAAGTTTGCGTTTAATCTGGTTGAGGATATCCAATCCTTCTTTAAACCCCGGGCCCCGGAAGGCATCAATGGAGGTTCTGTTTGCCTTGTCAAAGGACGCTTTGAATATAAAGGGTATCCCCAGTTTTTCAGTGATTTTTTTTAAATGTTGGGCAATTGCAAAACTGGCCTCATAGCTTTCAATTACACAGGGGCCTGCAATGAGAAAAAAGACAGGGGAGGGGGTGTCGATTAAATTAAAAAAGAAATTATTATTCGGATTATTGTGGGTCGGGTTATTATTCATGGGTATTCCTTAAGTTGAGGTGTATGGGCTAAATTATATTTTGGGACCCAAAAAGTCAAGAATGTAAAATTCCTTGATATGTTGGACCATTGCTGGTATTTTAGATCATTTTGTTTGCATGAACCATAACCGTTTGAAAAGATAGGAATATTTGATGAAGAAAGTTGTTTTGATTATCTTGTTTCTGGCAATCTTGATACCCCTTGGATGGACCCTTTTCTACAAGTATGAAGGTGGTGTCCCCGGGGTGAATGTTGCATTGCCCTCTTTATACTTGAAAAAATCCTATGAAATGTCCATAGAGGTGGATGATCGTGGCACCGGTCTCAGGAAAGTCGTGGTTTCCATCATGCAGAAGGGCAATGAAAAAGTACTCCTTGAAAAAGAATATGCACCCTCTTCTGTCCTCAGTTTTTTTTCCGATAAACGGGTGAATGAAGATTCCTTTATAATCCCGGTAGAATCCCGGAAATATGGGATGAGCGACGGTGAGGCCATCATCCGAGTCATGGTGAGTGATTATTCATGGAGGGAGTGGAACAGCGGCAATATTTTTTACGAGGAAAGAAAGGTTGTTATCGACACAAAGCCCCCCCAGATTAATGTGTTGTCCCGGCAGCATAATATTGAAAGGGGAGGGAGTGGTCTGGTTATTTACAGACTTTTTGAGGAAAATGTTGAGAGCGGGGTGATGGTGGGGGATACTTTTTTCCCGGGTCATTCGGGCATGTTTGAAAACAAAGATGTTTACGCAGCTTTTTTTGCCCTGAATCATACCCAGGGTCCCGGGAGTCAGATTTTTGTAACGGCCAGGGATCTTGCCGGAAATACTGCCAAAAGGGGATTCCACCATTATATACGAGACAAAAATTTTAAAAATGACACCCTGAATATATCCGATAGATTTTTGGAATTTAAAATGCCGGATTTTGATTTGGATGAAATAGAAGATACCCTTGTGGGATCCCAAAACCCATTGCTTAAAAAGTTTTTGTATATTAATGGTGAACTGCGGAATAAAAATGTCACCACTGTCTTGAATGTTCCCAAAAACACCGTGGGCAAGCTTTTATGGAAGGGCAAATTTGGCAGGTTGCCAGGTTCTGCAACCCGTTCCAGCTGGGCTGACCGCAGGGTTTACAAATATAAGGGCAAGGAAATAGACCGTGCCGTTCATCTGGGAATAGACCTTGCTTCCACTGCCAATGCAAAGGTGGGCGCAGCCAATGGCGGCCGGGTGATCATGGCGGAAGATGAGGGAATTTTCGGCAAAACCGTTATCATTGATCACGGGTTTGGCCTTGCCAGTCTCTACTCCCATTTAAATGAAATTATAGTGAATAAAGGGGATGAGCTGGCAAAGGGTGATATCATCGGCACCACAGGATTGACAGGCCTTGCAGGAGGGGATCATTTGCATTTTTCAATGATTGTCCATTCAGTATTTGTCAATCCCGTTGAATGGTGGGATGCTGCCTGGATAAAAAATAATGTTATTTCAAAAATTGAATCTGTTAAATCGAGCCTGATAAAATGAATCTGGCAAATTGATGATAATCGGTAAAGGGTAACTATGAATGAATTTAAAGTAAACAAAACATATGAGCAGATAAATAAAAAAATTGCCAAGGGTGAAGCGGTTGTTGTTACAGCGGAGGAGATCATTGACATTGCTCAAAAGCACGGAGTGGTAGAGGCTGCCAAACGAGTGGATGTTGTCACCACCGGAACCTTTGCCCCCATGTGCTCTTCCGGGGCATTTATCAATGTGGGCCAGTTTAAACCCCTGGTCAGAACCACCAAAACCTGGTTCAACAATGTGCCTGCCTATTCAGGGGTTGCTGCGGTGGATTGTTATCTGGGTGCAACCCAAACCTGTGATGATGATCCTTTAAATAAGTACCATCCCGGTGAGTTTAATTATGGCGGCGGGCACGTAATCCAGGACCTTGTGGCCGGTAAAGAGGTGCATCTTCGGGCGGAGAGCTACGGAACCGACTGCTATCCTAATAAAAAAATAGAGAAGATGGTGAGGTTGAAAGATTTGCCCAATGCCATGCTTTGCAACCCGAGAAATGCATACCAAAATTATAATTGTGCCATAAATCGGTCCGACAAAATTAAATATACCTATATGGGAACTTTGAAATCAAAAATGGGGAATGCCAATTATTCGACGGCAGGAGAACTAAGTCCCTTGTTCAATGACCCTTATTTGAAAACCATCGGCCTTGGCACTCGAATTTTTCTGGGGGGTGCCCAGGGGTATGTTACCTGGACAGGCACCCAGCATAAAAAGGATGTGGAACGGGGGTTGAACGGGGTTCCGGTGACACCTTCGGGAACCCTTTCTGTCATGGGTGATCTAAAGGAAATGTTACCGGAGTGGCTGGTGGGTCAGAGTATCAGAGGCTATGGCTGCTCGCTGTCCATTGGTCTTGGTATCCCCATTCCCATTCTAAACGAGGAAATGCTGAAATTTACTGCTGTTTCAGATGAGCAGATTTTTACCCAGGTGGTTGATTATGGCTATGATTACCCAAAAGGTATTTCAAAATCCTATGGGCAGGTCAGTTATGCCGATCTTAAAAGCGGCAGCATCATGTTAAAGGGGCAAGAGATTCCCACGGTTCCTCTGTCCAGTATGGTAAAGGCAAGAAAAATTGCCGAGATACTAAAAAGTCAGATTCAGCGCTCAAAATTTTTTTTAGGGCATCCCCAGCACCTGTTCTGTTAATCAGTGAAATTTGAAAAGAAACTTAAAAATGACAACGAAAAAAAAGAGTGCCTGGCGAGAGAATATAGAAGCCATTGTAATTGCCATTGTGATCGCCATGTTTATCCGAACCTTTATTATCCAGGCCTTTAAGATCCCTTCGGGGTCTATGTTGGAAACCTTACAGATCGGAGATCAGATCCTGGTCAATAAATTTATATACGGAGTAAAAATTCCCTTTACCAACGGCAAAACCCTGATTCCCGTCAAAGATCCTGTACGGGGAGATATTGTGGTTTTCAAATATCCCGAGGATCCCTCCAAGGATTTTATTAAACGGGTGGTGGCAGTGGGGGGGGACACCCTTGAAATCATAGACAAGCAGCTTTTTGTCAATGACAAACCCATTACCCATCAGCCCTATGCCATCTACAGGGAGGATAGAATCATCCCGGCTAAGTTTTCGACCCGGGACAATTTAAGGAAAATTACCATCCCCGATAAAAAGTTGTTTGTGATGGGTGATAACCGGGATAATAGTCATGACAGCCGGTTTTGGGGATTTGTAGATCTGACCGAAGTCAAGGGAGAGGCTTTTATGATTTATTGGTCCTGGAACAAGGACGCGTTTGGTGTAAGGTGGAAGAGACTTGGTAATTTATTATTTTAAGTGATTTTTAAATCAAGGTAGGTAATATGCGGTTTGAAAAAAAAGATATTCTTGATATCAAGTCCCTTGATACCAAGGAAATCACCATGATTCTTGATACGGCCCAGGGGATGAAAGAAATTTCAGAACGGCCAGTTAAAAAGGTTCCCACCCTTAGGGGGAAAACCATTATCCTTTTTTTCCAGGAACCCTCCACACGGACAAAGCTTTCCTTTGAAATTGCCGCCAAACGGCTATCCGCTGACACGGTGTCCATTTCCAAAAGTGCTTCCAGTATTGTCAAAGGAGAAACCCTGATTGATACGGCCAAAAACCTTGAGGCCATGAATCCGGATGTTATTGTCATGCGGCATTCCTCCTCGGGAGCCGCCCATGTGATTTCAAAACAGGTAAACTGTTCTGTTATTAACGCAGGGGACGGCATCCATGCCCATCCTTCCCAGTCCCTGCTGGATATGATGAGTATTCGGGAGAAAAAAGGGAGTTTAAAGGGACTTAATATTTCCATTGTGGGGGACATCTCCCATTCCAGGGTTGCACGGTCCAACATCATCGGGTTCTCAAAAATGGGGGCAAACATTCGAATTTGTGCTCCCCATACCATGATTCCAATGGGCATTGAAACCCTTGGATGCCGGGTGGCGAAGGATATGGATTCCTGTGTGGAAGGGGCTGATGTCATCATGATGCTCAGGATTCAAAAGGAACGGCAGGGGAACATATTGTTTCCCAGTGAACGGGAATATGCAAGCCTCTACGGGCTGAATCCGACCAGGGTAAGCCTTGCACAAAAGGATGTGCTTGTCATGCACCCCGGTCCCATGAACCGGGGGGTTGAAATATCCAGTGAGGTGGCAAATTCCGATTGCTCCATAATCCTAAACCAGGTCACCAACGGGGTTGCTTTGAGAATGGCGCTTTTTTATATCGTGGCAGGAGGTAGCAGACATGCAGATTCTGATTAAAGGGGCAAGGGTACTTGATCCCGGGAACCTGGACGCACAAAAGGATATCCTAGTAAGCAACGGTGTGATTGAGGCGATACTCGATCCTTCCGGTCCATCTGACGTATCCAAACAAACTGATCCCTCCGATGCTAGGGAGATGGATGCTAAGTCGATGGATGTTCAGGTGGTGGATGCTTCGGGAATGGTTGTGGTCCCGGGTTTGATTGATATCCACGTCCATCTGCGGGAACCGGGTCATGAATACAAGGAAACCATTGAATCCGGATTAAAAGCGGCTGTTAGGGGAGGATTCACTGCTGTCTGCTGTATGCCCAATACCATTCCTGTAAATGATAACAGCCAGGTAACCGCCTATATT
Source organism: Desulfobacteraceae bacterium (assembly GCA_016744295.1). Lineage (GTDB taxonomy): Bacteria > Desulfobacterota > Desulfobacteria > Desulfobacterales > Desulfobacteraceae > NBML01. The sequence continues at coordinate 111,093 of JADGEQ010000014.1, read as the reverse complement.
ATCAATAAAGGCAAACAAGCCCGTGCTGCCAAGGTATACCCGGCCGGCGCTATTTCACAAGGATCCTCCGGCATATCCCTGTCGGAAATTTATGATATGAAACAGGCGGGTATCCGTGCTGCTACTGATGACGGACTGCCCGTTGAAAATTCCCAGATGATGCGGCGATCCCTTGAATATTGCAAAGGGCTGAATATTCCCATCTTTGTCCATGCCGAGGATAAAAGTTTAGTAGATGGCGGTTCCATGAACGAAGGGTCCCATGCCACACGGTGGGGAATAAAAGGAATCCCCAATGTTGCAGAAAGCATCATGGTGGTCCGGGATATTGCGCTTTGTGAACTCACAGGTGCGGCGCTTCATTTTTGCCACATGAGCACGGCTGAATCCATTGATGCCATCCGCCAGGCAAAAAAACGGGGGGTGAATGTGAGTTGCGAGACCGCTCCCCATTATTTTACCCTGAACGATGAGGCTGTCATAAACTATGATACCAATTTTAAGATGAATCCGCCCCTGAGGTCTGAACAGGACAGACAAGCAATCATTAAGGGTCTTGTGGACGGCACCATAGATATGATCGCCTCGGACCATGCCCCCCAGAGTGTGGATGAAAAGGAGGTGGAGTTTGACAGGGCAGCATTTGGTATTGTGGGGCTTGAAACCTCATTGTCTCTGTCCTTAAAACTGGTGCAGGATGAGTTTTTGACTCTTTCAGATCTGGTTGACAAAATGTCCAAAACCCCGGCTAAAATGTTGGGAATTGATAATGATATAAAACAGGGGAATACCGCTGATTTGACCATCATTGATCTGGAAAGTCAATTTGAAATTGATCCTGCCGCCTTTGTATCTAAATGCAAAAATACCCCCTTTGGCGGCATGCAGGTAAAAGGGGAGGCCTTCTTAACAATGGTGGACGGCAGAATTGTTTATCAGAAAAACCAATAGGAATTCAGTGGACAGGGAAAAGGGTGTGAAGAACAAACAATATAAAATTCTTGTGGTGGATGATGAACTCAGCATGCGGGAGTTTCTGGATGTTTTGCTGTCCAAGGAGGGTTATGGGATCTGTCTTGCAAAAAATGGCAAGCAGGCAGTAAAGATGATTCAAAATAATTGTTATGATCTGGTGTTGACGGACATTCGTTTGGGGGATATCACCGGTCTTGATGTTTTAAAGGAGGCCAAGAAACAGGATCCGGACACCGTTGTGATCATGATATCTGCCTATTCCACCACGGTAATCGCTGTGGAGGCCATGAATGAAGGGGCCTATGATTTTGTGCCCAAACCCTTTGACAATAGTGAGCTTAAAAGCACCATTGCCAAATCCCTGGAACTGAGAACTCTTGACCATGAACGAGAGAGGCGGTCCACAGAGCTTAAGGACCATCTGCATTTTAACCGGATCATTGGAAACAGCCCGGGAATGCAGGCTATCTACAAACGAATCGAGCAGATAGGTCCCACCAAGACCAATGTGTTGGTTACCGGGGAAAGTGGCACGGGAAAAGAGCTCATTGCCAGGGCCATCCATGAACACTCCGACCGCAGGGACAAGCCCTTTGTGGTGGTCAATTGCGGTGGTATTACCGACACCTTGATGGAAAGCGAGTTTTTTGGTCATGTGAAGGGGTCTTTTACAGGGGCCATCACCGACAAGAAAGGATTATTTGAGGCTGCCAATCACGGGACGATTTTTTTGGATGAAATTGGTGAATTGTCCACCATGCTCCAGGTGAAACTGCTCAGAGCGGTTCAGGAAACAGCCTTTAATCCTGTGGGGGGCACCACGGAAATTGAAGTGGACGTCAGGATTGTCTCCGCCACGAACAAAAAATTGGAGGAGGAGGTTATTGAGGGCAATTTCAGGGAAGATCTGTTCTTCCGCCTCAATGTTATTCCCATTAAGGTGCCCCCCCTCAGGGACAGAAAAGGGGACATTGAGCTCCTCTCAGCCCATTTTGCAGAAAAATATTCAAAAAAGATGAACAAGGATATTGTCAAACTGTCCTCTTATGCCATTGATTTTTTAAATAAATATTCTTTTCCCGGCAATGTCAGGGAACTTGAAAATCTTATTGAACGAAGCGTTGCTCTGTCTTCCACCAATATCATCCTGCCGGAAAGTCTGACCATTTCCATGCACAAAAAACGACGCTGGATAGAAGGGATAAAGGGGCAGCGTTTTGACCTGGAAGATGTGGAACAGGGGGTGGACCTGGATAAAGTTCTTGCCACCATAGAATCCGCCTATCTCACCAAAGCCATGGAGCTTTCCCAGGGCAATAAAAATAAAGCCGCCGACTACTTAAACCTGAGCATTCGATCCATGCGCTATCGTCTGGATAAGAGTGATTGATTCTGGTTGAGAATGCCCTTTATTCATTTTTTTAAAAATTCTTTTTTTTCCATTGGCGAAAGGCTTTTCATGGCAGTCTTCAAGCCTTTTCCCGAAAACACGATTATTTTGTCGGCAATCCAAAACCCATTGGTATCTGTATTGATCACCACGGCTTTTACCAAATTTCCCACATGAATATAGGTTTTATTAACCGGGACAAGGTCTTTATTGCCCCCCTCATCCAACCAAACCGATTTGATGTTTGAGATGGTATAATCTCCCACCTGAATCATATTTCCATAGGGAGTCCATTCATAAACGATATCGATAAATTCTTTGTAGTCATGTTCAATATCCCCGGCAGATGAGACGCTGGAAAAAAATAATCCAAGGATGAATATAAAAATGATAAATTTATAGTATTTCATAATACTCCTTATTTTTGTAATCTGTTAACACCCTTGATAAATTTTATGAAGCCAATCAATTAAATTTTTGCTGCCATGATTTAAGCCTTGTCCGTTGGGCAGGTAAATTGACCTTGATGGGTTTTGGCGGTTGGTCGGTGGTTCCCACATAGAGGATATCGTTGTATATAATCAGTTCGCCAGAGGGTTTTCCCGTGCCGATGGAAATCCCGCTGACCTTCTTTTCTTCTCCATCCGTATCCTTGACCGATTTATCGCCGGAATCAAATTTATTGTTGTCGTTGATATCAAAAATTTCATTGCTCACCGCTTCACCGGTTTCCCAATCGATTGCAAAAAGCCAGGTGTCTCCATTCCCTTCGCAGACATCCCCATCCGGTATAAATGTTGCGAAAAAAACAACTCCCCCAACAATCAGCGGTTGGGTAATCACTCGTTCACTGCCAACCCCGGAGGGGGTTGCAAGTTTGATCATCCATGACGCCTTGCCAGGATTGCAATTTCCGTCACCATCCGGGGACAAACAGGAAAGTGTTCTGTATTTTCTCAGATCGGAACTACCAACACCGCCGCCGTCCAGATCCACGGGAGCTCCATTTTCATCAAGGGCATAGGCTTCTATTATTTCCGTTGTCATCTCAACAAGATCGCTTTTTTTATAAGGGGTTGTTTTGGCGGCTTTTGCATCAAATAAGCCTAAAAAGTATTGCTGATCAACTGTAAATTTATCAATCTGCTCCAGGTATTTACCCGTGCCAAAATAAACCCAGAGATCACCGTCTCCGGCATAGGCATATCCGGCCTTTGCCGTAATGGGTGCTGAGTGATCCGTGTTTTCAGAATTATAGAACAATTGAGAAACAGGTGTTTCCCCAAACCCAATATCTTTTACCCGGTACATGCTGCCATAGAGATTGCCAAGATAGATTCGGTCGGAAATATAATCATCCCCCTGGGTGTCAATCACAAGGGGGGGAGAAGGCAGATCATTTATAGTTCCCGGGGTCAGTTTAACCTTGTAGGTTGACGTATTGGTTGCATCAATCCAGACTTCTGTTTTGTCCCAGCTGTTCACTGCAAAAAGATAGGCCTCTTTGTTCGCCTGGAGCAAATCGTTTGCTGCATAACCCGAGCCGAAATATGTAGCCCAGTCGGTTCCTGTTCCCGATTTCACCCGTTCAATGGAGGGCCAGGAGGTTGCCATGCCAAGTTCGGTATCATCGGTGTCTGTAAATTCCCAAAGAAAGGTGGACTTCATTTCAACCCCATCTTTTATCTGTGATTTAAAATCTTCACCATAGGTCACATCCAGGGCAAAAAAGGCAGGGCCGCCTTCACCAAAACCTGTGGTAAGAACGGTGCGCCAACCGGTTGTGGTACTCACATAAATGTCAGCCGGTTCCGGTGATCCGTCCAGGAGAAATTTATGGCAATATGAGGGAGAGCACATATCATCGGCAGGACTATTGACTGCAAGTGCCATTTTGGCCTTGACGCTGTTTGGATAGAAACGCCATTTTTCACTACCGTCGGATATCTTAAACACATGCAGGGCTCCGTCATTAGCTCCGACATAGGCAAGCTCCTCACGGTCTCTCACCAGTTGATCATATTTAAAGTTAAAATAGGAATCAAATTGATAGAAATTAGGAGGGGAACCGATAATGGCAGGCGTGGAGTTGATAATATCCCCTATGGGCTTACAAAGAAAATTATCACCCGCAATGGAAGCGTCTGTATAGGTATCGATGCTGTAACCTGGATTGGTTGGATCCACATTTTCATTATAGATAAACCCGTTGATGATGACGGGCATCTGATCTTTGCTTTCCCAGGCAGGTGCGGTGTTCAACTCCCCGGTGAAAATATTGAATCGGGTCGCAGAAATATTGCCGGTCCAATTGGAGGCGTCAAAGGTTGCATTTAACAAAATAGCACCGTTATCAACAGAGGTGGTGGGTGCAGGAGAGGACCCATGGAATACCTGGGCCTTGACATTGGTAACAATATCGTTCATGGCGTTGATGAATTCATCCCGATTCTGGGCCATGAAAGGAACGGCAATACCGCTTACATTTTCCTTGTGCAGGTGGTAGAGATAATCCTCATCATTTGCCTCCCCCGCGGTTTGCATCCTTTGAACAATTCGGTCAAGCTGGCTTGCATTTGTCAAGCCAAAACCAACGGCCACTATGGTTACGCCTTCTGCAATAAGGTCATTGACCACCTTATCAATCTTGGTGTTATCGGTGCCTGTATTCCCTTGGCCATCGGTAATCACGACCAGGATCCGGGGCTGACAGGAAAGGGCTTGATATTTTTCAATATAATAACCGTCCAGTCGATTTCCCTTAAAGTATTCCAGGCCTCCCCGCATGGAAGGAACCAGGGGGGTCCATCCGGAAGGCGATCCGTCATCTGCTTTTTCCTGGAGTTTTGTTTGGTGGGTTGCGTCATGTTCATGAACCCCGATACGATAATTGGTGTAATAGGTGGGGGCTTTATCACTGTCCGAGGAATTACCATTCCCACCGGCCCAGGTGGCAAATCCCCAGGCAATACTCCGGTCCAGAAACACCTCTTTGAGAACATCTTCGGCAATATTGATGCGGCTCATCCAGGAGGTGTTGCCGTCTTCATCTTTGAATGACATGTTGTCATTCATACTGCCCGAGGTGTCCAATTGTACCATGATGGCTGGATTAATAAGGTTTTCGGCATAAAGGGGGATTTCCCCGCATGCGGCTGTGGAGGGAATCGATTTAACCAATAATGTCACGGGAATCTTTTTGGGGGAATTGTTGGCACTTCCGGTGATGGTTAATTCGGCAGTGTGGGTCCCGGGTGAAAGCGCCGCAGTATTATAAGTCACCGTTACAGAATGTGACCCGTTCTGAGCCAGTCCAGGGATCGTATTGTCGGTTATCACAACCCAGGTTTGGTTGCTGGTAACGCTTGCTGTGTTTGAATCGTTTTGATTTCCCGTATTGGTAATTGTAAATGAGGCAGATGCGGCATTGTATCCCTTAAAACAGGTGGGACCAAGACTTACCGGATCCACGGTCCAGGCAGGCCCTGAACACCCATCCTTGGGACTGACACTGGTAACGGTTGAAGGAACCGTTGTATCTGTGGGTGTTTCATTGCCCAGGGTAAGATAAAATCCATCAATCACCGAGCGGTATTCCCGCATGGCAATTTTAATTTTATGGGTGCCCTCATCTCCTGCAGAGATGACAATGGTATTGTTTGACCCCACCTGCAGAGAACTTGTCCAAACATAGCTCCCGTAGTTGCCACCAAAGTTCCATGCCTTCCATGTATCATTATCAACGGTAAAAAACATGGAATCCGCAGATCCGCTGATGCCTCTTCCCCGCATCCACATTTTATAGGTTCCAGAGACAGGGAAGGTCACTTCATATTCTTTGACTTCCTTGCCCGGTGTATTGGCGGCATACCCATTATCACCGGAAACAAGTGCCTGGCCGCCATTTGCACTTGTTTCATTAACCAGTTCAAAATAATCATCAGAATGGGGGCTCCCATCCAAATTATAGGATCGGGTAAAATCTTCTGCTTCAATGTAAGTACCGTTGGCGTCAATGACACAAAGTGCCTGGGCGTGTTGGGGCAAAAGAATAAACACCATCAAAAAGGCGAAAAGAAAAAAGTGCAGGTTTTGCCGTAAGGTTTTTTGAATCATCATTTTCTCCTTTTTGTGGGTTCAGGGTGGCGGTTAATAGCCAACTCGAAACACCTTTTTAACCCTTGTTGCAACTTCAGTATTTCCTTGTGCATTGCAGTCAACCCCATATTGAAACTCACGGTAACCCGTGCCAAATCCGATGGCCTGGACGTCATCCTGGTAGAGTAGTCGATACCAATAGGGTATGGCGACAATGGCGCCATCCTCGGTGTTCGCCGGAAAATTATCATTGAGAGTGCCATCTGTTCCCTCGCCAAAATTTCGGACGATCTGGAAGTATTGATTGGTCCAGTCATAGCTCGGGAAAGTGGCATTCAGGGTTAAATTAACAAACTTTGGCGGGGCTGCCATGGCATTTAAAAAAGGCCCTGCCTGCTTCCATCCGCTATCGGCCACATAGAATTTTTGGTATGCCTGCCGTTCATTCCCGGCTATTTTCAGTTCAAAAACAGCGGTATTGGTTCCGGCGATGCCAATAAAGGTTAGGATAGCCAGAATGAGTATGACAGAAATGAGTGCAAACCCATTTTCATTTTCCAGGGGCGCAACTGCCTGTTGAAATCCACTCATCAGAAAAGCTCACTTTTATAAAATGTAATGGTTAAGGTTTTTGCAAGCCAGTCTCTATAATTCACATTTAGAGTAACGCTTTTAATGTTTAATTCATCGGGTTCATCAGTGGTTCCATCCCCGTCATTATCGAGTCCATCGGTGTTGGTCCATTCTGTTACGTTCCAGGAGACGGAGGTCACACCGGAGGGCAATTGCAGACCGGTAAGTTCGGTGTTGTCATGGGGATTTGATGCGGGGTCCATGGTGGTGTGGGTATAGGGTAGATTTAACAAGCGTTCAAACCCGTTGCCGGCAACTGAACTTGCCAGGGTCAATTTATTGGCCGTCATGTTCCCCTTGGTGCTGCTCATCTGCATTGTATACAAGGCCAGAAGTCCTGTGGTCAGAACAACCATGGCGATGAGGGCTTCTATCAGGGTAAATCCCTGGGTATTTTTTAGAGGCGTCATGGTATTTTTAAATTCCTAGGTTGCGGCATCGGATGGTTGTTGTCACCATGCGACGACGGAAATTATCATTATAGGGCCCCCAATTGGGTGTTGGGGCTGTCCTGGTATAATAGGTTCTGGTGTTGGTGAAATTTTGATCAGGTCGGCTGGCCCGGGCAAGTAAGGTGACTTGAACCGAACGAATATTATTCAATACCGTTGTTGCTGCCCCGGCTGAATCAAGGTACAAAAATTCCACGGCTTGAATGTTTTCTGCAAAGGCCTGATATCCTCCTGCGGCCCCCGTGGTGCCGTACTCCTGTTTGCCGATGCGGGCAGCATCGGGAACACCGGCGCTAATTGAGTCTGGAATACCATCTCCTGCGGCGTCAATGGTGGGGGAAAATCCGATATCAATCACTTCATTTGGGTCATTAACGCCATCCTCATCAAGATCTACGGTAAATTGCAGTCGCCCGGTCAGGGCAATTGTAATCCCAGCACCGGCATTTTCACTGGGGTCATAACCGACCACCCTTATCTCAGATGTCATAAAATAAAGTGCAGCACGAAGGTTTTGCTGCATTTCAGCCACCTGGTCCTGGACCTGATAGGTGTTTTGCTGTGCGATGTGGGTGGCATAGACCGCCGTAATGATGATGCCGAAAACAATAATGGTGATCATCAATTCAATCAGGGTAAACCCTTTGTTTGTTTTCACCGCCAGTTTCCTCCGTCCCATTTCCACAGTTTCACCAACCCGCTTGTCAGTGTCCCCACCGCATAGGTTCGATTTGCATCTTGATTTTCAAGGTAAACATATGCGCTGTTGGCGCTGATTCCACGGGAATTGATCACTAAAATATCATTGGGATAGGTTGTATTGGTTGCAGGAATAGCGTTTCCGGTCACTGAATTGGTGCCGGTGACGCTACCTGGACCATATTGGACACCCTCCCTGTATGAACTGAGATCGTATGTCCGGAGAATATTATTGTCACCGGTTCCGACAGAATCGCTTATACCGTTCCAGGATACATCAGCCCCGGGATCATCACACAGATAATAGCGATTGTTTACTATGTCAAAAACAATGGCGGTGCTTGAATTATCCTTTATGGCAATCATCCTGGCTTCCTGCATGGCTGCGTAGAGATCCCTTGCCGCAGCTTTTAAATACATATCTGTCCGCCAGGACAGAAAACCGGGAATGGCGATGATGGACAATACCCCGATGATAACCAAAACAACGATTAATTCGATTAAGGTGAATCCTGAATTTTTTTTCTTTTTTTCAAGCATAGTTTTTATTCTCTTACCTATCCTGTTTATCCTGAAATTTGGAAAATGAATTCATTGTATAGTATCTCAATTTAAAATTTTTTGCAAAAACAATGCCATGAAATTTTTACCAATGGGTATGATTTGAATGGGCATTGATTCTTCTCAGGCTGTTCAAAACTTGCCAATACCGTAAATCCTGGAAAAATCAGACAATAAGCAAATCCATTCCAAATCGATTTCGTTGATAAAGATAAGAAAAGTTGTTATTTTCCGGTTTTCTATCGTGAGTTTCATAAAGATTAATTGGTGAAATAAGGCTAAAAAACACGGACAGGTGAAACCTCATGGCAAAATGGTTATATTTCAACAAGACACAAATAGTTTTTCAGAAATATTATTTGGGGGCAAGCATTTTGGTCTGCTAATTGTTTGCGTTAAAGATTAATTTGCTGGTGGTAAATACCCTTCCGTTTTCCAGCATGAAAGATTCTTCCCCATAGGGGGGCTTGGGAATTATTTCGATGAATCCCTTTTCAACCAGATCCTTTATCTTTTTTGGAAAGTCGCCATAAGCAATCTTGAACGCATTCACTTTTTTCTCCAGGCCATCCAGTATTAATAGCGCGCTAAGCCGGGGTGATAATTGTTTTTCCATGGCCGGGTTTATTGTGTTGTCAAGACTCTCTTTCAGAAAAATGATGGCCGGCCCAAACTGGAGCCGTATGAAGTGAGAACCATGCTTATCCGGTTGACACATATAGTCCGAAGAGGTAGTCTACCAATATGTACTACCGACAGTAGTGTGAGATTGGCTTGCACATTGATGCAGAGGGGGGCAGCCGATTCCCAGAATCAAAGAGAAACCCTACGTTACAAACCTCCTGGAGTTCCAGCGAGCATTCTCGGACGAACAAGCGTGCCTCGATTACTTGGAAATAGTGCGTTGGCCTGACGGCTTTACGTGTCCGAAGTGTGACGTCGTTGATGAACCATACTATATTTCGACCAGACCTCGAGTGCTCGTTTGCCGTTCTTGCCGAACAGAGACGTCACTCACGGCGGGTACGATTATGCACAGGACGAAGATTAGAATTGCCTGAATTTACTGAGTCCAATCCAAAACAGATCGTACCAAGACTTGCTGACCAGGGAATTTATCTGGCTTCTGAATAATCCATGTACAGAATTCTTCGTGAATTAAAAATAAATATACACCGTCAATCAAGCCAGTCCGGTTTTCCGTATGTTTCCAGGGTTCCGCATTTAAGGCCGAGGCCCTTCCAACCTTCATCGCTTCATTGATAAAAATTGAGACAGCTTCTCCCAATTCTTCCATTCCATCTGAATTTATTATTTCAAAAATTGTTCGAATTGCTGTATCCTCATTTTTGCTGGGTCATGCTTTTGCTGCGCTATTTTTACTTGGTCGTTTAAATAAAAATGAATTTTTGGTTTTGACCCAGCATTTTCAACCTCAGGAATACAATTCCTGCTGGTCTGCTGGAAAATGAATTTACAGAAACACGCTTACACTATTTTGGTGATGAAAAGCTTCGAATATACAAGGATAAATCATTTGATAGAAAATAAAATCTTGAGTATTTTACACATTGGGTGGGGTTTCTATCCTTGGCGAAAGGGCGGTTTGATTTTATATGCCAGAGACTTAATGAAAGAGCAGATAAAAGCCAAACACCGTGTTTATTATTTTTGTGCAGGCCGGAAATTACCTATAATAAACAAAAGTTTTCTTCATTCAAGAGTATCCGATAAATTACATATCTGGGAGATCATCAATTCTTCAATTTCACATAAAGGGGATTCAGGAACACTCCAACCTGAATTAACACTTGTTGAACCATTTTCGGAAAAATGTTTCAGCACGATAATTCAAAAAGTAAAACCTGATATTGTCCATATTCATGAACTGGCTGGATTGCCATCATCCATTATTGATCTTATTGTTGACAAATACAGGATACCTTGTTTGATGACATTGGCTGATTATTATCTGCTTTGTCCTTGTTTAAAGCTGTTCAATCATTTGTCAAAGGAAAACTGTAGGCTTCAGTGTAATCTCGGATCAGCATGCCTTCAATGTAATCTATCTTCTCCTAAATATCACCGGAATGATTTGTTTGAGACTGCCAGCTTATTATTAACAGATATTGAGGCCAAATTAAGTTTGACAGATGTGATTTTATGGCAAAAATCCAGAAATTTTTGTTCCCAGGTTTATGCCTATCTCCAGAAGTACAGATACAAATCTGACAGAGCAGAAAAACACAATAAGGTGGTATCAAGAGAACGGTATGAACAACTCAAAATTCAGTTTAAAAAAAGAAGAATTCTAAATTCAAAAAGGCTTAAGAAGATTACCCAATTGGTTGCACGTTCGCATAAAGTAAAACAGATTTATGATATATTTCTGGGAACCGAAAAACAGATTTCTGTTGTAAATCCTTATTTGCACCATATTGATTTGATTTCTCCCAAAAAAATGATATCCGGCATCAAAAAGGTGAAGTTTGTGACTTTAAATGGATTTATATCTATACAGAAGGGGGGAACACTTTTAATGGATGCAGTTATATCTTTAAATAAACAGGGATATAGCAACCGGTTTGAAATACATTCTTATGGGCAGGTCCAACAGATATATGTCGAAAAATTAAACTGTCAGCCGAATTTTTTTGATCATGGGCAGTATGAAGCGGATCAGCTTGATCAGCTTTTGAACCCAATGCATGTTGGTATTGTTCCATCCATCTGGGAAGAAGTCTTTGGCTATGTCGGACTAGAATTGCTTTCAAAAGGACTGCCGGTTATTGCCAGTAAAAAAGGAGGGATTACTGATTACTTAATCCATGATGAAAATGGGTTTTTAAACGAAAGTTGTTCAGTTGAAGAATTAGTTTTTTGGATGAAAAAATATATAGAAGATAAAAATGAAATTTTCAGACATAACCAAAACATATTACAGTCATCGAAAAGAACATATTCCGAGCATTATTCACAAATTATGCACACATACAGACAAGTTCTTCAAAAACATGAAAGAAACTTGAATAGCGAATAAAGGCTAAAATCATATGAAAAGAATTGCCGCTCTTGTGGTGAACTGGAATAAAGAAAAAGATGTATTGATCCTTTTGTCACAACTCAAGTCATTCAGTGATAATTCTTATGATATCTATATTGTAGACAATGCATCTACGGATAACTCAGTCAGATCAATACAGAAAAAACATCCAGATATCAATTTGATCCTTAATAGAGTAAATCTTGGCGGAACTGGGGGATTTAATACAGGTTTAGAATTCATCTGCCGTAAAAACCAGTATAAGTATGTTTGGTTGCTGGATAATGATGCCAGAGTTACCGACACTACATTGAAAGAACTTGTGATTGCCATGGATGTAAATAAGAAAATCGGTCTTGCCGGATCAAGGATTCAGGATATTGATAAACCATCTGTGATAGTTGAAACAGGTGCCAATTTTCGCTGGGATACGATTGGTGTAATACCGGTTAATCGCAACTCGATGGAGAATCCTACAAGAGTTTTAGATGTTGATTATGTCGCAGTCTGCTCAGCTTTGGTTCGAGTCAGTGCAATGAAGCAGGTAGGAGTTATGGATGATAGAATTTTTTTATGCTGGGATGACATGGATTGGGGACTTTGCTTTAAAAAACAGGGATACAGAGTTGTAGCCGTTACTAAATCCATCGCATATCATGGATCTTTTATCGAGCGCGACAGAGGGGATGTCTCAAATTATTATTACGGTATCAGAAATGCGCTTCTTGTCTATTCAAAACATACGCCTGTCCATAAACGGCTGAGAATTTTTTTTAATAGCCTCAGATATTATCAGAAGTTGTATTTTTTTTTTATATTTCATAATAACAAATTTGCTGCAGGTCTTATTCAAAAAGCATTGTTCGATTATTATCATTCTCGATGGGGGAAAATACGACTTGGCAAATTAAAAATGAATTCCCCACAGATTAAGAAACATTTAAAGATTAAAACACCGAAAAAAATATTGGTTTCACTGATCGGAACAAGTTACACAAACGGAATGGAAATCATAAGCCAATTGAATGAATTATACCCTCAATCAAAGATTCATATTTTGATTACCCGTGACCGAGAGAATTATTTTAAAGAGTATTCAAAAATCATGATTGACGGTCAAAAATCAAATCAAATGGTATATTTGTTCAATTCTTTGGTTACCCTTTACAAAAAACACTTTGATATTGTCGTGACTTCAATGCCAACACCATTTATATATGTTGCATCAAAGGTGATGTTTTATAATATTAATAGTCATCTTTTCTCTGTCCAGAATACAGGATTGTTTCGATTACATAGAATTGTTCTTTCCAATATGCTTGGAGAACTTACAGCTGTTTTATTCTTCCCGTTTATACTTCACAGAAGTTTCAAATATAAAAAAAAATAAGTGGGGATGAATTTGATATAGCAGTAGATAAATTATGCGATTTCAACAATGAATAAAAATTGTTATAAAAACGCAAACGAATGTTTGCTATTTGATACCAGCAATATATATAACATGAATAAAATACGAAGGTTTTAATTCTAATTTTTATCAATGGAAGAAAAGTAATAAATAAAGAATGAAACATCCTGATCCATCAAATGTCAAACGAATTCTGATTGTTAAGCTTTATGGTATCGGGAATGCTCTTTTATCAATTCCATTTCTTAAAGAAGTTCGAACTCTTTTTCCAAATGCAAAAATTACAATTCTAATTGAGCGTCGTTCATTGGCTGTTTTTAATGGTCTCGACGTGTGGGATGAACTTTTATTCTTACCTGAAAAGTTTATACTGGGAAAATTTAAATTACTTTTTAAAATGATAAAATCAAGACCTGATATTATTTTTTCTTCATTTTTGATGAACAATAAAACTTGTGAAAAATGTTTTAGATTAAGTGGTGCAAAATATATATACGGTCATCCGACTGATGGTAATTCAACCTACTATACAACATCATTGTGTTATGACCGAAACAAACATGAAGTTTTGCTAAACATGGATCTTCTCAAACCATTTATGAATTTTGATAAAAATAAAATTAAGATCGATTTTCCAATTCCACAGGAACAGAAAAAATTAGCAAATAAAATTATAAAAACCCTATCTGAACAGAAGACTGTAAAAATCGGAATGCATATTGGGTGTAACTGGGATATGCCTCAAAAGAGATATCCAGAAAAAAAATTTGCAATTTTGGCAGATAAACTAATACAAAAACTTAACGCTGAAATTATTCTCTTTGGGGGAAGTGATGAAAAAGCTTTAGGCGAAGCTGTCTCCTTGTTAATGGAAGAGAAACCTGTCAATTTTATAGACAAATATAATCTAACAATTGTTGCAGCCTTAATTCAAAAATGTGATTTGTTCATTTCAAATGATTCGGGGCTCATGCATCTTGCGGCATCGGTTGGCTGCCCCTTGATTTCATTGTTTGGTCCGACAAGTACAAAAAAAAATGCGCCTTGGGGGGATCCTGCAATTATAAAAATCATCAAATCGAAAAAATCTTGTTCACCATGTCATATACCTGGTAACATGATTGATTGTAGCGCCGGTGAATGTATGGAATTAATCCAGGTAAATGATATATTCCATATGGCCAAAAAAATGCTTAATTCAAAAATTAATCAATTTTAAATTTCTATGTCTCTGCTTTCATTATCGATAAAAGGTATAAAATGGACTTCAATCTCGTTTGCATCTATAACGATTCTACAGTTTGCTCAACTCACTATCCTATCCCATTTGTTGATCCCAGAAGATTTTGGACTTATGGCAATGTTGACAGTCATAAGCGGTTTTATAAATCGTTTTGCAGATATGGGGATCAGCAATGCAATTATTCATAAACAGGACATTAATACCAATCATTTGAGTAGTTTGTTTTGGATAAATATTGTTTTTGGTTTCATTATATTTGCTGTCATATGCTTGTGTGCCCCAATTTTATCCCGTTTTTTTAATGAACCTCGTTTAATAAATCTTATTTATTGGATAGCTATTTTATTTATCATCTTTCCCTTTGGGCAGTTATTTCAAGTTTTATTTCAAAAAAAAATGTCATTTAAGTGCTTAGGTATAATTGATTTTCTTTCTGCATTGCTTGGTGTATTTGTTTCAATTCTATTCGCATTTAACGATTATGGTGTTATGTCGATGGTTTTTGGAACCTTGGTATGTTCGATTTTTAGAACATTCATGCTGATATTCATGGGGTGGTCACTGTGGCAACCTGGTTTTCATTTTGCGATAAAAGATATTCGGCCTTATATCTCATTTGGTTTATTTCAAATGGGGGAAAAGGGTATAAATTATATTTCGGCCAATATGGACTATATTATTATCGGAATATATCTAGGCCCTAAAATACTTGGCATATATAGATTAGCATATGAACTTGTTATCATGCCAATGCAAAAATTGAATCCGGTACTGACAAGTGTGGCATTCCCAATTTTTGCCATTAAACAGAATGATAATGCTACCTTGAAAAAAGGATATTTGGCAATGATTAAAGCCATCGCATTTATTTCTACCCCTTTAATCATAGGGCTTGCAGTTGTTGCACCCGTGTTTGTTCCAATGGTATTCGGACCCGGTTGGGAACAGGCTGTTCCTTTGATAAGAATATTGGCCTTATTCGGAATTCTTAAAGCACTCTTCAACCCATGCGGTACAATTTTATTAGCAAAAGGTCGTGCAGATATTGGCTTTTATTTGAATTCCATGATTCTTGTCATAAACACAATCGTTTTTATAATAGCTGTTAAAAGCGGTATCAATACAGTTGCATGGTGCTTTCTACTATTGACTGGAATTTATTCACTATTGATAGTAAAAATACTAAACCATTTAATCGATCTTCATCCTCTTGATTTCTTTAAAACAATTAGTTTACCGATATCGATTAGTATTATCATGGGGTTTATAGTATTTTGTTTTTATATGTTAATATTTATTCATTTTTCATCAGCATTGTTGCTTTTCTCAGCAATATTTGTTGGTGTTCTTAGCTTTAGTATTATGTGTTTTGTTTTTCAAAAAGATTACTTTCTTCAAATGTTACAAATCTTTAGAAACAGGTAATAGTTTATGACCGGAATTTTCGGTTTCATTGGAAATAGATTTGCTAAAAAATATATATAATATAGTCGGTTCAGGACAGAACATTGAAAAACTCAAATTTCGAACAGTTTTATTAAACCGGTTTAGGAAAAATAGTGAAAGATAATATAATAGAGCAATGGCCCATCCCAAAAGATCACTGCCGTCAAACACAACCATTAACTATAATTGAAGATATGTATAAAACAAAAACGAACAATTTCAAATCTGTTCTGGATTTAGGTTGTGGTGAAGGCAATTCAATTGATATTTTTAAAAAAATGGATTCATCCATCGATTGGTTTGGCGTGGATATTGAAAGTTCACCCGAGGTAAATTCAAGATTGAGGAAAGGGTCTGAGTTTTATACATTTGATGGGGTTCATTTGCCTTTTGAAATGGATTTTTTTGATTTGATTTATTCAAATCAAGTTTTTGAGCATGTAAGATATCCAGAGAAATTACTAAAAGAAGTTTGTCGGGTTATGAAACCCAAGGGAGTGTTTATTGGATCGACGTCCCAGTTAGAGCCATATCATTCTTTTAGTTTCTGGAATTATACACCCTATGGGTTTAAATGCCTTCTTGAAGAAGCAGGTCTGGAATTATTGGAAGTCAGACCCGGTATTGATGCGCTTACAATGCTCATCCGAACAGGCTTGGGACGTCCTTCTTTTTTCTCCAGGTGGTGGCGTTATGAATCACCGTTAAATCGATTGATAGATCTTGTTGGTTTTTTAATGAAAAAGAATAATAAAGAAATAAATTTAGCCAAATTGAAATTTTGTTGTCAATTTACTTTTTTAGCCCAAAAATGCTGATTTTAAGTGGCCAATATTTCAAATAATTTTTTAAATTGTGCATCACGTGAAAATTTTTCAGTATTTCTGAAAGAAAATAATTCGGTGACATTTGATGAATGATTGATCAATAATAATAAGATTTTTTTAAATTCTTTATAATCAGAATTGCCGATACAGAAACCACAATCTGTATCTTTTATAATATCTGCGGTATCTCCGTGGGGAGGGATAATTGCCAGAGCAGGTATCTTAAAAAGTAAACAATCAAATACTTTGGATAAAACCCAATCGTTATAGTTAGGTTGATTCACTTCAGGTCGCCCCAAACATAACAGCATTACATCTGAATTTTCATGGATATATCGTGCTAAATCTTTAAAAGGCATAAACGGCAACCATTTAACTTTATAAGCAGTGTTCTCCGATGCTTTTCTGATTTTTTTTTTAAACGCTGAAGACCCTTTAATGTAATCTGTTAAATGAATTTCGATTTGATCCGAATATTGAAGATATTCACCACAAAATTTATCCATCATTTTAAAAAAAGATAAGGGGGACCGATTAGAGTCAATTGAGCCGGTGTAAATTATATTCAATAACCGGCCGCATTTATTTTTCCTATTTACAGGAGGTAGATGATCTAAATCATAACCATTCATAACATTTAACAGATTTTGGGTTCGAGGTTTGAAAATATCAATAAGTTTTTTAAGCAATCCAGGGGATGTTGTTACGATTGCATCACAATTTTTTAAGACAATTTTTTCTATAAAATTTTCAAAAAATTGTTTTAAGGCATTGTTTGATTCATTAAATGAGGGATTTAAGGTCCAACCGTCCCGATAGTCAGTTATCCAACGGATTTTAAAAATTGTTTTTAAAATCAAGCCGATTAAATGGTTATAATGTTCCGGAGATGTCGTAATAACCAGATCATTTTTTTTTAATCGTTTTTCTTTAAAAATTTTATAAAGCACTTTGCTTATCCAGACAATATGGACATCAATATCAGCGACATTAATTTTTTTAACGATATCAATTAGACTCAATGAAGTTTTAGGTGTTTGAGTGTTTTGTTTTTGAGAGGATGAAAAAATGGTTGAAATTCTGTAAATATTATTTTCTTGATATGTATAATCATACCGGTCATTTCCAAATGGAGAATCGGCAATTGATGTCGTCATGACAGTTACATCATGCCCCTGTCTTTTTAAATATTCATATAATCGAGTAGGCCTTACCGCTCCTACATGATTATTTGGGAAAAAATAATTGCTGATTAAAAGAATTCTCATTATTTCTCTTTGATAGTTACTTCTCCAAGCATGTCACATGGGGCACAATAACCATATTCATTGCAGTGACTTACTACCAAATCGGATTTAAGCCCGTCCTGTATTATATTTTCAAGGGGATCTTTCCTGCGTACCATTTTTGAAACACACTGATATCTATATCCATCAGATGAAATTAGGATTATTTTTTTTGAACAGAGAACCGATTTCTTTTGATCTTGGGAGCAAGCATCAGGAAATAATACTGTTTGATCTTCATCAATAATTAAGTCTATCTCGGACTCTTTAAACAGTTCCCAGGATTTTTGTACACTTTCTATTTGATTCTTGTGATTAATAGAGTGAACCATAATGTTAAAGTGATGTTTCTTCAATTCAAGTACTCTATCTATAAATGGCTCAGGTTTTCCACCGGACGGGTGATAGCTCGTATAAAGTTGAATTGTTTTGGGAGCCTCATTAATAAAACGTTTTATAAAGTCTTCTGTCCAGATTAAATTTGTATACACCTTAATTTTAATTTCAGGATTTATGGATGACAATATTAAAAAAAAATCAGGGTGAAGAGTGGGTTCTCCACCCGTAAAGATCACATCTTTACCGATCTTATTTATTGCTGACACCCATTTGTTACCTGGAATCAAGGCAATATTTTTAATCTTTTTTTTGCTATGGCATTGATTCACACAATAGGGACAACAAAGGTTACATTCAAGTGTGAGATAAATTCTAAGATAACCATCGAATCTTTTGTACCCTTTGGATCTGAACTTTTTGATGATATGTTTTATTCTGTTTTTAATTTTCACAATAGATTTACCATGTTTTTACCGGATATTAAGTTTGTATAATCTTTTAAGCTAATCGTGCGATCTTTTTTCATTGTTAATGATCTCTTTCTTTATTGTATTAAAAACCGCTGAAACTGTTATCTCATTGAGACATTTCTTATCGAGACAATTTATAGGATTATCTTGGTCCCCAGGTAAGGAGTAACATGGAGAACAGGGTAAATCATTTCTAATGATTATTGAAGGAAATTCAGGCCCGAAAATATGATAATCAGTAGGTCCGAAAATTGATATGGCTTTGGTTCCGACAGCTTCAGCAATATGCAGCAACCCGCCATCATTGCAAACCATTAAATCACAACGTTTAATCATGTCCGCTACATCAAAAACAGAGTTGTTTGTCTTTAGAAAATAATTTTGTTTTTCCACGTCAAAAAAAATTTTTTTTAAGGTTTTTTTATCGGAAGGTTCGCCAAAAGCAATGAATTTAATATCAGGGAACTCTTTAGCGATTTTTATAAAAATTTTTTTAAACTTATGATTTTGCAGGACTTTCCAGGGTTGTCTTGAGGCATTCCCAATATGAATCCCTACCACATAAGAATTGCCCAAATGGGTTTGCCACCAGGATTTAATTGTATTGTTTTGAGAATTTACTGGGAAGAATGGTTTCATTCCCTTTTGAATTTTAATGCCAAAGCAGACAAACAAATTCAAATATGCCTCAGTTTCTTTAACCACTTTATCTAATGTGATTTTGTTTGTTAAAGCAAAATGATATTTATTTGACCAGTGGGCAATGCTTTTGAACCCAACATAATTTTTGCTTCTTAATAGCCTGGCAATTAAAAACGGGGATAGAAATGATTCATGATTTGACAATATGATTGTTGAATATTGTTTTGATTTTAGTGTAAAAAGATTTATGAGGATTTTTTTTTTAGAAATAGTATTTAAAAAAAGCCCACTTTTTTTTGCTATTTCAGTTAAATTGGATTTTAAAACAATGCAATCAATTAAGATATCCGGTCTTTTCTGTTTTAGATATTTAATCGCAGAAAGATACATTAGAAAGTTACCAATGCCAGCATTTGCAAAGATAGCAATCTGATTTTCTGAGTTGTCTGTATGTTTACTCACTTAAGCCACCCGTCATAATCTTATTTTGTTTTCTGAATTCAACATCAATAAGCCGTAACTGATATATTTCTTAAAATATTATATAATTCAATAGCTTATAATGAATTAAACCTGTATTCTGCCCTGACCGCTTGTACCACAAAAACAACTGAATTCGCAAGATGCAACCGCCTTAAAGTTCAGGTAAATCTTAAGGGTTCTCAATAATTTTGCTATTCATACATAACACACAGGAACAATATCAATGTGTTTTTCTCCAGGCATTGATGACCTTAGAGGGCATTCTTTTGTTGGCCATTGACTCCTATCTTCATAAATATATAATTGATGAATCTTAGGTAGTGCTTCTGAGCTAAATTGTTTAATTTTTGAAAAAAACGGACGGTACCTATTATAATAATCAAACCCGGGTGCCCGGACATGATACGATTCATTTTCATTGGGCTCTGGATATTCAATTGTTTTTTCTGTTATTAAAGGCACAGGAAGAATAGCAATTCCATTAGGTTTGAGAACTCTTCTGATTTCAGAAATGGCTTTTTTATCATCTGGTATATGCTCTAATACATGGGACGCAAAGACAAAATCGTAGGTTTGATCCTCAAATGGAAGTTCCTGTATGTCAACTTTGTGATTTACACCACACATGTTTATATCTGCCGTTTCGTAATAGCCAAATCGTTTTGAAAAAAAATCTTTGAAAAATGGTTCTGGAGCGAAGTGGAGCATTTTAAGTGTTGAGGTCTCTATGCTATTCAACAAATCGGTCATAACCAAATATTGAATTCGATGCCTTTCTAACGCGCTGCATTTAGGACATTTTGCATGTTTTCTTAAACCAGTGAGAGGGGTTACATCCAAGAACTGGCCGAAATATCCACATACCGGGCATTTAAATCTTTCTTTATTAAGATTACCAAGAAGGAAAAAATAATGGCGGATTCTTTTTTTTAAATTATGCAAGTCGTATTTTTGGTTCATAAGAGTATTCTTAATCTATAAAGCAGAACAAGTAATTTTAAGCTTCCGCATCGTTATATTCTGCAATGGTAATGGTAAAATTATTTTAAAGGCCTTAGGATGATGTACAGAAACAAGCCAAGACTTTTTTTACACACATATCCATGTTTAAATATTCAAATTTTCCAAGTCGTCCCATGAAAATAATATTTTTATGGTTTTTAGTTTCCTTTAAATACAATTGGTATCTTTTCAAGGATTTGTCATTTAAAACAGGATAGGATGGCACAGGCTCCGCTTTTCCATTTTCCGAATCTTCCGGAAATTCATAACAAAGACAGGTTTTTTCATGCTGTTGAAATGTCATATGCTTGAATTCAGTGGCTCTGGTATAGGCATGGTCATTTGGATAATTAACCACTGCCACAGGCAGGCGTTTTTTTTGGTCATAGGTTTTAAAATAAAAATTGATCCCCCGGTATGGCAGATATCCGTATTTATACCCAAAAAATTCGTCAACGGGACCGGTATAGATCATTTTGTCAAATTGAATTGTTTTTTTCACATCATTATAACCTTTCCCTGTGATCACCTGTATATTTTCATGATTCAGCATTGTGTTGAACAGGGCGGTATATCCTTTTTCAGGTATTCCCTGATATGGATCAGTAAAAAATCGGTCATTTCGGTCAAGTCTGATGGGGATCCTTGCCGTTATTTCAGGTGCAAGAGCTCTTGCATCCAAACCCCATTGTTTTTTTGTATAGTTTTTAAAGAATTTTTCATAAATCGGTTTTCCCATTCGAGAAATAACCATGTCCTCGGCATTTTTAATTTCGGGAATATATATACTCTCGTTTTTAAGATACTCTCTCATACTCTGTTTGGAAAAAGGCTTTTCAAAAAGCGCTTCAAGGGTATTGATGTTAATGGGAAAAGTAATATGTTTGTTGTCCACAAAGGCTTTGACATGGTGGACATAGGCCAGCCAGTCAGTAAATTGGGAAAGATACTCCCAAACTTCTTTGTGCTGAGTATGAAAAATATGGGGACCGTAAAGATGAATGAGAATACCGTCTTCATTGTAACTATCGTAACAATTCCCGCCAATGTGATCCCGTTTCTCAACAATCAGCACAGTTTTATTTTCTTTGCGGGCAAGGATACTGGCCGCTGTAATACCGGTAATGCCGGCACCCACTATCAGAACATCTACAGTTTTCATAGATAATCTACTTTTTTTTGGGGCTTGCCAAATATATTCAGGATAAATCCCCTTAAAAACCCAAGAGCAAATCTTGCCATATATTTATTCTTTAATCCGGGTAAAATTCCACAGGGCAACCACCGTGTGCCGTTGGCCAAAAGTAGGATTTTTATAAAAATATTATATTTTGATCGGGCAAAAGAGGCACCAACTGCGTATCCCTTGGATGAATCCTTGAAAATCAGTGGTGGGTGGTAATATTCTAAATGTTTTGATTGAAGCACTTTGAAATTTTTGGCAATAAACCGTATGGCAAGTTCAACATCTTCCTGGCCGGTAAAGTTTGAATCAAAGCCCTGGAGTTGTTTCAGGCAGGATTTTCGATAGGCCATGCAGCGGTTAGTGAAAAAATAGGGGTCATGATAGCTGTATCGGCCATGGATCAAAGCATAGGATGCAGATCCTTTCGACTGGACGGCATCAAGGGTATGATCGTTTTTAAATGTGCAATACAGGGAGCCCAAAAAACGATTGTCTAAAATAACAGTGTCATCATCAAGAAAAAGAACAATTTCTCCACTGGCTTTTGACAATCCGAAATTTCTCATGAATCCCATTTTGCCCCAGTTGTTTTCCGGTGCAAAATACCGGATATTTAAACTTTGGAATTTGTCTGTAAAGGCTTGCCCTCTTGCTGATCCGCCCCTGTCCTCCACAAGAATTATCTCAAACTCATTATTATCAAAAATTTGGTTGTTCAGGCAGTGAAGTATGTTGTCCATAAGATCATATCGTTGATAAAAAATAAAAATGCAGCTTATCTTGACCCGGGTTTTTTCAAAAAGGTGAAGATCCCCTTTTGGACAATTCTTTAATAAAAATTTTAAAATTTTTTCTCTCATATCACACTCGTTTTATGCCTGTGCCATTACAAACCAATGCAAACAATAAACTTTCCTGGTCATAGTTTCAAGAGCCCGCGAGCAGCATCTGTTATATCATGGGGATAAATTTTCATGATACAACCCTTTTCGTTGGGGCATACCGGCGTGGTCCCGAAAACAGTGCAGGGGCTACAGGGTAACATTTTATTAATGACAGCATCTTGCTTGCCTTGGGGAGCCCATTTGTCCGCAATACCTGATCCAAAAAGAGATATCGTTGGAACATTGCACAATACTCCCAGATGAAGTATTCCGGAATCAGTACTGATCAATAATTTTGCCTGGTCAAGCAATGCAGCTGTTTCAGTGATTGAAAGAGTGGCGCACAAATTTATTCCTGTGTCCGTCTTGCAGTATGTCATAATTTTTTTGCATTGATTATATTCTTTTAAACCGCCAATTAAAATTGGTTTCAGGTTTCTATTTACTATCCAGTCCATAACTTCGGCCCATCTTTTTTCAGGCCACAGCCGTTCATCAATTGTTGCCCCCGGGAATAGACAGATGATCTTTTCTTCTTTGAAGGACAGCAACTGATTTTGTTTTGGAGAAATAAAATAAGGAAAGTTAAAATGAAATGGTTTTCTAAGGCTAAACACGATTGAAAAAAGCTCCCAAAATATCGTTGCTTCGTAGATATGATGGCTGTATGCGACGGCCTTGTTATACATTTTTTCGCGGCCCTTGGTTTTAAATCCGGCTTTGATATCTGCCCGGATCAGTCGTGTAATAATGGCAGACAGAAAGTGAGATTGCTCAGTATCAAAAACAGCATCATACTTTTTTTGAAATACAGACAGCATGGATTTGAGATGTTTGTATGAAAAGATCTGGTTAAGAAATGTAACACTTTTAAATACATTCTCATTTCTTGGTTCACATAGAATGTCAATTCTCACATGAAATAAGGCGACAACCTCCTTAAGAATTGGGAGCAACAAAAGAGCATCCCCCATACCGCCGGGTCTTATAACAAGAATTTTTTTTATCGGGGTGGCGTTGGATTCAGCTGTAGAGTTTTTGGGGAATAATTTTAATAAAATCGGGCCAATGACTCGATCAATTTGTTTTATAGTTTTAATGATGTTCATCAAATATAATTTGCATATACTCTAATAAATTACCAACGTTAAAAATAATAAAAAGATCAAGGTGGTCAGCAACAGCTGTCTGTCGGAAAAAAGTGTTTTTATGGGATCAGAGCCCTGCCCAAGATCTGCAAGGTAGATGAATCTGAATATGCCGTAGGTGGCGGGTACAATGGAATACATGACTAGTTTGCCATGTTCCACGGCGTACAGGGAATATACCACCAAAGTGACACTCCCGCAGGCCCATAGCATATAGTTCAGATAATTCAATGAATATCCAATTTGACTTTTCCGATGCAAAATAGCATCTTTCCTGCCCAACTCTTTTAATTCGTTGAGCCGCTTTGCAATGGAAATCATCATGGCAATGAAAAAGACGGTTAAAAACAGCCAACTTGATATTTCAACATTACACAAAGCACCGCCTGCCAGCACCCTTAATACAAAGCCCACAGCAACAACAAAAATTTCAAGGATGACAATAGATTTGAAGTATAAACTGTAGCTGAAGGTGAGAAGCAGATAGACCAGAAGATAGATTATGAACAATGAAGGTAAATGGGAAAAGACAGATATTAATATGATAAGGAAAGCCAAGCCTCCTGAAAGAACCAGGGCACTTTTTCCTGAAACAGTCTCTGTGCAAAAGGGGCGGTTTTGTTTTTCAGGATGAAACCGGTCATTCTCTTTGTCTACCCAGTCATTTACAATATATCCCAATCCTGAAACAAGACTGAAAACAAAAGTTCCCAGGCAGGTAACCAACAGACTGTCATCCAAAAGATTGCCGGAAAAAAATAGGGGGGAAAACAAAAGAAGGTTCTTAATCCACTGGTTTGGGCGAATCAGTTTGATATGGTTTCTAACAAATAAAAGGAGGTCGGTTTTATTATAAGGCATTTAATCAAAGTTTCCGATTGTTGTTATCAATTTCAATAAGATCAATAAATATATCACCATATGTCTTTTGAATAAAAGATATTATTTGTAAAAAATTTCAGACTCAGTCTTTAGACAATCATATATCAGGGCAATTTATTGCCCATGTGACAATTTTTGACAAAAGGTTTCAATAATTGTTTGCAATTCGAATATTTCCCATTGGAAAGAAAACACAGATTATTTAAAAAATACAAAAAAAGATTGTTATATCAAGGCGTTTAAGTTTTTTTGTAAATTTTTACTGCGGCTGGTATCTTTTTTGAAAGATAATCTTAGCAAAGACGGTCTTAAAATTAAATCAATAACACAGAATTAATTACATTAACGAAAACAAATGGAGGTGACAAATGTATCATTGGCTAAAAAAACACAGAAATCAAAAAGGTTTTACATTGATTGAGCTCATGATTGTTATTGCAATTATCGGTATCCTTGCTGCAATTGCGATTCCGCAGTTCTCTAAATACCGTGCAAGGTCTTACAATGCCGCGGCATTATCCGATGCGAAGAATATGAAAACAGATATGGAAGGATACTATGCTGAATGGGATCGGTATCCTAATTAAAAAAAAATATTCTCACCGATTTAATAAGATTATATAGGAAATTTATTTAAAGGAGCACAAACAATGAAAAAAACAATAATAATTATGATGGGATTTCTGGTAATCATGTGTTTTACAGGCAGTGTTTATGCTGCAACCTCGGCACAAACTGTCGCAGGAGGAGCCGTGACAGTTACACCTGCTGTACCAGCAAATTACCCTGTTTTGACTTTTCAACCTTCCCCAGGCATACTAATTGATGCTCTTACTTCGAACATCGCCTATGGGATTGTTAGCGCTAGCTCTAAAGCAGGCGCCGATGGTATTGCATATAACTTGATTTCCGGTAATGGCGTTATTTATCAGGATCCGATTTCTCTGGCTGTTACTGCTACTTCAACAGGGGTAACTCCCGTAGCTGGAACCGCTGTCAGTACTTTTTCATCAAAATAGCTAATAGTTATAGACGAACATTGAGCAGTTTCGAAGGGTAGATTCTCTCTTTTGCAGAGAATCTACCTTTTTTTACAAAAAACTTTTTACATATCAGGTTTGCCATGGCGATTATTGCTTTAAACAATGTTTCAAAATCCTATGCTTCAAGCTTTTTAATGAAAAAAAAAAGAGCTGTTACAAACCTTTCTCTTGAAATCGATAGTGGTGAAATTTTTGGTGTTATCGGGGCCAATGGTGCGGGTAAAAGTACTGTTATCAAAATGATTCAGGGCTTTATTCGACCGGATAAGGGTGAGATTTTAATTGATAATAAAAATCCCTTTGATCCGGTTTCCCGCTTAAATATGGGGTATCTTCCGGAAAATCCATATTTTTATAGCAATTTGACTGCCCTTGAACTGTTGCGTTTCAGTACTTCTGCATCCGGTGTGCCAAAGCGTTTGGCCGAACAGCGTATCACATCATTGCTCAAGAGAGTTGATTTATATTCATTCAGAAAACAAAGGTTGAAAACCTTTTCAAAAGGAATGATACAGCGTGCCGGAATCTGTTTTGCCCTGGTGCATGATCCACAAGTGGTTGTTCTGGATGAACCCATGTCCGGTCTGGATCCTCTCGGCCGAAAAATGGTAATTGATTTGATTCAAAATCTTCGCATACAGGGGAAAACCATTTTGTTCTGTTCCCATATTCTGAATGATGTTGAAAGAATCTGTGATCGGGTGGCAATAATGGACAAGGGGTGTCTCAAACAAATATTTACCAAACAAGACCTTGGGTCCAAAACCATGGAAGAGGTCTTTCTTCGCACTATTCAGGAAAAAATTGCATGCTAGCTAAAATTCTGTCGTTATCGATGTTGACATTTCGTGACGGGGTCAGAGACAGGGCTATTTTTGGTATCGGTCTTTTTTCCCTGGCGATGATGTCCATTACACTGGTTGTCATCGGTTTTTTTATGAGGGAGCTGAACAAAGTTGCGGTTGATATCAATTTGTCCGCAATCTCACTGGCAGGTCTCTTACTTACTTTTTTTTTATCCATCAATTTGATGGCAAAGGATATTGACAAGCGAACCATTTATTGTGTCATGTCCAAACCTTTCTCACGGGCCGAGTATATTTGGGGAAAATATATTGGTATTCTGTTTATTATCATCACCGCCTTTACCGTGCTGACAATGTGCAGCACGCTGACGATTATTCTAGCAAAATTACAGTATGCGAACTGGTTCGACGCTTTTTCCTGGATTGAATATTACAAGGCAATTTATGCTTCTTTTCTGATGTTTGTTGTCTTGAATGCAGTGGTTATTTTTTTCTCTTCCATTACCAGCAGTTCTTTTATCACCTTGCTTTTCAGTATCTGTATTTATATCGCCGGTCAAACCATTGAGGAAGTGGTTATCTATCTTAAAAGCGGGGCCGGCAAAGAAACTCAGATCTCTGAATTTATACAGAAGATGATCGATATTCTCCAATATGTTCTACCCAATTTTAGCGTATTTGATCTAAAAGTCCAGGCCTCCCATGCCATCCCCCTGCCATTGGATTACATGCTAGGGATAACAGGATATGCGGCTGTTTATTCTGTGGCTTTAATGATTGCAGCCTCCCTGATTTTCAATAAACGAGAGCTGTCATGAAGCTGGCAAAGCCTTTTTCAGTTGTTTGTCTTGGACTGTTAATCGCTTTGTGTCCAATTTATCAAAAAGTTCTTGAAAAAAAACGAAGTATTCTTCTTGAAGAATCCGGGATGGGGTATATTCTTCCTTCTGCATTCACTGCACCCGCATCCCTTGAATTTAAAGGGATTGTTTCTGATTTTTTGTATTTGAAAATGTCTACCTATCTGGGTGGAAAAATTATCAATAAAGAGATGATGGATATCTCCCAGGCTGATTTTTTTTATAATACGGCTGATATCATAACATCGCTGGATCCCTGGTTTTGGGATGCATATTTGATGAGCAGTATGATTTTGGTATGGGATTTTAACAGGGTCGATCTGGCAAACAAGCTTTTAAAAAAAGCGACAACCTATCGGACATGGGATTTCAATCCGCCGTATTACCTAGGGTTTAACCACTATTACTTTTTAAAAGATAATGCTACAGCTTCAACCTATCTTATGGAAGCGGCCAAGCGAGGGGGAGGGCCCAGTTTTTTAGTCCCCCTGGCCACGCGGCTGTCTGTGTATCAAAATAGTTTAACCCCAGCGATTCTCTTGCTTGAAGAGCAGTTAAAAACAACCCAGGACCCGCTCATGGCCAAGCATTTACAAACCCGCTTAAAGGCTATCATTATTCTGGACAAGCTTGGCAAAAACGTAAATGAATATAAAAAACGATATGGACGGTTTCCAAAAGAAATATCTGATTTAGTCTCAGCCAAGTTAATTGAGAATCTGCCTGAAGATCCATATGGGGGCGAATTTTATATTTTGTCCAATGGACGTGTTTTTACCACAAGCAAATTAAGGTTTATGAAATAGGGTTAGAGCTTAACTCAAATAGAATGAAACCAGACACTAAAAACTTTTCCGATTACCTTTTCCTTATATCATTATTGTTTGTCATGATAGTTTTCTTGCCGGTGATCTACCTTGGTTTTATCAATTTTGATGATATAGATCTCATCAACAGAATACATCAGAATTTTGATAATATTGAGTGGTACAACCTTTTCTTTCGTTCTTCTTCCACCGAGTACTACAGACCCCTTTTGGAAATTTTGTGCTATCTTGATTATGCGATGTGGGGACTTTCCGTCACCGCATGGCATTTAACAAATTATATACTGCACATATCCAATGCTTGCTTGGTTTATTTGATCGCACAAAATTGGTTTCACCCAAAAAAAGACCATAAGATATGGGCATCATTTGCCATGCTTTTTTTTGCATTAAATCCATTGACATGTGAATCTGTGGCTTGGATATCAGGTCGCTCTGATCTTGCAGGCACTTTTTTTTCTTTTTTGGCTGTCTTTATCTATTATACAAAAACGGGTATCCGATATGGTATTGTTCCCCTGGTTATTCTTGCCGGATTGTTATGTAAGGAGAATGCACTTGCCGTTATTCCCTTGATCATATTACTCGAAGCCATTCAAAATTATAGAAATAAATTGAATTGGAAAGACGCGATAAAGGGATGTTTGGTATGGGGTTTGGTTGTATCAATACCTTTACTCGTGTATCTTTTTTTAAGAACCAATGGATTTGAACACTATTTTTTTACGTATGATGAAGTGGTCACACCTTTGGTGGGGAAAACTGCTCCTGTTGTTGAAAAATCTTTTATCTATGATTTTTTGTATTTATTTCCTGTAATTGCTTTTTATTTGAAAAAACTTGCCATTCCTTTTCCGTTGAATTTTGCAATTATGAAAATTAATACAATGCTATATTCATTTCTTTTTATTATGATCAGCGGTATCAACTTCATTTGCCTTATAAAAAAGAAATGGACCTTACCGGTTTTCACGTTACTATTGGTCGTCTCTTTTTCACCCGCCCTGATGATTGCCCTTGGCAATATTGCCTGGGCGCCAATGGCGGAAAGGTATTTATATCTTTCCTTGAGCATCATGGGGATTGGGTTGGCAGTTCTGTTCAAGCACCTTTATGAACAAAAGTATATTTCCACTAAAAACCTTTTTATTATCTGTGCGCTAGTGACTGCTGTGATTACGATACCCACTTTTTTTCGACTGTTTGCATTTAATGACAGCAAAACGATCTGGACGGCAACTTTGAAGGTTAATCCGGAAAACAGTATGGTGTTGTGCAAATACGGCCAAGCAGTAAAGGGCAATGAAAGGAAACTCGCTTTTCAACGAGCAATTTCAAACCCGGAGCCTTTTAAATGGAGGGCAAAGGCATTTTTAGTCCTTGGTCAATATGAAATGGCTGCGGGTAACTATCCGGAAGGATTAAAGTATATTGACGAAGCCTTGAAAATCGAAGGGAACTATAAAAATTACTTGGATGCGGCATCCATCCTATCCAATGGTAATAGTCAAGACCAATTAATGCATCAGCACCAGGTTGAAAGGGCTATTTATTATTATAAACAAGCCTATGCTATGAAAAAAACGGTATTTGTGTTGTATAAGATTGGGTCGTCATTAAATCATTTGGGTGAAACAAAAAAAGCAAAGAACTTTTTCCTGGAACTTATTGAAAATTATCCCACAAGTAAATATGCGGCCTATGCCAAAAAGCACTTGTCTAAATAGAGTTTTCTTAATCCTCTACAATTAACATTCAGTCCAATCCGTTAGAAAAGATGAACGCCCTCATTATAAGAGATTAAATGCAAAACCACATTTTAAGAAGGTAGTTTGTTTTATTATTTTCTATCCACTGGTGAAAAGCGAACCGGAAAAGTTCTCAAAAATAGTTTATTTTGTTACAGGAAATTATCATTTTATGATTGACTTTATGTCAAAGAAAATAAATAATATCTCTTATTTTATAACAATACTTTAACCTATTTATATTTTATGATCAACTGAGGAGACTATGTTTACAAGAGATATAATAGGAAACCTTTCTGACTGGGCAAAAAATAATGGCCGAAAACCCATGATCCTAAGAGGGGCAAGGCAAGTTGGTAAAACCACAGCTGTGAACATGTTTTCAAATCTATTTGATCAATATATCTATCTTAATCTTGAACTGAAAGAAGAGAAAAGAATTTTTGAACAAGAATATTCAATCGACGAATTGATTCAAGCCATTTTTTTTTATAAAGATCAGATGAGAGGAAATGGTAAGGTTCTCATATTTATCGATGAAATTCAGGCTTGCCCTTCAGCCGTCTCATACCTGCGGTTTTTTTATGAAGTTTTTCCAGATCTTTATATCATTGCGGCGGGGTCTCTTTTAGAAACTCTTATTGATACTCATATCAGTTTTCCCGTAGGAAGAGTTGAGTATCTTGTGATGAAACCATTAAATTTTAAAGAATTTTTAAATGCATTAGACGAGAAAAGCAGCCTGGATATCATCAATAACACGATGCCTGTGCCCGATTTTGCACATGAAAAATTAATGAAGCTTTTTCATATTTACTCAATTATCGGTGGGATGCCGGAAATTGTTCAGAAATACTCAGAACAAAAAGATATCCTTGCACTGAATAATTTATTTGATGGGTTAATTGTTTCATATCTTGATGATGTTGAAAAATATTCACGAAATCATTCAATGGCACAAGTTATAAGACATGCCATCTCAACTGCATTTTATGAAGCCGGAAGTAGAATAAAATTTCAGGGATTCGGAAATTCCAATTATAAGTCAAGGGAAATGGGTGAGGCATTAAAAGTGTTGGAAAAAGCAATGTTGATTTATCTTTTATATCCAACATCTGCTGTTGATCCTCCATTATTGCCAAATATCAAAAAATCTCCAAGACTTCAGGTTCTCGATACAGGAATGCTCAATTATTTTGCCGGATTTCAGAAAGAGCTGTTTGGTACAAAAAATATTGATTCTGTTTACCAGGGTAAAATAGCGGAACATATTGTAGGCCAGGAACTTTTATCTTGTGCTACCTCTCCGCTGTATAAACTTAATTTCTGGAGCAGGGAAAAAAACCAGTCCAGCGCTGAAATTGATTTTCTCATACAATTCAAAAACATGATAATCCCCATTGAAGTCAAAGCCGGTGCAACGGGCAGGCTTCGTTCATTACATCAGTTTATCGACCGCGCACCACACAATTATGCAGTGAGAATATATTCCGGGCAGTTAGAAATAAATCAAATTAAAACCTTAACCGGTAAAGATTTTATATTATTGAACCTTCCGTTTTATTTAGCCGGATCTGTTTTTGAATACCTTGAATGGCTAACCGTACAGGTCGAAAAAAGTTGAAGCATACAACCTGAAACGGGAAGTGCTCCTCGGGGGAGTAGCTTATGGACAAAGGCAACAGTCCTGTTCAAGGCAGGCAGATGATTTGTGTGCAACTTCCCGCACAGCCCGAAGGCATAGTACTCATCCCACAGGAGTGGCAGACCATGGGGTTCATTTCTTTTTCCCGGGCATCATAATAGTGGTCAAGGCTTAAGACGTCTCGCTGAAACTTGCGATTCATGCTCTTGATAAATTCTGACAACATCTCTTCAACCGCGTCCGGATCACGGCGGCTGACAAATTCATGGATTCGGGCGATCTCTTCTTTTGTATATGTCTGGATGGTTTTTGTGTGAAATTGTTTTTCTGCATTGAATAACATACTGTGTATTCCAGATGCCAGGCCCTTGTGTCCATATTAATGGAAAAATCTATGTCAGTTGAAAGCGGGGCTGGAATTTGACTTTTCCCATAAATAGTTTTAGAAGAAATAGATTATAAAATGTAACTAAACTGAAATTACTGGAGGGAAAATGAAATTCAATAAATATCTGATGAATGCATTAAAACTGGGACTAACACTTTTATTGGCCCTAACCATTTCCGGCTGCTGGTCAAATATGGGGTCGAAACCTGCTGAAACAGGGACTACTCCTGCAGCAGCGCCTGAAAAATCAAAGAAAACAACGGCTGTTTACCACGATTTTGAAGATGTTTTGGTGCCCATGGAACTTACGGTCATGAAGGACAAAACCGTTGTGGTTTCTACGCCTGGTTTCCGGTCCGGCATCCTTGCCTTAAAGGGGAGGGTGGATTCCACCTCCTTGTTTAATTTTTTCAGCAACAATATGCTCAAGGACAATTGGAATGTGGTCAGCAAAATAAAATCACCGGGAAATACGATCATGGTGTTTGCTAAATCATCCCGGTGTGCCGTTATTACCATCAGAGAAAGCCAGCTTTATACCTACGTTGAGATTGGTGTGGCACCGACCCTGGGAAATACCGGTGGGGAAATGACCCAGACTGATTTGTCAGAATAATGGGGTTTAAAAATTTACATATCCTTTTAGGGGTTACCGGGGGGATTGCCGCATACAAATCAGTGGAATTGCTGCGTCTGATGAAAAAGGCCGGTGCCAATGTTCATGTGGCAATGAGTCGTGCCGCAATGGAATTTGTGGGCAAAACCACCTTTGAGGTATTGAGTGAAAACCCGGTGCTGACAGACCTGTGGGAGGATACCCATTCTTCGGTTACCCACATTGACATTGCCACAAGTGTTGATGCTGTCATCGTTGCTCCGGCCACTGCTAATTTTATTGGAAAATTTGCCCATGGCATTGCCGATGATGCCCTTTTAACAACCATGCTGGCGGTCACAACTCCTATTATGATTTGCCCCTCCATGAACACAGACATGTACCAGAACATCCGGGTTCAGCGAAATTTGGATATTTTGGAACAGGATGGGGTCCACATCCTTGATCCCGATGATGGTGTCTTGGCATGTAAAACCGTTGGGACGGGCCGGTTGCCCGAACCCTGGTTTATCTTTGACCGACTGGATGCGCTGTTGACCCAAAAGGATCTTGCCGGTAAAAAGATTCTCCTAACTGCAGGCCCCACGGTTGAAGCCATAGATCCCGTCCGGTATGTGAGCAACCACTCTTCGGGTAAAATGGGATATGCCGTTGCCAGAGCCGCTGAACGACGAGGGGCAAGCGTTACCCTGGTTTCAGGTCCCGTCAGTTTTGATCCGCCGGTGGGGGTTGAATTCATCCCTGTGGAAAGCTGTGATCAAATGGCTGATGCGGTTTTTTCCCATCTTGGGGCGGCGGACATCATCATCAAGGTTGCTGCTGTGGCAGATTACAGGCCAATTGATCCATCCACCCTTAAAATTAAGAAAACTCAAGACTCAAATGATCTGAGCATTTCCATGACTGAGAATATGGACATACTCAAACGGGTGGGTGATCTCAAAACCGAACAACAGTTTTTAGTGGGATTTGCCGCAGAAACCAATGATCTTGAACGCCACGCTTTGGCCAAAATCAAAAAAAAGAATTTGGATATGATTGCTGCCAATCTCGTGGGAACAGAGGATTCAGGATTTAAAGCCGATACCAATAAGGTTAAGCTCTTTTTCAAAGACGGCGCTTCAAAGGATATTCCCCTGATGGACAAAAACAGGGTTGCCCATATTCTGTTGGATACCATCATTGAACAAACAGGATAGCCATGGGAGAAAAGAATACGATTCAGTCTGTTTCTCTTGAATTTATCAGAACAATCCAGGACTTTTCCCAGTATCTTTCCCACCAAAAACGGTTGGGTAATACAAATTTCACCCTATCCAAGCAAGGGTTGGAAAGACTGAACGCCTTGGGAAAACAGAGGAAAAAACAAATTGGTTTTTCCTGTCAGGGCCCGGAAAATGCGGCTTTGTTTTTTGTGGACAGTGAGGGGTCTTTTTTTAAGGGAGAAGCGGGCGGGCTGTTGGTCAAAATTTTACATGCCATGAAATTGACACCTGATTCGGTGTTCATCTGCAATGCATCGGATGCAGGCGCCATTCATAATAGGATAAAAAAACATCCCCCCAAAGTTTTGATTGCCCTGGGGCAGGGGGCAAGTCAGTTGTTGTTAAATATTAGTTCTCCTGAGGAACCATTCAGAGGGAAATTTCATCTCTTTCACGGGGTTCCGGTGATGCCCACCCTTCATCCATCGGTCTTGCTGCAGCAGCCCGGTTTAAAACGAAGGGTCTGGGAAGATATGCAGGAGGTCATGAAACGGGCAGGGCTGTCCCCATGACACAGTTCAATACACCATCGGGGACACCCTCCAAAACAGCCGGCAATATCCTTGATTCCTTTATTGAAATTCTTGATGCGGAAAAAGGGTATTCTCCCCATACCCTGAGGGCCTATCGGTCTGATATTTTAAGTTTTATCATTTTTTTTCTGGATGACCCTATCGGCTCAGCAGAATCGCCTGTTTCAGAATCTACTGGTGACCCCAAAAATACACCCAATAAGGATGCTGAACACCAGTCCCGTTTTATGGGTAGGATTGCGGAACTAGAAAAAGATCAGATCAGAAGATACCTGTCCTTTCAGGTTCGGGCCCGGAAGAGCAAACGAACAATTTCCAGAAGATTGTCAGCCCTGAAATCTTTTTTTGATTTTCTTGTCCGAGCAGGCCATATTCCGTTGAATCCGGCAGACATGATCCCTTTTCCAAAATGTTCACAAACCATCCCTAGGTTCCTGAACATTGATGACCTGTTCCGGCTGTTGGATTCCATTAAAACCAAAAGTTGGCCGGACAAACGAAATTTGGCCATGTTTGAAACTTTCTACTCCACGGGGATGAGGATTTCGGAAATACACGGTTTGGACATGGATGATATTGACTTTAAAAACCAAATGATTAGAGTTTTCGGGAAGGGTAGCAAGGAGCGGGTGGTTCCCGCGGGGAAACGGGCCCTTGATGCTATTCTTGCGTATCGGACAGCTGTAAATAAATCGGTTGCACCGGTATTTTTGAACAAGCAGTTTTCAAGACTGAGTATCCGGTCTATCGGACGGATACTTGATAAAATTGTGAATGAATGCGGGTTGAATGTTCCTGTTTCCCCACATACCCTGCGCCATTCCTTTGCAACCCATATGCTGGATTCCGGTGCCGATTTAAGGGGAATTCAGGAAATACTGGGCCATGCCAGCCTGTCAACAACCCAGGTTTATACCCATGTGAGTATGGACCGGTTGATGCAGGTGTATGACAAGGCACATCCAAGGAGTTAAAAACAATATGAGTATGGAAATATTTCACGGTACCACCATTTTGGCATTGCGAGTCAAGGACACCGTTGTTGTGGCCGGAGACGGCCAGGTGACCCTGGGGACCATTGTGACCAAACACAAGGCCAAAAAAGTTAGACGGATATATAACGATAAAATTATAACAGGTTTTGCCGGTGCCACCGCAGATGCACTTACCCTTTCGGAAAAACTGGAAGAAAAACTGGAGCGGTATAACGGGAGTCTTACCCGGGCCTGTGTGGAACTGGCAAGGGACTGGCGAACCGACAAGTATTTGCGCCGCCTTGAGGCCATGATGATTGCAGCGGATAGTGAGAAAACCTATCTTTTGTCCGGAAACGGAGATGTGATTGAGCCCGATGACGGTGTGATCAGTATTGGGTCCGGCAGCATCTCTGCCCAGTCCGCGGCCATTGCCCTGCTGGAAAATACCAAACTTACCCCCAGGCAAATTGTTGAAAAGTCCATGAAAATAGCAGGTGATCTGTGCATCTACACCAATCACCATGTTACCATTGAAGAAATCAGAAACGAGACCCCCATATGAAAGATTTAAAACCCAAAGAGATTGTCACGGAGCTGGACAAATATATTATCGGCCAGAACGACGCCAAAAAATCGGTGGCCATTGCCCTTAGAAACCGGTGGAGACGACGTCAGGTGGACAAGGACCTCCAGGAGGAAATTGCCCCTAAAAATATCATTCTCATCGGGCCCACGGGGGTTGGTAAAACAGAAATTGCCCGGCGACTGGCCAATTTAACCGACTCTCCCTTTTATAAGGTGGAGGCCTCAAAATTTACAGAAGTTGGGTATGTGGGACGGGATGTGGAATCCATGATCCGGGATATTGTTGAACTAACCGTGAATAATCTTCGGGTAAGACAGCAGGATGCCGTCCAGGGAAAGGCCGCAAAAATTGCCGAAGAACGGGTTTTAGATATTCTTTTGCCCCCTTCTTCTGCTCCCAAGCCTTCCTTTGACGTGGCGGATGGTACGACACCGGCTGAGAGCCTGGAACCCGATCCTGTCCCCAGTGCATCCACCCGGGAAAAGCTTCGCACCATGCTTCAAAAGGGGAAGTTGGACGATAGAAAAATTGATCTGGATGTTGCGGCCCAATCTTCTCCCATGGTGGAGATTTTCTCCAACACCGGCATGGAGGAGATGGGGATCAATGTCAAAGACATGCTGGGCAATTTCATGCCGAAAAACACCAAGCGCCGTAAGGTCAGCGTGAAGGATGCAATGAAGATCCTTACCATGGAAGAAGCGGGTCATCTGGTGGATATGGAGAAGGTGAAAACCGATGCCATTGAGTTGGTGGAGCAGTCGGGCATTATTTTTATTGATGAAATCGATAAGATTGCCGGCAAGGGACAAAGTCATGGCCCTGAAGTATCAAAGGAAGGGGTGCAGCGGGATCTTTTACCCATTGTGGAGGGAAGTTCTGTTCCCACCAAATACGGCACGGTCAAAACCGATCATATTCTGTTCATCGCCTCCGGGGCATTTCATGTGTCAAAACCCTCGGATCTGATCCCGGAACTCCAGGGACGGTTTCCCATCCGGGTGGAACTTTCCTCCTTAGGGGCCCATGAATTCACCCGGATTCTGACAGAACCCAAGAATGCCCTGGTGCTCCAGTATATTGCCCTGCTAAGAACAGAAGGGGTAGCCCTTTCCTTTACCCAGGATGCCGTGGAGAAGATTGCCGATATTGCAGTGGAAGTCAATTCCACCACAGAGAACATCGGGGCCAGACGGCTGCACACCCTCCTGGAAAAATTATTGGAAGAAATTTTGTTTGAGGCCCCGGACATTCAAGAAAAAACCATTGTCATTGATGCAAACTTTGTCACCAAACAGCTGATGGACATTGTTGAAAACGAAGATTTAAGCAGGTATATCCTATGACCCAAACCCTAGCAGATATATTGATAGAGGCCCTTCCCTATATCCAAAAGTTTTCCACCAAGACCGTTGTGATCAAGTATGGCGGTCATGCCATGGTGGACGAAGGGTTGAAACGGGATTTTGCCAATGATATTACCCTGTTAAAATACATCGGGATCAATCCTGTGGTGGTTCATGGCGGCGGGCCCCAGATAAACAAGGTGCTGGATTCCATGGGCATTACCTCCACCTTTATCCGGGGGATGCGCTACACCGATGATGCCACCATGGATGTGGTGGAAATGGTGCTGGGGGGAAAGGTGAACAAAGATATTGTGGCCAGAATCAACCGGGAAGGCGGGAAAGCCGTGGGGCTTACCGGCAAGGACGGGGGACTGATCACTGCGGAAAAAATGAAAATTTATCACCAGGAAGATGCAACAAAACCGCCGGAAATCATTGATCCCGGGATGGTGGGGAATGTAACCCAGGTCAATCCCGAGATTATCCATACCCTGACAGATCACGGATTTATTCCCATCATTGCGCCGGTGGGCATTGGAAAAAACGGGGAAACCTATAATATCAATGCCGATGTGGTGGCTTCAAAAATTGCGGCTGCCCTCAATGCCGAGCGTCTTATCCTGGTGACAGATGTGGACGGGGTTCTTGATTCGGATAAACAGCTGGTTTCTTCCATTACCGACAGACAAATTGCCGAGCAGATTGCCGATGGCCGCATCAAGGGGGGGATGATCCCCAAGGTGGAATGTGCCCTTGCAGCCCTGAAAAACGGGGTGAAAAAATCCCATATCATCAATGGCAAAACACCCCATGCAGTATTGCTGGAATTGTTTACTGATTCCGGCATCGGCACCCAGGTGTTTGTGGATTAATGGTTGTGGGGATTAATAATTATACAGATTAATCAATCCATATGAACAAGTTATATGAACACGCTATATGAACGAGAGGATTATATGACATCTACCATAAAAACCGACACCTTTGTGTTTCAAACTTATCTTCGCCAGGGAAAGGCATTTGTACGGGGTGAAGGGACAACTCTTATCGATGAAGACGGGACTGAATTCACAGATTTTCTTGCCGGCATTTCCGTTTGTAATCTAGGCCATTGCCATCCTGATATTACCCGGGCCATTGAACGACAGGCAAGAAGACTGGTCCATGTATCCAATCTTTTTTATACCGCACCCCAGGCTGATCTTGCTGCAGCGCTTGTGGAAAAAAGCTTTGCCGACCGGGTCTTTTTTTCCAATTCCGGTGCAGAAGCCAATGAGGCTGCCATAAAGCTTGCCCGTCGGTATTTCCAGTCAAAGGGAAATAAGAATCGGTATAAAATTATTACCATGAAACAATCCTTCCATGGCAGAACCATGGCCACCCTTTCGGCAACGGGTCAGGACAAGATCAAGGAGGGGTTTGCGCCTTTGCTTGATGGATTCATCCATGTGCCCTTTAATGATATCGATGCACTGAAAAAGGTATTGGATGACACCGTGTGTGCCGTGATGATGGAACCGATTCAGGGGGAGGGCGGAATTATCCCGGCTGATCCCGAATACCTGGCCCAGGTCAGAGCCCTTTGCAATGAAACCGCCACCCTGCTGATATTTGACGAAATCCAGACCGGGATGGGGCGGTGCGGCACCCTGTTTGCCCATGAACAATATGGGGTTACCCCGGATATCATGACCCTTGCAAAGGCATTGGCCAACGGAATTCCCATTGGCGCCATGCTGGCCACCCAGGATGCTGCAGCAGGATTTGATTTTGGCAGCCATGGCAGCACCTTTGGCGGAACTCCCCTTGCAACGGCAGCAGCCCTGGAAGTAGTCAATATCATAGCCGATCAAAATTTTCTGGATGGGGTTGTTGAAAAAGGAAAGTATTTTCGGGAGCAACTGATCGAACTCAAGAAAAAACATCCACGAATTGTCGATGTACGGGGTAGGGGGTTGCTGGTGGGAATGGAAATTGATAAAGATGCCGGTTTCTTTGTGGCAAATTGTTTTAAAAAAGGCTTTATTATTAACGGAATTCAGGATAAAGTTCTCAGATTTGCACCGCCTTTGATTATTGAAAAAATTCAAATTGATAAACTTGTGGCTGTTTTGGACAGCCTGTTTTAGACTGTGTTTTATGCCATATTTTTAGTAGTTAGGAGACCAGATTGAAAAAAGATTTGCTATCATTGCTGGATCTTGAAAAAGAGGATTTCGAAATTCTTTTCAAGCGGGCAATACAACTCAAGGAACGATATGCCAAGGGGATTTTTGATTCTCTGTTAACCGGTAAAACCCTGGGGCTGATTTTTGATAAAAAATCCACCCGGACCCGGATTGCCTTTGAAACGGCCATGATTCAGCTGGGCGGTCACCCCATTTATATGAGCACCCAGGATACCCAGATCTCAAGAAACGAGCCTGCCAAGGATACGGCACGGGTTCTTTCCCGCTATATCGATTGCCTGGCCATGAGAACCTTTGACCATGAATTGGTTGAACAATTTGCCCAAAGCTCCAGCATCCCTGTGATCAATGCCTTGACCGATTCATTCCATCCCTGCCAGATTTTAAGCGATATAATGACCATCATCGAACACAAAGGCGGGTATAAAAATGTGAAGATTGCCTGGGTGGGTGATGGCAACAATGTGGCCAATTCCTGGGTGAATGCCGCCAGTGTTTTGGGGCTTGATCTGAGATTTGCCTGCCCTGAAGGCCATTCCATTCGTCCCGATATTATTGCCAGTGCAGGCGCTGATACCATGGATAATATTTTGTTTACAAATGATCCAAAAGAAGCTGTGAAAAATGCCGATGTTGTCTACACAGATGTGTGGGCCAGCATGGGTGAGGAAGATGAACTGGAGGGCAGGCTTAAGGCCTTTGAAGGTTTCCAGGTGAATCATGAGTTATTATCTTGTGCCAGGCCCGATGCTTTGGTGCTCCATTGTCTGCCCGCCCACAGGGGCGAGGAAATTTCAGAACAGGTACTTGAGGCCGAGGGGGCAGCATTCTGGGACCAGGCGGAAAACAAACGGCATATGCACAAAGCCATTTTAGAAAGTTTGATTTTGGCCTAATTTTGACCTTTATTTGGCTGAATTTTATAAAAAAATAAGAAAAACAGGCAGGCATCTAATGAGTGAAAAACTTTGGGGTGGACGGTTTTCCCAGGCAACTGACCGGCTGGTTGAAAAATTCAATGCATCCATTGACGTGGATAAAAGACTTTATGCCAGTGATATTTCCGGCAGTATTGCCCATTTGAAAATGATGGCAAATGAATCAATTATCACCCAGGATGAGGCTGACAAGCTGATAGAAGGGCTTGGCAGGGTAAAATCCAAGATGGATAATAATGAAATCCCCTTCACCGACAGCCTGGAAGATATCCACATGCATGTGGAAGTTGCTCTGGGCCGCGAAAGCGGGGAGCTTGCCAAAAAACTTCATACGGGAAGAAGCCGAAATGATCAGGTTGCCCTTGATATCAGAATTTATCTCAAGGAAGAAACCTTAAATATCATCCAGATGCTGACAAATTTTCAGAAAGCCCTGGTTACCATGGCCAAAAAACATCTGGATGTGGTCATGCCCGGCTACACCCACATGCAGCGTGCCCAGCCTGTATTGTTCGCCCATCATCTGATGGCCTATTATGAAATGATGAGCCGGGATATTCAGCGGTTCGAGGACTCCATTAAACGGGTGGATGTGATGCCCCTTGGTACTGCCGCCCTTGCCGGGACCACCTATCCTCTGAACCGGGAGTACACACGGCAGGTGCTTGACTTTGGCCGTGTGTCAAAGAACAGCATTGATTCGGTTTCAGACCGGGATTTTGTCATGGAATTCATTTCCCATGCCAGCATCTGCATGATCCATTTGTCACGGCTTTCCGAGGAACTGATCCTCTGGTCATCTTCTGAATTTTCTTTTATTACGATTTCCGATGCCTTTACCACGGGGTCCAGTATTATGCCCCAAAAGAAGAATCCCGATGTGGCAGAACTTGTGAGGGGTAAGACCGGACGGGTGGTGGGAAATCTTGTGGCCATCCTTACCACGATGAAATCCCTTCCCATGGCCTATAATAAGGATATGCAGGAGGACAAGGAACCGCTGTTTGACACCGTTGACACCCTGAAAATCTGTGCCGAGATTTACACAAGGATGCTGCCCAATATTGAAGTTCATGCCGACAGGATGAAGGCTGCCTGTAAACAGGGATTTTTAAATGCCACTGACTTTGCCGATTATCTGGTGAATCGGGGGTTGGCTTTTCGCCAGGCCCATTCTGTTGCCGGTAAAGCTGTGGGGTTTGCCCTGGGTCAGAACAAAGAGCTGGATGAGTTGAGTCTTGCTGAACTGCAAGTTTTTAGTGAGTTGATTGAGGCCGATATCTATGGGTTTATAAGTCTTGAACAAATGATCAGTCGTCGGGTAACATACGGGGGAACAAGTTTTGATAACGTAACCTTGGCGGTTGAAACAGCTGAAAAGGAGCTTGGTCTGATATGAGGTTTTGCAATCATCATTTTTATCGCCAATATTTCTCCCAGTGTTTTCCTCATTTGTTTGCCATTGGACTTGTTTTTTTGGTTGTGGTCTTCCTGGCGCCGGCCTGCGGTAAAAAAGGACCGCCCCTTTCGCCCATTAAGGATGGAAATTTTTTGGCAGTCCCCGGGAATATAGCATTCTCTCTGGACAAGGATCAGCTCACGCTGACCTGGACCCACACCATTGATCCCGTCAATGCAAAACTTGAACCCGAGGCTTTTGAGGTTTATATGGCCAAAAAGGGGCCGGATGCCTGTGAAGGTTGCCCCTTTGTGTTTGAATCGGTGGGGGTGGTCCCCATGCCGGATATGGTCTATCTACAAAAGATTGCGCCTGGGTTCCTTTATTATTTCAGGGTCAGGGCAATTGGGAAAGATAAGATAAAGAGTGATTATTCCAAAACAAGTTATGTCGATAATAAACAATGATAAAGCCCATGTTTATAGCATATTTGAGTATTGGTTCAAATAAAGGTGAAAAAAAAGAAAATTTAAATCAGGCCATTGATTGTCTGAACAATCATGAAATGATCAGGGTGACAGCGGTCTCCTCTTTTTACAGGACACAGCCCCAGAATTTTGAAGACCAGGACTGGTTTATAAATGCTGCCTTAAAAGTTGAAACCCCTGTTGAACCGGAAGCGCTACTTGAAATTTTAAAAT
Source organism: Desulfobacteraceae bacterium (assembly GCA_016744295.1). GTDB lineage: Bacteria > Desulfobacterota > Desulfobacteria > Desulfobacterales > Desulfobacteraceae > NBML01. Next base: position 68,123 of record JADGEQ010000014.1, on the reverse strand, counting down.
CCATTGAACTATCCCTGGATAAAGAAGGCAAGCCCTTCAGGTTTGGCCCCAGAATTATCGATCTGGACATTATTTTTTTTCAAAATTTGGTTTTAAAAACAGATCATCTGGAAATTCCCCATCCCAGGATGCAGGACAGGTGTTTTGTGCTGAGGCCCATGTGTGATATCGGAGCAGATGCAATTCATCCGGTGTTAGATAAAACTCCGGAACAATTGTTAAAAAAAATTGAAACACAACAAAGCCAGGAGGTTATCCTTCTGGACTAGGAGGTGCTATATGAAGTTTTTTATTGATACCGCCAACCTTGATCAAATAAAAGAGGCCAACAACATGGGAATGGTGGATGGCGTTACCACCAACCCCACACTTATTGCCAGAGAAGAGGGTGAGTTTAAGGATATCATCGCCAATATCTGCAAGATTGTTAAAGGTCCTGTGAGCGCTGAAGTCATAAGTCTGGAATATGACGGCATGGTTACAGAGGCCCGGGAGCTTGCCAAAATAGCCGATAATATTGCCGTTAAGATACCCATGACCATGGAAGGGCTAAAGGCTGTAAAAAGACTGTCTGATGAAGGCATAAAGACCAATGTCACCCTTGTGTTTTCAGCTTTGCAGGCCTTGATGGCGGCAAAAGCCGGTGCCACTTACGTTTCTCCTTTTGTGGGACGCATTGATGATCTTGCCCAGGACGGCATGGATCTGGTGGAAGAGATTGTTCAGATCTATACCAATTATGATTTTGATACCCAGGTTATTGTGGCCAGTGTGAGAAATCCCCTGCATGTTTTAAATTCCGCCCTGATTGGAGCTGATATTGCCACCATACCTCCCGATGTCCTAAAAAAGCTTGCAGCCCATCATATGACCGACAAGGGTATCGAGTCATTCATGGCGGACTGGAATAAAAAAAATGGATAATTTTTGATGAGATGGTCAAATAAAATAAAAGAGGTAGTTCTGACACCTAATTTCCTGACCATTTCCAGGATTGTGGCGGTGCCCGTAATTATGGCGCTTTTGATGTCTGAATCCAGACTCTTTACGTTTATGGCGGCCGTTCTCTTTTCCCTGGCATCCATCACAGACTATTTTGATGGATATCTGGCAAGAACCAGAGGGCTTGAAACAACTCTTGGAAAAATAATAGACCCCATGGCCGATAAACTGCTGGTCTCTTCCACCCTTGTGATGTTGGTATCTCTGGGGTTTATGCCAGGTTGGATTGCCTGTATTATTATCGGCAGGGAATTGGCTGTCACCGGGTTGCGGTGTGTGCTCGTTGAAAATGGGCAGGATGTGGCAGCTTCCTGGCTGGGCAAGTATAAGGTTGGTTTTCAGATAGCAGCCATTATACCCCTGACCCTTCATTATGCTTATCTGGGAATTAATTTTAATGCCATTGGCATCTTTTTCCTCTATGGCGCATTGCTCTTTACCATCTGGTCAGGTCTTGATTATTTTATTAAGGCAAGAAAGTTTTTGTTTTAATAAATTTTTTATTGACAAAATAGGGGCATCCATATATAAATTCTTTCTGTTTGCTGAGCGGGAATAACTCAGTGGTAGAGTGCGACCTTGCCAAGGTCGAAGTCGCGGGTTCAACTCCCGTTTCCCGCTCCATACATCAGGCGGCTTGGCCAAGTGGTAAGGCATCGGCCTGCAAAGCCGACATTCTCCAGTTCAAATCTGGAAGCCGCCTCCATTAATAAATTCAAGGGCCTTGGGAGTTTTCCAAGGCCCTTTTTTATTTTCAGGAAGTACATGGGAAGTAGTCACCTTCCTGAGGGCGGGAGATTATAATAATTTGCTGTGCGTGACACTGGATTACGTGCATGTAACCTGATCTGGGTCTGCCGATGATCAAAATCAAAACACTTTTGATTTTATACATTCAAATTCCATCTGTTCTGGCAGGTTAGCGAATAAAGGGGTACCGCCTCCGAGAAGGATAGGGATAGTCGTAATAATCATTTCATCAATTAAATCTTCTTTCAGAAAACTATGAACTGTAACACCACCATCAATATACAGATTTTCGAACACTCCCTTTTTAATGGTCAGTAGTACCTCTGAAAGAGGACCTTTTATAATCTCAGCCTTTCCACTATATTCTTCAGGCAATGAGTTCAGGGAACTGCATCAATGCGTTTTATAAAAGCGGCCCATCCGAAATCCAAGCTATCCGGATTAGGAACCATCTCCAGCCAATCCAACCCGTCATCCCTATCAGAAATATATCCGTCTATGCTTGTCGCAATGTAGACTATATTTGTCATGTTAACCTGCCCTTGACCCGTTTGGAACAACTACTTCTGGCATTGAAAGACAAGGTTTGATCTTGTCAGCATAACCAATATCAAACAACATTCCCTGTGAGATTTCTCCAGCCATTTTCCTCTCCGGCAAATTTAATACGAAAAGAGCTTGTTTCCCTTCAACTTCTTTTGGATTCCCACGTTCTTGCTTTATGCCTGCGAGGATTGAACGGACATGATCACCAAAATCCACGTTCAATTTCATTAATTTATTTGATTTTTCAACATCTGAGACCCCTAGGATGGTTCCAACTCGGATATCGAGTTTTTCGAAATCTTCAATGGAAACTGTTTCTTTAACCGGTGCTGGTTTCATATAAATATCCTTTCTTCTAACCGACTAAGCGGATCGTTGCATTCCTGCAGTAAAAATTCCTGCTCCTATCAATGCAGTCCCCCCACAGCGATTGAACCACTTTTTAACATTGCTTCTTTTAATCGTCCTTCGCAATGCCGGACACTATGCTTAAGGGAAAAAATAGGCCGGTGACTATTTATAGTCTCACCGGTGATCGTTTCCCCAACTCTCTTTAATGGTTTGAATTTTGCTGAAAGAGTTTTATTCGAATTGCAATTTATATGATTTTAGCGAAAGCCACAGACGTTTTGCCATCTTAACTGCTCTCTGGAAGGGTCAGTGTAAACACAGTCCCCTCACCGGGCGTACTATCCACCCGAATGTTTCCCTGGTGGGCCTGGACGACGGCTTTGACCAGGGCCAGGCCCAAGCCCGATCCCTTGGTGGTGCGACTGTGGTCACTGCGGTAAAGTCTCTCAAAAATTCTGGGAACATCCTTGGGGGCAATCCCGATGCCCTGGTCTTTTATGCAGATTTCCACGATATTTTTTTTCGCCTCAGCCTGGATAAGGATCTTGCTTTCATCGGGAGAATACTTAACAGAATTGTCCATAAGGTTGCACAACACTTGCCGGAGCCGGTCGGGGTCCGCAGTCATGGATAGTCCCAAGGGGCAGTCAATCACCAAGTTTATTGATTTTTCCTCTGCGGCATATTGATAAATATCTGTTACCTCTTCCAAAAGTTGATCCAAGGGAATGGAAGATTTTTTCAACTCCATTACACCTGTTTCGGCCTCAGAAATATCCATGAGTGTGGTCAGCATTCTGGATATTCGGGAAGACTCCTCAGCACAGTCAAACAGAGCTTCTTTTAGCTGATTCGGGTCATCGTCCAGCACCCCGCGTTCAATGGAAATTCGCATCCGGGTTAAAGGGGTGCGCAAGTCATGGGCCACATTGTCCAGCGCCTCTCGCATCCCGGAAATCAGATCCTGGATACGATCCAGCATGAGATTGAATTGTTCTGCCAGTCCCGCAAGTTCACTTTCTTTGTCAGTCAGTGGTAGCCGGGCGTCAATGCGACCGGAGCGAACCCGGACCATAGTGCGGGTCAGCGCTCTGACCGGTGCCATTGACCGCCAGGCCATGAATGCACCGATAAACACAGAGCCCAGGACTACAAGGAGCATTATTAAAAAAAAGTTATCACGGAGACTTTCCAGGTACTCTTCCCTGGACTCTGCCGAATGTCCCAGCCATAGCATTGTTCCATCAGGCAGTTTCCGGCCTGTAATTTCCAATTCATCATCCCTGGGTATAGGATCGTTCAGGTTATAGTAATGATTTGTGGCCAGGTAAACCCATCCATGGGGTTTGAATTCCAGCACGTCGAATATGGTTTTAGAATTAAGTTCAGGCCAGCCATAGGGTCGTGTCAGATAAAGAATTTCTTTGGCAGGAGAGGTCACCAGAACAAACCGCCCCCCTGTTATATGGGCGAGGGTTTCCTGTTTCAGGCTTGATATAAACTGGGGCACCCCTTTTGCTTTGGCCACCAGTACATAATTATCGAGCAGACCCTGGATAATCTGCCGATCTTTGGAGAGAATAGATTTTTCAAGCAGGGTGTAACCGGCTGTAAAAAGGATAAACCAGCTTAGAATGAAAATGGTAGCGTACCAGAACGTCAATTTGAATTCTATGCTGTTTTTGTATTTACTCAGAGGATTTAAGGACATAACCGACACCTCGAAGGGTATGCAGCAGTTTTTTGTTGAAACTCTTGTCAATTTTTGCCCGAAGACGACAGACAAGTACATCAACGGTATTGGTCTGAGGATCGAAATTATATCCCCAGATATGCTCTAGGATAGCGGTCTTGGAAACTGCCCGCCCCGTATTCTGCATAAGGTATTGTAACAGGGAAAATTCCCGGGGGTTCAACTCGATGAGCTGTTCTGCACGATGAACTTCCCGGGTCAAAAGATCCAGACTGAGATCGGATACTTTAAGAAATACTGGTTCTGTTGTTCCGCTTGCACGGCGGATAAGTGCCTGTACCCGTGCCAGCAGCTCTGAAAAGGAAAAGGGTTTTGTCAGGTAGTCATCCGCTCCTGTCTGAAGGCCTTTGATCCTGTCATTGACATGTCGCCGGGCGCTTAAAATAATCACTGGGGTGTTGATCCGGCTGGCCCTTATTTTCTGTATGATGTCAAGGCCGGTGATGCCCGGTAGCATGATATCAAATATACCCACATCATAGGGTTCGGTCAGCGCCAGATGCAGCCCGTCAATACCGTCGGATGCCTGGTCCACGGCAAAGCCTGATTCCCTAAGACCCTTGGCAATGAAATCTGAAATTTTCCGATCATCTTCAATTACAAGTATTCGCATTGTACGCTTCCTGTTTGATCATGTATTTTATCCTGAACCGTTAAATATCTGGATTATAAATGTGTTGTCCTGTTAAAGTCAAATTAATCCTATCACCACCTTAAAAGGCCAATGAGCAATGTTTATTGGCCTTTTGGGGGGCCACCCTACCTCACTTTTAACAAATTGGTATCGGTGGGACCGTTTTAGGGATCTTATCTTTTGTTGCAGTTCATATATCCAAGAATATAATGAGGGGATATATACCAATACGCAAATAGTCTTCAATAATCGAAAGGTCGACTTACAGAAAGAATTGGAAAGCGGCCAAAGACATCCAGATCATGAAAAGCAGACCACCAAATATTTTGAAATTAAAACCACACCGATCCGAGAAACTAAAGGTGTTGCCATCGGAGAAGCTATGGCAGAGGCAAAATGCAATGTTAAAACGATTGAGTCTGTAGGGTCGGGAAGAAAATATTTCCGAGATTTTAATAAGAAGAAAGGGGTCCGTTTTTTGCTATAAATCTGTCCACTAAGTTAATGACATTGATTGCTCAGATTCCTATTCTGAAAAAGTAAGTTAAGATTTTAAATCTCTTGATATGATATGTTGAGCATGATAGATGTGCATGCCCAGATCTGATACGATTCAAAATTTTCATATTGTATAGCTAACTAAAGTGATTTTGAATTGTGAGATAAACTGTGAATATTAAGGAAAAGAACAAATGAAAAAAATATGTGTTGCCAAAAATTTATTGGTCACTTCTTTTATAATTTTATCACTTTGTCTGCCCTCAATTAGTCAGGCCAAAAGTATTGCCCTCTCATTTGATGACGGACTGGACCCACGGAGTCAACCAATGGCCTCTTCATGGAATTCATCCATCCTAGAAGCCTTGTCAAAGGCACAAATTAAGTCAATTTTGTTTCCTGCAGGAAAGCGGATCGACAGCCCAGCAGGTCTTAATTTAGTAAGAGACTGGGGAAAAGCCGGCCATGCTGTTGCCAACCACACTTATTCCCATCTCAATTTTTGTTCAGAGCAAGTGACGCTTGAACAATTCATTGCTGACACAGAAAAAAATGAAACCTTGCTAAAAAACATGCCCGGTTGGACTAAGCGCCTGCGTTTTCCATATCTTAAAGAGGGTGAAACGGTATTAAAGCGTGATGGATTCAGAAATTGGTTGATGAACCACGGATATAAATCGGGAGCCGTGAGCATTGATGCCAGCGACTGGTACTACAATATACGATTTCTGGAGTGGGTCAAAAATTACCCAGACGAAGATTTATCATCGTTCCGCATTGCCTATCTTGATCATTTATGGGCCCGCACTATTTATTATGATTCTTTATCTGAACAAGTCCTTAAGCGAAGCATAAAACATGTTCTTCTTCTGCATACCAAGGCTATTAATGCTGAATTTTTACCTGACATCATCGCAATGTACAGATCAAAGGGGTGGGAAATCATTTCGCCAGAAGAAGCATACGAGGACCCTGTTTATTCCATAGCACCGACGAAGCTGCCAGCAGGTGAAAGCATTCTTTGGTCTTTAGCAAAACAATATGGAGTCAATGGCTTACGTTACCCTGCAGAGAGTGACGTATATGAAAAACCGCTGTTAGACAATTTAGGCCTTTAAAATAAAAGCCCAACCCGGCGCTCTTGCAGCCGCAATACTGCGAGCTGTTCAGCTGGTCGTTAAAAATGGTTTGTGGGTGTTCAATTTGTCTACTATTATAGCCCAAGGCCCCTTAATAAAAGGCAAATTGCTTTGGCATAAACGGGGTGCCAGGAATTCAGCGTCGACAATAAGTATACATAGTTCTCTGTTTTTTGAATCAAATCTCAACACCAGATTTTGTGGTCATGGACAATTAATTATAAAATCCACAGTTAAGCATCGTTATCCATTTGCGGCTTCTTATGCTTAAAAATCCTATAATGACAATTCCTTTGCACTCTCCTCATTAGATGGAACGGAAGGGGCGTTAGCGTCGTATCACATCTGTTCAAGAATTTTTCTGGCGTCATCAGATCCGTCAAAGTTGTTTTGGAGTTCCAACGCTTTTTTTAAGGATTTTTCAGCGTTTGCATAGTCCATTTTTTTATTATAGGCAAGCCCGAGATGATAATGAAAAACTGGATTGTTCGGATTTTTTTCAAGGCAGTTTTCAAACTCTGACAGGGCACTGTCATACAATTGCTTTTTATAATAGACCCAACCCAGGGTATCCATGATAGCAGGAACTTCCCCTGCCATTTCCTTGCTCTTCCGGGCCAGTTCAAGTGCAGTGTTCAGCTCTCTGTCCTGCTGGGCATAGAGAAATGCCAGATTGTTCATGGCCGGGATATATTCAGGGTTTATGGCCAGGGCTTTTTTATAATGGTCTTCTGCCAGGGCGTGTTCACCTTTTTTTTCGTAAAGTGTGCCTATAAAACTATGGGGTCCGGCCTGGTCCGGCCTGTGTTTAATGAGATCTTTATATGTTTGCATCTCTTTTTCTTCATTTTTTTCAGAATTGTATATTTTTGTCAGGGTAAGATAGGGTTGAATAAATTTGGGGTTTTTTTCAATGGAGAGCATTAAGGTTTTTTTTGCAGATCCCACGTTTTTTGTTGCCAGTAAAAGATTTCCCTTTAGGTTTAATATGATTGAGGTGACAATAAGGTTGTCTTTGACCTTTAGCAGGTGGGCGTCACATTTTTCAAGGGCAGCCTTGAAATTTTTGCCCGAAGCGTGCAGGCTGATAATATTGGTGAATACATCCATGAGGTTGGGATTTATCGCCAGGGCTGTTTCAAGGTTTTCCAGGGCTGCGACCGGATTTTTCTTAACCATGTTGATACTTCCCAGCTTGAAATGGGCTGCTGGATTTTCAGGATCCATCTGGATAAGATCTTTGAAAATAATTTGTGCTGCATCATACTCTTTTTGTGCCCCATGGATATTCCCCCGTAAAAGAAGGGCATTGTAATTTTGGGGCTGTATTTCAAGGGCTTTTTTTACCTCAGCCTCGGCAAGAAAATAATCTTTTTTCCGATAGTGAAGGTCTGCTACCACAAGTCTGGCTTTAAAATGTCTGGGATTTTTTTCCAGGGTTTTGTTAAAATAGGGCAATGCCTGTTGTGATTTGCCTGTTTCAAGGAGAGCAGATCCCAGAAAAAAATTATACAGGGGCGACTCTGGCTCCTCTTTGATCAGGGCCTGGAAAATTATAATGGCTTCATCTAATTTTTTTTCATGGGCAAAAAGTTTTCCCTTCAGCAGTTTAGCAGGAATATAATCCGGCCGGTCGGCCAGAATTTCATAGGTTAGTTTTTTTGCTTGTTCAATATTTTTATTAACAAAATGGAAATCTGCATAAGCTGTTTTTATACCCACATGTTCGGGATCTATTTTTAACGCTTTTTTAATAAATTTTTCAGCTTTCTGGGGTTGTTCAATTGAATTATAGAATCTTGCAATCAGCATATGGGGAGTGATATTTTCAGGGGCAAGCTCAACAGCTTTTAAAAATGCAGCTTCAGCTTTTATATTATCCTGCTGTGCCCCATAATAATTAGCTAGCATAACCTGGGGTTCAAAGGCACCCGGCCTTTGACGGACAAGGCTATGGAGCACATCCTCTGCAGCATCAAACTCTTTTTGGGACAGATAAAATCCAAACAATGCTTTGTATAAATTGATGTTGTCCGGATCAACTTGAACCGCTTTTTTGAGATTTTTTTCAGCGTTGTTAAAATCCCCCTGGGCCTGATAAATCCTTGCTATAACCAGAATGGCCTTTGATTGTTTGGGATCAAGTTCCAGAATTTTTCCATAGACTTGTTTGATTTGTTCAATATTTTCATTTTTCCTACCAAGGACTCCGGCGTGAAGGTAGAGGGCTTTGATATTATCCGGATCTTTTGCAAGCACTGCCTCAATTCTTTTTTCAGCTTCGATGGTTTCTTTTGCAAGCAGGTAAAAGGAGGCCAGTTGAATTTTGGTCTCAAGGTTATCCGGCTCCAACTGTTCTAGTTTTAAAAGGGAGGAAAAAGCCTCCCGGGCATTTTCCTGTTTCAAATTGATCTGGGCCAGAAGCCGATAGGCCGGGATTGACGTAGGATCTATTTTTATCGCATTTTTGAGCTGTATCTTGGCCTTATCATATTCCTGGTTTTCAAAGTAGAGATTTGCTTCCTTGATGAAGGTATCCGTTTTTTGTTGATCCGAGGAACATCCCCCCATGAGGAAAATAAAAAGAAAAAAGATGATCGAAGTTTTTAGACGTGGGCGGTTCATGTATTGTCCTCCAGAAGAGTTGCAAAGGTTTACCTCCTTTTATCACCCAATGCCCTTTTTTTTCAATGATCTTTTTTTCTTTTGGAAAAATTGCGTTATCCTTTTCCTGGTAACTGTTTTTATCGGTGTACAAATTGTGTAGTTTGTAGGGGACGTTTTTTTTTCTTGTGAATGGCGATTAAATCTTTTATGTATCAGAAAGTCTGTTCGAATTTCAAGCGTGTATCAATTAATATTGAAAAGAGGGATGAAAATGAAAATTCTGGTCGGATATAAGGGCGTAAATTTAGGGAAGGAATTACTGAAAATTGCCCTGGAACATGCAAAGGCTTTTAAGGGTGAGGTGCTGATTGTGACCTCAATGATCGGAGGAAGCAAGGCTGAGCAGCTGAAGGTAAAAGAGGCGGAGGAAAATCTGGAAAAAGTGAAACAATATTTTGATGAAAACGGCGTTGCCTGCAAAACCCATCTTCTGGTAAGGGGTCTTGACGCCGGAGATGATATTGTTAATTTTGCCAACGAAAAGGGTGTTGACGAAATTATTATCGGGGTTAAAAGTAGGTCCAAAGTGGGAAAGCTTCTTTTCGGGTCCACTGCCCAGGCTGTTATTCTCCAGGCGGTATGCCCGGTATTGTCCGTAAAATAATTGAACAGGAGCTATAAAAATATAAAAAACCAATCAATCAATTTGAAAAGGGACCAGGGTAATCTATTCCTGGCCCCCTTAATTTTAGCACCCGGCAAAAAAACATTTTAGCGTGGATACTGTTGACCAATTATTTGAAAAATGCTTCCAATCCATCCTGGCTGGGTTTCATTGATTTGTCACCCTGGTTCCAGTTGGCCGGGCAGACTTCACCATATTTTTCAGTAAATTGCAGGGCATCCACCATTCGTAGGGTTTCTGACACATTTCTTCCAAGGGGCAGATCATTTACCACCTGGTGGCGGACCACATGCTCTTTGTCCAGAAGGAAAAGTCCACGGTAGGCAATGCCGGCACCCTCGACCAGAACATCATAATCCCGGGAAATGGTTTTGTTCAGATCTGAAACAATGGGATAGGCAACCCCCTGGATTCCCCCCTTGGCTTTTGGTGTCTTCAGCCATGCCAGGTGGGAAAAATGAGAATCAATACTCACACCGATAACCTTTACATCTCTTTTCTCAAATTCATCCAGCTTGTCACTGAAAGCATGGAGTTCTGTGGGGCAAACAAAGGTAAAATCCAGGGGATAGAAAAAGAGCACCACATATTGTCCTTTGAACTGGGACAGGGTGAATTCTCCGATGATCTGGTCCTTTTCAACGGCGGTTGCTGTAAAATCAGGTGCATCTTTTCCAACCAATACGCTCATGATATTCTCCTTATAGGGTATATTGTTATGTTTAAACTCATTGTTCTGCTATGGGCCTATCATTTATCAACCTATTGTGGGCATATCATTTTCAAGAGGTATGCCAGGGAAGAAAAATACAGAATTATATTTTAATGCACTGAATTTAAAAGGTTATATTTAAGGGCTTTCCCTCGGATGCCCTTTGGGGCGAAGAAGCGCCGAGACATATGCGTATCGACGACTTGAGACAATCATGGGAGACAAAGAAGAATTGAGACAATAGTGTTCGGGTTGAGATTTCATGTGGTTGTGATAAAAGAAAGAAAACAACTATACAAGGAGGCCCATCATGAAATTAAGATACTTTTCCCATTCTGCTTTTCAAATCACAACAGATGATGGGCAACGTATTCTCATTGATCCGTTTTTGGATGGTAATCCCACCTCCCCTGTGAAGGCGGCGGATGTGGAAGCGGATTTTATCTTGTTAACCCATGGTCACGGCGATCACTTGGGAGATACACTGAGTATCGCAACCCGTTGTAATTCACTGTGTATTTGTGAGAATGAACTGGCCAATTATATTGTCTCCAAGGGGGTTCGTGCCCATAATATGCACATTGGAGGTTCCCATGAATTTGGCTTTGGACGGGTGAAGCTGACCCAGGCGCTGCATGGGTCTACAACCCCTGATAGTGAATGCCACGGATCTGCAACGGGTATCCTTCTTTATATTCAAAATCGGATCATTTATCACATGGGAGATACCGGCCTTTTCTCTGATTTGAAACTCATTGGTGAGATGAATAGGGTGAATTTAATGTTGGCACCCATTGGCGATAATTTTACCATGGGCATAGAGGATGCCGTAAAAGCCTGTGAGTTTGTTAAGCCGGATATGGTTATCCCCATTCATTACAATACATTTCCCGTGATTGAAACTGATCCTGCACTCTTCAAGCAAAAGGTGGAACAGCAGGGAGGTTCCTGTCAAGTATTGGCCTATGGCCAGGAAATTACCTTATAAATATTTGTTTACCCACAGGTTGATATTATTATTACATGGAAATTATAAAACAGTTTAAAGCACTTTCTGACCCCACACGGCTTCGGTTATTGAATATTCTCAACCATTATGAACTCAACGTGAATGAGATTGTTTCCATTGTTGACATGATTCAGTCCGGGGTTTCCCGTCATTTGAAAATTCTGATGGAATCGGGTTTGCTGATGTCCCGCAAGGATGGCAGTTTTATTTATTATTCAGCCGACAAGACCGTAAATACACTTTCATTGATCAACCTGGCCTGTGCCAGGGTTGAAAAAGAAACCGTCTGTGCCCAGGATCTTCAAAAGGCAAAACAAAGCATAACCATCCGAAAAAACAGAGCCAAGCGTTTTTTTAGAACGGTTGCTCCCCAATGGGATCGTTTGAAAAAGGAAGTGCTGGGAACCTTTGATTTAAATGAGGTGTTCAAGCAGATGCTTTTGGGTTGCGACCGGGTGGCAGATCTTGGCTGCGGCACCGGGGAAATGTTGGGCAGTCTTTTTCTTGAGAATAAAAAAATGCTCATCGGTGTAGACAGTTCTCCGGAAATGTTGGAGCAGGCCAGGATAAAATTGCCTGGCACAAAGACCATTGAGCTGCGTTTGGGAGAGCTTGAAAATCTTCCCATGAAAGATCAGGAGGTTGATACCGTGATCATGAGCATGGTGCTTTACCATATTTTTGAGCCTGAAAAGTCATTAAATGAAGTTTTTCGGGTACTCAAGCCCGGGGGGATGTTTTTGCTGGCAGATTTTGAAAAGCATGAACAGGAAAATATCAAGGAGATCATTGGCGGGTCCTGGCTGGGGTTTGAGCAAGAGCAGGTAAATGGTTGGCTGTCTTCATGCGGTTTTTCCCTTGATTTATTTAATCGGTATGGGGTGGAGAAAGGCTTGTACATCAATCTGTATGTTGCTAAAAAATAAATTAATTCGCTTGGACAGCCCGATGTTGATTTAACCTAGGTCTAAAAAATAAAATTTAAGCAGATTTATAACAGGCAGGGTAGTACTGCTCAATTTTTTTATAAGGAGTATTTATGATTGTTCCGGTAATCCTGGCAGGTGGTTCAGGAACGAGGCTATGGCCGCTTTCCCGAGCGTTGTACCCCAAACAATTGATTGATATATATAATGAACATACCATGCTGCAGAATACGCTTTTGCGGCTTGAAAATGTTGATGAGATGGCAGCCCCTGTGGTGGTATGCAATGAGGCCCATCGGTTTATGACCGCCGAACAATTGCTTGAGATCAAGATTGAACCCCATTCCATTATTCTGGAGCCAATGGGGAGGAATACCGCCCCTGCCATTGCTCTGGCTGCCATAAAGCTGCTTGAAAAAGGGGAGGACCCTGTCATGCTGGTTCTGCCGGCAGACCATGTTATTGAAAATTTAAATCACTTCCATGAAAAAATATCCCAGGGCAATGATTTTGCCGAAAAAGGTTTTTTAATCACCTTTGGAATTGTTCCGGCATCCCCTGAAACCGGGTATGGATATATTAAAAAAGGTCAGCAAATCAATGACTTGTCCTATGCCTGTAAAATTGAATGTTTTGTTGAAAAGCCGGATGAAAAACATGCCCGTGACTATGTTTTGTCAAATGATTATTGCTGGAATTCGGGCATGTTTATGTTCAAGGCCTCTGCCATTATCGATCAGCTGGCACAACATGCCCCGGATATGCTCGCCCTGTGCAGGCAGGTGATTGAATCTGGAACCCAGGATCTTGATTTTCTTAGGCTTGACAGGGAACTTTTTGGAAAGGTGGCCTCGGATTCAATTGACTATGCTGTCATGGAAAAAACCGACAAAGGGGTTATGGTATCCCTGGATGCCGGGTGGAATGATTTGGGGTCCTTTGATGCCCTGTGGCAGACCGGTGACAAGGATAAGGACTGCAATGTGCTAAAGGGGGATATCCTAACCCAGGATGTCAAAGATTCCTATATCCATGCAGAAAGCCGGCTTGTGGCAGCGGTTGGTCTTGAAAAATTTGTTATTGTTGAAACAGGTGATGCCATTCTGGTCTCTCCCAGGGACCGGGTCCAGGATGTTAAAAAGATTGTTCTCCAGCTTAAAGCCAAGAAAAGAGAAGAGTCTGTCACCCACAGGAGGGTTTACCGACCCTGGGGAAATTATGAGACCATTGATGCCTCCCTTCGGTACCAGGTGAAGCGAATTACAGTCAAGCCCGGGGCCAAGCTGTCTTTACAAAAACACTACCACCGTGCGGAACACTGGACCGTTGTCTCGGGTACGGCCATGGTCACAAGGGATGACCAGGAAATTATGCTCCTGGAAAATGAATCTACCTATATCTCCCTTGGCATGGTGCATCGACTGGAAAATCCAGGAACAATTCCCCTGGAATTGATTGAGGTGCAGTCCGGCTCTTACCTGGGGGAAGATGATATTGTTCGGTTTGATGATGTCTACGGCAGGAAAGAAGATAAGCCCTAAGCTCTAGGGAAGATCTATGTAATCTCCCCGGTTGATTTTAATCTGTTCAACCTCAACCAATGCGGTTAGTTGGGTTATGATTTGTTGCAGGCCCTGGTCAGTTGTAGGCGGTTGGTCGGAGTTCTTGTTTGGTTGCTGGATTGGTTCCTGACTGATCTCCTGGTTGAGCTGGCGGGTTTGTTCTGCCAGTTCTTCAAGGAGGGTATAGGCTTGTTTCAAGGTTTTGTCTGGGTCGGACAGCCAGGTCGCATAGGTTTCCAAGAGACCAATAGAACTGCTTACCTTTTGGGTAAGTTCTTCGGCTTTATCCGGCTGGTGGATGGTTGCAGCTTTGTATACACCTTCCAATTCCGGCAATTCCCGGGAAATTTGGAGTGACTCTTTTGTTTCAAGGGGGGCGTTAAATTGTTCTAGAATTTTATCAAAAGATTCTTTTTGCCCTGAAAAGGGCTTCTCTTTGATAAAAGAGGAGCGGTTCTGGGATAATGGATGTAGTTGATCTGGTTTTTCCGGGATTTTGTTCATAAAACCTTTTCACAAAATAAAAGTATTGCAAATCAATCAAAAATATTTAAGATTACTCAATTAACTGATATACGTGTACAGGAATTGGAATGTCAAGATTAAATTACGGAGTTGGTGTATGAGTGATGAACTTTCTGAAAGCGTGAAGGGCAAATTTCTCCTGGCAATGCCGGGACTTCCAGATCCCAATTTCTACCAGACAGTGACCTGTATGTGTGAACATAATGAATCCGGCGCCCTGGGATTTATTGTAAATAAGGTTCATCCCCTGCTCACGGGCAGGGAATTGTTTGAAGATTTAAAAATTGATTGCAATGCCAGCGTGGATAAACTGGATATCTATCTTGGGGGGCCTGTGCAGCCAAGTGGTGTCTTTGTGCTCCACGGACCTCCTTTTAACTGGAATGAAAGCCTAAGGGTTACAGATTGGCTTTATCTGAGCAATTCCAGGGATATTTTAGAAGCCATCGCTGTTCAAGAAGGGCCCGAATCGTTTATGATTATCCTGGGATGTGCCGGCTGGGGACCTTTACAGCTTGATAATGAACTTCATGACAGTGCATGGCTTACCTGTGAACCGTCAAGTGATCTCCTCTTTTCAACCAACCCCAATGTCAAATATGAAAAAGCAATGATGCTGATTTATTGACTCCCAATCCGATTATGACAACACACAAAACGCCTTTACAAACAATCGATTCCATTGTCACACAGACACTAACCGTCATTGACATGATGGAAGAGATTTCCCCGGGGAACAACAGCTTTCTGGCTGCCTGTAAAAAAAACTGTCTCGAAATTCCCGGTCATGTTCAGTCCGGTCTGATCCGGATTGCCGTTGTAGGGGTGATAAAATCCGGAAAAAGTACCTTTATCAATTCACTGGCCGGTAAGGAACTGGTAAAAAGAGGGGCAGGGGTAGTGACCTCCATTACCACACGGATCAGGAAGGGTAAGAAAAATGAAGCCACCCTGGTGCTCAAATCCTGGGATGAGGTTAATAATCATATCAAAAAGACATTGGATATGTTTCCCGATGATGGGCAGGGGCCAACAATTGCCGATACCTTTGATTTGAGGCGGAAAAAAGACCGGGCCTATCTGGGCCAGGTATATGACAAGCTTGTAAAAGAGTTTCCTGTGACCGGTTCCGGTATTAGGCCTGAGACCCTTTTAATCAGAAATGCTCTCAAAGGATATGAGGCATGCAAGGATATTATCGGTGCGGACCAGGGGAAAATTATATTTTCCTCCAAATCTTTTGAGAAACACAAATCCTTTACCTCGGATCCTGCCATGGCTTTCTATGTCAAGGATGTCTGCCTTGATGTTTTTGGCAAGGTTATTGATCCGAATATTGAAATAGCCGATTGCCAGGGGGCTGATTCAACAGATCCGGCCCAGCTGAGTCAGGTTGTCAAATATATTGAATCAGCCAATCTGATCGTCTATTGCATTAGTTCCAGAATCGGCCTTAGGCAATCGGATATCCTGTTTTTAAAAATCATCAAACAATTGGGATTGATTGAAAATATCTTGTTTGTGAACAATTGCGATTTAACCGAGCATGAGAACCTTGAGGATCTTGTGCAAATTGAATCTAAAATTTCCCAGGAACTTGAATTTTTGATACAAAATCCCAGCCTGTATTCGTTTTCAGCCCTATATAATTTATTCCAGACCATTGGATCCCGCCTGCCCCGAAGGGATACCAAGCGGTTTGAATTATGGCAGGAAGATGAGAAAATGATCGGATATTGCAAGGACAACAGTGATGGGTTTCACCAAAGATTGAATCAACTGCTGGGAAAAAATAATTATGATCTGATTTTATCCAATCATTTGGAACGAATTCGGATGATGGCAGAGGCACTGAACAAAAAAGCCGATATCTTTTATGGGGTCCTTTGTGCTGACATGGATGGAGAAAAAAAAACCAGGATTCAATTAAAGGAAATCAATGAAAATGCTTCCCGGCTTAAATCAATTGTGGATAATTCCATAGAAGGGGCTGTGTCGGGTCTGGTAAAAGAGATCCAGTCAAATTTAAAAAAAGCCTTTGCCCGGGACTCAATTAATATTCGTAAACAGGTGCGCAGGTTTATACAAAACACTTCCATCGATGCAGAGCCTTATAGATCCAGGATAAAAGAAACAGGTTTCAAACAAATATTATACCTTATGTTTCAGGATTATAAGCGGAAAATTGATCTGTTTGCCCTGGAAGAGATTGTTCCGGAGTTAAAAAAATTGATTGAAATTCAGGAAACAAGAATTCATTCATATTTTCAATCTTTGCTCGATTCCTATCAGATTGATTTTTTAAAATTAAGCAGCCAGATGGGTAAGGAAACAACCTTAATCTCAGATCAATTATTAAAAAGTGATCCCGGGTCCATCAAGTCCGTGGACATCCAGGGAATTAAAAAAATTTTGGGGCTAACCCTTCCTGAAACTGTATTTACGGCACGATATACGACTAAAATGAGAGCCAATGCCATAACGGGCCTGGGACTTCAATCCCTTTGCCAGCTTTTTTTCTCCCTGAAGGACAAACATATGCGTTTTTCATTTACTCCGGGATTTGACAGGGCTGCCAGAAAAATTAAAAAGGAAAGTCTTGTATCCATCCAAGGCCAGTTAGACTCGTATCATGATAGCTTGAACACCCTTTATTTTGAGCCGTTGATCCAGGCGGTCACCAGGGATTTTAAAGAAAAAATTCACCAGCGTTTTGCCCTGTACGAATCCCTGGATGAGGATATGGAGGTGCTGTTTTCCCTGAAACAAAGTGAAAAACTTGTCCAGCAGGAAAAAATTTGCAAAATTAAACAGAACATAGCGCATCTGAATTTTTGTATAGATGGTCTGGATGGCTTTTCTCGCAATTCACACCCTTTGGATGGGTAAAAACGGTTGAGTTTTTACCCATCTATGATATGAGTATGCTATTGTTTCTCCGGTGTGGATTACGGAGTGTTCGATTTAAGATTTGCCTTTTTTGGGAATGAAATATGAAACGATTTGGGCCCATACATACAAGCGGCAGCAAGATGGATGATACCCATCTTTTTCTCATGCGGCTTCATTTGTTGATTGTGATGGTAAGAGCTAAGCTCAAAGGCTACCCCGTGGGGGATTATCGGAAAGAGGCAGTTCTGGAAACGGCGGCAAGTGTTTTTAAAATTATTCCGAACTTGAATATTTCCTTTCTCGGTTCCAGCACATCTTCCCATCTGTTCAAGGAAAGGGTTAAATTATTTAGTGTGATGGCAACTGCGATTATCAGTGAAGACTATCCCTTGGGCATTCACCGCAGGGAAGCTGTTTTAGATAATATTGAAATTATTATTCAAACGGCATTCCCCAGACAAAAATTGTCCTTGTTTCATGATGTTCTGATGGCAGCCTGATGCCATCAACCCTTTGGGGAGGTAAAATTCATTATTCAGAACGTTAAAATTTTGGTAGTGGATGACGATTCCGGGATCCGGGATCTGACGGTGAACGCCTTGACCTATTGCGTGAACCGGGAAGTTTTATCCTTTGAAAATGGTCAGTCTGCCTGGCAGTATCTCCAGGATGGCAATGAAGCAGATATCGTGATTTGCGATGTTGACATGCCGGATATGGACGGGTTTGAACTGATGGCAAAGATAAAAGAGCAAACCCCTGAAAAAATTTTCATTATCATGTCCGGGAGGGATGCCAATGAAAAAAAAGCGGAACTTGCCCGAGCAGATGCTTTTTTAGCAAAACCGTTTTCCATAAATGATCTGTTCAATCTTGTGCAATCTTATGTTGTGGACTGAATTTGGTTCTATTCTTTTACAATGGCGGGCAAGATCAAATCGGACAATTGGGCCGGTTTAAAGGGTAGGTGGCTGAACAGCTTTTGTTCAAGAGTCAGGGCCTCCTTCCACATGAGTTGAATCCGGCATTTGAACTCGGGTTTGGATCCATATCTAATCTTTATATATTCCAACCGTCTTTCCAGAGAAACCACCTGATCATGTAAAACCCTTTTATCTGCATAATTGACAATTTCCTGTTCAGATACTGGCGTGGCACCCGCTAATGGTGTGGTATCGGGGCAGGCGTCAAGTATCACATGCTGGCGGATAATATTTCCAATTTCAGGAAAGCCCAGATCTGTCAGGAGACGGCCGCCTGTTTCTGAATGTACCTCTCCTGTGTCAAAACTTCTTGTCTTGGTGATGTCGTGGAGAAGGGCGGCAGAACGAGTTGCCTGTACATTGATATCGGGGAATTTTTCTTTCAGGAATCGGCAAAGACACAAGGCCACATTGCTGACCATTATGGAATGGTCAATGATGTGGTCCATCATATCCATTTCTTGGATAAGACAAAAACATTCTTCTTTGGTCGGTATATTCATTAAATCGACATTAATCCTAAGGTTAAACTTAAAATAGTATTGAAGTTATACCCTTTACTGGTATGATTAAAAAGCAATTTTTTAAAATAATCATCTTTTAAAACAGCAAAATTTTAGCATTATCGGGATTTTCATATGTTGAGAAAAATAATCTCAGGAGGGCAGACAGGCGCGGACCGTGCCGCCATTGATCTTGCCATTAAATTAAGTATTCCCCATGGCGGCTGGATTTCCAAGGGGAGAAAAACTGAATCCGGGCCATTGCCCCTAAAATACAAGCTAAGGGAGATGAATACCTATGACTATCCGAGTCGAACAAAACAAAATATCATTGATTCCCATGGTACGGTTATTCTGTCGAGGGGGCGGCTGTCCTCCGGGTCTGCTTTAACCAAATCTTTTTCAAAGGTTGCAGGAAAACCCAATTGTCATATTGATCTTTTAAATAACGATTCCTTTGAAGCCGCCATGATATTGCAGTCTTTTATACTGGAAAATCAAATTGAAATTTTGAATGTGGCAGGATCCCGTGCCAGCCATGACCCTGGCATATATTTTGATGTGAAATCCATTCTTGAAGCAGTGCTGTACATGATGTTTTTGGGTTCAACCCATGAAGAGAAGATAAACGCTCTTATCCCGGACGCGGGAAAAATGGCGTTTCCAAAAACAAAAGAGGAGGCTGTTGAGTTGATTGTAAAAGATCTTCCCCATAAAACAAAAACGATTATTGCCAGACTTCCCGAAGCACAGATCCAATATCTTTATTTTGGTTGGATGGATTATCTAAAGCAGCGGATCGGGCTGGATTCCGGTGGGGAACTTTTTGCCCGAATGAGCCGGGGAAAGGACTCCATTACGTTTACCATTGAAGACGGGGTGATGGAGATTGTAAAATCTTTGAAACAAGATCTTGAAATTCATTATGGACTAAAGGTTATCAAATGATTCCCCTTCGGGACAACCAACCCACAACCAGTATACCCATTGGTTGCTATGCCATTATGGGTATCACCCTTTTGGTTTTTTTATTTCAACTTCAATTGGGACTGGGAAATGATTCGGTGTTTTATCTGTATGGACTGGTGCCGGCAAAATATACGGTTTGGGATCTGTCCCGGCATTTTTCCTTGTCCAATCAAATTTTTTCCTGGTTTTCATATATGTTTCTCCACGGTGGTTTCTGGCATTTTTTGGGGAATATGTGGTTTTTGTATATTTTTGGGGATAATATTGAAGCCCATTTTGGATCTGTCCGGTTTTTTGGATTTTATATTCTCTCCGGGCTTATCTCAGGAGGATTGCACTTTCTTTTAAATCCATTTTCCCCCGTACCGACCATTGGGGCCAGCGGGGCCATTGCCGGTGTCATGGGCGCATATTTTCTTTTGTATCCCAGATCGAAAATTCTCACTATTATTCCCATTATTATCATCCCCTGGCTGATCGAAATTCCCGCCTTTATTTTTCTTGGGTTTTGGTTTTTGATGCAGTTTTTAAATGCCGCCGGCAGTGGATCTGGTTCAGGCATTGCCTGGTGGGCCCATATTGGCGGGTTTATCGTCGGCATCCTCCTTGTTAAATTAAATCAGCTGTTGCCTGAAATCTCCAGTGAGAGGCTCACTCGATTTACGCAAAAGAAATATACGCCCAGGCTCCAGGTGATTGTGACCCAATCCATGGATTCGGGACCTGACCTCTACGGGCAGATGGAAGTCTCTTTCTTGGAAGCATTGACCGGCACCCAAAAACTGGTTAGTATTCCCTGGGGGTTTTATAAGCCTTTGTATAAGGTGAAGGTTCCGGCCGGTGTTAAAAAGGGGACCCGCCTGCGGCTTGCCGGTATGGGAAAGCGTATTCCGGACCATAAAAAAGGGGATCTGTTTTTAACCATTCAGATTAAACATGCGATATAAATCCATCCTAAAGTATTTGCTTTTGTCCTCCCTGGTCCTGGTGGTGATTTCACAGGCCCTGCTTCTTGTCTTGCCTGTTATTGTTGAAACCCTAATTGTTGAAACCCTAATTCGTGAAAAAATACTTGGTGAAAGCCCAATTCAAAAGGGTTTGTCCGGGAATTTACCCCAGGGTCTTGTACTTTCAGACCTGGGATTCAAGATAGAGAAAATAGGGATTCATCATGCTCTGGTAACCCGTGTCAGCATGGGGGATGGGCTGTCTGCTGATTTTGTGGAGTTTCAATATCATTTGAAAAATTTGAAGCGATTTCAGCTTGAAAAAATAATTATTTCCGGACTGAAAATTTCCGGACAGATTGATGCAGACAACCGATTGCGTTTTAATGGCGCCGTTTTTCCAGGAAAAAGTAATGTTTCAAAACAGTCTGGAACTTCTGGCGATGCCAATTACGCTAAATCAGATTTTTTCTCCGGGTTTGTACCCGAGCAGGTGGTGCTAAAGGATGCCAGCTTGCTTCTTACAACCCCTTCCCATGAAATCTTAATACCCTTTGAGATTCTGGCATCCCTGGACACCCCTCAAAATAAAGCTGTTGTGAACGCAAGTTTTCATCCCCTTGGGCAAACAGTGAAAACAATAATTTCCGGGGATTTTTATTCTGGTATTGAATTTATGAGACTTGAAGCCAGATCCTTCCATCCCGATGTATTATCCGGTTTTTTGCCCGAATTTGAAGGTTTCGGGTTTTCAGGCCCTGTGGATATAGATATTTTAAAAAAGCCGGAAACAGATTGGGAATTGTCCTTGTCCCAGTTGAATCTGGATCTTCCCGGCCCTTCCAATCTTCCTGAATTTACAGGCGCAAGGATTAAAAATTTTACAGCCTCTGTGGGGACAAGTGCTGGCATGCTTGCTGCCAGGGGCGGGTTTGATTTATCCGTCTCCCCTGTACCGGTCATGGGGATCCTCTTTGATCTTAAATTACAAAAAATTATCGATTCTTCTCCTTTTTTTGATCTGACACTTAAAAATAAACAGATAAAAAACAAACAGAAGGGGAGAAAAGGGGTGGAAATAGGTCTGGCCGGTGGATCCGCTAAAATAACCCTTCAGCAACCGCATCTTTTGTTTAAATTAAAAGGGGATCAGGTTCGCCAGACAGGACAGATTTTATTTGATTGTCAAAATCTCATGACAACCCAGGGTAATGGGGAGATGTTTATTAAAAATATTGTGCTTAAGTCTGGAATAAAAGGGGATTTTTCCGAGGGTGGGCGGGGGCTTGAATTTGATATTCAATCGGATCTGTCCCGGATAAAGTTGGTGTCCAAAACAGGAAATGCAGAATTTGTTTCGGTAAATTTGTCGGGAAATGGTGGTGTTACGAAACAATTTGATCCTCTGGTCCGACTGGATGTCAGGCTAAAAAATGGAAAGATGGAATTGCCGGAATTAAAGGTGGCAGCCTCGGGCATTAATGCAAGGCTTCCCCTTGTATTTCCCTTTAAAAAGGAGAAGACAAAGGGTTTTTTTTCCATCCGGGAACTTGGGTATGATAATACATTAACGGCCACTCTCAGGGGGGATATCAGCCAGAATGAAATTTTGGGCGTTATTCTGGGGGGTGAGGCGGTCATTGCCGGTTTAGACGGTTTTAATCTTATCTTTGAAGGAAGCGCTGGGGGGGCGAACCCGGCTAATCCTTCTGCCAGAATCAATTTTCATTCAGATCCCTTTTTGCTCAGGTCCGGCCATTTGGAAAAAATAGTTCCTGAAATATCCTTGTCTGCAGATTCTATCCTTCAGTTTTCATCAAAGGGAACCATTGAATACAAAGAGAATAATCTCAAAAGTCAGGCCTCCCTCATGGTTGACCTGGGGCATCTTTCCTTCCTGGACATGAACCTTGCGCTTAGCGGGGTTTCCGGTGCTATACATTTGAATGATTTGGTTGTGCCTGAATCTTTACCCGGGCAGGTGCTCACCGTTGACAAGGTAACAGCCGGCCAGTTTGGCTTTGACAAGGCAAAGCTTCGGTTCAGCATTGAAGATGGGGAATCCTTAAATATAGAAAACCTTCGTTTTAACTGGTGCAATGGACTGGTTTCCACCGAGTCTGTCCGACTGCCTGGCAAGGACAATGTTTTTTCTTTAATTTTTTATTGTGACAGGCTTGAATTGTCCGATTTGTTGAAGCAGATGGGGGCCTTCCATGCAGAGGGTGAAGGGACACTGAGCGGAAGAATACCTGTTGTTTATTCCCGGGGCAATATTTCCTTTGACAAGGGGTTTTTGTTTTCCACCCCGGGAAAAGGGGGGCGGGTGGTTATTGAAAATACGCAAGATTTGATTGCCGGCATTCCCATGGATTCGCCGGAATTTGTCCAATTGGATTTGGCCCGGGAGGCCCTGAAGGATTTTGACTACAAATGGGCTAAACTTGAGCTAAACACCTTTGAGGATACCCTGTACATGAATATGGAACTGGATGGAAAGCCGGCCAGGCTCATGCCCTTTGAGTATAAAAAGGAAGTGGGCTCTTTTATCCGGGTGGATGCCTCAAGCCCTGGATCAAGATTTCAGGGGATTAAACTGGATGTTAATTTAAAACTTCCCTTTAACCAGGTGTTAAAATTTGGTAATAAACTAAAGACAATTTTTAATTAAACAATTTTTACAATGAATATAGGGAGAGGGTATGACACGACAATATTGTTTCATAACGATGTTCCTTGTTTTGTTTTTCCTGGCCGGTTGTCAGACCAGCCACCAGGTAGAGGTCAAGCCAGTTGAAATCAAACCCATCCATATCACCATTGATGTGAATGTAAAAGTAGACCGGGCCCTGGATGACTTTTTTAATGACATTGATGCGGCTGAAGACAAAATAAAAAAAGATTAGGAGGAAAAATGAAATTTAAAAACATATTAATTGTAAATGTTTTGGTTCTTTTTGGTTTGTTGCTATTTATTGGAACTTCCAGTGCCCAGGGGATTAAAGAACGAATGAAACAACGGCTGCCCACCATCGTTGCCCTCAAGGCCCAGGGAATTGTGGGTGAAAATAATTCAGGCTATCTTGCCTTTGTAACGGGGCAGAGAAATCAGGAAGCCCTTGTTACCAGTGAAAATGAAGACAGGAAAGCCATCTATGCCCATATAGCCAAACAGCAAAACACCTCCATTGCTGTTGTGGAAAAAAGGCGGGCCATTACCCTTTCCCAGCGGGCTGCATCCGGCGAATTTGTCCAGAAGCCCAACGGGTCCTGGATCAAAAAATGATTGAAAGAATATACTTGTATGTTGACAGGAGCGGGTTTTCAGGATAGGTAAAATCAAACCGTTTGACTGAAGTCAGCCAAGTTTTAAAAAAATAAAGTGCAAATTATCCTCTGGATGCCTTGGGCATTATGGTGGAGAACAGACAGACACCAATCAAACCACGAAGGTTAACACGGACAATTTTGTCTTAATCTTTGTGGTTTTTTGTTTTTTAAAGGAGAGTAAAATGAACTCTAAAATAGTGGTCGCTTCCATTTTGACGATAACCCTGGCATTCCTTTTTACAACTAATTGTTTTTCCCATTACGGGATGGTGATTCCCTCGGACAATATGGTGATGCAAAATGATAAACGGGAAATAAAACTGGACCTTTCATTTTCCCATCCCTTTGAAAACATTGGCATGGAATTGGTAAAGCCGAAAGCCTTTTTTGTGGTTAAAAATGGAAAAAAACAAGAGATTGCAGAAAAGCTTGTACCCATGAGCGTTATGGACAAGCCGGCCTGGACCATGACCTATCCTGTTAAAAGACCAGGGGCCATGGCGTTTGTCATGGAGCCGACTGCCTATTGGGAGCCGGCTGAGGATTGTTTTATTATTCACTATACCAAAACCATTGTGGCGGCCTTTGGAGACGATGGCGGATGGGATGAAGAAGTTGGGTTGAAAACTGAGATCATTCCTTTGTCCAGGCCCTTTGGATTGTATGCGGGTAATCTGTTCCAGGGGGTTGTCAAATTGGATGGAAAACCGGTTCCCCATGCCGAAATTGAGATAGAATATTATAACCAGGATAAAACAGCGGTTGCGCCAACAGAGTATATGATCACCCAGACCATCAAGGCCGATCAAAACGGCGTTTTTTCATATTGTGCTCCTGTTTCTGGCTGGTGGGGCTTTGCCGCTCTTTCCACCTCGGATAAAAAAATGATGCACAATGGTGAAAAAAAGGATATAGAGCTTGGAGCTGTTCTTTGGGTGAAGTTTGAAAAATGGCAGGAAAAATAAAATTATGCATATTTCTGAAGGTGTTTTATCCGGACCGGTATTGGCGGCAGGTGCTGTCATTGCAATTGCCGGGACAACAATTGGGTTAAAAAAAATTGATTATGATCAGATGGTTCATGTGGCAATTCTGGCCTCTGCTTTTTTTGTCGCATCATTGATCCATGTGAATATCGGACCTGTCAGTGTGCATTTGATTTTAAACGGTGTTGTGGGCCTGCTTTTAGGGCTGGCTGCATTTCCGGCAATCCTGACGGCCCTGGTGCTTCAATCCCTGTTTTTTCAATATGGCGGATTAACTGCCCTGGGAGTCAATGCCGTTATCATGGCTGCCCCGGCGGTTCTTGTGCACTATCTTTTTTTGCCCCTGCTGGGCAAATCTCCGCGGCTGACCTTTGTTGGCGGTTTCTTGGCCGGGTTTTTCTCAATTGCCCTTTCTTCATTGCTCATGGGCATTGCCCTGTGGTTTACCAATGAAGATTTTCTTAAAACCTGTATTGCCATCATTTCCGCCCATGTGCCGGTGATGGTAATTGAGGGGATAATAACCGGATTTTGCGTCTCTTTTCTGTTGAAAGTTTATCCGGAAATAATACCCCAAAAAAAATAAATTGGTAAGATGTGGCCGGAAAATTGAACCGGATAATTGAACCGGCTAATTGAACAGACCAACTAAATCGGAATAATAAATGGGAAAACCAATATATAAAATAACACTTCTTGTGGTTGTCAGCTTAATCA
Organism: Desulfobacteraceae bacterium; assembly: GCA_016744295.1. Lineage (GTDB taxonomy): Bacteria > Desulfobacterota > Desulfobacteria > Desulfobacterales > Desulfobacteraceae > NBML01. Next base: position 42,097 of record JADGEQ010000014.1, on the reverse strand, counting down.
TGTCAAGCGCAATCGCTCTGGCCCACAAGGTTATTGTTTTTGCATGGGTGGAACAGGGGCGTATCCATATAGAGGGCAGTTTTGGATCCGACCGGCCGGCAAAAAAGTGTGTGATAAATGTGACAAACCCCAAGGGGGTTTTGATTCACCAGGGAATCACCGACGATCATGGGCTGTATTCCTTCAGCCTTCCGGATGACCTGGATTCGGATTTGATTGTCGGTCTGAACGCCGGAACCGGGCACTCTGCTAGCTGGACCATTTCCAAAAATGAGCTTGTTGAAAAGCCCAACCCTGAAAATTTGGAAAAAAAAATGGCTGAAAAACAATTGATTGAAAAAGATCCCTCCCTGGCAAGGATTGCAGGGGGGATTGCTGTGATATTCGGAATAGCATTTGTGGCGGCCCGGATTAAAAAAAGAAAAAGAGATGTGTCATAGTGCTTGATAATACTCTGGCAGAAGGCGATTCACCCATCCACGGACTGGACCCGAAAATTCGGATACTGGCGTCTTCTTTTCTGTCCATTGCAGCGGCATTGTGTGATAATCTTATGGTGGGACTGGGGTATCTGATTCTCTCGTTTGCACTGACCCTGTTGGCAAGGCTGTCCATAAACGAACTGGCAAAAAGACTGCGTCCTTTGTTTTGGTTTCTTTTGATGATCTGGATTTTTCTTCCCCTGACATTTAAAGGCGATATTCTTTTTCAATACGGGTGGCTGACGGCTTCCTCCCAGGGAATCCTTCTAAGCGCCAAAATTACCCTCAAATCCATTTCAATTTTATTGATATTTTCATCATTGGTTGCCACCATTTCAATCTCTTCTCTGGGATCTGGTCTTCATCAGTTGCAGGTTCCGGATAAGCTGGTGTTTCTGCTTCTCATGACCTATCGGTACATTGCTGTGATCCAGGGCGAGTATATTCGCTTGCTCAGGGCGGCAAAGTTCAGGGGGTTTAAGCCGGGAACCAATTTGCATTCCTATAAAACCTATGCCTTTCTTGCGGGGATGCTCTTTGTCAGGGCATCCTTTCGGGCCAAGCGGGTTTACCATGCCATGCGCTGCCGGGGGTTCCAACAAAAATTTCATACCCTTGACGTTTATCCTCCCAATGGATTAAACTATCCGTTTTTAGGCATGATGATACTGGCAGGTACACTGCTTGTCACAATTGAACACTGGATGTAATTGGTCTGGATAAAATTAGCATGGATATAAGGACGACCCATATGCCCGCAAGTCAAATTGAAAGCAATAACCTTGAAGATAGACCCAGTATTATCAAACTTACAAATATTTCATTTTCATATCCAGGATCCAAGACCCGGGTGCTGGATTGTCTCAACCTTGATATTAGGACCGGAGATCGGATCGGGATGATGGCACCCAACGGCAGTGGTAAAACAACGCTGCTCCATACGATTATGGGGCTGTGCAAGCCTGAAGAGGGGGGGATCGAGGTGTTGGGGTCTCCCATGAAAACTGAAAAGGATTTTACCCGTATCCGTTCCAGGGTGGGGCTTTTATTCCAGGATTCCGATGACCAATTGTTTTGTCCCACGGTTTTGGATGATGTGGCCTTTGGGCCTCTGAACCTGGGGTATTCAAGGCATCAGGCCATTGACGCATCCAGAAATATTCTTAAAAATCTTGGTATTGAGGAATTTGAACAAAGTGTGACACACCGGTTGAGCGGGGGGCAAAAACGGCTGGTGGCCCTGGCTGCCGTCCTGGCCATGTCCCCTGCGATTCTTCTTTTGGATGAGCCCACGGCCGGACTGGATACGGCGGTCAAGGAAAAGTTGATCCATATTTTAAAAAATCTGGATATTACCTATTTTGTAATTTCCCATGAATTTGATTTTCTCAGCGCTGTTACAGACCGCGTTTATTCCATGGATAGCGGTAAAATCTTAACAGATGATGAAATTCATGTACACCACCATGAACACATCCACAAGCATGGAAAACACCCCCATGTTCACAAATAGTTTCGTCGCTGGCCCATAATAGATCTGCAAATAGATTTGCCAAACGAATCAATGGCCAGCCAGGGCAGATTTCTTGTTTCTAATTAAGGTTAAGATTATCGCCGTAACCCTAGCTTATGCACTCGCCATGAGAGCTGTCAACTCTTTTTGAATACAATAGTAAATGTCTTCATCGCTGCCGTATACATCAATGACATCCTTGTGTTCAAGAAGCTTTTCAACGACAAAAACCGTTAAGTAAAGACTGGCAATATTGGGGTTGGAGATAAGTGATCTAAGAGGGGCCACCATATAATCGATATCAAAATCCTCTGACTTGACCATGGTATCCAGGCACCGGGCAATTTGGTTTTCGATACTGGATTTGCTGACAGTTTCAATCAGCCCTGACTCAATGAGTTTCATGGAAACCTTGCTGCTGAATACATCAATGTTATCCCGAATGGTGCTGATGGTTTTGATTCTTTCCCGTTCTTTTGAGGATTCGATTTTTGAAAGAAGCTTTGATTCTCTGTTTCCGGAGTAAAAATTTTTGGCCATTGATTTATCCTTAAAAGTAACAAAAAAAAATATTAAATACTAAGCAGGTACTATAGTATAAAAATGGGGGTATTTTCAAGTAAAATTCTAAAAATCTTCGATAATTATTTGTGCAGCAATGGGTTTGAATTTGTTGATTTTTAGCTTAAATACGAGCTTGTCATAGTACTCCGGCGGATTCTTTGTGTCCCCGATATTAAAGTGAAAGGCCTCAATACAATGGTCCGAGGGAGAATCAGCACCCTGCAATGTCATTTTTCTATGAAGGTTGCCAATGATGTAGGAGGAAATTACCCTGAGGCGGCGGCAGAGAAAAACAGGTTCAGGATTTGCCGTGCCAAAGGGTCTTAACCCGTCAATTGCCTTTGCCAGGTTAAAGGTGATATCTTCAGCATCAAGTTGCGCGTCTATTTGAAGTTGTTTTAAAAAATCATCCTCAATGTAGTTATTTTTTAAGTGGGCAATAATACCGGACCTAAGGGTATCAATATTCTCTTTTTTCAGGGCCAGACCGGCTGCCATGGTATGTCCTCCGAATCTTTCTAATAAATGCCCGTTTTCAGCAAGGGCCTGGTGAATATTGATCCTATTGATGCTTCTGCAAGAACCCATGGCAAGTGTTTCTGTCTGGGACAGCAGGACAACCGGGCACACATATTTTCTGGAAAGTCTGGATGCGGCAATGCCCAAAACCGCCTGATTCCATCGGGAATCGCATAATACCAGCAAATGATTTTCCAGAAGGGCAGGGTCCCTTGAAATACGGTGTTCAATATTCAGGACAATTTCCCGTTCTATCTGCTGGCGTTTTAAGTTGAGTTCATCCAGGAGGGTTGCGGTTGTTTGGGCTTCATGGAGATTGGCTGCTGTTAAAAGGCTGACGCAGATTCTGGCGTGGGATATCCTGCCGGCAGCATTTATCCTTGGAACCAGTTTAAAGGAGATATCATCTGAATCCAAGCGTTTGGGATCAATTCTGCAAACCCTAGCCAGGGCAAGAATGCCCGGCCTTTCTCCTTTTCGCATTTGCTTTAACCCGGCCATGCACAACACTCGGTTGTCATGGACCAGGGGGACCATATCGCCAATGGTTCCAATGGCAAAAAGATCCAGATATCTTAAAAGATTGGGTTCTTCAATTTCTTCCCAGAAACCCTTGTCCCTGAAATGTTTTCTAAGGGCCATGACCAGATAAAAAGCAACCCCAACCCCTGCCAGGTAGTCAAGCCCGGAAGGGCAATCCGTTCTTTTGGGATTGATCACAGCCGTGGCATTGGGAAGAGACTCTCCTGGTTCATGGTGGTCGGTGATGATGACATCTATGTCTTCAAGAAGGGCGGCTTCTACGGCTTCTATTGCGCCTATCCCGCAATCCACGGTTATGATCAGGTCCGCTGATCTCTCAACGGCCATTGTTATATGGGGAGGATGAAGGCTGTACCCCTCCTTTATTCTATGGGGAATATACCAGGTTACATCGGCATCCACATGGGCAAAAAAATCAATAAAAAGTGAGGTTGCTGTCACCCCGTCGGCATCGAAATCTCCGAAAATCAGAATTTTTTCTCGGTTGAATACCCCCCTGTGGATTCGTTCAACTGCCCTGTCCATATCCGCAAGGGTAAAAGGATCTTTTAACTCTTTAAAAGTGGGTTCCAGGAAAAATTGTGCTTTTTCAGGGGTTTGGATCCCCCGATCATACAGCAGTGAGGCAATTACCCGATGACAGCCAATCTTATGGGAAAGTTTTTCAACCCCCTGGGGGTCAGGGTGTGCATATGTGAGTTTTGTTTCCATTCAGTGGGGTGGAGTATATATCGGTAAGCTTGGGAATGTCAAATCAGCAGTTTTCGGTAAGAGCCCCTACCGGCCGGGGTAGATTTCAGCGTACTGCTTGAACAATTCCTACAGGTTCTATAATCTACTACACTAAAAATCTGTGAACTGCGGTTCAGTAGGTCCCCAAACAGAACGTCTTTTTTGACGCCCCACAGTCCGATTATTCATTATTTTGGAAACGGTCGCCCAATTGGAAAGTTTGCTCGTCAAGCTTGATACCATATATGCTCAGGAGGAAACTTGCTCAAATCATATAAAATTTTTGTAATTTCTAACTTTTTGACCTAACGTTTTTTCAAAGACTTTTGCAGACACAATCTGAATCATTGAATATTGGCCTTCCAATACCTCATATTAGAGACAGATCACAGTGGAAGGATTGGGAGTCTATTGAAGAGGTTATTTTTTTTTGTTAAAATACCTTGCAACTATGGTGGATAAATCCTTCTAATAAAGGTAGTTTAACATCTTGCTAAACAATACGATTTTTTCTTCCGGTGTGGGCTTTAGAATTCCAATGGTCTGTAATGATTGGATCAATTTTACCGGTGAGTAGATCTGATTTCCTATAATTTCTGTGTGTCCTGCCTTGATCTCAATTTGTGTTACCTTTGGAGATGAGGCTATTTTATGATAATATTGCTCTTCCAGGCTGAACACATAGTCATCTTCCAGGCATTGACCATTCCCATCCACTTGTCGGCAGGAATCTTTTTCATTTGTGATCATTTGGAAAAAATTTTGAACTTCAGGAATTAAGTGTCCCGGTTCTCTGATATAATCTGAGTATGATGTAATCTCATCCCATTTATCCCCCGATAGCATCTTACAAATGGGTATCTGCAATCCCAGGGTCAGAAAAAGATAAATCCGTTTTCCGCAATGATCAGCTGATCTAATACCAGCAAAAGGCGAAGAGATGGTAATTAATTCCAAGTCTAAATCCTGGACTTGCCCGATAAGCGAGTCTTCTCGTTCTTTAATAAGAGCCTTACGAGCCACCAGACCACCCTGGCTATGACCGATGATAATGAACTTCCTATTTTCCATGGGCTCGGAAAGCTGTGCAATTGCTTTTATCAGTAGAGAGGAACTTTTCATCATGCTGTCACGATAATTATAATTAAAACATATACTTTGCTGGCCATGAAAGGCGAACACCTTGGCAAGAGCATTGTAATTGGCAGCAGACGAGTAGCATCCGTGAACAATAATAACCACAGGCTCTATCGTATTCAGTTTAAGCATATTATCATTGACATTGGTACAATTTGACATTCCAGGAATTGTGATTTCCAAATTGGGAACAGGGAGGTTTTCATGAATGATTGGTTCAAAATCCATAACCACTTGTTTGGTTGAACACGCCAGGCAAAGGATACCAATTAAAAGAGATGACCAAATTTGTGTGTGTTTCCGAACACTATACATAACGACATATTCCTAGTATCAGAATAGAATTAATTAGTTCTTAATATGTCCTTTTCTAAAAACAACTCCCAGAGCTTATAAAATGTTGAAAATCTATGTTTTCCATTAATTTTTACAACTTTATCCGAAGGTAGATAGGTCGCCAGAAGGGATTGTCCCTTCTGGTAATAGTCATCTTTTCCAAGCCCTAAAAACAGGGGGGATTCCTGTGGGTCATTATGGGGGTATCCTTTTAAAAAAGACCAGATATCTTTTTGCCACTGCTCTTCCTTGTCATATGCACCGGGTTCCCAGGAATCAAGTCCGCCAGCCACGATTATTTGCTCGAGAATATCATCGTCTCCCAGAAAGGGACCCAACATGACAACCCCTTCAATATCGTCAGGATGAGCTTTCAGATAAAACAGTGACCCCAAACCACCCATTGAAACACCCACCAGCCAGATATTTTTGTACCCTTTGTTTTGAGCAGGCTGTATGATATCCTTTTTTAAACGGTCTACAAATGTCCGGTCCCTGTAATAGCCGAAGTGTAAATCAGGTGCTACCATATCAAAGGGCAAATTGCGTTCACGAACAGCTGAAACAAATCCTTTTTTATCAAAACAGTCATGGGGACTAAAAAGACATTTGCTTGCTCCTCCCATCCCTCGCAGGAATACAATAAGGTTTGGTTTAATTTCAGGAATCGATTCATACCAACTGGTTTTCACAGGGCCTTTCGTTGATAAAGAACACCCCGGTAAAATCAAATAAGTGCAGAATAAAATACCAAATACGAATTTCACAGAATGTTTCATATAAAATTCCTCAACTAAAAGTATGAATCAATTTCATCCAGGCTCCGGCGGGCATCATCCTGGAAGTAGATTTTCCAGGCATATTCATCCTTCATCAGATCAGGATCCTGTGCTAGCACCCATTGCAGATCTTCTATAAATCCAGTTTTATTTTTTTGCATCACATGGAAATATTTTGCACGACCCCATTTTCCCAGCAGCCAATCCGGTCCGATCTCAATCGCTTGTTGAAGATATGTTGAAGATAATTCATCACTGCCTCCCATATAGCCTGGCAATATTCCATAGTGTAAACTTAATGAAAATTGGATGGCACCTCCTCCCCATGTTCTGTCAATGCTTTTCATATGATTTAACACAGGGCCGATCCATTGGATCATTTTTATATTCAGGATCTGGGTGGGAAGGGACATGCACTCTTTGAACTGATACAGGATGGCTGTCACCCATAAAAACATGGCTTCTAACTCTTTATCGGTCAATACCGATACCGCTTCCCAGGGTGTTTTGCCCTGTTCAACCAGATTCTTAAAATCAGAATTCGTATACATGGCCCACTCATTCAGGCGAACTGCTTTTTTATATAGGTTTTTTTTTTCAAATGAATCCTGGGTGTAGCCGGCGGCTTTAAGAATATAGAGCTGACCCAGGGATGTAAGCGCAGTGTAATTTTTAGGATCTTTATCCAGCGTTTTTTGATACAGGGAGATGGCATTCTCTATTTTTATTTTTGAATCTGCACCCTTCTGTATTTCTTGTGCTTTTTTCAGGTACCCATCTATCACATGTTTCTTACCCACATTTTCTGCCATATTCCAGGATGGTTTCCACCTAGCACATCCCGATATCAGTCCAATCATCAGGATAAAACCACAAGTAAATATTATCTTTGATTTCATGGTTGAGGCTAAAAACATTTGGTTTAAGGATAAGAACTTTCTTTTTTTTGACCAAAACATAAAAATCCTCCAATATCCAATATATTAACTCCAACCGGATACAAGCGCACCATGCTGTAATCGTATCAGGTCCATGTAAACTAGGGCAATATAAAAATGAGATTTGAAAAAACCTGGAAAAAATAATATTGGCATTTTCTAAAAAAAATATCAATTCCAATATTCAACCCTCAGCAATTCTCGGTCACCATTCAATACCGGGGTAAATCCTTTTAAAAATGATGGTACAAACAGTGCCGACCCGTTCCGGTCAGGTTACCTTACACGCTCTGGACTTGGATCTGTTTTACAACTTCTAAATTTGCTTCACTAAACAGCAAAAACTTTGGGCAAGTATGTCCTCAAACAGTTTGCTGTTCTTAACGTTCCGCTTGATTAAGAATTTGTAAAAATAGATCCAAAACCCGCCGCTTTGTAAGGCAACCTGCCCTCCACTGGGTATGGCGGTTTATTTGAATAGCAAATTTAATAAATTCTTTGAAGGCGGTAGCGTGTCCAGGGATCATGGTGGCGCAAAATCCGGTGGACCTATGATTTTTTAAGGTATTGAAAGTCTCATTTTCAATCTTCCACCGGGATCTTCCGCCTTTGACCAGGTCTTTGATATTGTTTTTATCGATTGCGATATCGGTTACCCAACTGTTTTTAAACCTAACTTTACCTGATTAATTGATTGTCTTGAACTGGAAAAAATTTACCTCATCAGCACTTGCTGTCCCATTTAAGGGAACCTTATTCATCCACTGATATACAGTTCGTTTTCCCTTTGAATCTTTTAATTTAAACTCACTGGCATCTCCAAGTCCTGTGAGTTCATCCACCCATTCAAATAAAATTTTGTGATCTGTTGGTTTGGCAACAAGAATATAGGACATTCCTGACTTTTTTAGCTCATCAATAAATGGCTGTTTTGAATACAGGCCATCTTCTGTAATGATTATGTTCAATTTGGGATCAGTAGTGTCCGGTTAGGTTGTTGCATGAAAAAATAATTGTTTTTATGGGTACTAATGTCGTTTTATTGTTTACAAATGTGTGCAAAAAAATTGCGCGCCTTGAAAATCAAATTTCAAGGAGTTTATTCTGGCGCACATTTCAATCCCGAAAAGAAAAATTCAGTCGAGCACTTTTGACAAATACATAGCCCCTTTGCTAAGGTCACTACCGCTTGCACCAGAACTCATATCAAGAGGAGATACCATCTACTTTGAGGTGGCGAATCCTTTTGTCTCCCTTGAGAAGAAGACTCACAGTTCGTCTGTTTTGCATGTGATAATGCCAAGATATCCGTCAACCGTTATTTGATCTCCATTTTTAATAAGCTGCATTGCCTAGGAAGCGCCTGTAATACAGGGTAATCCATATTCTCTGGCAATAATGGCACCGTGAATGAGCATGCCTCCACGTTCTTCCACTAGGGCTGATGCCAGCGGTATTACAAATGTCATATTCGGATCCACTCCCGAACAGACAAGGACATCCCCCTGTTTAAAATCCAGCAGGTCCTGTGGGGTTTTAACGAGTCTTGCTTTTCCGGTTGCGATACCCGGTCCTGCTGGATGCCCTATGATCTGGCGAGATTTGAACCATCGCTTGGAAGTCTTATCAGATAAGGCCGGTTCAAGTGATCTCGATGGTTCATCAGGCACCCTGCTGAGTGCTGGAATTTTTAAAAGCATTTTTTGGTCGTCTCTGGCGATTAAGGGGTCTGATAGCCGAGACTGGCCTTCTGATACCGATTCGATTAGTCGGGCTTCTATTCTGCCCAGATGAATATTATCATCGTCCCGCAGGCGATAACTTTCACGGCCCAAATGAAGCACATCTGCTGCAAATTTTTTCTTTTGGGGTGGAAAACTTTGCATATAATCTTCCCTAAGGCGTTTAATGCCGGGTCCATCGGTGCGTTTTTGTCTTGGCGGTTGCTCTGCAAATTCGATCAAAAGTCTGATAATACCATTGTCCCCATACTGACATTCGTTACCGCCGCCGGTGGAGCAGGAAAGGTCACCAAACTCTTCGACAAATTTATCCAGTAGGCTCCTGAATGGATGATCCATTTCTGGGAGCATGTCATTTTCCAGCATCGTTTTTAGATCAATATTACTACGGATCATTTGGGCAAGTTGTTCAAGTAGACGGTTTCGCTCGATGCTTTTAAGACCGGTATTTTCAAGAAGGGCCATGAACTCATAGGGATCATCAGGTGTGACAGCATCGTTGTAAACCTGACCGAACAATCGAATACCATGGGCAAAGGGTATAAAATCAGCCCAGTAAACCTTTACCCAATGATCATATATTTTTTGTCTTTGTTCTATTTCCTGGCAGAGCAGTTTTGTGGTCATCGTTTGAAAATTTATCTGTCCAAGGTGCTTTGCTTCGGAAATCATCCGGGGAATTAAATATTGTTCAATTTTAATGTATAATTTTTTTAAATTTTCGTAGCTTCGATGCAAGGTTAAATACCAGGTTCTTTTATCATCGGATTCTTTAAAACCAACACTCGTAATCGGCCTTGACTGAAGGATAATCAACTGATTTTTGAAAAACGTCCATTCCATATCCTGGGGCCTGCCGAACAGTGCTTCCATTTTTCTGCCTGTTTCCCATATTTGGAAAACGTCCTGATCATCCAAAGGGGGTGTCTGATTCTTTTTTTCGGACAAATCTCCAAAACCAACGCCTTGTGTATTGGGGAATGCATATTGTTTTCGAATAGGTTGGATATGGTTTAATATTTTGCCTGAAGATTGACTTAAAATCCATCGATCCGGTTCAACATCACCATCGACAAGTGCCTGGTTTAAACCATAGACGGATTCTATGACCGATTCGGTTGAATTGGATGGATTCAACCCAAAGAATATACCGGACCTGTCGGAGGGTATCAATTCCTGAATAACAACCGCCATTTGGCTGGTATGAATGTCAAGCCCTAACTTTTTGCGATATAAAAGTGCAGTGTCTGAATAGAGCGAAGCCCATACCAACCGGATATGTTTGATAATATTGTCCGCTCCAATAATGTTCAGGAAAGAATCATGGAGGCCCGCAAAAGAGCTTGCTGCATTATCTTCACCAGGAGCCGAGGATCTTACGGCAACCGGATGATTCCCACAGGATTCAACGATTAAAGAGAAAAGGTTTTTTTGGATGTTTTGTGGAATAGGTGTGGTTAAAAATAAGTTTCGAATCCGAAGGGAGACGTCCCAGATTTCTTCCCACCGCATATGTTTGAACGGCTTTTTGTTGATCTCAAGAAGAATCGTGTCTTTAATCCGGGTAAGTTTGAGATATTTTTCGTATATCCGACAAGGGATACAAAAGGTTTTGGGAACGGTTAATCCCAGTTCATGGATCTTGGCCAGGCAGAAGGCCTTTCCACCGACTTGGTCAATTCCGTCATTTATAAAGTCTTCTATCTTGAGGACAGATGTCATGATTTTACCTGGATTTCAACTACATTTTGAAATTGGTTAACCATAAAGTAACGCGTCATTGATAGGCAGATAAAAGCGGTTGTCGGGGCTTTTGAAAACCCTTTAAGGTGAGGGTGTTTCTTCAAGTACAGCTTTAAAAGTTGTGTTCGGTCAGATGTCTCTACAACTGCTGCAGTTCCGATACCGGTTACAGAAACGGCATTATGAATGTCATCGGCTTGATTAACACTGTTATTGACCAATATAGCAACTTTAGGATTCTTTATCAGGTTATCATATTTTCGGGTTGTGCTGGGCGTTAAAAAAAATATGTGCTCAAGATTGTCGTCTGCGGCAAAAGCAACCAGGCTTGCATAGGGTTGATCTTGACTTTGGGTTGAAAGAACTGCAAGCATTTGTGAGTCAAACAAAGTTGTGATTTGTTCCAGTGAATGTTTCATATTATTTTCCATGCTTTGTCCTTATCTGTAAAAGGGTACAAAATTATTCTTGCCCAAGCAGGCCTGTTTTTTCGTCATAATATGCTGTTAATAATAAGAAAAATCTATATACTGAGTTGTGATATGTCAATGCAATTGTTTATTATATGGGGGATGTCATGCTAAAACCAATTAAAATAGGTATTAGTTCTTGTCTGCTGGGAAATAAAGTTCGATACGATGGGGGTCACAGCCATGATCGTTTTCTTACACAAACCCTTGGGCTATTTGTCGAATACCTACCGGTCTGCCCGGAAGTCGAGTGCGGTATGCCAACGCCAAGAGAGGCGTTAAGACTGGTGGGAGAAGCTGAGAATCCAAGGTTGGTGACCCAGAAAACCGGTGTGGATAAAACCGAGCAAATGACGACCTGGATGAACGGCCGTTTAAAAGAACTGTCCAAAGAAGATTTGTGTGGTTTTATCTTTAGAAGCAAATCTCCCAGTAACGGGCTTTACCGGATCAGAGTGTATGGAGATGACGGCATCGTCAGAAAAAATGGTACCGGATTTTTTGCAAAAGCGTTTACAAAGGCTTTTCCAAGAATACCGGTTGAAGAAGCCGGTCGGCTGAATGATCCGAAGTTAAGAGAGAATTTTATTGAACAACTCTTTTCCCTGCAACGCTGGAGAAAACTTCTGGATCAAAATAAAACATTGGGAGGTCTTGTAGAATTTCATACCCAAAACAAGCTGCTGATACTTTCACACAATCCGGAAATATACAGAAAGATGGGAAGGCTTGTTGCCCAGGGGAAAAGTTATGATTTAGAACAATTATTTGACGCTTATGAGGCGTTACTTTTAAAGGCATTGGGTCTTCAAACTACGTTAAAAAAGAATATAAACGTCCTTCATCACATAATGGGGTATTTTAAAAAAAATTTGACCAGCGATGAGAAGCAAGAACTATTATCAATTATTGATCAATACAGATCCGGCTACGTCCCATTGATTGTGCCGATTACCCTGATAAATCATTATGTCATGAAATATGACCAACCCTGGCTGAACGTTCAGACATATTTGAAACCGCATCCGTTTGAGCTCAAGTTGAGGAATTATTTTTAATATTCAGCGTCATTTGATGATGTTCAGCCTCCGATTGCGCCCGGGTATTCAAAATCCATCTCTGATGTCAGTGATATTATTGATGTTAAATCACAATTCTGCCGGAAGATTTTTGAAATTATCCGATGAAACCGTCTCCTGGATTTTACCAGGATCAACCCTTTAAAAACCTGATATTTCTTGACTTTTTCATGGGTTTCCTTTAGAAGTGAACGTTTAATATTGAATATAAATTTATCCGCACATCGGAGGAATAATGGATTATAAAAAGACGCTGAACCTGCCCTCAACCAAATTTGCCATGAAGGCGAACCTTCCCCAGCGCGAGCCTGAAATGCTGAAAGAATGGGAACAAAATAAAATATATGAAAAGCTGAGAGAGCAATCCAAGGATAAACCCAGCTTCATTCTCCATGACGGCCCTCCCTATGCAAATGGTCATCTGCACATGGGACATGCCCTGAATAAAGTTTTAAAGGATATCATTATCCGGTCCCGTCAGATGGCGGGATTTAACGCCCCCTATGTGCCGGGGTGGGACTGCCACGGCCTTCCCATCGAACATAATGTGGACAAAAAACTGGGCAAAAAGAAAAAAGATATGACAGCGGTTCAGGTAAGGCAGGAATGCCGGTCCTATGCAGCCAAGTTTGTGGGTATCCAGCGGGATGAATTCAAGCGTTTTGGTGTGGCAGGCGAGTGGGATACCCCCTATCTGACCATGAACTATCCCTATGAGGCGCGGATTGCCAAAGAGTGCGGAGAGTTTGCCCTGTCTGGAGACATGTTTCTGGGCAAAAAACCCATTTACTGGTGCTGCAATTGCCAGACAGCTCTGGCCGAGGCGGAAATTGAATACCATGACCACACCTCCCCCTCCATCTATGTGAAATTCCCCTTAAAAGAGGATATTTCAAATTTGATTCCGGGGCTGGCTTCCGAAAAGGTTTCCATGGTCATCTGGACTACCACCCCCTGGACAATCCCGGCAAACCTGGGGATTTGTCTCCATCCTGATTTTGTCTATGCTGCCGTGAAAATCAAAGATCAGGTGATCATCCTGGCCAAAGAGTTGGTGGAACAGGTGATGGTAACCCTTGGATTTGAAAATTATACCATCCTTGCCGAGATTGCGGCCAAAGATCTTGAAAATAAAAAATGCACCCACCCCATTTATGATAGGGACTCTTTGATCATCCTGGGGGATCATGTCACCCTGGAAGCGGGGACCGGCTGTGTTCATACCGCCCCCGGCCATGGTGCAGACGATCATATTGCGGGCAAAAGATACGGACTTGAGTGTTATTCACCCCTGGAGGACAACGGGACTTTTTCCAAGGATGTAGAATTGTTTGGGGGACAATTTATCTTCAAGGCCAACACAGCCATTAATGAAATCCTTGAAGAACGCGGCGCTTTATTGAAGAATGAAAATCTGTCCCACTCCTATCCCCATTGCTGGCGGTGCAAGAAACCGGTTATTTACCGGGCTACTCCCCAATGGTTTATTTCCATGGATAAGATGGATCTGAGGAAAAAAGCCCTTGAAGAAATCAATAATGTTAAATGGATTCCCTCCTGGGGCAGGGAAAGAATTTACGCCATGATTGAAAATCGACCGGACTGGTGTTTATCCCGCCAGCGCTCCTGGGGGGTTCCCATTCCGGTTTTTCATTGCAAAGATTGCAAAAAGGTCCATGTGACCCGGGAATCCGTGGATAAAATCCATGCCCTTTTTACGGAACACTCCTCTGACATTTGGTTTGACAAGGATGCACAATTTCTTATGCCCGAAGGTTCAACCTGCGAAGACTGCGGATCCAAGGAGTTTACCAAGGATCATAATATCCTGGATGTTTGGTTTGATTCCGGGGTGAGCCATGCGGCAGTGCTGGAGGAAAGAGACGGACTTGTCCGGCCCGCTGATATGTATCTTGAAGGCTCTGACCAGCACAGGGGATGGTTTCATTCCTCTTTGCTCACAGGGGTTGGAAGAACGGGACATGCACCCTATAAAGCCGTGCTTACCCATGGATTTGTTGTGGACGAAAACGGGCGTAAAATGTCCAAGTCCGTTGGTAATGTAGTGGCCCCGGACACGGTAATCAAACAATATGGTGCCGATGTGTTGAGATTGTGGGCAGCCTCCGCCGATTACCGGGGGGATGTGAGCATGTCCAATAATATTATCAAACAATTGTCAGATGCCTACCGCAGGATTCGAAATACCTGCCGTTTTATGCTGGGTAATTTTTCTGATTTTGATCTTTCAAAAGATCTGCGGCCTGTGGACACCATGTCAGAACTGGATCGGTTTATCCTCCATCGACTCCATGCTGTGGTGGAAAAATCCCTGGTTGCCTATGAAAATTATGAATTCCATACCATTTATCATACCTTGCATAATTTTTGCGTAAAGGACCTGTCCTCTTTTTACCTGGATATTATCAAGGACAGATTATATACCTCCCCCGCAGCCGATCCCATCCGCAGGGATGCCCAGACTGTTATGGCAATTATTCTGGACGCCGTTGTGAAACTGATGGCTCCCATCCTGCCTTTTACCTCGGATGAAATCTACAAGCATATGCCCCTGGGTGATACTAAAAAAGAGAGTATCCACCTGGAAAATATGGTTCTCTTAAATCCAGGATGGAAAGATGAACCCCTTGCCCAAAAATGGGAAAATATTAGAGAGTTGAGGGCAGAAGTTACCAAGGCACTGGAAGAGGCAAGGACAGCCAAGCTCATCGGTCACCCCCTGGATGCAGCCATTGAAATTCAATTGGCTGATTCTGAACTCAAGGGGCAGCTTACAAATTTGACGGAAAACCTAAATGATATCTTCATTGTTTCTGCTGCCGTTGTTGTGGATAGTTTGGACAGCGCAGAAGGCCATGTCTATCAGGGCCAGGAAATTGAGGGACTTGCCATTCGAGTGAACAAGGCTGGTGGGGAAAAATGCGACCGCTGCTGGCGGTTTGACACACAGATCGGACAGGATGTTGAACATCCCACGGCCTGCCCGAGATGTGCCGATGCCTTGAAACGCATCCTTTAAGGGGCAATTTTGGGAACAAAAGAACTGATACGATTGATCCTGGTCAGCGGAGGAATTGTTCTTGCTGACCAGGCAACAAAACAGGTGATCAGGCTCCATCTGGCACTTTACGACTATATTGTCGTGGTTGAAAATTTTTTTAATATAAACCATGTGTTGAATCCGGGTGGGGCATTTGGTCTTTTTGCAAATGGACCGCCATGGGTGAGAAAATTTATTTTTCTGTTTCTTTCCTCCCTGGTGGCCCTGTTTATTCTCTGGTTGTACAAAAAAATTGCCAGAGAGCTTGTTTTTCTTTCTGTCGGCCTGGCCATGATTTTTGGGGGGGCCATTGGCAACCTGATTGACCGGTTCAGATTTGGCAAGGTGGTTGACTTTTTGGATTTTTATTATGGCACTGTCCACTGGCCGGCCTTTAATATTGCCGACAGCGCCATTTGCATTGGCATGGGTATCCTGATTTACCATGGGGTATTCAATAAAATACCGGATTTATAAATCCATATTCTTAATATTAAATAAAAAAAAGGTTGTATGCATCCCATACTATTGGATATCGGCATTATAAAATTGTACACCTATGGTCTTTTTCTGGCCCTGGGGTTTATGGCAGCCGTCTGGTTTTCCAAGTGGAATGCCGTGCGTTTTAACACTTCTGACCAGGTGATCTCTGATCTATTTTTTGTGATCCTGCTGGCCGCAATTGTTGGGGCAAGATTTCTCTATGTATTGATTAATTTTGATCTCTACCATAATGATTTCTTGGAAATATTTAAAATCTGGAACGGAGGTCTGGTTTTTTTCGGCGGATTTATTGCTGCTGTATCTGCCTGCCTTATTCTGCTGAAAATCAAAAAAATGCCCATTGCCAGGACCGCGGATATAATTGCGCCGGGTATTGCCCTGGGACATTCCATCGGCCGGTTTGGCTGCTTGTTTGCCGGCTGCTGCTACGGCAAAACCTGTGACCTGCCCTTTGCCATAAAATTTACCAATCCAGACGGGTTGGCGCCTCTGAATGTCTATTTGCACCCCACACAGATTTATATGGTGTTATCAAATTTTTTGCTTTTTCTTGTTTTGCTCTGGCTCCAGAAAAAAAAGAAATTTGATGGAATGGTATTTTTAATTTATGTGATGCTCTATTCTGCCTTCAGGTCGGGGATTGAATTTTTCCGGGGAGATTTTCGGGGGGATTTTTTCTTTGAGTTTTTATCCTTGTCCCAGGGAATCGGCCTGGTTGTTTCCTTCCTGGCCCTGGGTCTGCTAGTAAAACTGTCAAGATCAGCCAATGCCAATCATTAAACACGATCGTCTCGACGATTATCTGGGATCACTGTCTCGATCCACGAGCCCCAGGTTTTTTTTGATCTGCGGTGAGACTTTTCTGGTCAAAGGGGCCTTTGATCGGTTGTGCGCCTTTTTACTTGAGGATGTGAATCGTGAATTTGGCCTTGAGCAGGTTGATGGCACCATAACTGCCATGGGGGATATCATTGAACAGACCACCACCTTTTCTTTTCTATTATCCAGGAAGGTGATTGCCGTTAAAAATGCGCCTCTGTTTTCTGCAACTTCATCGGACCAAATTTCCTATTCCCAATCGGACATGGACCTTTTAACCGCCCTGGTTGAAAAGGGTATTCCTGAAAAACATACCCTTGTGATGACCTGTTCCGGTCTGGACCGGCGTAAAAAGGTGTTCAAAGCCATTGAGGCCCTCGGCAGTATCATTGACTGCACTGTATCCCAGGGTGTCAGAAAAGAGGATATGGACGAACAGAAGACTGTTCTCCAGGGGATTTCCAGAAAGTTGCTGGCAGCATCTAATAAGCGGATGGATACAGCAACCTTTAATTTGCTTGTGGACCAGACTGGTTTTAATCCCGAACTTTTTGCCCGGAACATTGAAAAACTGGTTTCCTACACCGGTGCAACTGATGTTATCGGAATCAATGATATAAAATCTGTGGTGATTCGGGATAAAAAAGATCCTATCTTCAGCCTGACCAATGCAGTGCAGGAAAAGGACGCCGCCAAGGCATTAATCGTTTTGTCCGCTTTGTTCAAGGATGGGTTTCATCCCCTTCAGATTTTAAAATCCCTTGAGAATCAGGTGCGAAAACTGTTGATGATAAAAAGTTTTATCCTCTCATTTTCAAAAATCAAAGATCCCCACTATTTCAAAAGGATGAATTTTAATGGGTTTAAACAGGCAATGATGCCCATGATACTTGTGTATGATGGAAAAATTAAAAATGCCATTAAAAAGAGGGATTCGTTTTTGACGCTTGCATCAGAACCGGTTGCAAAGGGTGCCGGTAAAAAAGGTGTGGGTAAAAAAAAATCTGGCAAGGATAAAAAAAATGCTGTTCCGGCTGATCTTCTGCTTGCCCCGAATCCAAAAAGTCCATATCCGGTATTTTTAATTTTTCAAAAATCTGAAAATTTTTCCCTGGATGAGTTGAAGAATGCTATGATTGCCCTTGGTGATTTGGATTATCAATTAAAATCAGCACCCATTGACGCCAATGTCAGCATTGAAAATTTTATCCTCACCCTTTGCAGAAAAGGAGAATCACCCCATGCAACGTAAAACCAAAATAGTCGCCACCATCTCCAGTTTGAATTGTTCCGTTGATTTTATCGGGGGGCTGTACAGGGCCGGAATGAATGTGGTGCGTCTTAACACTGCCCACATGAGCCATGAAGATGCCCTTGGGGTAATTTCCAATACCCGAAAGGTGTCTGATAAAATCGGGATACTGCTGGACACCAAAGGGCCTGAAATCAGAACCTGTGATGCCGATGAGCCCCTGAAAGTAAAACACGGGGATTATATGCGTATCAAGGGCGCACCCGATGAGATTTCCAGGGATGATGTGATCTGTGTCTCCTATGAACATTTTGTCAAGGATGTTCCCATGGGCAGTTCCATTCTCATTGATGACGGTGATATTGCCCTGGCTGTTATGGACAAGGATGAGACGTATCTTATCTGCCATGTGGAAAATGACGGGGTGATCCAGCCCAGAAAAAGTATCAATATTCCTTCTGTCCATGTCCGGCTGCCGGCCCTGAGCGAAAAGGACAAGGGGTTTATCAAATTTGCCGCTGACAATGATCTTGATTTTATTGCCCATTCCTTTGTCAGAAACAAAGAGGATGTCATTGCGGTCCAGGATATCCTGGATAAAAAAAGCTCTTCCATGAAGATCATTGCCAAAATTGAAAATGCCCAGGGCGTGGAAAATCTGGATGAAATTTTAGACCATGCCTATGGAATCATGATTGCCAGGGGAGATCTTGCCGTTGAAATCCCAACCGAACAGATTCCTTTGATTCAAAAGCAGATTGTTAAAACCTGCATTGAAAAACGAAGACCCGTGATTGTGGCCACCCAGATGCTCCATTCAATGATCAACTCTCCCAGGCCGACACGGGCGGAGGTTTCGGATGTGGCCAATGCCTGTCTGGATCATACCGATGCCCTGATGCTGTCTGGGGAAACCGCCAGTGGCAAATACCCGGAAGTTGCCGTAAGAACCATGGCCAAAATTGCCAAAGAGGTGGAGGGAAAAAGAAGCAGTTTTGTAGATGTTCCCTATTCACAGGAAAATAAGGTTACGGCCTACCTTGCAAAATCAGCCGTTAAAGCGGCCCTGCGGTTGAATACCAAAGGAATTGTGGCGGACTCCTTAACCGGTGCCTCAATCCTCGCCCTGGCAGCCTATAGGGGGGACAATACCATTTACGCCCAGGTGTATGAGCAACGGGTGGTGCGGATGCTTTCCCTTTCCTTTGGGGTTATTGCAGACTATATTTCCATGGATATAACCACTTCCGAGCCCCTGAAAAAAGCCATCTGTCGCCTCATTGACGAAAAGCATTTTAATGATGATGCCCTGATTATTGTGTTGGCAGGCAGTTTTGGCGCCAAGCACGGCGCATCTTATATTGAAATCAGCACAGCAATTACGCTAAAGGAAAAATGTAGGTAGATTTTAATTGTTAAAATGTGTCGGTTTGAAATGTCAGATTTTGAAAAGATCAGGTATTAAAAAGATCTACCTGTGCGGTTAGCTTTTTGATAAAATTGTTCAACATCCTCTTTAGGCGAATACCTAATGTCAAATGCCAACCGCACAGGTCGAAAATGATCAGGTATTAAAAAGATCCTGGGCATTATAGGAACTGCGGACAAAGGGGCCGGCAGCCACACGGGTAAATCCGATTTTGCGGGCTGTTTGCTCCAATTGTTTGAATTCTTCGGGGGAATAGTATTTTTTGACTTCCAGATGTTGGCGACTGGGTTGAAGATACTGGCCAATGGTCAATATATCACACCCATGCTCAAACAGATCTGTCATGGTCTGGGTCAGTTCCGCCATGGTTTCTCCCAGTCCCACCATGATGCCGGATTTGGCAGGCATTAAAGGATCCATGGATTTGACGTTTCTTAAAAGGTCCAAAGATCTCTGGTATATGGCTTCAGGCCGGACAGTGTCGTACAGGGAGGCCACTGTTTCAATATTGTGGTTTACCACATCGGGTTTTGCATATACAATAGTGCTCAAGGCTTTGATATCGCCCTGGAAATCAGGTATCAGCACTTCAACTTTAACCGTTTGGAAATCCTCTTTTCCTTCGGTGTTCTGATCTGAATCTTTTGGGTCCGGACTGGTTTTGATCGCCTTTATGACCTTTGCAAAATGGGCAGCCCCTCCGTCGGGCAGGTCATCCCGGGTAACCGAGGTTACCACCACATATTTCAATCCAAGGGTTTCTGCTGCCTTTGCCACCCGCAGGGGTTCATCCAAATCCACAGGTGAAGGGGCGTTTGCTGTGACATTGCAGAACCTGCAATGCCGGGTGCATTCTTTTCCCAGGATCATGAAGGTGGAGGTATTCTTGGAAAAACATTCGAACATATTGGGACAATTGGCTTCCTGGCAGACCGTGGTAAGCTTGGCATTGGAAAGAAGCCGGGTCACCCGCTGGTAATCGCCCCCCTGGGGCAGGGGTTTTTTCAGCCAAACAGGTTTTTTAATTTTATGAGCTGTGCACATGATTACTCCCTGATGATGGTAATATCAAATATCTTGGAAAAATAATGACAAAATAACTGGCAGACCCTGTCCATCAGATCTGAATTATTATTTGCAGTGTCTAATCCCTTTTCCATGGCAACAGATGTCATGGCCACATTTTCAAGGCCGCAGGGGTTGATCCAGGAAAAGGGAGTGAGATCCGGGCAGACATTTAAGGCCAACCCGTGGATGGAAATCCCTCTTTTGATGGAAAGACCCACGCTGCCAATTTTTTTTCTGCCCACCCAAAGTCCATGATTTTTTGGGTCACGGTTTGCACCTATCCCAAACTCAGAAACCGTTTGTTTCATGATCTCTTCCATGCCGTGGACAAAATCGGCCACACCGATTCCAGCCTGTTCAAGATCAATAATAGGATAGAGAACTGCTTGTCCGGGTCCATGGAAGGTGATATTTCCCCCCCGGTCTGTCTGGACAATGTCAACGCCCTGGGAGCGTAAAAAATCCTCTGATACCACTAAATTTTCCCGACCACCCCGCCTTCCTAAGGTAAACACCTGGGGGTGCTGGACGAAGAAGAGGCGGTCCGGTTCTGACGGGCTAGTGATCTTGGCGTTCAGGGCGGCGGTCTGGAGATCCAGCGCTCTTTTGTATTCCAGGGTGTTTAAGTTTGAGAATACGCAGGAGCGCCGGATTTTATCCGATTTAATATTATCGGAGTTTATAGTATTGGTGATTACCCTCGCAGGCATGGCTTCCTTGCGGCCGCAACCTCATCCAGACGGGTTACCTTGGTCAGAAGCGGGGCTTTTTTAAGTAGCTCAGGGTTTTCTTGGGCTTCTGCAGCAATGGCTTTGACCGCATCAATGAACTGGTCGATATTTTCCTTTGATTCTGTTTCCGTGGGTTCCACCATAAAGGCTGCGTCCACCACCAGGGGGAAATACACCGTTGGTGGATGAAATCCATAGTCCAGAAGCCGTTTGGCCATGTCCATGGTGGTGATGTGATGCGCTTGCTGGAACTTGTCGTTAAATACGCATTCATGCATACAGGACCGGTCATAGGGCAGATTCAGGGTGCCTTTGAGACTTTCCTTGATATAATTGGCATTGAGAACGGCCAGGCTTGAGGCATCCTTTAATCCTTTGGGACCCATGGAAAGAATATAGGCCCAGGTCTTTACCATGACGCCGAAATGACCGTAAAAGGTGTGCATTCTGCCGATACTGTCTGGACAGTCTGTTACAAACTTATAGGTATCCAATCCCTTACCATCCCGATTTTTTTCTACTCTGGGAACCGGTAAGAAGGGGATGAGTTCCTTGACAACGGACACGGATCCGCAGCCAGGGCCTCCGCCGCCGTGGGGAGTGGACATGGTTTTGTGAAGGTTCAGGTGCAGGGCATCAATGCCCAGATCCCCGGGTTTAACGATTCCCATGATGGCATTCATGTTGGCGCCATCTCCGTATACCAGTCCGCCCTTGGCATGGACAATTTCACAGATCTCTTTGATGTTTTCTTCAAAGAGCCCCAGGGTGTTGGGGTTGGTAATCATTATCCCTGCGGTGTCTTCATCCATGATCGCGGCCACGGCGGCAGGTTCCAGAATTCCTTTTTCACCGGATTTGACACTTACCGACTCGTACCCGCAAAGGGTGGCCGAGGCAGGGTTGGTGCCATGGGCCGTATCCGGAATGATGATCTTGGACCGCTGTTTTCCTTTTTTCGCGTGATAGGCATGGAACATGAGAATACCGGCCAGCTCGCCATGTGCTCCTGCCGCAGGCTGGAGGGTAACGGCGGGAAATCCCGTGATTTCTCCCAAAGCCTTTTCCAGATCATACATGAGCTTTAAGGCACCCTGGGAGAATTCTTCTCCTGCCAATGGGTGGGCACCGGCAAATCCCTGTCGGGCTGCCTGGACCTCATTGGTTTTGGGGTTGTATTTCATGGTACAGGATCCCAAAGGATACATGCCCGAATCTACCCCAAAATTCCACTGGGAAAGCCGTGTATAATGTCTGACCACATCCAGCTCGTAGAGCTGGGGCAGTTCAGGTGCATCTCCCACAAGGCTTGGATCCAGTTGGGAACGTTTCACGTCTGATTTGGGAAGGGATACCGCACATCTGCCTTCCCTGCTTTTTTCCCAGAGCTGGGGTTCGTTGAAAATAAGGCCTTTTGTTCCAGGTTGCTTGTTCATTATTGCACCTCCTTTGCCAGTTGATCCATGTCTTTTTTGGACACCTTTTCAGTGGCACAGAACAGATAATGGTCTTTTAATTCAGGATAATAGGGTTCAAGGTCAATGCCGGCAAAAATGCATTGACTATGGATCAGGTCTGTTCTTTTCTGGCTGAATCCCTTGGGTGCTTTGACCACAAATTCATTGAAGAAGGGGGCATCAAAAACGGATTCAAACCCGGCCTTTCCAAGAACCTCTTTCAGGTAGACGGCGTTGTCATGGTTTTGCTGGGCAATCTCTCGGATACCGATTTTACCCACAGTGGCAAGATACATGGCTGCTATCATGGCATTGAGGCCGTTGTTGGAACAGATATTGGAAGAGGCTTTTCCTCTTTTGATATGCTGCTCCCGGGTTGCAAGGGTCAGAACATATCCATCATCCCCATTGGCATCCTTTGTTCTGCCGATGAGCCTGCCAGGCAGGTTTCTCATCATTTTTTTGCTCCCGGCTAAAAGTCCCAGGCCCGGGCCTCCGAATGTTTTGGCAATGCCAAGGCTCTGGCCTTCACCAGCCACAAGATCCGCACCGCAGGATCCCGGATTTTTAAGAAGGCCATAGGCAAGGCTTTCCGTAAAAGAGGTAATAAACAGAATATTTTTGGACTCGGCAATGGCCTTAAAAGCACCCAGGTCTTCAATATTTCCGAAAAAGTTAGGTGATTGGACTGCCACCCCGGCAATGCCGTCCATGGCCGCAAGTGCTGCAGTATCCGTGAGTCCTTCCGGGGTACGGGGGATTTCCACCATTTCATATCCCGAAGGCGTGATATAGGTGTTAATAATCTGACGATGGCTGGGATGGACCAGAGAGGAAACTGCGATCTTATTGGCTTTTTTATTTTTTCTCAGGGCAATCAAAGCACATTCGGCAAGGGCGGTTCCGCAGTCATAGTGGGAGGCTGTGGCAATATCCATTCCCAAGAGTTCTGTTATCATGGTCTGAAATTCATAGATCCCCTGGAGGGTTCCCTGGCTGACTTCAGGCTGGTAGGGGGTGTAGGCTGTGGTAAATTCAGACCGTGATATCAGATAGGGAACGATGGAGGGAATATGATGGTCATAGGAGCCTGCCCCGATAAAACATTTATAATTTTTACAGGCAATATTGGCAGATGCCAGGGTTTCCATGTAGGCATCCAGATCCCATTCGCTCAGTGCTTCCGGAATATTCAGGGGATCCTTTGTCTTTAAAGCATCGGGTATTGTTTCAAATAAGTCATCCAGAGAGGCATGGCCGGTTATGGCAAGCATCTCATTGATATCCTCTTTTGTATGGGGAAGATAACGCATGGTATTTATCCTTTCAGCATTTCAAGATATGCTGCCTTGTCCATTAATTCGTCCAGCTCGGAAGGATTACTTGGTTTTACCCGGATGATCCAGCCGCCTTCATAACAGTCTTCATTGACCAATTCCGGGGCATCTTCAAGATTTTCGTTTATTTCGACTATTTCGCCGGAAATGGGAATATACACCTCTGATACCGCTTTGACCGACTCCACACTGCCAAATTCGTCACCCTGGGCAAAGGAGTCACCCACTTCGGGAAGCTCAACAAAAACAATTTCGCCCAATTGGTCCTGGGCATAATCGCTCAGCCCAATTGTTACGATATCTCCAATGGTTTTTGCCCATTCATGGTCTTTTGTGTATTTTACATCTTCGGAAAAATTCAGATCGCTAATTTCTTTCATAACAGCCTCCTTTTAAATAGATTTAAATAAAATTATCCAGTTTCTTTCTTGCGGTTCTGTCCGGTCTAACGTCGGTGGCAATGGAAACCGCTATGGATCGCTTGCCCTCTTTAAGGCTCAGCTTCACACCAGGTTCAAGTGGCTTGGATACCATGACAAACCCGCAGCTGAGTCCTTTTATTTTTAGATTTTCGGGAATACCCGGGGTATTGATGCTGACAATTTTATTTTCAAGCCAGCTGATACCCATATCTGTGGCACAGGTCAGAACTTTACCGATGGTTTCTCCGGCTTCCAGAACCAGGGTGTTTTCTCCGGCATTGACCTTTCTTAAGGTATCTCCCACGAAGGGATATATAAATTGGTCCTCTTTGGCGGGTGCCAGGCTTTTAGCGCCGATAAAATCCTTGGTAAATCCTTTTTTGTCCGTTGTATAGGGCAGGGCAAAATCCCAGGGGTGGTTTGTAAATTTCCAGTGTCCGATATCCTGGTGTGACAATGGCAGGCAGGCACCGGCCCTGAGAGAATCCCTGGCACCTAACCCGCAGGCTGAGATGCCAAATTCTTCACCTGCTGTTAGAATATCTTTCCAAAGGGTTTCAATTGCCGCCAGATCCAGAAAGATTTCAAATCCAAATTCTCCGGTATATCCGGAACGGGACAAGAGGATGGGGGTGCCGTCCAAAAGAAAAACATTGTCGGTTGCGCCCTCGTTTTTAAAGTAACCCTTAAATGAAAAATAGGGCATTTTATTAAAAACATCCTCTGGGTTTTTGATCAGCTTTGACAGGATACGGGCAGCGTTTTTGCCCTGAATGTCCATTTTGGCAACTCGTCCGGACAAGTCTTCGATTTTGACATCCCTTTTATCCTTTTGAGATTCAAGATGTTCGGCAATAGCGCCTCCCATGCCTGCATTCACACAGATCATGAACCGGACCTCATCAAATTTATAGACGATGGCATCGTCAATACAATGCCCATTATCATCCAGGAATGCACCGTAAACGCACCGTCCTGCGGCCAGGTTAGAAATATCTCGGGTAAAACAATAATTGAGCAGGGTAAAGGAATCTTTGCCGTTAACATTGATGCAGGCCATGTGACTTGTATCAAATATGCCTGCTGATTCTAATACGGCCAAATGCTCATTTTTGACTCCGGTGTCATACCACAGGGGCATGTCAAATCCGCCGAAGTCAGCCATATTCGCACCGGCATCCTTATGCCATTGATGTAAAGATGTGGTTTTTAAACTGGTGTTCATCACAACTACCTTATATATATAACGGGTTAAAAAATATAGGGGACCTTCAAATTATAGGACTTGTAAACTACAAATGTTTCAACTGAACTGACACCTTCAACCTTGGCGATCTCCTCGGTATAAAATTCCAGCAGACCAAACCCTTTTTTGAACAGAACCAGGATAATCAGGTCATACCGGCCGGTAACTACAGAAACGGAAATAACCCCTTTGAGTCTGCTGATCTCTTTACCCTTTTCGACCAGGTTCATTTCAGTGAGCTTAATTCCGATAACAACGGTTCTGTGTCCTGGCAGGGTAGAGGGATCAACCAATCCGCAGATTTCCAGCACCCCTTCTTCCTGGAGTTTGTTGACCCTCGATCTGACAGTGTTTTCGGTAATGGATAATTTGTCAGCGATAACTTTAAAGGATTTTTTTCCCTCTCTCAACTCTCTAATAATATCAATATTAGTTCTGTCGATTTTCATTGTGCCTCTTTAAAGTAGTAAAAAAATTAATAGAAAACAACTTTATTTCAATTGTCTTGATAAATACTCTGTGATAGGGATAATGTCAATTAATTTTTAAAAAACTTATGTAAAAATAAATTTTTATTGGAAAAATTAATGTAAATCATCTATAATCTAAAATGAATTCGTAACAAAATGGGTATTTTTAGTTATAAAATTTGGATATTAATTAGTTAGGAGGAAACATGGCTGGGAAAATAATCGTTATCGGCGGAGGTCCCGGGGGTTATATTGCCGCATTGCGCGGGGCTGCCCTTGGTGGAAAAGTGACCTTGATTGAAAAGGAAAATTTGGGCGGCACCTGTCTTAACTGGGGGTGTATTCCGTCTAAAATCATGAAAAATTCAGCAGACCTGTTTTTAAAATGTCTGAAGGCAGATCAGTTCGGTATTAAGATTGAGGGAAATATCTCGCCGGACATGCGAGCACTCATGGAGCGGAAGGAAAAAATTCTTGATGGCCAGAGAAAGGGGATCTCTTCATTATTGCAAAGCCGGGGAATTGTTGTGGAATCAGGCTTTGCCACGATCAAATCAAAAGATTTGGTTCAAGTGACTGCCCAGGACGGGCAGACTAAGGAACTGGCCTATGATCGATTGATCATTGCCGTGGGCACCAAACCCATGGATGTGCCCGATTTTCCCTTTGACCATGAGAAGATACTCTCCTCGGATGATATCCTTGTTCTGGATAGAATCCCAACCTCCATGACCATTGTTGGCGGAGGTGTGATCGGATGTGAGTTTGCCTTTATCTTTTCAGCATTGGGGTGTGATGTGACCATTGTCGAGGCCATGTCCCGGCTTTTGCCCCTGCCATCCGTGGATGAATCCTGTTCAAAATTATTGTTAAGGGAGATGAAAAAACGTAAAATAAAAGTGATGTGCGACACCATTGTCACCAAGGCTGCTACCAGGGAAGAGGGGGTCGGGATATCCCTTGCCATGAGTCCTTTTACGGACAATCCCAGGCCCAAAAAATTAAAAACAGATCAGATTAGATCTGAAATAATGACGGTCTGTATCGGCAGAACCCCTCTGTCGGAAGGGCTTGGGCTTGAAAATATCAAGCTTGCCACCCAGGGTCCCGGCTGGATACCCGTCAATGAACAGATGGAAACCTGCGTGGAAAATGTCTATGCCATTGGAGATATCCTGGGTCCCAACAAAATTATGCTGGCCCATGTGGCCTCCCATGAGGGGCTTGTGGCGGCTGAAAATGCAATGAGGTCAAAAACAGATCCAAAATCAACCATGGGGTATGAAGTGGTTCCCGGTGCTATTTTTACCATGCCGGAGATCGGCACGGTGGGGTTGAGCGAAAAAGAAGCAAAGGCCAAAGGGGTTGAGGTGGAAACGGCAAGCGTCAACTTCAGGGTTCTGGGAAAGGCCCAGGCCATTGATGAGATTGCAGGTGAGGCCAAGATGATCATTGAAAAGAAAAGCGGTCGAGTGCTGGGGGTTCATTTGATCGGTCCCCATGCCACGGATCTTATAGCAGAAGCAACCCTGGCCATGGAAAAAGGATTGACTGCAAAACAAATCGCCCATACCATCCATGCCCATCCGACATTGGCGGAAATTATGGGAGAGGTGGCGTCAAAGGCTTCGGGGATGCCCCTCCACGGGTAAGGTGATGAATAAATATTTTTATTTAGCATCCCTGGACGCGCAAAAAGCCTAAGTGAATAAAAATAAATGAAATTCCAGGAGAAACTTCATACCCGACTCTGTGTTCTAATTGATTCGGATTCTCCTTTCTCCTGGAATTGCCTTATAGGCTGGACCTTTTTTGTAAATATTGCTAACTCTTAACCAGGCTCCTCATAAAGGCTGGTCTTGGCAGCCATGGCAATAGATTCGAGAACAGGGCATTGACGGATGATTAGATTAAATGCAGGAAAAAAGCTTGGGATGCCGGGGATAAGTTTCCTCCTGCTTTTTTTCTTCTTTTTCTGCCAAGCCCCAGCCAATGGTTTTGCCAACACCCAAGTTCAGGAGAGCCTTTCTGCGCCCCTTAAAATTGCCTATTGCCGGTATATGCCCTTTTATTTTGAGGGAATAGACCAAAAACCCAGGGGGATTTTAGTGGATCTATGGAAGCTCTGGTCCAAAAAAACCGGTGTTGGTATTGAATTTTCCCTTTTGACCTGGGAAGAGGCCATCAGGGGGGTAGAAACAGGGCAGGTTGATATCAATGCCTTTATGTACAAAACCCCTGGGCGTGATCTAACCTTTGATTTTAGTCAGCCTGTCTTTGATTTAACCACCCATCTTTTTTTTCGAAATGATTCTGCTGTCAAAAGTGAAGGCTTTAAAAATATAGGCTTCAAAAATTTAGGTCGAATAAAAACCGGAGGGGTAACTGCAGATTTTAGTTTAAACTATCTTAAACATACCCTTGCCGTCTCCGGGGTGACGGAATACCCGGACCATGAAAGTTTGGTCCGGGCAGCCCTTAGGGGGGATGTTGAGGCGTTTCTCATGGAAGGTCCGGTTGCCTTAACCTATCTGGCCAAGCACAACGGGCTTGATATAATTTCAAAATCACCAGAGCCCCTGTATACAAAAGATCTCCATGCAGGTGTCAAACAGGGCAAACATGCGCTTTTGTCTCTTGTAAACAAAGGATTTTCCAAGATCAGTCCCCAGGAGATTGATCAAATATTTCAAAACTGGACCGGGGAAAGAGAAGAGAGAATATGGCGTCCCCGGGGAAAGTTAGTGATTTCTGCAAGTATTGACAATATGCCCTTTCACTTCAAAGACCAAACAGGAAAGGCAGTGGGAATGTTTGTGGACTTGTGGCGGCTTTGGTCCAAAAAAACCGGCATTGATATTGAGTTTGTTACAGCCCCCTGGGCTGAAAGCCTGGAACTGGTTAAAAGAGGAAAAGCAGATATCCATGCCGGCTGTTTTTTTTCTGTTCAGCGGGATACCTATCTGGATTATGCAGGGGAATTAAAAAATTGTGAGACGCATTTTTTTTTCCATGAATCCATTTTTGGATTAAAAAATATCCAGGATCTCAAGGGATTTAAAATTGGTGTATTGGACCAGGATTATGCCCTGGAGTTTGTTAACCGCGAACTGCCCGACGCTGCCCTGGAAATATATGACAGCCACCGGTCTTTGTTTGACGGAGTGGAAAAGGGTGAGATCAAGGTGTTTATTTGTGACACACCAACAGCCCTGTATTTTTTAAGCAAAAAGAAACTGTTGCCGCGTTTTCGATACCACCCGGCCCGCCCCCTCTACCGAAAACCTTTTTTTGCAGCAGTCAAAGAGGGGAACACGCCCCTGGTAAATGCGATTAACAAAGGTCTTGGTGAAATTACCTCCCAGGAGCGGGCTGTTATTGAGCGCCAATGGATGGGAACTTCGAATGTCAAACCCCGGGATGCTTTGATAATCGGTCTGGCCCGCTCTTTTCCTCCCTTTAGCATGCGCAATGCCCAGGGCAATCCTTCGGGGCTTTTTGTTGACATGTG
Source organism: Desulfobacteraceae bacterium (assembly GCA_016744295.1). GTDB lineage: Bacteria > Desulfobacterota > Desulfobacteria > Desulfobacterales > Desulfobacteraceae > NBML01. The sequence goes on along the minus strand of JADGEQ010000014.1, from coordinate 12,213 downwards.
GAATACCTGGTCTGAAAAGACGGGTAAGCCGGTTGCCTTTCGATTGTACAGCAGAGGCGAGGCCATCCATGCACTCAAGGATGGAATTGTGGATGTGCTGGCCACAATGCCCCCGGGGGGAATGGTCAAGGGTTGGGTCAATGAATCTATCCCCTATTACCGGCTTGACTGGTATCTTTACCATATTCCCAGTCAGTCGGTTTTGGACCCGGCATCAGGTTTGGGCGATTTATCCATTGGGGCTGTGACCCATACCCTGGCCCGTGACTGGCTTGAAATCAACAAACCCCATGCCCGAATTATTGGATTTGAAACCACCCGGCAGATGATCCAGGCCGCAGCCGATGGAACCATCCGTGGATTTTTGGCAACACCCCAGGAAATGTCTATTTTGCCGGGTCGTCTGGCCCTGCCCATGGAATTTTACCCGAGTGAACGCCCCCTGATTCAGCAGCAGGCAAGAGCTTATGTCCGCCAATATAATCCGGCTTTGGTCCGGGCTATTGACCAGGGATTTGATGATATTCCCCATGGGGAAATGGTTCAAATTGAAAAAAAATGGATTGGGGTGGAAGATCTCAGATTTTTCAGTGATAGAAATGAGCAGGTTCTTTTATCAGATCTGGAAGAAAAATGGCTGACCCGTCATCAGCAATCAGGGGTTCCCATTCGTTTGGGAATTAATCCCTCATGGCCGCCCTTTGAATTCATGGGAAAAGATGAGAGGTTTAAGGGTAAAGACGCCAGGTTTATGACAAAGGATGCCAGGTTTATGGGGATGGTTTCAGACTATGTGACCCTTTTAAACAAGCGATTGGGATTGAATATGGAAGTGGTACAGGGACTGACGCTGTCCCAGGTTTTTACGGGAGCACACCCTTTGTCCCGGACAATAGATGTATTGCCATCGGCTTTGTCCTTTGAAGAGAAAAAAGACTATATGGCCTATACACACCCCTATCTTTCTTTTCCCTGGGTGATTATAAATAAACGTCAGGCGCCTTTGATCGGCGGGTTGCGGGATCTGTATGGGAAAAAACTGGCTGTTGTTAATAGTTATACCATGGCGGCCTATTTGGAAAAAAACCATCCTCAAATTTCACTTTTGGCGGTGGATGCAACCAAGGACGGGCTGCGGGCTGTAAACTCGGGACGGGCAGATGCCTATGCAGGAAATCTGGCCGTGGCCGGTTATCAGATGCAGGCAAAAAATTTTACCGAACTTAAGGTTGCCGCTTCCGCAGAGTTTGAAAACAGCGGCCTTGCCTTTGCCGTGAGGCAGGATTGGCCGGAACTTGTCAGTATTCTGGACAAGGGATTGCTCACCATTACCGAACAGGAACAGGATCATATTCGGCAAAAATGGTTTTCAATCCGGTTTGAACACGGGGTAAACATGGCCTATATCCAAAGGCTTGTGCTAAAGATTGGTTTGGGCGTATTGGTGATTCTAGGACTGTTTTTCCTGTGGAATCGCCAGATCCGGCGAAGGGAGGAGCGGTTCCGGTGTCTCACCGAGCACGGGACTGATATTATCCAGGCTATTTTACCCGATGGATCCATCTCCTACCAGAGCCCTTCACATACCCCCATATTGGGATATGAACCCCAAAAGCCCAACAGAACAAAAGTTGTTGATTTGATTCACCCTGCTGATGTTGGTCCCTGGCAGGCAATGCTGAAGCGGCTCATGAAAAAGGATGGCATGGAATCCATTGTTCTCAGGTTTCGCCACTGCAAGGGGCATTATCTTTTTTTTGAATCCAATTGTATAAATTTGATTCAGAATAAGGCCTTAAAGGCCATTGTGCTGAATGGCCGGGATATTACCCATCGTATTAAAACCCAAAAGGAGATGGAAAAAGCCAAAGAGACAGCAGAGGCTGCCAACCAGAGCAAAAGTGATTTTCTGGCCAGTCTGAGCCATGAAATTCGAACCCCTTTAAATGCCATCCTCGGAATGACGGATATGACCCTTAAAACCCAACTGACCCTCCGCCAGGGGAAAAATCTCAACACGGTCAGGGCTTCTGCAAAACATCTTTTGGATGTCATCAGTGATATTCTGGATTTTTCAATCATTGAGGCCGGTAAAATGCGGATTAAACCCCAGGTTTTTAATTTGATTGCGCTTTTGGATACCCTAGAGCATGCCTGGTCACTCCAGGCAAATGAAAAGGGACTGGGGTTTGATCTTTGTAAAAAACAGGGGATACCCACATATGTAAAATCCGATCCCATACGCCTTTTCCAGGTTTTGACCAATCTCATTGCCAATGCGGTTAAATTTACCCATACAGGTGAGATTTCAATCCAGGTGGGCCCCCACAAAAAGGAGGCGGGTTCAAATTCCAAGGAATTGGGCAATGGATGGGTCAATGAATCAACTCCCATTTATCTTTCCTTTAAGGTTCAGGATACAGGGATCGGTATTCAAAAAGAACATCTGGAAAATATTTTTCACCGGTTTACCCAGGCCCAGGGATCCATTACACGGGAATATGGCGGAACAGGTCTTGGTCTTGCCATTTGCCGGGAAGTAGCCCAGCTTATGGGGGGGAGCCTTGGGGTAACCAGTCAACCCTTGCAGGGAAGTTGTTTTACCCTGGTTCTGCCCTTTGAATCGGTCTCCGAACTGGAAAAATCAAAATTTGGTTCCAATCCCCCGGCAATAAAAACAATTGTTCCTCTGCGGCCTCTGACGCTATTGCTGGCGGAAGATGATCCCATGAATGCCAGAGTGTTCCAGGAATTTCTTCTGGACAAACCCTATAAAATCATCCGGGCTTTGGATGGAATTGAGGCTGTCCAATGTTTAAAAACCCATGAAATTGACATGGTTTTCATGGACTTGGAAATGCCCCGCCTGGACGGTTTGAGGGCCACCCAAAAAATTCGCAAAGGGGAGGCTGGCATGGAAAACAGTAACCTGCCTATTATTGCAATGACCGCCCATGTGCTGGCAGAATTTAAGCAAAAAGCCAGGGAAGCCGGTATGAACGATTTTATTCCCAAGCCCGTGGATGTGGACCAGCTCTATGGGGTCATTGACCACTATTTTCCCACTGAAAAACATGAGCAGCTTCCCATTAATGAGAATGATGAGGGTGATATGATTGATGCGAAAATGCTGGACAGAAAAGAGGCTTTGGCAGCATTGGGAGGCAACCAATTGCTTCTTGCTCGGATCTATGAAATTTTTACCGGGGAAACCCCAGCTCTTATGGAAAAACTGGAACAGGCCCTTGGCAAAAAAGATGTCCAGGGCATCCGTCTTATGGCCCATACCCTGAAAGGGGCAGGAGCAAGAGTTTATTCCCCTTTGTGTACCCGGGCCGCAAAAGAGTTGGAAGTTATGGCTTCCACGAACAACTGGAATCAAATTATGGTTTTGGGACAAGATGTTTTAACTCACTTTGGGAACCTGATAGACATTTTAACCCCCGGACCCACGGGTCAATAAAGAGGAAATCAGCATGCAGTCAATTCCTGAAAAAAAAACGCCCCTTCTCATTGTGGATGATGATATCGGTTTTTTGTTGACCATCAAAGAGATTCTTGTTGGTTCGGGAATGCCCGAGCCGGCCCTTGCATCTGACAGCCGTGAGGTGATGGATCTGCTTGAAACCCATCAATTTAAATTTGTTCTTTTGGATCTGTTGATGCCCCACCTGTCCGGGCTTGAACTTCTTAGCAGGATAAAGGAATCATTTTATGATACGGAATGCGTTATTGTAACTGCCAGCGATGATGTAAAATCTGCGGTTTCGGCCATGAAGATAGGGGCCTATGATTATCTGACTAAGCCTGTGCAATATGATAAATTGATTATTCTGATCAGACGGGCCCTGGAACGATATTGTCTTCGCCACGGGCTTTCCCTGTTTGAACGGAAAAGCAGTCTGGATGACCTTTCAGACCCCCAAGCCTTTGCCGATATGGTGGCTGTGGACCATGGTATGATCCGGGTGCTGCGCCAGGTGGAAATGGTTGCCCCCACCGATTATTCTGTTGTGATCACCGGAGAATCCGGCACCGGAAAAGAGATGCTGGCCAGAAAAATCCATGACCTGAGTAATCGGGCAGGAGGGCCTTTTGTGGCGATCAATATGGGGGCTGTCAGTGAAACCCTGTTCGAGGATGAGTTGTTTGGGCATAGAAAAGGAGCCTATACAGGAGCTGCAAGGGATAAAAAAGGTTTTTTTGAATCTGCCCGGAACGGAACCTTGTTTTTGGATGAAATAACGGATCTGAACATCTCCTTACAGGGTGGACTTTTGCGGGTTATCCAGGAAAAGGAATTTTACCGGGTGGGAAGTACCCGTACCGTGGATGTGGATCTGAGGATTCTGGTGGCCACCAACCAGGATATCCTGGTGGAAATTAAAAATAAACGATTCCGGGCAGACCTGTTTCACCGGCTGAATATGTTCCACATTGATATTCCACCCCTGCGGGAAAGAAAAGGAGATATCCTTCCCCTGGCCCTGGGTTTTTTAAATGAGTATACAGCTGAAATAGGCAAGCCGATGACGGGTATCTCCGACGAACTCATCGGCTTTCTGATGCATCACCCGTTTCCAGGCAATGTCAGGGAACTCAAAAATTTGATAGCAGCAGCCGTTCTCAGGGAAAAAACCGATATGTTGACAGCCAGGGCCCTGGGCCGTGAAGAAAAAACCGACATTTTTCCCGATTCTTTAAACAAACGCCAGGATCAGGATACCGCCTGCTGGTCCCTGGACCAGGTTGAAAAACACCATATTCTCAAAGTTCTTGAGACCACGGACAACAATCGCACACAAGCCGCAAAAATTCTGGGCATTGGCCGGAAAACCCTCCAAAGAAAATTAAAATTTTATGATGCTTCCTTATAAATGAAATAATTGGTTTTTTTTCGGGTCAAAATGACGCTGGTGGGTCATTTTGACCCAAAAGAAAATCCGGGATTATTCAGGTCTAATTCAGCCTGTGAATAAAAAAGATCCTTCGCTGCTGAACCAACCGGGTCAAAATGACCCAATCTTTATATTCAATTAACTGGTAAGTTAGGGGGATAATTGGGTATGAAATTTATAAGCACCTGATTTTAAAGAAATTATGTTCTCTCCTTCTCGCTTTTTCATAGTGGCACAATTTGTGTAAAGTTAAAAACAAAACAGTAAAGACTGGTGTGCGAAATGGTGGCAGGGAACAGCCTTTTTCCCAAGGTACAGGCGCTTTGGGATAAAGGCATTCTTGTCAAATGATGATTTAACAATGATTAAATACTGAAGAGGAGAGGCTATGGAATTATTAAATTTGGTGGTGGGAAAAATCGGAAGTTTTGCCTGGGGTCCCATCATGATTTTCTTTCTAGTAGGAACCGGTGTGGTTCTGACTGTGGGGACACGTGTGGTTCAATTTAGGAAATTGTTTTATGCGTTTAAACTTCTTTTTTCCAAAGACCACCAGGGCGAAGGCGATATTACACCTTTTCAGGCGCTGATGACCTCCTTGTCCGCAACCATCGGTACGGGTAATATTGCCGGAGTCGCAACCGCAATTGCCGCCGGCGGTCCCGGCGCAATCTTCTGGATGTGGGTTACCGGTGCCTTTGGCGGGGCTGTTAAATTTGCCGAAGCAGTTCTGGCCGTCAAGTACAGGATAACCAATGAAAATGGTGAACAATCCGGTGGTCCCATGTACTATATCAAAATTGGGATGGCTGAAAAATTTGGCGGTAACTGGGCATGGCTTGGCTGGGCATTTGCTCTCTTTGGATTTGTGGCCTCCTTTGGCATCGGTAATATGGTTCAGTCCAACTCGGTTGCATCTGCCCTTAAAAATAGTTTGAACGTCCCTGTGTGGGTAACGGGTATCATCATTGCCGTGGCTGTGGGCGCTGTCATCATTGGCGGTATCAAAAGTATCGCAGGGGTTACCTCCAAGGTAGTACCTGTCATGGCTGTTTTTTATATTGCCGGCAGTCTGGTGGTTCTGGTGATCAAGGCTTCTCTGATCCCCGAGGCCTTTGGTATGATTTTTTCCAATGCCTTTTCCGGTGCTGCCGTGGGCGGCGGATTTTTGGGAACTGTTGTCAGATTTGGTGTGGCAAGGGGCGTCTTCTCCAATGAAGCAGGTCTTGGCTCAGCCCCCATCGCCCATGCGGCATCTAAGATTAAAGATCCCATTACCCAGGGAATCATTGGCTCTCTGGGATCCTTTATCGATACACTGATTGTTTGTACCATGACTGCCCTGGTGATTCTTGTATCCGGTCTTGTCACCATTGGCTCAGACGGGTTGATGAGCATTTCCGGTAAACTTTCCGGAGCCGCTCTGACCTCCAGCGCCTACGCAATTGCTTTGCCGGGTATAGGACAATTTATAGTGACCTTTGGACTGATTTTCTTTGCTTTTTCCACCATTCTCGGTTGGTTTTACTATGGGTCAAAATGTCTGGAGTATATCGCAGGCGTCAAGGCTGTGGCATATTACAAATGGGTGTGGATGGTACTGGTATTTGTTGGTGCTACCATTCCACTGGATTTTGTATGGAATCTTTCCGATGCCTTTAACGGGCTCATGGCAATTCCCAACCTGATAGCCCTGCTTGCCCTGAGCCCGGTGATTTTCTCCCTGCTCAAGGCATATGAAGCAAAAAATAAAGCTTAAGTTTATAAATAATAAGGACTGCATAACGATATAAGTTGATTTGCTTACCCGATTAATTTTGTGAGTCCAAATACAGTACAAAGCCGGTAAACAAGTGTAAAATTGTTTGCCGGCTTTGTTTTTGGCGATACCCAAAAAATATGGTAGGGTGCAGTCATTTGATCGATAATCAGATCGGTCACAAGAATTGGGTCAAAAAATGAGTGGAGAAGGAATAAAGGGTGCTATCGAAAACAAAAAAAGAAGCCCGGCGGAAATGGGCGATAAACCGTGCTGTCATGGAATCCGATTCATTAAGGCCGACCCTGTCCAGAAAAAAATCTCGCAAAAAAAATCCCTGGTTTGAACTTCTCGTCAAGGGCTTTGAAATTGCTATTCGGTTCTCTCCTCTTTACCAAAGGGGCATAAAGAACGCTAAAACCACAATGGTCAATCACGTTGAGCTTGTTTTCGATTCTTTGCCGGATGAATTTGACGGGTATTCAATTCTCCATATGACAGATCTGCACCTTGATTTTATGCCGGAAATTGCCCAAAAAATCTGTGAACAAATTCAATCGGTCAAGGCAGATCTTTGTGTGATGACCGGAGATTATGCTAACCTGACAAGCAGTTATCAGAATATTCTTGACCCCCTGGAAAAAATTGTTTCCGCAGTTCAGTGTCGGGATGGTGTTTTTGCAACCCTTGGTAACCATGATACCCATAAAATGGTGGCTCCCTTTGAACAGATGGGAATAAGGCTGCTGATTAATGAAACCTGTGACATAAGACGGGGCAGTAGCCGGATCTTTATCACCGGGTTGGACGATCCCCATTATTATTATACACGAGAAGCCAAAAAAGCCCTGGGAGCTTCAACCCCCGGGTTTAAGATTGCCCTTGTTCACACCCCGGCCCTTTATGATGCAGCCCGGGACCATGGATATGACCTTTATCTGACCGGTCACACCCATGGCGGCCAAATTTGCCTGCCCAAGGGCATCCCCTTGATTCTCCACCTGGACCGGGGGCGCAAATATTACCGGGGAAAATGGAATTATCGTGGTATGACAGGATATACCGGCCAGGGGGTTGGGGCTGTGGGGATTCCCCTTCGATATAATACCCAAAGTGAAATCACCTTGTTCACCCTGCATGTTAAGACGCCGGCAACAGGTTAATCGTTAATCCATGCTCCTTTTAGGATATGCGCAGAAAATATGGCTGGGTGTAAAAAATTTTATCGGTCACAAGAATTGGGTCAAAAAATGAGTGGAGAAGGGGGGAGCTCAAGAATATCAAAAAAAATGCCGGGAATGGGTAATAAAATGTGCTGTCATGGAATCCAATTGAGGCATTTTATATATTGGTAAGTGGAATAAAAAAGTAGAGCCATTTTTGGTCCTGCTCATATCTAAGTCACCTATAATTAGTTCTATTTTTTTCTTCTGTTAATTCCGGCAAGGCCTATGAGGCCAAGGCCAAATAGGAGCATTGTTGCTGGTTCCGGAATAGGAGGGTTGCCTATACGAATATTGTCTATGTCCGTGGCAACGAATGCACCTCCAGTGCGGCCGCCAGCTATCAGTCGGTAATTTGGAAAATTACTAAGATCCATTAGAGGGATTATTGTATCGGTGAAAATCGAGCTGCTGTCGATGGTCATGTTGACCAGAGCATTCGTTCCGAAGGGTGTTATAAGAATATTGGCAGACTGAAAAAAGCCATTATTGAGGTCGAGTGTGCCGAAGAGATCAGCTTGCGCTACAGTTACCCCACCCCAATTGAGTGTAACGACGTCAATATTTTGAAAGATATCAAATCCTACGGTAAAAGCGTCTACAAATGAAGGTCTTTCCCATACACCCCCTCCATCAGCTGGATTATTACCCCCAATACTTCCATACGTGGCAGTGGTAAATAAGCCAATTCCGAATCCATCTGCTGCAGAACCGCAACAACCACCAGCATCGGCGTTGGCTTGATCCGTGGTCATTCTGAAATCGAATTGCATTTGAAGTCCATTCGGAGCTGGGCCTGTTTGCGTGAGCTCTTCGTCGAAGGCTATGGAGTTGTTATTGGCACCGTTTAATTGAGTAAGTCGTACAAAACCACCGGCATTAATTACAGGAAGGCCTCCCGATGAATTCGTTAGGCTGAATGGTGTTGTACCGAAACCGTCAAAATTTTCGATTAATTCTGCTTGGGCTGTTGTTATAGTACCGACCAATAAGATGGCAATAATTGCATGTCGAATTTTCATTTTTCCCTCCAAATATTAAAATATAATTATTTAAATTGCGATCCAGATATCATTATGGCACTTTCTGCTCAACAGAGTTTTTTTTCCAAGCCAAATCTATAAATACGCAAAAAATATACCGACAACACTTAACATTAATAGGCTTATTTGATAGTATTTATAAAAATTTATGGTAATTTTTTTCCTATGAAATTAATGTAACAATGCGAAAAGAAGTAAATATAATTTAAGAAATAAATTTCATATAAAAAATAAATTATATTCAATCATAAATGCGACAATTTGATTTGATCTTAAAGTTTATAAATTATTACATAATCAACCTTATTTTCGATCAGATCCAGAAACTAAATTTTTCAGGAGAACGTTATTATAATTAATTACCTTACTTTGCAGGAACCCTTTTCAGGGCGGTTATTATGTATAAAATTGATTCTCAAAAAATCAACTTTTTATCTTTAATAACTGTAATTTGAGGGGTGTTGATTGGAATGAATCTTAATTAGTTTAAGTGTACGGTAATATAAAGCAAAAGCAGGCTCAGAGAAATGACCTAAACCTGCTTTTTCAATTTCATCGATAGCAATCCGATTTATTTTTTCCTTCTGCTAACTCCTACAAAACTTAAAAGGCCGAGACTAAAAAGAACAATTGTATTTGGTTCAGGGACCGCACTTATTTTCATAGAAAAATTAGCCACTTCATTTGGGGTTGGAACAATGTTTGCCGTAAAAAAGGTAACAATTCCATCTGGGGTGACTGGATTTTTAGGCACCGTAACAGTATGTTCCCACTTCTGATCTAAAATTTTCCATTGATCTGTCCCTTTATATGGGCCATAAGTCTGGCCACCAGGAGCTTTAAAAGTATAACTTCCTTTGCTCGTTGCATTAATAGGCCCCTGTTCCCACTCAACTTCGCCGGTTACTTTATAGTCCACACCACCCAGTGTGACCGTTGTATCTACAGTTCCTTTAGGGTCACCTATCCACTCTACAAATCCAAAAGAAGTCCAAGATTGGCTACCATAAGAGCCAATAGAATCCCATTCATATCTGTTAAGACTTTCATCGAAATATCCAGACACAGTTAACTCAATGGGTATTTCAAGGAACGATTGGCCTGGGCGTAGTAAATAAGAAAAACTTCGAGTATTAGGATCAGAATCAGGATTAAAATTATAGTCAAAATAAAGAGTGGTATCATTATCGACACCAAATACGTGGCCTATAAATAATGCCTCATTTGATTGTGCTCCCATCATTGCTTCCATGAGTTCTGCCGATATCGTTCCTGCCGTCGCTCGGAAACTAAGTAAGAGTCCGATTAAGATAATTAATACGAAACGCACACGTTTCATGCCATGCCTCCTTTACCTTTTCTGGTTTCTATCGGTTAGTTCGCGGTTAAGCTCCAAAAAAAAGACTTGTGTCTTAATGGAGCAATAATAGCAAAATTTTAAGATAGCCCTTATTGGAATGCTTTCTAATTATGGCCTTCAAGTGACATGTCGGAGTAAGAACGCTGGTGAGCAAACTTATGGTGTGTTGTTGAAAAAGTTCAATGAATTAAGCTTATGTCCACATGAGATACTGCAAGAAATGTACCTGTCTTTTGGGGGAGCTAATGGCAGAGTACTTAACTTTTTCCGGTATTTTGGGGTTTTTTTTTCTATATAAAAAATGTGCTATTGGTATATTTTTTACATAGATAACTACGAAAAAATTACACAACTATAGTTTATAATTTCAGGTCATAAAAAAGTAATAGATACTAAAAAATTCTTTATTAGGCTGTTTCAAAATTGTATAAAATCACATGATAACTCAGCTACAGGAAACATGTCCTCAAATTAAGTTAGTGGCAACTAATTTTTAGAAGTTGCAAAACAGATGGATTTAAGTGAGGAAAAGTCCACTTTATTGAAGATATAGTAGATTATAGAAAATTACGCCAGAATAATCTTTTTACATAATCAACCTTATTTTCGATCAGATTCAGAAACTAAATTTTTCAGAAGAACGTTATTATATTAGCTATTTTTGTGGGAATCCACTCCAGGGCGGTATTTATATAAATAAATTGATTTTTACGTTGGAGTTCAAGGTTCGAAGAGCAAAGATAGGTAACAGAAATGACAAAACAACCCGTAAAGATTCACTGCAACAACTGGTAATTTGATTATTCTGATTTTTTGAATTTATACCAATTCGTTCCGGTACCAGCAATAGGAATAAAGAACATCATACCGATTGCACCATTCTCATTTTTTACTATTAAATTGTTTTTAACTTTTGAAAAGCCCAGGATACTCCATTCAGTTGCTAATACACCTTCTCGGTTAATGTTTTTTGTGATTTTGATTTTTATTAGACCATCTTCACAGTAAAAATCGTTCTTGTGTTTTAAAAAATTTTTAACATAGATCGCTTCGTCGTTGTTCCACAAGGTGATATTTAGTATTTCAGGTTCTTGAAATGAAAATGAGATGGACGTAATTTTATTATTCAATTCGTAATCAGGAAATAATTTCCATGATAGCTCAGGTTCATAGCCTGGGGTATCAGACACTCCAGTGTTGCTATATTTCCCTGAAATATTAACACAATCTGTTGAGGATAAATGAGGAATTTGTTGCCAATTACTGGGATATTCCTCATGAGTCGCACAAGAAGATATCAGCAATATGCTTAATAATGCGGTTAAAAAAAAGGATGACTTCATAGTACCCCTAAATCAAATGAATACAGGGTTATCATATTTTTTAAATTTGAATGATATCCGAGTTGAAGCTTTTAATATTTTAATCAAGAATTCCTCATCAATATTTTTAGGCTTGTAAAGTGTTTTCAACAGTCAACTTAGTTTGGAGATATAGTTGATTCTGAAAAGTTTTACCAGAATAATCTTATTTCATAAAACACTTTCCAGATCCCGATTAATAAAATTGGTAAATGTAAACGAAGTTTCTATTTTTTTTGTTTTGGTATCCCATGGGTCATCTCCTTGCCTGATACCTATAAAGATATCAGGTATTAGAGCTCTTTTCAGACAGGGCAATCGCATGTAGATTATTAACACAAAATCTTATACCCGTTCCGGTCGGTGTGCCTTTCTGTCGCTGAATAGGCCAACTGACAGGCTCTATGCTGGACTGCACTTGTGACGGAAAAACTCGCTGCGCTCAAACAATTCCCGCCACTTAACGTTCTGTCCACCAGAGCCTGTAACAGCCTGTCCTATAATGCTCCGCCAAGGCAAACCAACCGGAACTAGTTACAACGCGCTCGACTATCCGCACAAAAGCCATG
>JADGEQ010000057.1 GCA_016744295.1 Desulfobacteraceae bacterium | reverse complement strand
CAATGGACCAAAAGTACCTGGAGGAAGTTATGTTCAGGTGAACAATGACTGTGGCCAAAAAGACAGGAACTTTAGAATAGTTACTTGCGTTGGCCCTGGATATATTGCAGCTTTTATTGCGGATTTGGTCTTTGCCTGGTATATTTACAGGCTGTGTACCATGGATATTATAAAATGGTGCGATAAAAAAAATCAGAGCCCTGCGGGGCCTATATCCAATAAAAAGAAGGTTTCAATGAGTGCTTTTACAAGGTTACCATTAGCAAAATCCATGATCGAGAATCTGGAGAGTATGGGCTACCACAAGATGACACCGATTCAGGCAGAAAGCTTACCCCATGTGCTAAAGAATGAGGATCTTCTGGCCCAGGCCAAAACCGGGAGCGGAAAAACAGCAGCCTTTGGCATCGGCTTGCTGCACAATTTGAAGGTGAAACGCTTCAGGGTGCAGGCTCTGGTGATGTGTCCGACCCGGGAGCTTGCCGAGCAGGTGGCGGGCGAACTGAGGCGTCTGGCCCGGTTTAGGCACAATATCAAAATTGTGACAATCTGCGGTGGGGTCCCCTTTCTTCCCCAGCAGATCTCCCTGGAGCACCAGGCCCATATTGTGGTGGGGACCCCCGGGCGCATTGAACAGCATTTGAAGCGCAGCACCATGAACCTTGATAATGTCACCTCCCTAGTTCTGGATGAGGCGGATCGAATGCTGGACGTTGGTTTTGCCGACAGCATTGAGGCGATCATGGAATATGTTCCAGCCCATCGCCAGACCCTTCTTTTTTCCGCTACCTTTCCAGATCAGATTCTTGAGCTGAGTAGCCGGTTTCAAAAAAATGCCCAGAGGGTGGTGGTGGATGTTGACCACGAAGAAAACGTTATCCGCCAGTTTTTTTATGAATCCGACTGGGATGGGAAACCAGATGTTGTGGCCCAAATTTTGGATGCCCATACCCCTGGATCAGCACTGATTTTCTGCAATACCAAGCTGCAGTGCAGATCCCTTTCCACCTTTCTTTCGGCCAGGGGGTTTTCGTCCCTGGCCATCCACGGAGACCTTGAACAAAAGGAAAGAACCGAAGTATTGGTGCGTTTTTCCAACAAAAGCACCCCCATCCTGGTGGCTACGGATGTGGCGGCCAGGGGCCTTGATATCTCAGGCTTAAGTGCGGTGATCAACTTTGACCTTCCCTTTGAGTCCGAGGTATATGTCCACCGCATCGGCCGGACGGGCCGGGCCGGAAAGGAAGGGTTGGCCTTTTCCCTTATGACGCCCAAGGAGCGCTTCCGTCTGGAAGAGATCAACCGCATGATGGGCACCTGTTTTGAGGTATCAGATGTTCAGGCGCTTGTCCCCTCAGCTCGAGGGGAGGTGTTACCCGCCATGGTCACCCTTTCCATCAACGGTGGGCGAAAGAGCAAGCTTCGAGCCGGGGATATTCTGGGGGCCCTGACCAAGGATGGGGGCATTCCCGGAAATTGTGTGGGCAAAATAAACTGTTTTGATTTTTACTCTTATGTTGCCATTGAACGTTCGGCTGTGGATGCTGCCCAGGAAGCACTCTCCACAAAGAAAATCAAGGGGCGGCATTTTATTATCCACAGGCATGAATAGGGGAAGAAAGATATTTTTTTATCCCTGCGCTTTTAAATGTTATCGTTGAATGGTATTGATACCTTTTTTAATATAGATAAACGCATGGGAACATGCATCCAGGAGAATGAAAAATGCCCAAGGCCGGTGACTTGAAAAAAGGGAATGTTGTTGAGATTAATGATGAAGCCTATATGGTGAAGCATATTGATGTGAGAACGCCATCGGCAAGGGGAGCCGTTACCCTTTACAAGATCCGATTCAGCAGCATCAAAACCAAACAAAAATATGAAGAAACCTACAAGGGAAATGATATGCTCAGCGAGGTTGTCCTCGTGAAAAGATCGGTACAATATCTGTATCCCGACGGAGCCCTTCATGTATTCATGGACAGCCAGGAGTATTCCCAGTACATGATAGAGGGCGATAACATCGAAGAGGAGCTTATCTGGATCACAGATGGCATGGAAGGCCTTGTTGCCTTGCTCATTGATGAGAACATGGTGGCCGTGGAGCTTCCAAAGTCCCTTGTTTTTGAGATTACGGAAACAGCCCCTGGTCTCAAGGGTGCAAGCGCAACCGCAAGGACAAAGCCCGCAACGCTTTCAAATGGGGTTGAGATTCAGATCCCGGAATATCTTGAGCCCGGGGAAATGGTCAAGGTTAATACGGAAACAAAAAAATTCATGTCCAGGGCCTGATGTGACAATTTTCATGCAAACAAACACAAACAAACACATAAAAAATAGGTTTGCATGAAAATTAATCTCTTTATTTGTCGCCCGCGCACTTCAGAATAAGTTGTTCCAGTGCTCTAGCCGATTTGGAAGATTTGCCCACGGTTTTCTCTTTTTTGATATTTCTCAACAGCTGCCTCAGTTTTTGGCGCTCCAACCCCGGACATTCACAGAGAAACGCTTCCATCTCCGCCGGATCACCCGCTAGCAGTTTGTCCATCCACATCCTGGTTTTTTGTCTGATATTTGATTCCGGGCGGCTTGCATCGGGTTCCAACAATGCCATGCGGATTGGTTCCGGGTCCACATCCCGCATCAGGGTTCCGATGAATTGACGGTGCCTTCTGCCGGCAATGTGGGATGTGATGGGGCGGTATGCTACAAGGGCCTTGTACAGGTCACTTGGAAGATTCATCCGGTCCAGTTTGTGGAGGGGCAGTCGGGTGAGTTCCTCGCCAAGTTTTTGGAGCTCTTCAGCCTCTTTTTTTGTCTGTGTTCTACTCTTGCCGTGAATATCTTTTTCCATGGGGTCCGCCGGGAATAAAAGCCTGAAATATCAGGGTGTAAAATTGTAAAATATAGGACAGAGTGTTTGTTTTTGTCAAGGAAATTACAAGGGGGACAGCGATTCTCGGTAACCGACACTTATTGTACCATACCCTGAAAACCTATTTTACAATAAAATTGAAAAAAGTGATTCCCACACACAAACAACCCGAAACGCCTGGGAAAATAAGACCTGCCTGAAACGCTGCACATCAAACTTAACCGCTTCTACCACCAGTTTACGATTTTTCGTAAACCCCAGCCAGGTCTTTTTTTAACCGCCTGAAAGTCCTTTACACGAATTGAGAACCTTGGTAAACTCAGGGTCAAAATAAGGTGGCTCTCATAATCAGAACCTGTAACCCATGCCCCGTGAACCGCCCCCCAAAACAACGGGATTATCCCGACCAACAAAGGCTTATTGATGATTAAAAATATCTTTTCTTCAGCGTTGCTGATTTTTCTGAGCGTGGTGTCTGATGTCGGCGGAACAGACCGGATAATCCGGTTGGCAACCCATGAATCTCCCCCTTACACGGGAAGCAGTTTAAAAGACAGGGGCGTGATAACAAAAATCGTTACCATGGCATTTGCCCGGGAAGGCTATGAAACTCAAATAACTATTGTGCCGTGGAAAAGAGGATTTGAGGGCACAAAAGCCGGGGTCTATGACGGTCTTTTCGGCTGCTGGTACCGTGAACAAAGAAAAGAGTGGTTCATCTATTCCAAACCCTTGATCGCAAATGAAATCATCTTTCTTAAAAAACGAGGTTCTCCCATATCCTTTGACGGCAATTATAATCTTCTCAGCCCGTATACCATAGGTTATATAAGGGGATATGCCTATCCGCCCGAATTTGAAGCCACAAAAGATCGCCTCAAGACCGAGATGGTCGATGTCAACCTTCAGAACCTGGAAAAACTCAAACGGGCCCGGGTTGATCTGATCATGATAGACCGACTCATTTCCCGTCATCTTATTGCCACAAAATTCAGTGATGATTCAAACGCCTTTGAAGAGATGGCACCTGTTCTGGTACAAGACATGAATTACCTGGTCATTTCAAAAAAAACCTTAGACTTTCAAGTCAAATCAGCCGCCTTTAACCGGGGGCTTGTATACCTTAAAAAAAGCGGCATCATGGAAGAAATCTTTAAAAGTCACGGATACTCCCAAGAGACGTCCCTTCTGCCCTGAACCCCGGCCCCAAGTTTGGCCCTGTTTGTGCGGTGTTTTCCCTTTACAAAACATTTTGGAACCTCTTGTTACAGGCTCTGTAGGGCTTAGCGCTAAGTGGCGGGAATAATTTGAGCACACATACATAAAAAAATCACATGGGGTCTCCCTGAATTTTGTCCGGTACATTATCCGCGCCTGTTTTTCTCAAGAGCGCATGGTCTATATAACGGCGGAAGATTCCCATGACGTCACAGCCAAGGTCATATCCATATCAAAAGACCGGAAGTCGCGGAAGACATTTAATGCCATGGACTGGCTGGCCAGGCTGGTGACACATATTCCCGGGCGATATGAACAGACGGTGAGATATTATGGCTGGTATTCGAACAAATCTCGAGGGATGAGAAAAAAGGCCAATCAGAATGATAATATTCCTGCCGTTATCCCGAACGAGATGTTTTCCAAAGAGTTTGGTCAGAGCTGGGCTCGTCTGATTCAGAAAATTTATGCGGTGGACCCGCTGATCTGTCCTAAATGCCAGGGACAAATGCGTATCATCAGCTTTATCAGCAATTCTCGGTGATTTTTTTACAGCGAACGGGTGGATGAACTCACAGGACTTGGAGATGCCAGTGAGTTTGAATTAAAAGATTCAAAGGGAAAACGAATTGTATATCAGTGGATGAATAAGGTTCCCTTAAATGGGACAGCAAGTGCTGATGAGGTAAATTTTTCCAGTTTAAAAAAAATCATAGGTCCACCGGATTTTGCGCCACCATGATCCCTGGACACGCTACCGCCTCCAAAGAAATTATTAAATTTGCTATTCAAATAAACCGCCATACCCAGTGGAAGGTAACCTGACCGGAACGGGTCGGCACTGTTTGTACCATCATTTTTAAATGATTAACCCCGGTATTGAATGGTGACCGAGAATTGTTTCAAGGGGGATAACACAATCCGGGTTCCTGTTTGAAATTTAAATATATTTTCTTCCATCAATTGGGTTAAATGGCCGAAGGCTTTTTGGCCGGTGCAGTGTCCGGTATAAAATTTTGTATCAGGATAGGCAGACAGCTCTCCTGTGAGCTGTTGGATCCGGGTTTGTTCTTCGGTCTTTCTGGTGACCGGGTTAAACAGATGGAATCCGCCCACAACCATATCTATCCGGTCCAGGCCGGTTTTGTCGAGAACGGTTTTAACCATATTGCCCACACCTGAATGGGAGCAGCCCGTCAACAAAACATGGGTGTTTTGTTCCCGGATGAGCAGGGCCATTTCATGGGAAAAATCATCTTCTATCAATTTTCCCTTGGTTTTTGTTTTCAGGCTTTGGTTGCCCACAGGAATGAAACCGTTTTGGCTAAATCGGGTAAAAACATGAAGTTGGTCGTCAATCTGTTGGTCCCGGGTAATAAATTCAAACTGGCTGGTGTTTATTTCATTTACAGGAAGGCCTATGTACTTGTTGAAAAAGAGCAGTCGGGCATAAAATGGATTCATGGCAGATTGGGAAAGGATGATCCTGGCCCTTGGATTGATCTTCTGGAAGGCGGGTATCCCGCCACCATGGTCTGCATGCCCGTGGGAGATGAAAACAAGATCCACCTCGGACAGGTTAATGTCGAGCTTCCGGGCATTTTCAATCAGGGTTTGATCCGGCCCGGTATCAAACAAAATTTTTTTATTGTTGGCTTCAATATACAGGCAAAGACCGTGTTTCGGGGTCAGATTCTCATTTGATGTTGTGTTTTCAACCAGGGTAATAATTTTCATGGATTCTCATTTATAGGAGTGGGTCAGGGCTTTTGCGAGAAAATGCAGGTTAAATGGATCATTGGGGATTTTGAGAGCATCAACCCGGTCAAATCCCGCCCGGGCAAGAAGTGTCAGGGCCTGTTCTTTGCCCCACATCATACCCAATCCCCGGCCCTGGTCATTGAGGCCCACGGGCATGCAATGCATGAGGCTTACCGTATATAAAAAAGGTCCCATGGGGTGGTCCAGATTCTTTGCCAGGCGGGTGGAAGCCTTTATATCCACCATGGAAAAAAGTCCTCCTGGTTTCAGCATGGCCCTGATGCCTTCAAGCACTTTTGTGGGGTGGGACTGGTCGTGGATGGCATCAAAGGCCGTTACATAGTCAAATTTTTGAAACATCTGCCTGTCCCCTTGAATTTGGGCGGCATCGGATATCTTGAACCGGGCATTGGGCAACCCCATGTTTTGGGCGGCTTTTTTGGCAATTGAAATAGCGGCTTCATGGTTATCCAATCCCAGGAATCGGGAATTTGGAAAGGCCTTGGCCATAAGGATCAGGGCAACACCTTCTCCGCAGCCGATATCACACACCTGTATCCCCTGTCCCAGGGATTTTACCAGCCTGCCATCCTCCACAGAGGGCAGAAAATCTTTGATCAGAACCTGTTTGTGTTTGGCATTGGACAGCTCGGACATGAATCCCTGGAATTGAGGATAATGATCAAAAGACACACCCTCCCCGGTAAGAAATCCTTTTTGAACCGCTTCCATGGCAGAGAGTGTGAGCAGAGGCGTCTCCTGGGTATAGACGCCCAGGTTGCTGTTCCCGGCCCTGCGGGTCAAAACATCTGCATGGGCTGGCGGCAAATAATACCATTCTTTTTCTTCGTCTTTTTCTTGATCCTTTTTTTCGGCAAGAATAATTTGCCGGGGATTTTTTTTGTTTTGTGGGTTGGCAACCAGGGTGATAATTTCGCCTGTTACCATAATCCCCAGCCATTCCTTGAGATATCTGTTGTCAAGACCGGTGGCCTTGGCCAGTATCTCCAGGTCAGCCGGTTCTCCGATTTCATCCATTACATCAAATATCTTGAGAGAATATCCCAGTCCCAGGGCCAGGTTCAGGGCCCCGTGGTTGAGAATCTGGATCAGTTTGTCTGAAAAATCATTCATCTTGTTTACCAATCATTTTTTGTCGGGGTAAAAGCTAGGGCAACGGTTAAGATAACAGTTAAAATAAAGCCAGGCTCCCATACAACTGCCCAGAATGTCTGCTGCAAAGTCTCCTGCCGAGGCGGTTCTGCTGGGCACAAACCCCTGGTGGATCTCATCGGAAAGTCCATAGAGGGAGGCAAAGAGAATGGTCAGCATTCTGAGTTTTGTCCGGCTGAACAAGGGTTTTTCCCGGTGCAGGTTTCGCCCGGCCAGAAACGCCAGAAATGCATAGGCTCCCATGTGCATGAGTTTGTCATCATGGGGAAACAAGGGGGCAGAAGACAGTGAGGGGAAAGAGGACTGCCAGAAAAGAAAAACACAAAATCCGACCAGGGGCAGTCTGTAATAGAGATTCAGCTTTAAAATGGAGGCGGGAACATGGGGGTCCCCGCCCAAACTTAACTTGTCAGGATAACCTTTTTTAGAGGATCTCTTCATCCAGTTTTCTTTCCTTGATATGCTGGCAAACCTGTGTCACAAATTTGTCCATGGAAAGGCCCATTCTTACCTTGCCGTCAAGGGTTCTCACGGACAGGGTGCCGGTCTCTTGTTCCTTGTCCCCGATGGTGATGATCAGGGGCACATAATTGACCTGGGCTTCCCTGATTTTCTTTTTCAGGGTTTCATTTCTTTTGTCAACTTCGCACCGGATTCCATGGGTCTCAAGCGCTTGTTTGATGGTGTCTGCATAGTCCGACAGATCCTGGTTGATGGGCAGAAGAATTGCCTGTACCGGTGCCAGCCATAGGGGAAATTTACCGGCAAAATGCTCCACCAAAATTCCGAAGAACCGTTCCATGGATCCGTAAATAACCCTGTGGATCATAATGGGCCGGTGTTTTTCATTGTCCTGGCCCTTGTAGCTCAGATCAAAGCGCTGGGGCAGGGCCATGTCCAGCTGGACCGTGCCGCATTGCCAGGTACGCCCTAGGGCATCCTTGATGTGGATATCAATTTTGGGTCCGTAAAAGGCGCCGTCCCCTTCATTGATCACATAGTCCTGGCCATATGCTTCCAGGGCTTTTTTCAGCCCGTTGGTGGCCTCTTCCCACTGACCATCCTCACCAATGGATTTTTTGGGCCGGGTGGAAAGTTCCAGATGAAAGGTCAGGCCGAAGCGTTTGTAAATCCTTTCGGCAAGTTGCAGAACCCCCAGTACCTCTTCTCCGATCTGGTCCGGGGTCATGAAGATATGGGCATCATCCTGGTGAAAGGCCCGAACCCGGAATAGTCCTGACAGGGCACCGGACAATTCGTGACGGTGGACCAGGCCCACTTCTCCGGCCCGCAGTGGCAGGTCCCGGTAGGAATAAGCCTTCGTCTTATAAAGAATCATGCCCCCTGGGCAGTTCATGGGTTTGATGGCGTATTCCTCATCATCAATCACCGAGGTGTACATGTTTTCCCTGTAATTTTCCCAGTGACCGCTCTGTTCCCAGAGTTTGCGGTTGAGCATGACAGGGGTCTTGGTTTCCACATACCCGGCGGCCTTGTGTTCATACCGCCAATAGTCCAAAAGACTGTTCCACATGTCCATGCCCTTGGCGTGGAAAAAGGGCATGCCGGCGGCTTCGTCGTGGAAGGAGAAAAGATCCAGCCGGGTTCCCAGCTTCCGGTGATCTCGTTTTTTGGCTTCCTCAATCAGGTGAACGTATTTGTTGAGTTGTTTTTTGTCGAAAAAGGAGATGCCGTAGAGCCGCTGGAGCTGTTCTCTTGTCTGGTCTGCCCGCCAATAGGCGCCGGATATTTTCAAAAGCTTGAATCCCTTGATCATTCCGGTATGGGGGATATGGGGTCCCCGGCAAAGATCAATGAATTTTCCGTTCTGGTAGAGGGAAATTTCCTGGTCAGCAAGTTCATTGATCAATTCCAGTTTAAAGGGGTTGTCCGCAAAAATTTTTAAGGCCTCTTCCTTGGTGACCACCCGTCGTTCAAAGCTGTTCTTGGCTTTTATGATTTTTTTCATTTCCGTTTCAACGGTAACCAGGTCATCCTCTGAAATGGGGGGCATATCAATGTCATAATAAAAACCATCCTCCACCACCGGGCCTATGGTCAGTTTGGCATCGGCGTAGAGGTTGAGTACAGCCTCGGCCATGACATGGGCAGAGGAGTGTCGTAAAATTTCTAGACCCTCTTCATCTTTGGCGGTAATAAAGCTAACCTGTGAATCTTCTCGTATGGGCAGGCTTAGATCCAGGAGGCGATCTTTAATTTTTACGGCCACACAATTTCGTGCAAATCCCTCGGAAATACCAAGGGCAATCTCCATTCCTGTGGGGTTTTCTTCAAATTGCTTTATTGCATTGTCTGGAAATGTTATAGTGATCATCTTATTTTCCATTGTGTTTAATTGGTTTTAAATATAAAAATAAGAATTTTAGAAGAAGTGATGTAAACAATCAAGGGAAAAGATGCTGAATTTTAAGTTTGTTGAGTCGGATGGGGAATTGGAAACGGTCTGCAAGGGTCTGGGCAGGGAAAAAATAATCGGTGTGGACCTGGAGGCAGACTCCATGCATTGTTTTAAGGAGAAAATTTGTCTGATCCAGATTGCAGGTAAGGATGAGGCATTTCTGGTGGATCCTTTTTTAATAAATGATTTTGCCCCCTTTGTTGCGCTTCTTGAAAATCAGGATATGATCAAAATATTCCATGGGGCCGATTTTGATGTCAGAAGTTTGGACAGGGAGATGGGATGCCGCATAGAAAATCTTTTTGATACGGAAATTGCCTGCCGGTTTTTAAACGTTCAGGAGCGGGGGCTTGGCGCCCTGTTAAAAGAGCATTTTGGTATTTTTGTGGACAAGAGATTTCAAAAGGTAGATTGGTCCAGGCGCCCCTTAAAAGACGATATGATTGCCTACTCCGTGGGGGATGTGGCCAACTTGATTGAGTTGCATGACCGCATAAAAGAGCGGCTTGTAAAGTGTAATCGACTTGCCTGGGCAAAGGAAGAATTTGAGGCCCAGGCCAGTGTGAAATATGAGCCCAACCATCAATTGCCTTTGTTTAAAAAATTCAAGGGTGCAGGAAAAATGGATAATCGGAGCCTGGCGATTCTGGAGAACCTGCTGCAGGTTCGTCTGGACATGGGGGCCAAAAAAGATCTGCCCCTGTTTAAAATCATCTCCAATCAATCCCTTCTTGCCCTGGCCACCCATCGTCCCAAGGCCATAGAGACAATGGTTTCCATCAGGGCTTTGAGCAAAAAACAGGCCGACATGTACGGCCATTTGTGCCAGGAGGCCATTTCATCTGCCCTGGCCCTGTCCCATGGAGAATTGCCCTCCTACCCCAAAGTCCGGTTGCCCAGGAAAAATCCCCAGGTATTGCAACGGATTGATAGTTTGAAAAAAATGCGGGATAGATTAAGCGTTTCCATTGGGATGGAGCCGGGATTCTTAATCAACAACGCCCTGATCTCGGCCATTGCCTTTAAAAATCCCCGCACCCCGGAGGCCATGGAGAATATGGAAACCATGCGGAACTGGCAGAAAGAGGCCATGGGGGATGAAATTATTAAAACACTAGGACATTGCAACTAAAATTGTTTGCAGCAAGTGATAAGGAAAGGGCATGAAACTTAATTTTTCCAAAATGGAAGGTCTTGGGAATGATTTTATTATTCTGGATGACCGGGATGGACAGATTGAGGCGGTCATGGGTTACCCGGATCTTGCCATAAAATTATGCGACCGGCATTTTGGTATTGGCGGGGACGGGGTTATTCTGGTCCGTAACTCAAGAAAGGATGATATACGGTTTATCATCATCAATTCCGACGGGTCTGAACCTGAAATGTGCGGAAACGGCATGCGCTGTTTTGCCAGATATCTCTATGAAAATAAAATAGTGACCCAAAAAAGCATGCGGGTTGAGACCCTTGCCGGAACCGTTGTTCCCGAGGTTTTTACCGATGAAAATAATCAGGTTACCCAGGTTACCGTGGACATGGGAAGTCCGGTTTTGTCCTGTGAACAGATTCCCTTTGTCTGTGATCACAAGAGAGGTATTGAAGAAGACATTGAAACCAATGCCGGCATCCAGGTTGTCACCACCGTATCCATGGGAAACCCCCATGCCGTAATTTTTGTTCCGGATATTGCCGGGGTGGATGTGGAAGGGGTTGGCCGGGCCGTTGAAACCCATCCAAGGTTTCCTGAAAAAACCAATGTGGAGTTCATTGAAGTGGTCAATGACACAGAGCTTAAGATGAAGGTTTGGGAGCGGGGGGCCGGTATTACGCTTGCCTGTGGAACCGGGGCCTGTGCCAGTCTTGTGGCGGCCATTCTTACCAAAAGAAGTCAAAACCGGTCTATTATACATCTGGATGGCGGTGATCTTGAAATTTACTGGGACAAAGAAAGCGGTCATATTTTTAAGACCGGACCGGCCACTAGCGTTTTTGACGGCAGTATTTTTATCTGATTTCCTGTCTTTAATCGATCGGCAATTTTTTTTTGAATAGGCGGAGCCCCACCTGGGTTTTGGAAAAGGTATAGGCACCTGCTTCGTCCCTGAATCTTGTCCTTCCGTCATAGGGATCCATTCTTTCGACCGTGTTTCGTAAACGAATTAGTACCCGCGGCTTGCCCTGCTACAATGACAGGCAGCCCGGGAGGTCTTCCAGACCGAATAAGTAGAATTCATTATTACTGCAATTACTCTATATGCATAGCTTAATAGATAGGCATAGAGGCTGATCGCCTTGTGGTGGGTCTATTTGGGCACGCATTATTGGAACAAAAATTAACGAGATAGAGAGCATCCTAACTATTTGGCATCCTGGATGGCTTTCTGTAGTGCAGCGTTGGCAGCATTCAATCGTTGTGGTTTCTAGGGGTCTATAACTTACGGTGTTGGGTTCTTTTCTATAGAAATGGGCAGGGTCATTAAGTTGACTCTGCCTTTTTCAGTGGATTTAAAAGGGTTTAAGGGCGGTAAAAAATAGAATTCAGCGCTCACCTAAACTTTTTTACATCGAGTGTAATTATAAGCATTCAAAAACATAGATCTCTTTTGATGTGGCGGTATCGGCATTGTCGTGGGTAGCCACATCTGACAGCGCCACACAATGGTCGATCACAATTTTTTTGTTAAGGTATTCTTCCTCCAGGTCACTTTTCATTGTCCGCCCCATTGAATTACTTTTAGTACAGGGTCTGTTTTTCCGGACACCTGTTGTCCGCTATCCCATGTGCCCATTGGGGGTGGAATAGAGAGTGTGATTTTTCTAGACCAGAATTGTTTCATATTTAATCAGTTTATTTAATTAGTTCTATTTGAGTTGGGCCAGGTATCTTTCGTACAAAGAAAGATCAAAATTTTGGGATCGTTCATTCATAAATCCATGGGATCCTTTTGTCTTATGGCAAAAAACCCTTGGCGTTTCCCGAAGATTTAAAATAAGGCGGTCCACATCGAAATGGGGTTCTGATTCAGGCCAGAAAAGTTTTATATCAAAAACCGGCCGGATCCCTGTATGGTACCGGATCTGGGAGCCATAAAAGCCAATTGCCCCCCGGATCCCGGTAAAAACAGGGTCACAGGACAGGTGCCAGATGGCAGCTGCCCCAACGCTGAAACCGATCAGGGTCCGGTTTTGATTTCCTGTCTTTAATCGATGGGCAATTTTTTCTGAATAGGTGGAAAGCCCCACCCGGGTTTTGAAAAAGGTATAGGCAGCTGTTTCGTCCCTGAAAGTTGTCCTTCCGTCATAGGGATCCATTATCTCAAGGGTGTCGGGGTTCAGGCGTTTGGCCAGTCGGTCCAGGGCCGGGGTGTGTCCGAAAATGTCCGCTGCTATCAAAATATCCATCATAATATTTAATACACTAGTTATGACACTTCATAAAGGGGCGCATAATGCGTATCAGCAATTCTCGATTCTCGATAACCGATACTTATTGCACAATACTCTGAAAAACCAGGGGGTTTAATAATAGTCCGGGGTATTAGATTCCTAACTTTTCTGAAAATCTCCGAGGAGAATCAGAACGGAAATATTCAGTCAGT
Source organism: Desulfobacteraceae bacterium (assembly GCA_016744295.1). Taxonomy (GTDB): domain Bacteria; phylum Desulfobacterota; class Desulfobacteria; order Desulfobacterales; family Desulfobacteraceae; genus NBML01. Next base: position 23,643 of record JADGEQ010000057.1, on the reverse strand, counting down.
CTCATCCTTGAAATGGTTTGACAATAAAAATGATCAATAGTAGGATTTTGACCTTTTATCTTGAATGTTGAGCGAGGAACAAGGAAGTAATAAATATGATGAAAGAATGGCTGCCGGTCAAAATGGCCATCAGTATCATACTCTGTTTTGCATCAGTATCATCTGCCGCTTTAAGATACGGAGGGGATAGTATTGTCACCAGTATCAAAACAGATGATGAGCAGATATACCTGAATGCCGTGCATAACCTGGGTTCGGTATATATGGTCTGGCGTGTGGCGACCCTGATGGGGGAACCTGTGGTCAATGGCCAGGGGATGGTCGTTATCCCTGATCAGAAAACGTATCATGCCCGCTATAAAAATAAGACCTATCAAGTACCGGCAGAGATTATAAAAAAAATCAGCCTAGTGGATGTGGATGTCAAAATGCATCTGGGTGAAAATCTGTTCATGGATGTCAATCTGGGTGCAATGGCAGATATTTATTTCGGGGAAGCACTGACGGCCAAAGGATTGCCTGAGAATGAAAAGAACAGATATATGAGCCATAACGTGCCGGGTTCACCTGAATGGGATGACTTTTTATACCGGGACAACCAGGGATTTTCTTTGCAATACCTGTCTGAAGTACAGGCAAAAAGCCGAGTGAAAAACGGGATGCGCATTGTTCTCCTGGGATCTTCTGCACGGGTTAAATTCAATTTCAACCCGGTGATCAACTGGATTGAAAACAGAGCGGATAAAAAACAGGCTGCAAAAAAAGAAAATCCCTTTACTAAATTTGAAAAAATGAACCTGCCTGCCGCCAGGGGTGATTTAAGAAAGGTGGATGCGAATATCCAAACCTTTGTCATCAATTCGTGCGGTAAATATTATACCCGTGTGGAAGAAGGAACCCGGGGGTTTCACCTGACGGCTGAATACATAGGGGAAACCCGGGAGGAAAGAAAAAAAAGGGAGAAAAAATCAAAAGCCTATACCCGGGAAAGAAAAGCCAGGGTTAAAAGAGCAAAACAGAAGATGCAAAATGCGCTTCCCGGGCTTCAAAGAAAATTCAGGGAAAAAAGGGCTTCCATAAAGGCTGATTGCAGGATCTATATCATGAAAAAATATGGGTTAACCCTGCCTGTGGAGGAACTGGAGAAACTCCTGGCCCATAATTTTACATCCACGAAGAATTATAACGCTGCATATTATATCCCTTTTGACGGGTATCTGAACAATTAGATGCAAGGAGTGTTTGACATGAAAAAAATGTTTTTTATTCTGGCGGCAGTTCTGCTTTATGCCCCGAGTGTGTATTCGGACGCCTATATTAAATTAGTCTCTGACAAAAGTGAAAGTGACGTCTATGTAGACGGTGACATTGTGGGAACCTATTATGATGTGCCCATTGAGTTCATCCTGCCGCCGGGCGAATATACTATTGAGGTTAAAAAAGCACACAAGGACCAGAGCCTTGATTATTTTTCCAGGAAGATAAAAGCAGGGAAGATTGATATCAAGATCGCTGTCAATGCCGTCCTGAAAAAAGAGTACACACAAGACTGGTACTACAGGCAGGCAAATACGATAAAAGGGGCCCAGGCGTATCTGGAAAAATTTTCCAACACAAAACAAAGCAAAAAAATTCAAACCTTTCTTGAGATGGAGTACGCCAGACAGGTAAAGAGCGTTAAAGGGGCCAAGGCATACCTTGACAGGTATCCCGACGGGAGGTTCAGGGAGGCAGTTCTCAACCGGACGATTTACCTGGTGTCCATGGAAAAAAAAATCAGCAACGGCGAGACCACGGTGCAGCGGTTTGCATATGATGAAAAAGGCAATCTTATCCAGGACTCTCTGGGTGGGCTCGGAGGACCGTCGGAAAAGAATCAATACACCTATAACGATAAAAAACAGTTAATCAAAAAGGTGTTCAAAAGAAACGGCAAAGATCCTTTAAAACACCTGTACCAGTATGATAACAAGGGAAACCGGGTGGAAGAATCGATATACGGGAAAAAACACCTGAAGAAAAAATTTTTGTATACCTATGATGAAAAGAGCCGTCTGACTAAAGAGCTTGAAGAATATTACCTGGACGGCAGGTATAGGGATCGGGATTCATTTGAAACCACCTATGGCTATGATGAGAAAAACAACCTGGTCGAAAAAGAGACCGACTGTATAACCGGCGGGTACTGGAAAAAATACAATTACTGGTATGATGACCAGGGCAATATGGTTAAAAAACGGACCCAGATAGAGACCGGGCACCAGGAGCTGGACAAAATCTATCATTACGACCATGATCATGAAATCGTGCAAAAACATAATGACAGCGGACTGGTGATTGAAGAGATAAAGAATCCCGATGGCCGGTACCCGCTAAAAACCGTTTACGCATACCGTGCAGACCAGAGTCTGGCTGAAAAGAACAAGTATTTTTCAGACGGCCGGCGGATCCAGTATTTTTACGATGCAAACGAAAGTCTGGTGAAAGAATTTTATCACCCGGATTCTGACGGAGATACGTATCAAACAATTTTTGAGCATACAGGTATCAAACTGAAACAGATTTTGCGTTGATATATAGATTGGATTTTTGTAATTGTTTTTAACAAAATAATCGTGGGCATCTTTTAGCTTCTTAAAAATTGAGTTTTTCAATGGTGTTCAATTCTGGTTATTGCCTGTCCATTTCAGGCATCAAAAAATCCTGTTGGCGATCCCTGTTAGGCAACCCGATCATCCTTAACTTTTTGGTGATTACCGGCGGGGTTTTCCAGTGTCAGTTTTTTGCTCAGATATGCGGACAGCATCAGCCCTGACGCAGCCGTGACAAAAGCCCAGGTATAGTCACCTGTGAGATCGAAGATCCATCCGGCCAGATAAGGGCCGGAAGCTGAGCCCAGTCCCCAGCTGATCATGAGGATGCCCATTATAGTGCCAACTTTGGCAGTTCCGAAAACATCGGTGACAATGGCGATGATGGAGGTGTCCGTGCCACCGTAGGTGATCCCGAAAACAATGGCAAAAGGATAGAGAGCCCATGGCACACGGGCCATGGACAGTCCGATCATGGTCAGGGCCATGACCGAGAACAGCGAAAACAGCAGCCTGCGTTTGTCCATCCGGTCCGCAATCATGCCGCCTGCCAGGCGGGAAACAATACTAACGGCCGTCATAATGCTCATGACACCAGCCGCCTGCACCGGGGTGAGCCCAAAATCCTGGGCCCTTGGCACAATGTGGGTCATGACCATATAAAGACAAAAGGAAAACCAGAACCATAACAGGAACAAGTACCAGAATTTACGGGTTCTAACTGCCCCGGAAATGGAAAAGCCGGCGGATGGTTCGGTGCTGTCGGCTAAACGGTCCACTGCATCGGGACCCATTTCCGGAGGACTGTCTTTGAGCATCAAGGAGGCAGGAATCATCAGGCACCAGGCGAGAAGCCCTGTGAGCATAAAAGCGGTACGCCACTGGAAGCTTTGTATTAGCCAGGCACTGACAGGGGCCATGATCACGGCGCCCAAAGACCCGCCGGCTCCCAGGATCCCCATTGCCGTGGCCTTTCTTCGAAAGAACCAGCGTGAGGCCAGAGACATGCAGATGATATATATGGCACCGGTACCGGCAGCCAGCAATACACTGTACGTCACATAAAACTGCCAGATGGCCTTGACCTGTGAGGTTAAAACAAGGCTTGAGCCTGTTATTACGGCCATGGGAATCAAAACCCGCCTAGGCCCGAACCGATCCACAGCCTTGCCGCAGACCATGGAAAAGAATCCTACCAGAAGCAGGTACAGTGAAAAGGCACCAGATGTAGCAGACCGGTCCCATGAAAATTCGGACTGCAACGGAAAAAAGTAGACGCTGAACGAGTATACTATCCCAAAACATGTGGCCATCAGTATGGTGGCTGCGGCAATGACATACCAGCCATAAAATATATTAAAACGCTCTTTTATCATCACAGGTGTCCTGAAGGAAAAATGAATTTTTCTGTTGTTACAGTTTCCCGGGCTTTTGACTCTTTTCCGTAGTGGTCTGACGTGTACCCTTCCCAGGCTCAAAAACCAGGTGATGTCGTTTACACTGCTGTCCAATTTTTTTCAATATTTTTCTGGCGATACACCCTTTTACCGGTCATGGCGGTTATTATGTGGTCAAGTAAAAATGGGCAGACTTTTGTTCTAGGGGCCTAAAATATAAAATTAGGCAGATCACACCGAGGTGTTTACGGCGAGGACTATTTGCGCGACAGAATCCTTTTTTTAGGCGAATGAAAACCCAAGGCTTTCCCTGTCAATCTGTGTTGTCAATTTTTCAGAATACCCCAAATACTTATTGCGGCAATATTCTTGAAAAATGGGTTTGGCTAATGCAAGAATCCTTAACTCTGGACGGTTGTTATCTCCTTTTCAGGGCTGGCAAAGGCCAATTTTTTTTAATGCAATCTGGCTCCTTTTTGTGTATATTAACAAACTTTTCATAAAATATTTAATATAGAAGGAATTAAAATGAAAGTTGATTTAGATAAGGTCAGTTATGTTCTTGGACAAAGTGTCGGTGGTGACTTTAAAAGACAGGGCCTTGAAATTGATCCTAAAATTTTTGCGGATTCATTTATTGCGGCTTTTAACGGGGAAAAATCCCAAATGCCTGTTGGTGAAATGCAACACATTATGCAAAATTTCCAAAGAGCAATGGAGGACAAGAAGCAGGCAGAGCAGATGGAATCAGGAAAAAAAAATATTGAAGCCGGAACGAAATTTCTTGAAGAAAACAGTAAAAAAGAGGGCGTTAAAACAACCGAAAGCGGACTTCAGTATAAAGTGATCACTGAAGGAAGCGGGAAAAAACCCGCTACTACAGATACCGTTGAAACGCATTATGAAGGTAAGACACTTGATGGTATAATTTTTGACAGCTCATACAAACGTGGAGAAACAACAACTTTTCCATTGAGTGGCGTCATTAAAGGCTGGACAGAAGCGCTTCAGATTATGGCTGAGGGTTCAAAATATGAGCTGTATATCCCATCTGAGCTTGCATATGGTTCAACCGGCAGTGGGGGGACGATTGAACCATATTCTACATTGATTTTCACTGTTGAACTTATTGCAGTAAAATAACGACTCATCGGATTCTCCGAATTCAGGAGATGAGAATTTTGAGAATCCGATAACACCCTGCATAATTACCTAAATCGAGAAGCGGTTCTGTTGGTACGAAATCTGAGCTACAAATATTTTCAATCTATAGGACCAGGCATGCCGAAGCCAGTGAAGCCACGGTATCCACCTTTATTTCCAATTTGAAATGCTTGGACAATTCACCCAGTTGGCGGTGGCAGGAGAGACAGACCGTGGCCAAATGATTAAGACCTGTGGCCTTCATCTGCTCTGCCTTGTATTTGCCCGAGACCATCCGTTTTTTGTTGGTGGTGCTGTCCTGGAGAATACCGCCCCCGCCTCCGCAGCAAACCCCGTCTTCCCTGCTGGGGATCAGTTCCGCCACTCCGTCACAGCAGAGGGCGAGAAGTTCTCTGGGGGGATCATATCCGCCGGACTTTCTGGCAATATTGCAAGGATCGTGATAGGCAATTTTATAGGGGTGGATTGAGGGATCAAATTTAAGCACCCCTTTTCTAGCATATTCAAGTGCCAGTTCCGGAATACTCATGACGGTGAAGGCGGGTTTTCTGCCGATAAGTTCGGGCAGCAGGTATTTGAGTACATGGTAGCCATGTCCGCATTCGCTTAGAACCAGGGTTTCAATGCCCAATTTTTCTGCCGGTTCCACCACCATACGGGCAATTTGCTGGGCAATTTGGTTGTTTCCCACAAAATATCCCCAATTGGTGACATCGGTGTGAAAAGAGGACATGGTCCAACTTTCCTTCATGGCATAAAAGAGTTTTCCCATGGCTGTCAAATGGAGAAGGTTAATGCCAAGCTCCCTTGGGTTGGGCAGGTATAGAAATTTTGATCCGGCAATGTCGTGGGGTATTTCGGCTTTTGGGTCATCCACCTCGTCCACAAACTCTTCAGACACCCATTCAACCGTTTCCACAAATTCTTCCTTGGTCAGCCCATTCACATCCCCTGTTTCCAGCCTTGATTTGATGCCTTTTTGGATGTCCGGGGGGATCTGGCCCGCTGCAATGGCAAGGTTTCGCCCTTTCCTGACCACCATGTCCATACGGATGCCCATGGGGCAGCCTTCAGTGCATCTATTGCAGATCAGGCAATCCCATAGCATCTGACCCTCCACCAACGCTTGATCCAGTCCCAGGGCTGCCATGCGGACCATCTGCCGGGGCAGGGGGCCTCCTTGTCCGTCAAACCAGGTGCACCGGGAGTTGCAGGCGCCGCAGGTCAGACATTCTATAATATTATCTCCCGAAGGAAGTTGGTTCAACTGATCGTTCAGTTGGCTGTTCAGCTCGGAATGGGTGCTTATACCCGCCCTGGTTCCGGGGGAATTTTTTTTGATGGTATTATCCGGTGTTGCAGTGTCCATATCTTCTCACCTTATCCTTTTTGGCCAATAATGCGCTGGAATTTGCAGTTTTCATTGGCTGCAACAGGTTCCCATGCGATTTGTCCCGGAGTGATCCCAGGCATTTTTTCCATGGCGCTAACCTCTGTTCTGGCTGTTTTGCTGCCCTCCATGGAGCGGCAGTTCCCTTCATGACATCCGCCGACAATAATTTTTGAAGCCCCGCTGATCAGGCTTTTTAAAATCATGTTGCAACTGATGCGACAGGCACAGGGAATGGAAATAAGCTGGGTTTTTTCCGGAAGCGCGATCTTGTCGGCGGCCAGGGCGGCAGACCGTTCACAGGCAAAAATCACCACCTGGCCATTTTTTGCCTGGTATCCCCCCTTTGTCGGGATTTTACCTGCAATTTTATCATTGGTAAGCTCATCGGATTCAATGGCATGGGCCGGGCAGTTGGACACGCATAAATGGCATGAAAAACAGGCATTCTCCATGATCTGGGGCTGCATCTTTTCATTGAGAATGATGGCCGCGTGGGGGCAGATCCGGTAACAGGTAAGGCATTTGGCGCATTCTTTTTCGTTGACCCTGACCCCGGCGTTTTTCTGAGAAGCGTCAATGGGCGAGCCCAGAGTACCCAGAGTGGATAAAATATCCTGGATTTCCAAGTCCATTTCGTTTTCATCCATCTCATCATGTCCGGTGCCGGTAAAAAATATGCCTTTTCTCGGGCTCTGGGTCAGCCTGTGCCGGACATTGGCCGGTTGGAGAAAACCTTCCCGGTCCAGGGAGGTGCGCAGAAAATTTGCAATGATCTCAAATCCGGGGCAAGAACGGATGCTTTCCGGTAATACCAAGCAGTCATATTCCAGGGACAGCTTAAGGCCTGGTAGTGTGGCTTCTTTTAGTAAAATATGAAACCCAAGATTTTTGGCCTTAATTTCAATATCCTTTGGTGTATTAAATCTGAGAAACCGGATACCCGATTTTCTGGCCTGATCATAGAGGCGTTGGCCCAGGGCGCTGTGAACCAGCATTTTATTCATCAAAATGGTGACATCTTTTTCTATTTTTCTGGCAGCCATGGCGGCCATGAGAGCTGTGCGGGCCGATGATTTAAATTCCGGGCCAAAATAATCCAGGAGAATCAGGGTGTTTTGGGGACAGTTTTCAGGGGTAATTCCTGTAAAACTATCCAGATTAATGGCGGTTTTGAAATTATCTTTGCCTGCATTGGCAATGGGACAGGGGTCGGGGGCGGCAATGATGGCCCCGCAGGAGAGGGTCTGTCTTTTGTCCTGGTTTTCATAATAGATGGAAAAATTGCCAGCCGTTCCCTCCAGGGCCAGAATTCTGGCTTTCGGATTTTTGATATCCGATTTTTTGACAGTTGGCTCGGCCCCAAAGGTATAAGCCCTATATCCCCGAGCTGAAACGGCCCGGGCAACCATATCGGCCTGGGGACCACTGCCGAGGATGGCCACATTCATGTCGGGTTTTTTGGAAAGGCCCATCTCTTCTAAAACCTTTGCCCCGGCAATGGTGCCCTCCTGCTTTGAGGATAGAATATCCTTGGGTCCTGCAGCACAACCAACAATATAAAGATCATCGGCCAGCCTGGCCTCCCGGGTGTTGAAAAATCCCCAGCCATTGGGGGCAGCTTCCAGAAGGGCGGCGGTTTTATCGAGACCCTCGGCGGAATCCATGCCCACGGACAATACCACCAGGTCAAATTGTCTGGCCATCCTGGATTGGGTGGTCACCTCTTCGGTCACCATGGTGAGTGCGTGGGTGTCAGTCTCTTCCAGTATTTCAGCCGGGACGCCCTGGACCAGCTCAATCTGTTGGGAAAGTTCATTGAGCGTCCTGCGGGTCTCCTTGCCGATAATTTGAAGATCCATGTAAAAAAGAGTAATGCGGGCAGTTGGAATCTCATGGATCAGCTTTTGAGAATGGCGAAGGGATATTTTACAGCAGACCTGGGAACAATAATCTTTTTTCAATTTGCGATTTCTGGACCCAACACATTGGATAAAGGCGATTCTTGGATTTTTGGCATCTTTTAAATGTCTCTTAAGCCCTCCTTCCCTGAAAAGTTTGTTGAGTTGGGCCGTGGTGATGACGTTCCCATAGTCTGCCCAATGGAGGGAGGGGAGTTTTGCGGGGTCAAAGACAGAGAATCCCGTTGCCATGATTACCCTGGCGGCAACTATGGTTTTCCCCGAGGTCAGGAGTGCTTCAACACCCTGGTTTGTTTTTTTGAGGGTGTGAATTTTTGCATTTAAATGAAGGGTGATATTGTTTTGTGATGAAATCTTTTGGACCATCTCCTGGCTCAGACAGGCACCGCAGTTCTTGCAGGTATCCGTGGCCATGCAGGCCCATAGCGCTGCTTTCCCGCCAAGGTGGTTTTGTTCTTCGACCAGGTGCACAGACAACTTCTGGGTGTTAAGGGCGAGGGCGGCTGCCATTCCGGCAACACCGCCGCCCAGGATTAGAATGCTGGGAGATTTTGTTTCCATGGTTTTCTCCAATATCTAAAGAATACTAGTTCAATTGTGCCGGGGGAGTCCCGTTTTTTAAGAATTGGATTTCAGGCGTTAGATTTCAGACTTTAGGTTTCAGACGTTAGGTTTCAGCACAAATTAAGGTCACATTGAAATTCTTATCACAGAATTTAATCAAATTAAAAGAAATTAATAAACAATCAGCAATTTTCGGTAACCAATACTGCACAACAATCTGAGCATTATTGGTGAACCTTTTAACCGGCCGAAGAAGATTGCAGCATACTGATTGAACAAATTCCTACGGGTTCTATAGCTGCGCTAAAAACCGTGAACTGCCGTCCAGTGGGGCCTTCAGCAGCACGTCTTTCTTGACACTCCACTGGCATTAAGAGTCTGTACACTGCAATCAATGATATAGCCGGAATCCCTTCGACCTCTTGACAAGCTCCGACCTGATCGTCACATTCCAATTATTCACTATTTGGAAACAATTTACTATAGAGTCGTATTTTTGGAGACACCCAAAAAAGAATATTTCTATATTATTGAGTGGTGTTCAGAAAAAATCTGAAATGGAATGTTACTTATGAAAAGAGTTGATTTTCGGTCGCCCTAATACAATTCCTTCCAACCACAATATGTTGTGTCAGGTTTCGATTCAGAAAAACCAGGATTTTTAATAATTAGTCTGGGCCACGAATTCGGGATTCAGGTAATTTCGATTTTGACATAGTCCGCGGTGAAATACATTAAAGATACCAATACAATTCGGAAGGACAATTTAGTACCTCCCTCACACAGAAAATACAAGTATATGTATGCACTTGAATAAGGTTTTCTGTTGCTTTTTTTCGCCTGGGGTGATTATTTCATTCTATGTGATAATACGCTCTCGATAAAAGATCTTTATTCTTTCCAGTCGTATATCACTCAGATATTCATGATATGCGGCTATTATCCTGGAATGATATGCGGGAGCGGGTATCTCGGCTATACGGACTCGGTCAAGTACTTGTTCAGCACACAATTTGAAAATAGCCAACGAGTACAGTTTATAATTGCATCTTATTATTAAGGAAATATTAACATAAATGGAATCAAAATTATGAGTACAAAAATCGCGAGTTCTTATTGTAATGATGTTTTGGGTACGTCTGATGGTGTTGAGCTTGCTAATTTAATTTCAAATGGTGAGATTAAAGAAATCGAGGCTTTAGAAGCTGCGATTGGCCGGGCTGAAAAAATCAACCCGGATATTAATGGTATTTCCACAAAAGCCTTTGAATTGGCATTAGATGAAACCCGAACATCCAATGGTAATCCTTTTTTCAAGGGGGTGCCCTCATTCATTAAGGATAACGATGATGTAAAAGGGTTACCCACGCTTTACGGATCCCGAGCCGTCACCTATAAGCCGGTTCAAAAATCGAGTGAATTTGTGGAACTATACAATTCATTAGGATTCAGGAATTTAGGGAAAAGTACCCTGCCTGAGTTAGGATTGACCTGTGCCACAGAACCGCTTGCCACAGGACCGACTAGAAATCCCTGGAATCTGGATCACTCGACGGGTGGATCATCCGGTGGCTCAGCTGCTCTTGTTGCTTCCGGTGTGGTTCCTATTGCACATGGAAATGATGGGGGAGGGTCTATTCGTATTCCAGCCGCCTGTTGCGGTTTAGTTGGTTTGAAACCCACAAGGTGGCGATTACCAGGCAAGGCCAGTTATGATGATATGCCGGTAAATATTGTTTGTAACGGTATATTAAGTCGAACTGTAAGAGACACTGCTGTTTTTTATGCTGAAGCTGAAAAAATATTTGCGCATCAGGATTTACCGAAAATAGGATTAGTGGAACATCCGAACAAAAAGCGGTTAAGAATTGCCATGGTTGCTACAAGGCCTGATGAAAGGGTGTTAGACCCCGATATTGCCGGACAACTTCAAAAGGTGGGTAAATGTTGTGAAGAACTCGGTCATGACGTTGAGGAGATACAGTTTCCTTTTCAGAAGAGGGTTATGGATGATTTCATAATTTACTGGGCCGCTTTGGCATTTTATTTTTATTATTTCGGTAAAAAAGTCACGGGTAATGCCATCGATAAAAGAAAACTTGAAAAATTGACAGTTGGTTTCAGCAAGTTCTACAAAAAGAATATATTTAAAACCCCTTTTGTTGTAAGACGTCTGAAAAAGTTTTCTAATGATTATGAGGCACTTTTTAATGACTATGATTTACTCCTGAGTCCAACTGTTTCAACGCTGCCTCCCAAAATAGGGTATCTTGATCCAAACCTTGAATTTGATACATCTTTGGAAAGATTATTGGATTTTATCCCCTATACGCCGTATCAGAATATTTCGGGGGCGCCAGCCATTTCATTACCTTTAGGCAGTTGTAGTAATGGATTACCTGTCGGGGTTCAATTTGCCGCAGCCTTTGGCCAGGAAAAATCACTTATAGAAATCGCTTTTGAAATGGAAGAGGCTCTGCCATGGTCAAGAGTGGGAGAGAGGTGAACCGGGTGAACCGGTTATTTGGTGTATTAAACGATAGGAGAAATAGAAAATGCCATTCTCAAGAATCACAACTAACTTTTGTCTTGAAAATGAATCCGTTTTTATTGATGAATTTCATAAAATAATGGTGGATGTTCTAAAAATCCCAGATAATGACAGGCTTGTAGCTTTAGATCAAAAAACTAAAGGCTTCTACCAACCGACGAACTATTCCGGAAAGTACATCGTATTTGAGATTGCTATGTTCTCAGGAAGAACGATAGAAACGAAAAGGAAACTATATAAAGATTTAATTGCACTTGCGAGTTCCGTTGGTGGTGAAAGCTGTCGCGCTAATGTAATTTTAAAAGAAGTAGAAAAAGAAAACTGGGGAGTAGAACGCGGGCAGCCAGCCAGTGATGTTGATCTCGGATTTAAAACAAATATATAAAAAATGGTTAACTCACCATTCTTGGCGGCTGAAGCCGGTGGAAACGATGCGCAGTATGCTTTGAAAGGAGGAAAACGAATGAGTACCGAGGTGATTTTTGAAATTAAAGGGTCGGTCGCTATCGTAACGCTTAATAGACCAAACAGGAAAAATGCAATTAATCAGGCGCTTCTTACAGGACTTTATAACAGTCTTGAAAAAATAGCTGAAAGTAATGAGATTAAGGCTGGCATTATTACGGGAAGTGGCGACTCTTTTTGCTCAGGTATTGATCTTGAGTGCCTCTCAACTGACAATCTTTTTGATCCACGCTCTGATGGGAAAGATATGCCTAACATATTTGGATATTGTAATAAACCGATAATTGGCGCTGTAAATGGCTATGCCATTACTGGAGGATTTGAAATTGCCTTGAACTGTGATTTTTTAATTGCTTCTGAAAATGCAGTTTTTGCAGATACACATGCTAAGGTTGGAATTCATCCTGGATGGGGAATGAGCCAGTTACTTCAACAGGCAGTGGGACAAAGGCTTGCAAAGCAATTTTCAGCAACTTGTGAAAAAATATCGGCCAAAAGAGCTTTAAATTGTGGACTTGTTAATGAAGTTGTTCCAACTGCAAGTCTGCTTACACGAGCCATTGAGATTGCAGAAAGGATATGCAGTGTCAATTATGAAATGATGCTGACAATGAAAAAATTGATTGAGGAAAAAAATAGCACTACGTTTAATGATGCCATCGCGATTGAGCGAAAAGGATTTAAATTATTTTTAGACAGTTATAAAAGATAACCTGTTATTTGAAAACGTTCGGGAAGAATTCGAGGGATGATGGAAGCAAATAATTCATAATTGGGGTCAGTGTAAAATTAAAAACAACAAGTGAAATGCTGAGGGATAAACTGTTGATTTCAAGAAAGAAAGAGGTCAAGTCTACGTTTGACCCTTAGTATAAATCCAACAATCAACATGCACCGGATTTCCCCGGTGATGTTGGGTGTTAAAGATTTGTTTTATTGAAAAGGCAACACAATGAAATTATGCCTTCATACTTAAAGGAAACTATATTTTTAAAAAGGAATTATGGGAAGCCAAAATCAAATTAAATCTAAATTGTTAGAACTGGAAGGAGGAAAATTCCAGCGGTTATGTGATGATTGGCTGCACCGAAAAGGTTATGAAAACATTAACCCGATTGGCATGATGGCAAATACTGATCGCGTAGTCAAAGGAACTCCTGATTGTTTATTTATGCAGCCAAATGGGAAATATGTCTTTTCTGAATATACTGTTCAACAAGATCGTCTCTCCCAAAAGTTAGAAGATGACATAAGTAAATGCTTCGATGAAATAAAAACTGGGATTTCAAGTGAACAGATTAGCGAAATTATAATTTGTTACTTAGGGAAATTATCTACGCATGAAATCAATCATTTAAGAAATATTTGCCAAGAAAGAGGAGTACTGTTAAGTCTAAATGGACTCGACTCTTTATCTCTTAGCATCCAGAATCTTTATCCAGTTCTTTCTGAAATATATTTGGATTTACCATTGGATACTGGGCAGTTATTGAGTGTTAACGATTTTATTGATCGATACAGCAAGCATAATTTTACAACATCAATTGAAAACGAAATTCTATTTCAAGAAGAAAAACTAAAAAGCGCCATTACTATATTAGAGTCTGCAAATTTCTTACTTATCTCTGGATCTGCGGGTGTTGGAAAAACTTTATTTGCTGTTAGTTTGGCTAAGGAGCTACAACATCAAAATGAAAACCTGAACGTAATTTGTCTTTATGATAAAGGTGCAGATTTAATTCGTGACATTACTGCTTATTTTAGTGAGCCAGGGGATTATCTTATTTTTGTTGATGATGCGAATAGATTAGATAATCGGCTTGATTACCTTCTTCATTATCTTCACGAAAATGATAGTAGCAGAACATTTCGCATTGTTGCAACGGTTAGAGATTACGCCCGGGAGTCGGTAATAACAAAGGTTAATCAACACACTGACATACACGAGAAGACAATCGAATCTCTTTCGGATGAACAAATTAAAGAACTCACGGAAACGCTTTTCAATATAAAAAATGGTGAATATCAAAATAGAATTCAAAAGATAGCCTGCGGAAATGCTCGATTGGCTGTTATGGCATCGAAAGTTGCCATCGAAACAAATCAAATTGAATCAATACAAAATGTAACTTCACTTTATGATGATTATTTTGGCCAAAATGAAAATGTTAAAGCTGTTGTTGAAAATGAAAAATTAATGGCTGCTACTTGTGCCATTTGCTTTTTTAGAAAAGTTGACAAGCTAAACGAATCACATATGAAGTGGGTTCAGGAGTCATTTTGTATTCAGGCCGAAGAATTTTGGGAGCTTGTTTGTGTTTTGCATCAAAAAGAGCTGGTTGATTTGTACGAAGACGAAGTGGTCAGGATTTCTGATCAGGTTTTGTCTACTTACTTGTTTTATATTTCTGTCTTCGAAAAGAAAATCATACCATTTTCTGTAATTGTTAATGATTTTTATCCTGACTTTACAAGAACCATTGTTGACTCTTTAAACCCTGTAATAAGTGCGTTTGATCACAAAAAAATAATTGCTGATATCAGAAACGAAGTGAAAAGCCTGTTTGATACAATATCTCAAACAGGAAACATAGAACAAGCAATAGAATTTTTAAGTACATTTTGGTTTGCACTCCCTACAGAGGCATTAGTTTTTGCAAATAAGGTGATTTCTAAAATGCCGGCTATGGAAATTGATTGGGAAAATGAAAATTTTGAAGACTCCAAAAAAGAGCCTAATAAATCGTCATTGGTTAATCTATTAAATTGTTTTAGATTTTGTGATGTAAAAGAATTTCAGATGTCTTTTGACTTGTTACTTAAACATCTTGAAAAAGATAAAAATTCACTCGATTTTACGATTCATAGCCTTATTAACCGTTATAACTTCAAACCAAATGATAGGCGGTACGGCTATTATGTCCAAACTTATGTTTTAGATACCATCATCAGACTTATGGATAACGGGAATAGTTATCTATTTACAGGATTGTTTTTATCGGTAGCAGGCGATTTCTTAAAAGTAGAGCACAGGGAGCATCAATGGTCTGGGGGTGATACCTTTAGTATTATTACTTTTAGGCTTTCGCCCGATAGTTACCTGTTACCATTAAGAGAAAAATTAATTAAAAACTTGGCTGCTTTAATAAAAGTAACTGAGCATTGCCCCCACGCTATTGAACTTTTTAGGGAATATGTCAGTAGAGTGAGGTATGAAGGCAAGGAAATGGCAGAGGCGGACTTACCATTTTTTAGAGACTATTTCATCGAGGGCTTAAATAAAGAAGACGTTTCAAACTGCTTAATAATGCAGGATTATTGTGGGCACCTTGACTCATTTGAATTGGCCTATCCTGTTGAATGGAAGGAACGGTTTTCAAATGACACTATGTCGTTATGTAATTTACTTCTTGAAGATAGGCATGAACGGCGAATGCTGGATATGGGGTATACGGATTACCAGCAATACCGTCACAAGTGTTTTGTTGAATACTTTTCAGGAACTACACACGAGGATTTTATTGAGTTTATTAAGAAATGCATAGTGCTCAATCAAACATTATCTGGCAGAGATAGAGATTATTTATTAAAAAATAGTGTCGAGATGAGTTTGCATGCGTTAGCAGATGCAGTCCCAAAACGGTTTCCTAACTTTGTATCCTCATATATTGAATACGATAATATTTTTGAAATAAATGCGTATCCAATAGTAAACGATCTCTTCAAATTGTTACCAAGTAAAGATGTATGGAGTCTTATAAACTCGCAAGATTATCGATGGAAAAAACTCTGGCTTTCGGCTTATTTTGCATTGCTCCCGGAAGAATACGTATCACAAGAAGAAACTGTATCTCTTATTGAGCATATGAATAATACTCCGAGCAATCAATTGAGAGGTTGGTTAGACTTTCTAAATAAATATCAAAAATTTGATGGTGATATATACATCAAAATTGTTCGAATTCTTGTAAGTAAAGCAAAAGTCGATGAAAATTTTGCAAGACCTCTTGGGTATTTGTTTAACAGCGACTCAGATATCTTTGGCAGTTGGTTTGAAGTTTTTGAGACAGATAAAGGGTTGGTTTTTGATGCCTATATTGCATCGCTTAAGGTTGATCTCCATTGGGATTACTCAGGTGGAGCATTAAAGCTACTGCTAAAGAGAAATTTTGATTTTTTGTTTAGATTGATCGACTATATTTATGAAAAAGAACGATGGCCTGACGTGCATACAGATATGCCTAAACTGGAGTTTTTGTGGGAGCGGGGTTCATACCTTGAAGATATAGAGTGTTATGCCAAATATATTCTCCACAAAGATAGTAATGCATTCGGATATGAAGATAACATCTTTAGCAAATTATTTTTGAATGAAAACAGCAAAGTTGAATCGAAGGAGTTAATAGATAAAAAACAAACCTTTTTAAAGACAACAGTTCTTAATAATTTAAATAATATTGATTATTTGTGCTTTATATTTAATGCGGCAAAATCATTGAGCGAAGACTTTAGGCGAGAACTACTAAGCTTGTTCGTCCAAAACAATAGAAATTTTGAGCATTTCAAAACTTTGGATTATGAATTAGCAACAACAAGTTGGTCAGGCAGCAGAGTACCTATACTTGAGAGAGAAAAAAACTTCTTAGTTAGTCTGTTACCCATTTTAAATTCTATTGAGCTTCTTGACCATAAGGCTTATACGGAGAAGCAAATAGAGGGCAAGATGAAATCTATTGAGCATGAAAAGAAAAGAGATTTTTTAGAAAGTAGGTAATGGCCAATTTATCCTAACAACAAAAATGCTACGGACTTCGCCGCAGATTTTTCGTGTTCAAAACCAATAAGGTATTTAGTGGAAAAAAATGAAAAAATAGCAGATATAAATCGTGCTTAGAATTTAATAAAAGGAAGTATATAAGGATCGAATCTTCAATTATCAAGGCAAATTAAAATGAAAAGAAATATCATTATTAGTGTTGAATCTCGCAAAGGTGGGGTAGGAAAAACAACGGCTGCATTGTGCATCAGCAAAAATCTTCTTAAAGAAGGCTATACTGTTTTGTTGATTGATACTGATATAACAGGTACAAATATTTCCGATTGTGCAGATTCTCCATTCTGGAATAATTGTTTAAATATACTGACAATCGCCAAGAATAACGAGAAGGTAAAGGCAAACCTTTTGAAACTTTTTGAAGACAATTTCATGAATGGTAATAAAATCCCTTCATTTCAAGCCAAGAACATAAAGGAAAGCTTTAATATCGATCTGAAAAAAATCAACATTTTGGGCTCTCAGATATATGCTCCCGATGGAAAAACTACGACCATATGTAGTCCTGCAGTCCTATTTGACCAACTTCATGGTTACTGGTTTGTGGATTTTTTAAAAGAACTGATAGAAGATTTTGAAGCAGCAACAGATAACAAACCTATTGCGGTTGTCCTTGATAATTCTCCTGGCTACGTGGGTATTGCTCCCGCAGTTCAGGACTGGCTTACTGACCTTGGACCGGAAATCGGAAAATTTCTGTTGGTGACAAGCCTTGATAACCAAGACATGCAATCCTGTGCAATGGCAATTTCAGTTCTACATGACCGATATAAAGAAAAATGGAATACAAGTCGTGAATTCTTGAAAGCAAAGAATGGAAATGGTGAAAACCTGGATTATTCTTTGATGACTGGAAATTTTTTCGTCAAGTTAACCGAATACGAAGAATCCTTTGACAAAAAGGCGAACCAGTTTCATGTGCCTTTTGCTTTTTATAATGATCCTCAAAAGCCAGGGAATGAATACTTAGAATTTCCTGAAAAATATCTCGGGGTAATCGTGAATCGTGTTCCTAAAACTGTGTTTAAGCACAGAAGAACATACAGGCCAGATCTCCATAGAGATACTTTTCCATTCTTGAATCTTTTAGGCGGGCACTATTCACGTGAATGGTCAAAACGCATGATCAAATATGATCCATACATTGAATATCAATTTTTGCAGTCAGGAATGTCAAAGAGACGCTCCAGGGGTAAATGGAGCAGTAAGCTATATAAGCTTCTAATGCCAAAAAAAGAGATGTTTTATGATAAAAATTTCCTGAGTATAACCGAAGTAACTTCGCCAAAATCATTTCGTAATATGAATAATTATATCAGCCAGTTCCAAGATATTATTGATGATGCAATAGATGCAATGAGGGCTAATGATCTTGATTATCTTGCGGACCTCATAGATGACGATTGGCAACCCAAACACATCATTGCAAACTTGCAGGCAACATTTTATAACCTTATGGCAAATTCAGACCATCCATTTTTTAAAGAAATGTATTGGGAAGATTTTGAAGATGAAAGGATGGTGGAAGAGAAGGGTTTTTATCGCCTTGATAAAATCATGCACATGTTAGATATTCCATTGAAAAACAAAAAAGAATATCAAGAAATTCAGAACACTATCTTCTATCTTATCGCATCACTTCCTATTCCTTTTGAAAGAAAAATGCCAATACAAGAGGAGTTTTTAGATTTCTTCCGAACAATAATAAAAATGGAAATGAGATTTATTGAGGGAGCGGAAAATAAATATCATGAACTGCCCCGTATCTTATCTTCAAAACTCAAAAGTAAAAAGAGTATCAAAGAAATGTATCATAACTTTGAGTTTTCGAAACGACTTATTTATAGAGCAGAAAATGAGTTCCTCGACTTTTTTCATGCCTTCACTTCCGCCCAAGCTCGTCTTATGAAACTTCCTGAGGATTCCCGGTTCTTGATTTGGTTGATACAAACCATGGTAGAGTTTGAAAATGAAAAACCCAATACCTTACCTTATGTTAAAAAGATAGCTGAAGATGTCATCCTTCATAAGACACTATCATATAATGCCGTAAGGGAAAAATCATCAAGTGTATTATCAGAAGCGCAGTATTTTGTGGATTTTGATAAGGCACTCAAGAATATCATTCAATGTTGGGGGCTGCAGAAATAATGCGATTTTCATTATCAGATTATAAAACAAATAACCTAAAGTATACCCCAACATCTTTTCTTTCACCGTTCACAAAAGTTGACAGAATACGCTATAAAAAGCTGGAAGCAAAACATCTGAATGATAAAAATGATATTGGGAATGCATTTGATGAATTGAAAATGCGAACGAATAAGGAGTATTTTCACAAAGTTTATCCAATCCAATCAAAAACGCTTGGCTATGCCTCGCTAAGTTTTCCAGCATACCGGTTTATATTGCCGGAAGTTATCACAGAGGACTGGATAGCAACTGTCGACTGGCACAAGTTCCAAAGAGATCATGTGTTGCACCAGCCTCTAACTGCATATATTGTACTCAAACTTCTTGGACAACCTATCAAACGAGGACGCACTGGCCTAACTCTACCATCAAATAACAGGTTATTAAAAACGTGTATTGATGAGATACTCCGATTTGAAGAGACGGCATATCTTAAAAATTTTTTGCTGGAATGTGGCCTTTCAGAAAAATCAGTCTGGTTAAAGCCTGGAAAATTACAAGAATGGCTATGGACACAACTCTTTGTTGAAACAGCATATCTTGCAGCAGTGTTTCATGATCTCGGATATCCTTGGCAATATGTTGGACTGCTTGGTGATAAATTAGAAACTATAACTACGCCGGCAATGATTAAAGAAGAGGCTATAGAACACTCCATTCTGAATTCATTTAAAAAACGACTTATCTATATGGCAATGAATGGTTACATCAAACCAACTCCAAGCACCCCTGCTGATTGGGAAAAGGAAATAAAAGAGCAAACTCAAAAAGCAATTACAGGTACACATGGTTTTCCAGGCGCACTTGGATTTTTATTCATGAATGACAGCATACGAAAGTTCCCAGATAAGAATATTAGTCCGATTCGTCAGTTATGCGTGGAATGGGCAGCAGTAGCTATCATGATGCATGACATGAGTAAAATTTATCATGGAAAAGGCAAAATCCCAGAGCGGCCACATCTTAGGTTGGATGCCAAAGTCGACCCTTTATCTGCACTGATCACATTCGCTGATGTCTTACAGGATTTTGAAAGGCCTGTAGGGAAATTCTTGGGGAAGAAAACGGGAAATGTGGAATTAAGTTATGACCACGCATGTGAATATACAGAAATACATTTGCATGGAAATTCCTTAAATATCAATTACAAGATGAAAACGAAAGATTTGGCTTTTAAGCGTTCTCGACTCCCATTTGAACAGGATGAATTTTTTAATGCTCGCTATGGGTATTTGAACTTAAAAGCTTGGGGTATTAATAACGTAGTAATGCAGGCAGGTTAGGGAAATATACGATCCTTCCCAAAAATTGGACACCAAGTTAAACCATATTTTTAAAGAATTTCAAACAACGCAAATGCACACAGACAGCCAAAAGCAAAGCTCGTTCCTCACATCGCTTTTGGCAGCTGGTGATTTAGGTTAGCCATAGGAGACAGTAGCTTGGATAGAAAAGCATATAAATTGCCATTTAAAAGAAATAGCTTATCACGCTGGACATGTCCTTCATGCATGAAAGGCCTCCTCAAAGTAAAAGCAGATACATTCCATGCTGAAGAGACCAAAGAGTCAAAGAAGGCGCATGGGCATCCAGCTTGGGACCCTGATTGGATTAGCTATGTCTATTCTTGTTTACTGGAATGCACAAATCCTGCCTGCAAGGATACCGTAGCGAATACCGGTACTGGCGCTGTAGACGTTGATTTTGAATATGATGAAGATGGGTCTCCATCTCAGACATGGAAAGATTTTTTTGCACCGAAGCATTTCTCGCCGCATCTTAAATTATTCCTTTGTCCCAGCGGCACTCCGGACAATGTTTCCGAAGAAATCGAAAAGTCATTCTCGTTATTCTTTAGTGACTCTCCATCAGCTGCCAATCACGTTCGAATAGCATTAGAAAATCTGTTAACGCATCTAAAAATAAAACGCTATAAGGTAGGTAAGAAGCGTACATTTTTAGCATTACATCTAAGAATCGAGTTGCTTCCAGCTAAACACAAACACCTACAAGACTTGTTTTTCGCAGTCAAATGGCTTGGGAATGCGGGAAGCCACAGCAATAAGGTGGTTACAAGAGATGATGTGTTAGATGCTTATGAAATAATGGAAGAAATTTTGCAGGACTTATTTGTGAAAAAGACAATTAAGATTAAGAAATTGGCGAAGCAGATTAATAAGACCAAGGGGCCAACAAAAGCCAAGAAAAAATGAAAGAGCAGAAACCCAACTGCCGTGACTGTATGCGACAAGCAATGGGTATAGATATTAAAAAATCTCAACAAGCCAAAAGAAGCGGGCGATGCCGCTTATTTGGAAACGTTATTAACAATATAAATCAGAGCACACATATAATGGATATATCAATCACTCTCACAGACATTGATTTCTTACAGGAACAATTAGACTTTTCAGAAATTAGTCCAGTTGAGTTGGAAAACCTTGTATTTCACTTACTTGATGAAATGGGGTTTTCAAATTTGTCATGGAGAAAAGGTGGCGAAGGAAATTCTGCAACTGATGGGGGACGGGATTTAGAGGCAACATTCTGGACAGTGCTGCCTGCCGCATCTAAGGAAGAAAAATATTGGTTTGAAGTAAAATATCGGAAAAACCAACTAGAGAAATCTCAAGTTCAAGGGACTATCTTGAATGCTGCTGGAAATAACTCGAAAGACAATGTAATTATTGTTACTAATAAAACCATCTCCAATCCAACGTTGGATTGGATTAAAGAATTTCAAAATACTCATAAAACGCCATGTGTTTCGGTGTGGCAAGGCCATGATTTAGAGCTACTTCTACGGAAAAATCCGCGAACCTTGGCTAAGTTCCTTCCGTCCTCATTGGCATTCACTGGTCGATGCAAAGTTATCGAGTCTAAATTTTCAAACCTTATGCTTTTACCAGCAGGTGGGGAGTTGGACGAGCTATGGATCAAAAGAGAAGAATATTACGAAAACTCATATCTTACACTAATTGCAACTCTGGCGGAGGTGGCATATGGAGATATTAATAAGCATCAGTGGGGTTTGGAAATAGACGAAGTAAGGTTATTCTCAGTTGCCGCAACAGGTATGCTATATGTGTATCCATTTATATTTAAATGCAGTGCCCTCAATAGGGATCAGAGTCCCTTAATTCAGGGATTATCATATATTATGCAATGCTTGCTTCTCAGGTCAGGAGAAGAACTCGCTGCCAAGGTATTATTCAATCCTGAAGAATTCTCTGAATCAGATATCGAACTCACTGATGAATTGAGATTTAATCGCTATGAACCAATTTTCAACACAATTTACCATGAGCTTAGCATACATTGTAGCGAGAATTACTGCTCCAAAGTCAGTCACATGTCTAAAAATGAAGAAAATAGTTATTTTAATAGGTTCCTGATGGAGCCTATCAAAGAAGAAGAGAAGGAGTTTATTCTTAATTCTTCCGAAAGTAAGTGCGAAATTGGTCTTGTTGCCAAAGGTGAGTATTGCCCTCTTGGTAATTCCGGAGACGCCCCTAAAAAGAAAAATGAGTTAGTGGAACAGCTTAGATTCGCTCGCGGTGTATTAACAAATCGTTCTGGAGAATTACGTGAAAATGCCTAACAAAAAGCATAGGGGGCAGGCCTTCATTTAAAAAAAAGGGTCAAATCTTTAGTTGACTCTTGTTGGATGAAGCTCAACAACGAACATCCTGACGGGCAAGCCGCAGATGTTCATGTTCTATGGGCTCTTATTTCAGTTATTATGTTTTTTTTGGCATTTTTAGCCGGAGTGGATCCTAAACATTAAAAAAAGATATGAGATTCATAAAGAATGTAATCATACATGATTGAACTATTATTTTGTGTCTATAATTTCAGAGAAAGAGATAATGCAAATTTTTTTCTGTAAATTATCGGGCCAATTCCCTCTTATACCAAACGGTTTAAGTTAATATATTTCTTTGAACACCACAAATTTTGTAACTACGTTCCAGGATAAATCAAGAAAAAAATCGGTTCCTCCCAAAGGTGTCGATGGTCATGTTAAATTGAGCCAAAAATGGTCATTAGAAAATGAGCCACTAGGGAATTGAACAGGGGGGACCGCAGGTTCACTCCCCCCTGTTCAATTTCCCGGGTAAATGCATATGTTATAAATTTTATCCGGGATAATAGTGGAGAGCTTATGAAAAAAAGGAGATCATTTTGGACATTTTGGATCTGCACAGGTCAGGCTTGACTCAAAGGGCCATCGCCCGCAAACTCGGCTTCAGTAGAAACACTGTAAAAAAGTATATCGAAGCCCCGGAAAGTTGCTTGAAGAACCCGAAGCCATATCAACGGAAAAGTATTCTTGATCCATATCACAACACGATCAAGGCCTGGCTTGACGAGGATGAGTATTATACCGCCACCTGGGTATACGATCGACTGGTGAATCAGGGATATTCCGGCAGCTACGAAACTGTAAAACGCAAAGTCGGGAGATTAAAAAAACACAAACAAAGAATTGCCTATATGCGGTTTGAAACAGACCCAGGTCATCAGGCCCAGGTGGATTTTGGAGAATTTCAGGTTGAGCTTCCGGACGGC
>JADGEQ010000013.1 GCA_016744295.1 Desulfobacteraceae bacterium | reverse complement strand
GAAAATGGAAAAAAACGACAAAGGCGATTTATAAAATGAATCGGTGTGGCTCAATTTTCATGACCATAAATGGCTCAATTCTTCATGACCGTTGACAACCGCAATCCAGACTCGAACAATTGTGTGCTAGACTCCCTTGCCGAGCATATCAAGAAGGCCTTTACCATTGGAATGAATCTGTGACAATGGATTACTGAATGCCCGGGAGTTGATACGGATACTACTACACTTAAAATGACAATCCGCCTTTCAAAAGGATTTGGTGGCTGAGCTGAAAATTGGTTGATTCAGCAAACCCAATATGATCTTTGGCAAGCTTTAAAAATGAAAGCAATATCAACGTCACTGCATTTGCATAAACCTGAAACAAAATAGGGAGCGATGGAGGTCTACCGGGTCACTTTTGATTATTTTCTATCTGCTGCTTGTCCATATCAATAATCAATCCGAAAAATAACATCAATGCCTGGGTCATCAGATTACCGAGACGTGTTGATATCATGTTTGGTCCTCTCCCTTTGAAAGGCAAATTTTATTTCTCCCTATGATGATCCGTCTTTTTAATCTCCACCGCATTCCAGACAAGAAGAAGTCTCGCAACCCAAAAATCCTACTTGGTAAAAATTAGCAAAGCCTAATCTCAGCTATATTGGGAGAGAACTCAGGATCTAAATATGCCATTTGCCGTCGGATATTTGAACGTAAAGCTATCGCTGGCTGTAGACAAAATTCATTGAATTCTTCCAGGTCAACAGAGTCAAGATTTGGAAAAAGTAATTTAAGATAACCACAAGCCAATCGCTGAACCGCTCTGGTATCTCGAAGGTCACCAAACGACTCGATATGATCTTTTACAAAGGCCATATGTTCCTGGCTTGATCTCAGGGCGTACAATACCTCTCCAAAGTAATCTGCACGTAATGCAAACGACTGGCATAATGAAGAAGATTGTATTCTAGGTAACTCCCAACCAGGTACCAAGGCATGGAAACGATCAAGTAAAGCCGTTGCCTCCTGACCATTAAGCCACCTCGGCAGTTCACTAAAATAGTTTTCATCTCTTGGCAGACCATCAATAATAGGGATATTGCCAAGAATAACAAAACCGGCATCAGAAGAACCATGAAAACCCATTACACGATACTCACCTGACTCCAAATATCCTTTCAGGGCGCCTACTATTTCTCCTTCATTACTCAGTTTTATTGTCTGAATTTCATCCAAAATTACGGCATTAAAATGTGAGATAATACCAGCCTGCTTACTATTCATGTCGTAGAATAGCTGCGCGCGTGTCACCACGCCCCCACTAATAAGCCAGGCATGACGAGATAATTGGCTATAAATAAATGATTTGCCAGTACCTTTTGGTGCTAACTCGATAATATTAACGCGAGGCTCAATTAGAGGTATTAGCCTTGTAAAAATTAATAGTTTTTGCCTTGTAGAATAACTTTTTTCATTGTATCCCATCGTTCTGGTCAAGA
This sequence comes from Desulfobacteraceae bacterium, assembly GCA_016744295.1. GTDB lineage: Bacteria > Desulfobacterota > Desulfobacteria > Desulfobacterales > Desulfobacteraceae > NBML01. The sequence goes on along the minus strand of JADGEQ010000013.1, from coordinate 135,496 downwards.
GCACCAGCCATTCTTCTAAATTGAATTCTTTTCGCTGAGACAGATAATATTCAAGCTCAATACTAGCGGCTTGCATTGGGTTAAAAGCCGTCATAACAATTTCATATTGATCTTTCTTATCCTGTAAGGGGTGCCAGCTTAATGTACCACTTCCCCAGACATTTCCCATCAAAAGTGAAGGATTTGCATCTACAATTGAATCTAAAGCGCGCCCGGTCACATCCAGTGAAGGAATACGTAATTGAAGATCTCCTGTTTTAGGATGAACCTTTACACTAAATGAATCTAATATTTTGAGAGGATTTCCATTGCGTATCTCATACATCAAAGACTCTTTTTGTTTTTTATCAGGTAAATATTTTGATATAAATTTTCGGATACCCTCACTATTTACCCTCCCCCTAGAATCACTGTATCTGCTGACAAGCCAGTCAGTGACAAAAGCCGGAATCACACGTCCTGAAAGCCCCACACTAGCGGCTAACCCTTTATGGACACATACATCTGGAAATGATCTTGATATTTTAAGATCAATATCTTCTTGTATTTTTTCAAAAGTCAAAGTCATCACCAAAGTCGGTTGTCATTGCGCCAGTTGTTGGCACTGTTATTGTTAAATTCTGCTCCAATTCATCGGACGGACTTCTAAAATAATAGTAGACTGAAAATTCAACATGACTTTCAGCTACAGCAGAAGCATCATATTTCGATTCAAGTTTGCCTATACATTTGCTACCTATGGTCTTGGGTAAATAAGCGCCTACATCCAACCCTTCAATATCTAACTTAACAATTGTAATCGGATATTGATTTGAATTTGACATTATCACAGTTAGCATATTATCGACACGTTTACGAAAGATTCCCCCCTCAATTGAAAAACTCAATGCCTTGGGTGGCTCAGGTTTATCTTCGCTCAAAAAGAACCAGGGAACGGCCATCTCTTGCGGCGAACAGCCACCATGTGTAGCGCCTTGAGGTCGTTTATTAAAGCAAGCGTATCCTCGTGGGATAATCATTGTATCATTCAATCCATAGAGATCAGAATTTAACTCCCAAATTCTGTCTTGATCAAGCTCATCAATCTTTTCTGTTTCAGATGCAAAGAGTGTTCTTGTTTTTTCAGGTTTGGTAACAGTAACATCAATAATTGAACTATTTTTAGGGATAATTGTATAGCCATGATCACTACAGATAGATACCTGCAATGATTTTCCATACATATTCTTGAAATCTTTTACGCATTGAGCGATCTCTTCCGCCTTTTTTTGGACATATTCTCCATATTTCTTTCCCCTGAGATGCTGACGATAATTTTTATGAAGTAACTCTTGATCAAGATGATTGTCCAAATAAAGGTAAACCTTGGCAGGTTTTTCTATAAGATCTAAAAGGTTCCCGTCCCGGTCTGTTTTAGATCTTATATTATCTTCAGAAAGGCCAAGATATTCCTGAAGAAGTTTTTTATAAAAATATGCGTTTGGAATTTCATCAGGGAGCTGAGATTTCATTTTTCCGGCAACAAGAGTAGGTTTTGCGACATAAGTTTGTGTGGGTAAAAATGAAAAATATGGTGTTATGCTGTTTGATGGGAAAAAACCCATATTTTGCATGGCTGGAAGTAGGTCATCACGTGCACAAAGATAATCCAACCCATCAAAAACAAATATCAGTACAGATTCTCCCGCAATAACATGCTCTTTGATTTTAGAAATTTGTTTAAAAGCCATTCCTTGCCCAAACAGCATATCTGTATAATGTTGTTCCAACCACACCTCAAACTCACTTATATAAGGTTCTGTTAAATCTAATAACCCAAGAAGCGCACAAGAGTTGTAAAATGGTAGGTATTCATTTGCAGTCCAATCCTGAACTTCACTAATCGAAGAAACTAATGCCAATTCTGATGGTTTTTTTGCAGGTAATAACTGATGCGCCAAGGAAATAAGCTTGGGAAAATTTTTGAACTCCAATATTTTATCATATACTGTCTGACTAATAGCAACTTCGTTTTGCAATTGATGACGAAGTTGTTCCATAAGAAAATTATTTTCAAAATCCAAATTGCCTGAAATAAACAACAATGCATTATCAGGCGAGATTTTCCACTCATCTTCAAGAAATGCTATAGCAAAAGTTGTTATACTTTCCGGCAACTGAATATTGAGATCCAGGCGAGGCAGTTGATGGCGATTGGGGAACAAAGTAAGTTCATACCAAACATGATCCTGCTGCAACCATGCTGAAATTTTATCTTCTGGAAATAATGACAAAAGCTGTTCCCAAACAATGTATTGAGCCCTACTGAAAGGATTCTCTTTCAACCAAGCGAACAATGCAGAATTATCTGATTTATCAAAGCTCCAATCATGATGATTTTCAGTTATAAGATGTTTTTCAAGGGGATGCAGGGATGATTCTTTACGGCTTACCAAAAAAAGAAATATCTCAGATAAATCATCGGATGAAGTTGGCACATTTTTTACCCAAGCATCTCCAAGCAACAATCGTTTTAAACAATTATCGGCTGACTCACCCTTAACAGGATGTTCTCTAACTTTTTCAAGCAACCGGAGCTCAACAATCCAGCGCGGATTTTCTTTCAAATATTCCGGCACATAATGTTGATGTAACTCGTTGGCTAACTCAAAAACAGGATCAATAACGCGCTTTTTCACACCATATTTAACCGCAGCGTCAAACCACTCAAAAAGTGCAGGATTGCGAACAATAACTCGTAAAGACTCTCCTGACTCCGCATGATTCTTGATATTTGCAAGTTCATCTTCAAACTGAAACGGCTCTGTTATAAGGCTGTCAAACTCCTCAGCAGAATGGAGTTCATATTGATCGCAAATAATTTCAATCATTATTATTGCATTCCAAAGATATGTTTTTCAATTATACGCGATAAGATCATTATTTTCTCTTTTTCATCCATCCCCTTGCCCAGCTGATCAATTGTTGAATTCAGCATATTTTCTAAAACTTTTCCATTGGGAGAAAAATCATCCAATAGCTCAAAAATACGCTCATTATTTTTTCCCTGAAAAAACATACTTAATCGCCCCTGGCCTTGGGGGAGGTCTAAGACAGGATCTGGGTCAGGGTCAGGAAGGATAATTGGGACATATGTATCTATAATGTTTTTTGCAGTATCAAGCTTGCCACGAAAAATTAAAACCAAATCATCACCCCATGACGCTATATTTAAACCTGCCATTTTTTCAGCAATGGTTAACAATACAGCCTCATTTATCTCGCTACATTCTCGACAATTATTCACAAGGATGGCGGGCTCACCATTATGAGTATAATTTTGTTTGTCTTTGGAAAGCTCAAAAAACCATGTCGCCAATCCCTGCTCAGGATTTTCTTTTTGGTCAAAAACAGATCCATAAGCAGCCAGTATTCTTTTTTGAAGACTTCCAAGGAGCAACTCAAACTCTTCCTTAAAGGGCCTGATTCCTTCCTCAACCTGTTTGGGTGTAATTTTTTTTGCATCATCAAAAACATGTTCAAAAAAATCTTTAAGCAGTATTTGTTGAGTATCTGGCTCCAGCTCTGCGAGGGGTTTAAAAACATAATCCCTTAGTAAGGATGCGCCATCAGTAATTTCCTCTGTTAATTGAGCATGTTTTGGAAGAGATCTCCACCATTCACCCATTTTGACACCAACTTTTTTCACTCTTTCCAAAGGCGGATCAGTTGGCATTAAATCGACATCATACAATTTAGTCAAGGCACTAACCAATGCCTTTTGGTTTGAGCCGACGTTAACATAAACTAGTCTATATTTTTCAGGTGTTGTAAACACCTTTTCAAGCGTATCATTTTCAATGGCCGTAATCTTTTCTACTCGTGTTGCGTTCTTTTGAAATTCAAATGAAATATTGCCATATACTAAATCTTCATGGGCAACGACAGCAAAAAGAAGGGGCATCACCCGACACTTTAACCCAAATGGGGGTTTTCGCAGAGCTCTTACTAAATTTTTCATCTCCAGAGGCCGCTGTCTAGCCATTTGAATGTATTTTTCCATACATTCCCAAGTTTTATTTGCACCTTTATAAGCTTCTGAATCTGGTTTCTCAAGAACATAATCTCCCGCATGGTTTTTTCTTAAAATCCCATTACTCCTTAAAACCTGGGTAATAATATGTCTCGGAGCTGCGGCTGTTTCATTCCAAAGTTTTTCTGCTGCACTTTTTTCCGTAAGTTTTATAATGATATCCCGACAATCTTTTCGATACCCCCAATTGCCTCCAAAATCATCCTGGGTTAATTTAGGTTCCCCGATAATCAAACAATCAGGAAAGGCATCATACATAACGTTTGAAGCCATTTTTTTAATTAGTCTATTGTTTTGAATTTTTTGGAGTTGGGCCTGCCAAAAATAATTGAGCATCTGCTTTTCAGGCGCAAATAACTCATCAACAGTATCTTTGAGTTGGGTTTCTCTATCGTTATCATAAATGCACCATTCTTCGTACAGTTCACCGCCTTCACCATAAAGGCTTGCTTCATGTTTTTTTAAATAACTCAATGCCTGATGTTCTTTGAGCAAAGCAAAAAGTTGAACCGGCTCCTTTGGGATTGCCACCACAACCTGTTGATATTTAACTTCAACTAATTCCGTGGATATAATTTTTTGAGCTTCATCAATTTCACTACTGTTGTTGCAAAATACTACTAAGAGTATCCCGTCCTCATATGTTCCCGCTCCAATATTTTTAGTCAAGATGTGCAGACTCTCCCGAAACTGATTCATACTTATTGGTTCAATCACCAATTGCCGGGAAATACCAAACTCGTCACCATAACTTGTTGCGTCGTAGCTTTGACCAACCTGAAATTTTTTCCACAATGATTTTAAATATTGCACCGGACTCGTTCCCAGTTTTTCAGGGGTGTCATTTATTAGCTTTCGAACTTTTCCCATTAAGGATTCTGTGGCACTACTGACGGCCGGGCGATAGGAACCATCAGCATCAAGTCTCATAAGAATATGATTTTCATTTTGCAAATTAGAATGCCGGGCAAGCTCTTGGGCAAAAAAATCAATTTTCTCATCTGAAATATCCAGTGAATATGATAAAATTTCTTCAGTAACTTTTACTCTGGCAGGATTTGTTACACGAAAGACAGATACCGCTTTTAAAATTCTTAGCCCTAGCAAATCATCATCGTCAAGCCTGGCTTTTAGCAATTCAAAATCCCTGTAAATCGAATAGGTACGTTCCTGCTGTTTAACATCATTAGAAAAATAATCCCATAACCCGTCAACAGTGTACATCGGCGGGACAGATTTTTCAGAATCACCAACTGCTTTATCCAGAAACCTTTTAAAGCTACCGGGTTCATCCTCACAAAGACAGGTAAACAGGGTCCGGTTATTTTGTGCCACTTTTTCAGAAATCGCGGGCAAACTATATACCGCCATTGGATGCAAAGGATAGGTTCCTAAAACGACAGTAGCTTTCAACTCATCAGATGTAAACCCAGTAAAATATTTTAGTCTTGCTGTTTCTTGAACTAGGTTTTCAAAATAATCATTATGATTTATCGTTAATTGTTCCCAACCTTTTGCCTTTTTATCCGCCACAATGACGCCATCAATAAGCTGAAAGGTTTCTACATCTGTACTTTTCATAATGTATTGCTTAAAACGACCCTCAATTTTTCTAAGGTCATCTTCCAACTGCTTATTATTTACCCCTGGAGAAGTCATGGAAATATCATGATATTCCTTCAATGACCGATGACAGAACAAATAAAAATGGAGTTGATTGCTCTCGCTGTCATTACAGCACTCGGCAAATTCCTGAAGGACCAATCCCTCTCTGCCGGTGGGATCCTTCACAACTTCACCCATCTTATGTCCAAATTCATCCCAAAAGACCGCAATACCGCTGAAACCATTCTTTTCTTTCAGTTCTTTAACAACACTGGTATAAAAATCCACTGGAGAGATCATGGAGGTATATTCAAAACGACCGCCTGATGAAAAGAAAGGGTGGATCTCACGGAAGAAATCAAATGTTTTTTTCTGATACTCTTTAAGTCGGGTTTTTAATTCCTCAACCGACATGCCATTTTGCTCGACTTTTGTTTTTAATATGACAAAACTATCCGGATAATTTTCTTCAATATCATGAATCCTTGCCAGGGCAGCATCAAATGCCGAGGAGGGCAACAGAAACTCAAGTCCTTCTGTCACTAATGCTTGCCTCAATCCCATCACTAGAGCATCTGCAATCTCCCCTTCGTCACCATAAAGATTTACCACAAGAAACTTTTTAGGAACCTGTTTTCGGTACTGTATCAACACATTTTGAGTGTCGTCATCAAGTTTATCAATAATCGTTTGTAGTTCAGAAGTCTCAAAAATTTGTGTGAAAAAATTCAACAAAACCAGGGCAAGATGACTTTTCCCAGTACCATAAGTTCCCATAATGATTCGGGATCGCAAATCACTTCCTGGATGAAGCTTTTTACCAAAATCAAGAATAATTTCTCTTGCCACCTCAGTGGGGATAAAACCGGCTACTTTTTGGAGATTGTTACGATCATTTTTCAGGCTAACCGCAGCTTTAAAACCTGGAGATATATGGATAAAATCACTTAAATTTTCAGTTACCATGCAGTTCCTCTAATTTTTATCAAAAGTACATTTCTACCATTCGGCCAAGAACCATTTGAAACTATTTGGATGGTGACCAAATCAGCCCTCTGCTGTTTTCCTCAATTTGTTTTAGATCACTCAAATCTTCCTGGCAATTAATGATCATGACGATTCCCTGACTCGGCTCGCTTCGGACGATATTTTTAAAAAAAGCGTGCCTTTCATCCACTGGCCACTTGGCATAGAATGGTTCGAGTTCAGTGACAATCACTGTTTGATCATTTGCCTCCGCATAAATTTCATCTCGGACCGCCTGCCAGGTTAAAAATTCACCAAGCCTGCTTTGATAGCGGTTGTTAAAATTGAGCAGTTTTGCCTTGGAAATCTCAGCAAATTTTTCCACAAGCTCGGTTGAAAACAATGTATCCAAAGGCGCCGTAATAATAAGTAAGACCGGGTAGCGTTTTTCGCGACATTGCTGCCATTTTTCAAGTAATTGTTCATGAATTGACATGAGTCATGGTCCTATTTCCTTAATTTTTTCTTCAATAAATTTTTCCATCTCATTCTTTTTTGGCAGTTGCAGCATATATTTAGAAACAAAGAGTTTATTATCCATACCGGCAAGGGCATATTCAGCAAGAGCATGGTTTTTTTCTGTACAAAGCAGGATACCAATTGGCGGATTATCTCCTTTGTCCATCATGTTGCATTTAAACCAGCTTACATATGTATTGAGCTGGCCAACGTTCTCATGACTGAAACTTTCAAGTTTCAATTCTACAAGGATATGGCATTTGAGAATGCGGTGATAAAAAACCAAATCCACAAAAAAATGTTCATCACCGATAAGAATTCGTTTTTGTCTGGATTCGAAACAAAAGCCATGACCCATTTCCAACAAGAACTCTTGAATTTTTTCTATCAATTGATCTTCGAGATGGGATTCGCTCATCACTTCCCTTGGTTTAAGACCAAGAAATTCAAATACATACGGATCACGAATAGCCAATTTATAATCTTTTTTTTCGGCGCAGCTACTGATCAACGAATAAAGTTTTTTCTTGTCCAAAGACAAACCGGACCGTTCATAGTAGAGACTGCCTAACTGACGTTTTAACTCACGAACGGACCAATGACTCTGGATACATTCAACCTCATAAAAAATTCGTTTAATCCCGTCATCTATATCCACTAGCAGATCGATATGGCTGTAAGACAGATTTTGTAACAGAATTTCACCGGATGAATGTATTTGTGGGGACACTGTCCCCATTTTTTGTTCATCGACGTTTTGCGGCAGATGTTTTCTAAATTGTGGGGGCAGTGACCCCACAATTTGGGGATAAAAACGGTAAAATCTCAAATACCGGTATAGTTGGCGCCGATTGCAATTGCTGAGATTGTTCAATTTTTTGGCCAGTTCGGTTAAAAGCTGCTCCCCGTATTTTGCCCGATCAGCACCACATAGCTTATATTCGCTGATATAACAGCCAATAAGCCAATTTCTTAAGGTCAAGCTCACATTTACGGCTTTGCTGGCATTAGATGACAGCTCTTGGTGAACTTTGTAAATGATGCCCACCAGATGCTGAAAATTTAATTCCCGTTCATTAATATCCATGATTATACCTTATCCCTAATAAGGTTCATTTATCTAAAATTCCAGCTACCTCTTCTTTTCCCAGAGCGATTGCTCTTAAAGGTTCTTCTCCATCAAGTTCATGGTAATAAGCACTGATCAATACCAGAGGATCTACTTCTGTAATTGAAACAGAATTGAGTCCGGCCGTATGGCTGATCCAGCCAACCTGTTTCTGATAATATTCTCCGATATCGATTAATATGGTATCAAGGATATCCCGCTCCAATCTAAAAATTTTGCCAATTCCCCCTGACTCAAGAAGTTTTTCAAAATGAACTGATTGTCTTTGTTGCTGTATGCCCCAATCAAGAAGGGAATAGGCAAGGATTGCCCGGGGAAGCGGGGAAAAATTTGGTGCTTGACGCAGATAATTTCCCTCTTCATCTGTTCCCAAAAAACCAAAGCCATCACCAAGTCGAGTGCCCGCAAAAACCTGCTTAAACGGAGAAAAAATCAGTTTATGAAAAACACTGTCGGTCATCGGGTTTTCATGGGTACTGTCCCAATAGGCCCGTATCTCTTTTTCAAATTGCCCGCGACTAAATCTATCTAAAACAAATTCATTAAAATAAAAAGAATAAAACCATGCCGAGCTACCTGAACGAGCAAGGTTATAGTGGATGACCCACCAGATACCATCTTCTTCCAGATCAGAATCATGCAAGGCAATAATTTCCCCCAGAGGAGTCAGGACAAAATCATTTTTCTTTTTGCAAACGATCCCTGATGCTTCAGCCCAAGCACGGGCAGCGCCAACCTTAAGTTTTCCAACCCGGAGAATGGCCTGTGCCTTTTCTACCGCCTTTGGCAAAAAAAGATCTGGATGATCCGGAAGTTTTTTTACGATTAATCTAAACCATGCCTCTTCGAAGCCGAATTTGAATTCTGCCATTTATTTTGAACCTTTATAGTGTAATGATTTAACAATTGGACAGTTGTGCTTAACGCACGATAAACAACTAATACACTTATTATCGTCCACATCAAAAGTACCGTCTGCATCAAGGGCTTTCAATTTGCATTTTACACCGCAAGCTCCACAATACATACAAACCTGTAATTTTTTGAGTTGTTTTTCAACTCTCTGCTGAAAGAGTCGTCGATATTTTTGAATTATATAATTTATGCGAATGGCCTGGTCCGCATAACCGACCTCCACACTTGCCAGAATGTCATTTGATTTATAATCATGGATCAGGAATATTTCAGAAAATTTATCACCGTTTACCCTGGACTGGGGGCCTAGTGGTCGTAAAAATTGATGAACCAATTGGATATTTCCACTGAGAAGTTGGTACATGACTGCGTTGTCGGACAGAGTGCAGGGGGTTGATTCTATGGCCGTTTTATAGTTATCCAGCCCTCTACCGCCGGCTCTGACCCGCCAGCCCTGATCAATAAAATTGGCGGGATTAGGGTGCTGCATTTTCTCGGCCTGCTCAGTTAAGAAGGTCTGCCACTTTTCTCCCTTCCCATTGTATCTATATTTAACCATTTTTTGTGACCAGGAACTATTGAATGGGCAATACAGACAACCAACCCTCCTAAACCCTTTTCTGTATGCATGATTAAAAAACAATTGATGATATAGAAGATAAATCCACACATCAAAATCAGTCCAATTCAGGACAGGGCGAGCCAATATTTCTCTGGCAATTTTGTGCTTATCCGAAATGCGTGGATAATCGGCTCGTCTCGAAGATTCAGCCCTTCGGACACCATCAAACGTGAGCACACCTTGATCAGGGCTCATACTGTCGATAAGCTTGGAAAGGGGATTGGTTTTATGGGTAGTACAGCACCAACGTAAAATTCTGCTGGGTGGCCCAATTGCTTCGGCTGTCTGAAAAAAATCCAGTTTGGACCGACTCTGGACAAATGGGGTTAATGGGTGCTGCTGCTGAAACTCCTTTAGATAAGAATAGGTATCAGGGAATTCAATGGTTGTATCCGCAAAAATATGCAAAACATCGCTGCGGCCCAGGGCATTCATAACCAGATGGGACGTTACAGTGGAATCCTTTCCTCCTGAGAAAGAGACCATGGTCGTTTTGCCTTGATAGGACTTTACTGTTCTACGGATGAAATCTTCTGCCTCATATTGTAAATCTTCAATATAGGTTCTGTTTGCCTGTTGTAGCGTCATCAACCATTTTTTTTTGGTCCTGGTTAAAGACTTCAATTGTCTACCTTGCTCTAAAATTTCAACATGATCGTTGGTGGCAGCTAATTTCAAAATAGGCACACCTTGACAATAATAAGTATAATTACCGGGTGACACCCAAATATCCCCCTCTTTTAGCAGAGGATGAATTTCACTGTCTATTTGATTTTTAAGATATTGAATCTCCGGCCTAAAAACGGGCACCAAAGTTGCTACGCAAATATCCCTACCAGTTTTGCCACAGGCAAAACATGTTTTACCAAGGATCGGTACATGGCAGACATCACACCACCATGCTCTTTTTCCAATTTTCTTACTCATAGTCTAATCTTGCCCCGCCTTTTTTTCTTAATATTTATAGTTGAATTCGAGTCACCGGATAAGACCTTTGGACAATCACTCTCTTTCGGTTTTGAAGAAGCAATTTCTTGAATTTGGAGTGGTATTTCCGGCTTTTGATCATAGGGAATGACCATGGGAATATTTTTTTGATAATAAATGTCGATAGCCTTGAGGAGGAGAATTAGCATAACATCCCGGACCGAAGGACTGCCAAGTTCTTTGGCAAGGAAATCTGCGAGCCGTAGCTTTTTGCCATTTTGAGAAAACAAGATAAAAAAATCAGATTTTAAAAAACTTTTTAAAGGTTCTTTACATGACCTATTTATGATTTCATTTTCAGTCAATTCCCTAATACGACTCATTGCAGCTGTATCGACCTCCACTCCCAATCCTTTTTTATAACGGGAAAGATAAAAATTGTAAAAATTTTTCTTGAGCCTGGAAAGATAAATAGTCCCATGTCCATCCATGCCGCGGATAAAAACAAATGCCATCACAAGCTTATAAGAGGTATTGTTCCGGCTCATAAGATACCGGACAAACTCAGTTATCGATTCTGGTAAAAGTTGGATAAACTCATCTAAAGTACGTTGCTGCCAGTTTTGCGGCCGGTCATATAACCCCTTCCCGATACTTTTAAACCGTGTTTCAGTTGAGAGCGCCGCAGCAATATTTCCTTCATTGAATTCTCCTTCAAGATGACGGATAATATTCTGCTTTCGCTGTGGCAGCTCCATTGCATCAATAAATTCTTCAATTGCACTTGAGACAGAACGATACCGTTTGAGCCCCCATGATTTCAGCCCATAAGTTCCCCTGCTGACAATCTTAATTTTGTCATAGCGTATAATTGAAGCATGAACATTGTGATCTGACATTTCTTTAAAATTTTGATTTTGACTACGAATATGATCAGCAATTTCACTAAAATGCATGGGCTTTCCATAACATTCAAGAACATGACAGACAACGTCTTCAAATCTCTCACAATATCTATTCAGCCAATTGCTGCGTGACAAAACCAGATCTTCATGCAGAACAAAACGCCCTTCACTCTTATCAATCAACCGTTCGATAAAAACTTTGTGAAATTTCTTTACAGGCAGGTTCCAAGGACATTGGGTTTGACAATTATCACTAAGTTTGGCGCCGACAACCTCAATATGGAAAGATTCATGCTTGGCAAAATCCAGGCTATACATCTGCTGCGATACTTGATCGCAGGAAAGACAATCGCATTCCACGGTAATAATATTACTATCTTCCGTAGAATTGGCATCTGGCTGTCGCAAAGCAAGAAATTGTCCTAAAGCAAGAAAATAAGGAGCAGTAGGCCAGTTGAATTCGGTTTGCAAGGTTGCTGGCAACTCCCTTAAATGGATAATTCCGCCACCGCTTTTAACAACACTATCAAGCTTTACCCAAAGCCTTTCCAACTTAATCAAATTAACCCGGTGTTTAAGATTTCGAGAATTCTTCTTGACTATTTGCCGTACACGCTCTCTTGTAATTCCAAAATATTGTCCTCGTTCTTCGAGAGTTGGGACCTTTCCGGTTTGAAAACAAAATCTTTTCTTGGATAACTCCTGATCTCTTTTACTTTTTAAACATTGCTCAACAAAACTTGAGATCATATTTTCATAACTTGTGTAATCAATGAAAGCCGATTTATTCACAAGATTATTCGGTGAATAATTTCCGGTCAAACAAAGGGATCGAACAATATCCTTGAGCTCATTCAAACTTTTTTTACCAAAATTTTTCCAAGTTAAAAACTCAGATCCCCGTACAAGCAGAATTTCTCCAATTGTTTTTACACCTTTAGCACTAAGCACATGAGAGGTTCGAATAGACAAAAGGACATCTATAAGTTTGGTAGATGAATGAAAATCAGGATGTAGATCTTCTACTGTTAAATCCTCAAATTTTGTTGAAGAAAAAATGGGTAGGATTGAAAGAGAAGTCTCTGTGGGAGGATTTTTTTTTTTTTTTTTGATTGTTGGTGGAGGTATGAAGTTCTCTTTAGTTTTAATTCTCTCAAAAAAATCTAAAATTTCATTAGCAGTTTTTCTTCCGCAATTTTTAAAATCAGATAAAACTTTTTCATTCAGAGAATAACAATCTTCTATTGAATAACAATTTTGTACAATAACATTAGTAGCCCTTACCGATAATTTTGTGCTCTTAATAAATTGGATTAATTCAAAACGTTTGGAATCCTTTAAATCACCCAATTTTTCTGCGTTTAAAATAGAATTATCCGTTGATGTCGTAACAGGGTCACCCGACAAGGCCTTTGAGCAATAGCCCTCCTCAAGTTTCGGAGGACAGGATTTTTTAATTTCGAGTGGTGGTTCAGGATTTTGTTCATGTGAAGCAATATTTGAGGGAATTTTTTGATAATAATCATCTATAGCTTTGAGAAGGGTGATAATCATCAAATCTTTTACATCATTATTGGCCAACTCGGTAACGAGGTTAAACTTTAATTCAAGGATGCCATGTGATATGTTTTTAAAGGCGCCAGAAGCAAGAAGGGAATGAAGAGTTGCAGGGCAAGCTATCCTTTTTATCTTGTCTTTGGTTAATTTTCCAATTTGGCTCATTATAGCATTATCTTTTTCTACAACCAGATTACTTTTATGCATAGAGAAATAAAAATTATAGAACTTCTCATCAAGTTTAATAATATTAATTGAAGCATCTTCATCCATACTTCGAATAAAAACAAATACCATAACCAGGGCATAAGAAATATGGTTTCGGTGTGTCAGATACCGGGCTAAATCTGATACTGAAATGGGCAAAAGTTTAATAAGATCATTGCAGGACAATTGCTGCCAGTTTTGCGGCAGATTATAAAATTCCTCCCCGTGACCTTTATACCCCGTCTCAGTATCGGACAGCGCTACGGCAACATTTTCTGATACGAATTCCCTTCCCAGGTTCGAAAAAGCATAATGCCTTCGTTGTGGGGTTTTATTTAAATCCACGGGCAAATCATTTTGGGAATCACTCTCTTTCGTTTTTGGAGGATCGAATTCTGGAATTTCGAGCGGGGGTTCCAGATTTTGTACATAAGAAGCAATCTTGGGTGATTTTTTTTGATAATAGTCATCTATTGCTTTAAGAAGGGTGAGAAGCATCAAATCTTTTACATTATTATTGGATAGCTCTTTACCTAAAACAGTTTTAAGGCTAAGTCTACCGTGCGACTTATTTTCAAAAAATTTCGAATCAAGAAGGTCATTAGAAGCAGATCGGCAAGCCATATCTTTTGTTTCATTTTTTGTTAATTCGTTAACTTGATTCACAACAGCAGTCTTTTTTTCTATAACCAGATTATTTTTGTTTCGAGATAAATAGAAATTATTAAACATCTCATTAAGCTTAGGTATGTAAATTGAAAAATCTTCTTCCATACCTCGAATAAAAATGAAAGCCATAACCTGCATGCAGGAAGTATAATTTCTACTCACCAAATACCGGGCTAATTCTGCTACTGAATCAGGTAAAAGTTGAATAAGCTCCTTGTAGGTCAAATGCTGCCAGTTTTGCGGGCGATCATAAAACGCATCCCCGATACATTTAAACTCCGTCTCAGATATGGACAGCATTTCAGCAATATTTTCAGGCACAAATTTTCTTCCTTGGTGCTTACAATAATAATGCCCTCTTTGCGAGGCTGCATTTAGACTTTCGGACAAGGCTTTTGAGCGGTCACTCTCCTTAAGCATTACTGAGCAAGATTCTTTAATTTCGAATGATGGTTCATCTTTTTGTTCAGAAGAAGCAATATTGGAGGAAATTTTTTGATAATAGTCATCGATGATTTTAAGAAGGATGATAAGTATCACATCTTTTGCATTGTTATTGGCTAACTCTTCAGCTATTATCTTCCTTAGGCCAAGTCTGTCATGTGAAATACTTTTAAAGGTATCAGAAGCAAGAAGGCTCCGAAAAGGTTCTGGGCAAGCTGTCCATTTTATCTTGTCTTTGCTTAATTCTCCAACTCGGCTTACCATAGCATTCTCTTTTTCTACAACCAGATCGTTTTTATGTCGAGATAAGTAAAAATCATAGAACATCTCATCAAGTTTAAAAACATTAATTGAAGCATCTTCATCCATATTTTGAATAAAAACGAATGCCATTACAGAGACATAAGAAGTACTATTTCTACTTATCAGATACCGGGCTAATCTTGCTACCGAAACAGGCAACGTTTCAATAAGCTCTTTGTAGGTCAAATGCTGCCAGTTTTGTGGTCGATCATAGAAACCATCCCTGTTACTTTTAAATCTCGCTTCAGCGGATAGAATTGAAGTTATATTTTTAGGTGTAAATTCTCCCCCTAAGTGCTGGAAAATATCAGACTTTCGTTGTGAAGTTGTAACAAAATCATCAGAAAAAACCTCGGTGCCATATTTCTCTTTTGCTTTTGAAGGATCTGATCTTTGAATTTCGAGTGGTGCTTCCGGCGTCTGTTTAAAAGAAACCATCTTCGGTGAAATCTCTTGATAATAGTCATCTATAGCTTTTAGAAGAATGATAAGCATAACATCACGGGTCAAGTCGTTAGCAAATTCAAATGCAAGATTCGTCTTAAGACGTAATTTACTGTTTCCCCAAGAAAATGGTTGAAAAAAATCAGAAATTTGAAAATCAAAAAGAGGCTCATCTGCATAGGTTACATTTTTGATTTCATTTTCTGTCAACCTTCCAATACGGCTTATCTTAAGGGTTTTGAACTCAACTATTTGCCCTTTTTTGTGACGTGAAAGATAAAAATCATAAAATAAATTCTTGAGTTTAAAAAGAGAAATACCACCACGTTTATCCATACTGTGAATAAAAACATATGCCATTACGAGATTATATGAATTACTATTTTGACCGATTAGATAACGAGCAAATTCTGATACTTGGTCAGATAAAAGCGGAATCAAATCATCGAAGGATCTTTGATTCCAACTTTGAGATCGATCATAAAAGCCTCCTCCAATATTTTTAAATATAGTCACAACAGACAGCGCACTGGCTATATCTTTAAGTGCAAATTCCCCTCTCAGGTGATCAAAAATATAATACCTTCGTTGTGGCACACCTTTTTCATCAATAAATTTATCTATAGCACTTGATACGATATCCTCTTTGCAATTGTCCTCTTTTTGTACTAATTCAATTGAATCAGTCGAGAACTGTTCCCCTTCGAAGAGCTCTAAGCTTTTTCGCTTTAACATATCCTGAAAACATGTGAGTTCATCTACCGTTTGTTTAAATCTTCTTTCAGTATAATAAATTTTTTTAACATTTATATTGAGAAATTGAGAAGCATCATTGATATCATTAATTAGTAAAACATTTTGGGCTTTTTCTGAAAGGCCGAAATCCTTTATTTTTTTTTTAAAAGCCTGAACATCCATAGTTTTAATTCTTTATGTCTTCATTCTGCTTTTTATTAAATACTCTTAAACAATTTTATTATAGTCATAAGAAAAGCACTGTAATAATTTTGGTATAGGCATACTGGTATTATGAAAAAGAATCAATAACAATGTTTTTTTGACGAAAGATACAAGTTTGAATTTTAGGTTTATTAATCACCTTGAAGACTTTCATCAGGATCAGATCAATGACAGCGAAGGTTTTAAAACCAGGGATTTACGACGAAGCTTCAGTAACTCGGTTCGGGTATTAACAAAGAAATGGGAGGGGAAATTTTTAATTGACAATAGGTGACAATTGTTAATATTGTACTAACCGTTCAGTTTAATTAGTTTTCCATATCAAAAAGGTTAGGAATCCCATGTCTTCCAAAACAGCACGGGGGGGGGAACAGGCGCCAAAAAATTCTGGATATAACCCGAAATCTGATTGGGAAATCGGATAGTCACAGCGTGTCCCTGGATCAGATCGCCAAGGCGTGTCAACTTTCAAAAAGCAGTATTCTATGGTATTTCGGCAGTAAGGAGGGGTTGCTGCTGGAGGTTGTGGACTCCATATTCCGCAACCTTGAAACCACTTTTCTAAGCCAATGCCCCACCGGGTTAAGTATTTCGGAAAAATTTCAATTTTTTCTGGATGCATATGAGCGGTTGTTGGAAGAAACCCCAGAAATCCCCATTATTTTCTTCTCCTTTGTGTTTAATAAAAAGATTAAACTCAAAATTGACCAGAAAATCCGGGAAATTTACTGCTGGAACCGGGAGGCATTAATGGCCCAGCTTAATATTTCACAAGAGCGGGCACAGGTCCTGCTGGCAATGATCAACGGAGTTGTGATCCAATGGCATGTCGACCCCGGGCAGATAGATATTAAAGCCGCTTTCAAAGAAATAATGACAATTGTTGAAAAAATAGTGGATCGATAGAACAGAACCGGACTCAGAAAATACAGACTTCATAAACTTTAAATCAGGTGGTGATATGAACGGTAACGGGAAAATCTGGAGAGACAACAATGGGGTATGCCATATCGAGGCAGAAAAGAAATCAGATGCGTATCGGTTGATGGGGTATGCCCACGGCAGGGACCGGGGGATGCAGATGCTGATGATGAGAATCCTGGGACAGGGCCGGGCATCTGAAATATTGGATTCCAGCGATGAGCTGCTTGGGGTTGATACCTTCTTCAGAAGGATGAACTGGTATAGTTTGATATCTAAGGAGGTTGAAAAGCTATCACCAGACACAATCGAATTGATGAATCACTATTGTGACGGCGTCAACACGGCCCTGGAAAAACGCCCCTGGGAATGCAGGCTTTTCGGCTACAAACCGGAACCCTGGTGTCTGGAAAATTCCATCCTGATATTACGCATGATCGGTTATCTTACCCTTGCCCAATCCCAGGGAGAGATGGAACGGTTGTTGATTGAGATGATTCAGGCCGGGCTGGATGAAACAAAACTTCATGAATTGTTCCCGGGCATATTGGGCGGGCTGGATATGGACCTGATAAAAGAAATAAAGCTCCAGGAACGGCTGGTTTCACCCGCATCTCTCTGGAGCATTGCAGCCCCCCTGGCAATGGCCTCCAACAACTGGGTGGTTTCCGGAACCAAAACAGCTTCGGGAAAACCGATCCTGTCAAATGACCCCCATCTGGAGGTCAACCGGTTGCCAAATGTCTGGTACGAAATGGCTGTAAAAACAGGTGAGGAGTATGCGATTGGCGCCAACATGCCCGGCATACCCGCTCTCTTGGTGGGACGGAACAACAAGGTTTCCTGGGGGGCGACCTATACATTCATGGACGGGACCGATTCCTGGATAGAAAAATGCAGCAATGGAAAGTACCTGGGCAACACGGACCAGTGGATCCCCTTTGGTGAACGGATAGAAATCATCAAAAGAAAAAAGAAAGAGTCGGTAAGGGTGACCTTTTATGAAAACCACCATGGTGTGCTGGAAGGAGATCCCCACCAGGATGGATATTACCTCACAACAGCCTGGGCCTCCTCTCGTTCAGGCGGTGTGACCCTCAACAATGCCATGGAACTTTTCCAGATGAAAACCGTTGACCAGGGCATGAAATTTCTGGGCAAAATTGAAACTTCCTGGAACTGGGTTCTGGCAGACAAAACCGGGAATATCGGGTATCAGATGTCGGGCCTGATGCCCAGGCGCAGGCAGGGGATCAGCGGATTTGTGCCCCTGCCGGGATGGGAAGAGAAAAATGATTGGCAGGGATTTGTGGAAACAGAGGATCTGCCTTGTTGTTATAACCCGGACTGCGGTTATTTTGTGACCTCGAACCAAAATTTGAATGAATATGGAAAGGTTGATCCGATCAATGTTGGGATGGGATCTTATAGGTCTGATCGAATTGCAAAACAACTTGGGGAAAAAAACCGGATGACGGTGGAAGATATGGCAGCTATCCACCATGATTTTTATTCAAATCAGGCCGCGCTCTTTATGGATATCCTTGTACCCCTGCTTCCCGAAGGAGACAACAACGCAGAAATTCTCAAACACTGGAATTTTGAATACACGGCCGAGTCAAAAGGGGCCTATCTGTTTGACCAGTTTTACAAGGAACTTTACCGGATCGTTTTTGGCCAAAACGGACTTGGTGTCGATGCGGTTGATTATCTTGACCAGAAAACCGGGATTTTTAATGATTTTTATATCAATTTTGATCGGATCCTGCTGGCTGAACACTCCCTTTGGTTTGGCGGTCAGTCCCGGGAACAGCTATACCAGCTTGCAGTTGAAACCGCATTGGCTGCCCCTGTTAAAAAATGGGGCGATACCCGGCGAGTGATGATGAAAAATATCGTTTTTGACGGGAAACTCCCCCGGTTTTTAGGGTTTGACCGCGGTCCCATCACCATCAACGGCAGTTTGGCAACCCCCCATCAAGGGCAGATTTTTGAAAGCGGCGGACGCCAGACAACTTTTTCTCCCTCCTTTAGAATGATTGTTGATATGGCTGAAGAAAAAATTCACACCAATATGGCAGGAGGGCCTTCGGATCGAAGATTTTCAAAATGGTATTGTTCCGACTTGAAAAACTGGGAAACCGGCGTATATAAGCGGGTTTCCTTTGATGGAAACCAGGGAAAAATTCCATTTAAATAGATGATAAGGAGAACCGAACTCTTTTTCAGCCTGATCACCAAAAACGGAATGAATTAAAGGGAGGTTCTCATATCCCGGAGCATTTCAAATGGGCGGCAGGAGGACTATTCTCCTACAGATAGTTAAGAATAGTTCAATTGTTCCAGTTTTTTCTTGGCATCAACAAAGATAATTTTACCATCTTTCCATTCAGGTAGTTTTAAATCTAGATTTGCTGCTTTTTCAATTGCCTCTTTTGATGCCCTGTGCATTGCATTTAACGCTAATTTTGAATATGATTTTTTTTTCATGTTTTTTCCTCTAATACCTGCGGAACAGTCCCTGAATTATCAAAGATGACCCAGGCATCAACCAGTTCCTTATAATGGTTTTGAAAATTTTGCCATCCCCGGTGATACCGTCGTTTAATGACATCAATCGGTACATTATGTCCACCTTGCGCAACCCTCAGCTGAACGCGCTTTACAGCGATTTCTTCGTTTGGAAGGCTGAGAAAATATAAAATCACCTCATAACCGATTTTTTTCCAACGTTTGATGCTTTCAATATAATTTAAACCGCTTAATGTTGTCTCAATAGCAAAGGATTCTCTATTTGAAACGATGGTGCTCATTCTTCTTAAAAACAGCTTTCCTGCTTCCAAGGCGACACGTTCCGGGTTAAAAGGAGCGATCCCTTTTGCAATTAGGTCGGCGTTTAAAAAATTCAGGCACTCTGCTTCTACCGGAAGAAATTTTTCAGCGAATGTAGTTTTCCCGGCCCCGTTTGGTCCTGCAATAATATAACATTTCAATTTTTCTTTTGCCAAAGCACTTATCCCAAAAATTTAATCTGGTACAAAACTATTATATAGCACCACTATATCGGCAAACGCATATTAGGACAAGAAATAACTATAGTGATATTTACCTTATCAATATTGTAAAACATTTTTCCATTCTAAATGAAACAACTTAAAATTCAGGCTGATCAATCCCCTTGAAAACTGTTGTCATTAAAAAGGAGGTGGCATCCATTCAACAGTTGGCCAGAGCAAACCGGATATTGTTGCCAGACAACTTTCTGATGATGGTTCCATTTTCCTCAAGATATCTCAGGTGGGACAATGCTTCTCCCGTTGCAAACCACTGCTGGGCAATGGGAAAATCTTCCCAGCAGGCGGCCTTGATATCCCAGCTCATTCTGGCCGCGGTTTCATAGGCGGACTGGGGGGCCTTATCCAAAATGTTACATATTTCATCCAGCCTCGTTTCATGGTGTTGTGTTAATTCATCAACACGTGAGTTAAGGTCTGTAAACCCTCGCCTATGACCGGGCAGAACAGACTCAACCGCTAATTTTCCTACCTTTTCAAGACTTTGTAAGTAATTTTTAAGGGGGTTTTCATGATCATTCCAGCACTGAATATTGGGGGAAATATCGATAAGGACGTGGTCCCCTGAAATCAGAATTTTCTTGGTCTCTTCATACAGGCAGATATGCCCCAAGGTGTGCCCCGGTGTTTCGATGCAGGTGAATGTGTAATCGCCATAGGTTAATGTATGACCTTCTGACAAAATTTTGGCCTCGGGAGCCCACTCAACCCCAAATCTGCTTCCCGGGTGTGCTTCCAATGCCGCTTTCAGCTTTCCTCTCGGGAACCCTTGCTGGTCAGCGTTTTTGAGCATTGGGCCAAATCCCTGCCAATTTTCAAGAAGTTCTGTTTCCAGCCGGTTAAAATAAACACGGGTGGTGGGTGTTTTTAATTTTGGGACCAGACTAAAATGATCTGCATGAAAATGGGTGACAAAAATATCGGTCTGGGCAAGGTCTATCCCCAGATGCTTCAGCCCGGATGTCAGGGTGTCAAAGCACAATTTGTGATTAAACCCCGTATCAACGATCAGGCTTCGGTCAGGTGACCGCACTAGATAAGAATTTAAATATTTCAAGGGGCTGTCAGGCAGGGGTACTCGAATGCAAAACAATTCTGAACCTATTTCTTTTACGCTATCACTCTTTTCCATATACAACTTCAACCCTTTGTCATCTGTTTGTCTTTAGCGTCGACCCATCAAATCATCTGCCATGGTGCAGCCGAACCCGGGAACATTCCCAAAAGCCCAAGGTATAAAATAGTTTTTGTGCGGCTGCAATCATTTCTTTTAAAAAGAATGGTGTAAGGTCATTTCTTAAAATATTGGTCCGAATGTTGCTTTTATCAAAAGAGGACTTCCATGAAAGGAGAGAGATATGAATATTGAATTTGAATTAGGGGCAGTTGCGCAACTGGGTGCCATACGGGCAATACCCGCTCAAAATAATGATTCAAACGATCTTTTTGCAAATCTTTTGAATCAACAGATGAAAGAAACAGAGAGCCACCCGGTCGGCCGGGAAAACAAAAAAACCAGTAAATACGACGAAGACATTGCCACCATCAAAGAGAAGGGTCTGACCGCCTATCTAAAGGAACTTGACGCCAAGAAAAGAGAAGAAATCAGGAAGGAAATCCTGGAAGCCATGGGAATCACCGAGGAAGATCTTGCAAACATGCCCCAGGAACAACGGGCCTCCATCGAAAAAATGATATCAGAGGAAATTCAGAAACGATTCGCGGCCATGGCCATGATGAACAAAGGAAATGAAGAAAGTGATATGACGCCGACCCTGGAGCAGATCATGACGGGAATGGGCAGTGGTTTTGCCTTTCAGTCCGCCATGGAAGAACCGGGAAAGATTGATCCTTTTGCGGTAACACCAGAGGATGAAGATAGGTAAAAATTGCCGGGTAACCTGGATGCTCACCAATATTTTTTCATTATAAATGAAACAACTTAAAATTTTGGTAGCTCAATCACCTTAAAAACTGTTGTCATTGAATTGGATACAAGGGAGGTGGAATATCCGCTACTATCAAAAAGCGAACCGCGAATGCTATCCGCTAACCGCCCAGCTATAAATTAATCGTTATTTCAGGTCCGACAGATTGAATATTCTCTATCTTTTTAAATAGTTTCTGATAGTATGAGCAATTTTGATAATAGAATATTAAAACTTTTACAGAGAGTAGAAAATATGGGTATTAAAGTGAGTGGGACCGGGGCGGTTGTCGGCGGGAGATCTGTTACCAATAAAGAATTTGTAGAAATTTGCAAAAAAAATGATGAAAGAACCGAATCCGCAAGAAAATTTGCCAAAAAAGCAAAGGATGAGGGCAAAGAGACAGACCCAAGCTGGATTCTGCAAAGAACCGGCATAAAAGAAAGGGTTTGGATAGACAACTGGCACACAAGAAAAGATGGTCTTGAAGGGCCGGGGATTACCTTAGAACAATGGGAAAAAGACCCCTCATCGGGTATCAACACGTCTGACCTCGCTGCCCAAGCTGCGAAAAAAGCGATTGCAGATGCCAACCTGACCCCGGAAGATATAGATTGCAGCATATGGGCCTCCCTGACACCTGATCATCATTTCCCGGGACTTGGCAACTTTGCCTTTGATAAGACCGGCCTTAAAAACGGAACCCCTTCATTTAGTATCATGCAGCAATGTCCCGGATTTATTTACGGGGTATCAATGGCCCATGCCTTCATAAAAGCCGGGGTATACAAAAATATTCTGGTGGTGGGTGCTGAGATTCAAAGTGTCTGGCAGGATCTCACCACAAGAGGCAGGGGGGCAGCGCCTATATTTGGAGATGGTGCGGCAGCCTTTGTGTTTTCCAGCAGTGATGATGGCAGCGACATACTGTCCTGCCAACTTGGCTCCAATGGCAACACCGAACCTTTGAATTCCCTGGCTTTCAGCAGCGCCTGCGGTGAAACATGGGGAAGAAGCGACAAGGATTACAAGTATACCCATCCCAATATGCTGGGCAGCAAAGTTTTTAAGCACGCCGTAAAGGGCACCATCTCCTCCATTACCCAGATTCTGGAAACAGCAAATAAAACCTACAAGGATGTTGACTGGTTCATACCCCATCAGGCCAACCAGAATATCAACGCATTTGTGGCAGGCAGCCTGGGCTCGGAAGTGACGGTGAGAAAGGATGATGCTCCCCTGATTGAAGACAAGAGGTGGCTTTCCAACATTGAGAAATATGGTAACCTTTCGGCAGCTTCCATTCCCCTGCTGTTCCATGAAAACATTAAAAACGGTAAGATCAAACGAGGCGACCTATGTGTTATGGCAGCGTATGGGGCCGGTTTTAACTGGGGAGCTTTGTTGCTCAAGTATTAAAGACATCACAATGGAGAACCCCATGGAAAAATTAATCAAAAAATATGATTTGGCCCCCCACCCCGAAGGGGGGTATTTTAAAGAAATATACCGGTCCGGCCAGCTTGTCCAATCCAACCATGTCCGGTCCAACCATGTCCGGTCCGGTATTGCCACAGAAAACCGAAATGCCGTCACCCATATTTATTTTCTGCTGGTAAAGGGACAGGTCAGCCGGTTTCACCGGGTGCTCCACGATGAAATCTGGAATTTCTATGAAGGGGACCCCCTTCAATTGATCCAATTTAATGCCACCGGCCTGGGAAAAGAAACCATCGGACCCGGCTGCAAAGCGTATGTCAGCATTGTACCCGGCAACACCTGGCAGGCTGCTGCGACCACTGGCAAATACAGCCTTGTGGGCTGTTCCGTGGCCCCGGGATTTGACTTTGCCGATTTCTCATTTTTGAGAGATACACCCGAAGAACTTGAACGATTCCGAACAGAACAATCCGGATATGATCATTTTTTGTAGCAGTGAATACCCCTATTCGTAGGTGGTATGCTTCTTGGGATCAAAGGCTTCCCTGATCCCTTCTCCTGTGAAGGTAACGGTCATGAGGGTAATAATCAAAGCCCCGACCACGGAGGCTGAAATCCACCAGGCTTCCATATTCTGCCAGCCCTGGGACAAAAGCTCCCCCCAGGAAGGGGTGGGAGCCGGAAGACCGAACCCCAGATAATCCAGGGAGGTCAGGGAGACGATTCCCCCTGAAATGGCAAAGGGGGCATAGGTGACAATCACGGAAATGGTATTGGGAATAATATGCCGGAAGATGATCCTGAAATGGGAGGCCCCCAGGGATCTTACCGCCAGGATATATTCCTTTTCCTTTTCCCTGTAGGTCATGGTGCGCATGACCCAGGTGATGCCGATCCAGCCGAAAAAAGCCATGATTAGAATCAGGATCATAAAATTGGGAACCACAATGGAGGAGATGATAATGATCACGTATAAAAACGGAACATTGCTCCAGATTTCAATAACCCGCTGGAAAAACAGGTCGAATTTCCCCCCGAAATACCCCATGGAACAGCCAATGGCAATGCCGATGGTGTAGTTGAGCAGCAAGAGGACACAGGAAAAAATAATGGCGGTGCGAAACCCGTAGACAAGGCGGGCCAGAATATCCCGCCCCACATTGTCCGTGCCTAGGAAATGCCTGTCTGAAAAAGAGGGGGGAAAGGGAGGGTATTCATTGAACTTGAGATCATTTTCGTAGGGGTTGTAGGGCACAATGGGCATGAGCACGAAGCCTGCCCCCCCTTCCTTGTCAAGTTTGGCTTTTAAATCCCGGTAATTGGTTTCATAGCTATACTCCAGGCCAAAGACGGATCCTGGAATCATTTGCCCATAGGTGGGAAAATAAAGTTCACCTTGATATTTGACCAATATCGCCCGGGAGTTGATAAAGAGTTCCCCTAAAAATGAGATCAGAATCATGGTCAGGATGATGACAAAGGACCAGAACCCCCGGGAGATGGAACGAAAACGCTTCATTTTCTGCAGGGTAACAGGATTCAATATCATGATGCAGCCTCACCATATTTAAAAGCTATTTTATTTAAGACAATTTTATTTAAATCGTACACGGGGATCCACCATGGCCACACACAGGTCAGACAAAATATTACCCACCATGAACAACAGGGAGGAGATCACCAATATCCCCATGACCACAGGATAATCCCGGTCAATGACAGACTCATATCCCAAAAGTCCCATTCCGTTGATATTAAATACCTTTTCAATGAGAAAGGAGCCCATGAGAAGGATGGAAATATTATTTCCAAAGCTGGTGGCAATGGGAATCAGGCTGTTTCTCAAGGCATGGCGGAAAATAGCCTTTTTAAAGGGAAGTCCCTTGGCAATGGCGGTTCGCACATAATCTGCCGACAAATTGTCCATGAGGGTATTTTTCATGAGCAGGGTCATGACGGTAAAGGACCCGATCATATATGAGAACAGGGGAAGGATGGTATGCCTGGAGATATCCAAAATTTTTTCAAAAAAATTCATCTCGTCAAAAAAGTCTGAAACCAGACCGCCCAGGGGAAACACATCAAACCGGGAGGAAAACAAGACCAGCATGAACACCCCCGCCACCCAACCGGGGATGGCATACCCCGTAAAAATAACCGTAGACGTAAAATTATCAAACCCGGACTTATGACGAACTGCCTTGGCAACCCCCAGGGGAATGCAGACCCCGTAAATGAGAATCAGGCTTAAGACACCAAAATAAAGGGAAATGGGTATCCGCTCTGAGATCATCTCCCACACCGGGTCCTGGTAACGGGTGGACCGGCCCAAATCCCCCTGGAGCACTTTTTTAAGCCAGGCGAAATAGCTTTCCAGAATCGGCTTGTCAAACCCGTAATATTCTTTTAGTTTTTGAATCTGACCCTGGGAAAGGGGCTGACCCGACCCAGCGCCTGCCTTTGCGGAAGAAGATCCAGAGGAACTGCCTCCCTGGCCCATCTGCATGGCCCGGGTTTCCGCAATGATACGTTCAATGGGGCCTCCGGGCACAAACCGGGTAATGGTAAAGACCATGACGGTGATACCCAGAAAGGTGGGGATCACCAGCAATAGCCGTCTGATAAAATATGCGGTCATGAGATACCGGTCATGGGATACCCATCATGCGCTGGGATAAACCGATTCAAGTGCCTTGTCCAGAAGTTCAGGCTTTGTGCCGCCGGCCTGGGCCATGTCCGGACGCCCGCCGCCGCCGCCGCCCACAATCCCGGCAGCCTTCTTGACAATTTCACCGGCCTTGTAACGTTTGGTCAAATCATCGGTGACAACCGCAATGAGAAGGGCCTTACCATTGGATTCTGCACCCAATAGCAAAACACCGGAACCAAGCTTTGCCTTGAACTTGTCTGCCAGATCCCGGAGCTGGGAGGGATTTTCAATTTCCACCCGCTTGGATAGAAACCGCACCCCGTTTATTTCCCGGATATCATCATCCATATTTTTAACCGACTTGGATGCCAGCTTGGCTTTGATGGAAACAAGCTGTTTTTCAATCTCTTTTTTCTCCTGGAGCAGGGCTTCAACCTTGGTTACCACATCATCCTTGCTGCCCTTGAGCAAGCCTGCGGTCTTTTCAATGAGGGCCTGGTCCGAATGAACCCTGTCCATGGCCACCTGGCCCGTGGCAGCCTCAATCCGCCTTACCCCGGAGGCAATCCCCCCTTCGGATAAAATTTTGAACAGTCCGATGTTACCGGTAAATTGGGTATGGGTTCCCCCGCAAAGTTCCCGGGAAAAATCCCCCTGGGAAACCACCCTGACCACATCCCCATATTTTTCTTCAAACAGGGCAGTGGCACCGGCCCGGACCGCTTCATCCATGTCCATTTCCTGGGTGGTGACCCCGTGGTTTTCACGAATTTTAGCATTAACATGGTTTTCAACTGCCCCAAGCTCTTCGGCGGTAATCGCTGAAAAATGGGTGAAATCAAACCGCAGCCTGGTATCGGTAACCAGGGAGCCTGATTGTTTGACATGATCCCCCAGAACCGTTCTCAAAGCCGAATGAAGAATATGGGTGGCGGTATGGTTGACCGCAGTTGCCCGCCTTTTTACAGGATTCACCTTCAGGGTAAACACATCCCCTTTTTCACACTGGCCGGAAACCACCGTTCCCTTGTGGATATAAAGTCCGGACGGATCCTTTACCGTATCCAGAATCTCAACCACGCAGTTCTCGTTTTCAAAGCAACCTGCATCCCCTGTCTGACCACCTGATTCAGCATAGAAAACGGTCTGGGCTGTTACCACCTCGATCTTGTCTCCTGCAACAGCAGTTTCAAGCTCCTTGTCATTTTGCACCAGGATCAACACATAGGATTCAACTTTGATGGCGTCATACCCGCTAAAAACGGTTTTTACCCCATTGGATGTCAATGGCTTATAGGCGTCCCCGACACCGGCAAATTTCTTTGTGGATCTGGATCTTTTCTTTTGTTCGGCCATGGCAGCGTCAAACCCCTCCATGTCCAGTTCAATGTCCATCTCCTTTACATGATCTGCAATGATGTCCACGGGAAAACCAAAGGTATCGTAGAGCTTGAAGATAACCGCTCCGGGGATGGTGGTATTTCTTTGTTTTCTTGTGTCTTCAATGGTGGCCTCCAAAAGCTTCAACCCCATCCCCAGGGTTTCCAGAAACTTTTCTTCCTCGTTTTTCACCACATTCAGAATAAAGGCAGCCGAATCTTTCAGCTCGGGATAGGCCTCATCCATGATGGTAAATACGGTCTGGACCGTTTCATGGAGAAAGGGTTTTACAAGCCCTATGCTTCTGCCATAACGGATTGCACGGCGCATGATACGACGCAGCACATATCCACGGCCTTCATTGGCAGGCAACACCCCGTCACAGATCAAAAAGGCCGATGCCCTGGAATGGTCGGCAATCACCTTCATGGCCACTTCCACCAAATCGGATTCATTTCGCTTTCTGCCGGAAAGCTCTCCCACCTTTTCCATGATGGGAATAAACAGATCGGTATCATAATTTGTGGGCACACCCTGGAGCACGGAAATGACCCGTTCGAGTCCAAGCCCCGTATCAATACTGGGTTTGGGCAGGGGCGTCATGGTTCCGTCTTCGGATCTTTCAAACTGCATGAACACCAGGTTCCACAACTCCAGCCACCGGTCGCAGTCGCACCCCACGGCGCAGTCTTTCCCGCCACAGCCAAAGGCCTCTCCCCTGTCAATGTGAATCTCGCTGCAGGGACCGCAGGGACCGGTATCCCCCATGGACCAGAAATTATCCTCTTCCCCCAGCCGGGAGATCCTGTTTTCAGGTATACCAATCTTGTCCCGCCATATCCCATAGGCTTCATCATCGTCGGTATAGACCGAGATATGGAGCTTTTCCTTGTCAAATCCATACCCGTTGGTCAGCAGATCCCACCCCATTTCAATGGCCTGATCCTTAAAATAATCCCCAAAGGAAAAATTACCCAGCATTTCAAAAAAGGTATGATGCCGGGCCGTATATCCGACATTTTCAAGGTCATTGTGCTTGCCCCCGGCCCGGACACATTTCTGGGAGGTGACCGCCCGGGAATAATCCCGTTTCTCGTCCCCGGTGAAAACCCGTTTGAACTGGACCATGCCTGCGTTGACAAACAAGAGTGTGGGATCATCCTGGGGCACAAGAGAGGAGGACCTAACCTGCTGATGGTTATGTTTTTTAAAATATTCTAGAAAGATTTTTCTGGCTTCATTACCTGTCATGTCTGTCTCCTGGTTTTCGCTCCCGGGCTTAACACCCATTTACATATCCATTTTTCTTTGGTTTTTTATTCTTTGGTCTTGGCCTTTTTCGGTGCTACTTCTGAAATCCCCAACGCCTCTCTGACCCTGCCTTCAATTTTTCCAAATATATCGGCGTTATCAATTAAAAAGGCCTTTACATTTTCCCTGCCCTGACCAATACGTTCCCCTTCAAAGGAATACCAGGAACCGCTCTTATCAACGATATCAAGCTTAACACCCATATCCAGCAGGTCACCTGTCCGGGAGATCCCCTCACCGTACATGAGATCAAACTCCACACTTTTAAAGGGGGGAGCCAACTTATTTTTTACAACCTTGACCTTGGTTCTGTTACCCGTAATATTCTCGCCCTCTTTGATGGCGGCGGCCTTTCTGATTTCAATGCGCATGGAGGCATAAAATTTTAATGCATTACCGCCGGTGGTGGTCTCGGGATTTCCGTAAACAACACCAATCTTCATCCGGATCTGGTTGATGAAAATAAGGGTGGTATTGGTTTTTCCGATGGTGCCGGTGAGTTTTCTCAAGGCCTGGGACATGAGACGTGCCTGGAGGCCCATGTGGGAATCCCCCATCTCTCCTTCAATTTCAGCCCGGGGCACAAGGGCTGCCACCGAGTCAACCACCATGATATCGATCCCACCGCTCCTGACCAGCATATCCGCAATTTCCAGGGCCTGCTCACCGGTATCCGGCTGGGAGATCAACAGCTCGTCGCAGTCCACACCCAAGCGTTTGGCATAGGAGACATCCAAGGCATGCTCGGCATCGATGAAGGCGGCAATACCACCGATTTTCTGGGCCTCGGCAACGGCATGGAGGGCCAGGGTTGTTTTTCCCGAAGATTCAGGACCATAAATTTCAATGACCCGTCCCCGGGGATATCCCCCCACCCCCAAGGCCTTGTCCAGGGCCAGGGACCCCGTGCGGATAACCGGAACTGACTCCACTTGTCTGCCACCCAGTTTCATGATGGACCCCTTGCCAAACTGGCGTTCAATCTGACTCATGACTGTCTGGATTGCTTTTTCCTTGTCTGAATTTTTTTCCATCCCTTTTCTCCTAGAACAAACCGCATATGTATAAAAATTTAAGCACAAGTGCTGCCAGCACCCCTGCCATTATGTCATCCAAAACAATACCGGCGCCCCCTGAAAATTTATTTTCAAAATATTTCACAGGAGCCGGCTTTAAAATATCAAAAATTCGAAAGGCAAAAAACCCCAGAAGAATACTTGCCCAATTAATGGGAACCAGGGTCATGGTGACGCAAAACCCTGCTATTTCATCAATAACAATGCTGCCAGGATCTTTTTTTCCAATGATCCCTTCAGCCTTGTCCGCCACATACACGGCCAGAAGAATCAGGCTGACCAGAAAAAAACCAGTTTTTCCCTGGCTCATCCCGTCCATCAGCCAGATGAGGGGAATGGCGGCCAGGGTGCCAAATGTACCGGGTGCCAGGGGGATTTTTCCCAGGCCCAGGCCGGTAGCTGCCGCAAGTATTAATTTCTCTGAAGTGCTCATCCTGTGTTTTGTATAAGATGGCCTATACACTGTCAAGGGGATTCACCTCTGCCATAATCCTTGCATAAACATCCTTTAAGGGCAGATCCCTTTCAAGGGCAGCCTTTTTACACGCCTCGTATTCGGGCAGATATCGGACTCTTTTGTCCGGATCCACAATTTTTTTCACCCGAACAGGCCCTAAACTGGTCTCCCGACTCACCAGTTCCCGTTCCAACACCAGACGCTCACATTCATGATATCGCAAGCCGATGGCCGTGGTCTGGGTCAGGATCAACCGGGATAAGGATTCAAGATTTTTGCCATGGCAAATCACCTCGATCACAGTGCCAGGCCGGTTTTTTTTCATATAAACCGGGGCAAAACTCACATCCAGAGCCCCTTGTTCAAATAGCTGTTCCATGACAAACCCCAATATTTCCGGGTTCATATCATCCACATTACTCTTGACCACAACAACCTTTTCTCGTTTGAAAGCGCTGTCGGATTCAAATCCATTGACAGATGCCGACTCTTTTTCGGAACAAACCGATTCAGGTCTGCCCAAAACCATGCGCAAAAGATTGGGCAGACTGGAATTGGTTTCCCGTTTTCCCGCCCCATATCCGATGGCCTGTATCTCCATTGCCGGCATGGGCCCGAAGGCGGTTGCAAGGGTGGCCACAATGGCGGCTCCCGTGGGGGTCACAATCTCCGTTGCCGCATCGGAACTTATGACAGGAATCCCCGCAAGGATGGCCAATGTTGCCGGAACAGGAACGGGAATCTTGCCGTGGGCGCACTCCACAAATCCGGACCCCAACGGAACCTTGGACGCTGTAACACTTTTGATCCCTAAATATTCCATCCCGAGAAAACTGCCAATGATATCCACCAGGGAATCAATACCGCCGATTTCATGAAAATGAACCTCTTCAATTTTTTTGCCGTGGATATGGCTTTCCGCTGCTGCGATTCGTTCAAATGCCCCAAGGCTGTTTTTTTTCACCCATTCGGAAAGGTCGGCTCCACCAATGATTTTACAGATATCCGTATAGGTTCGGGATGTGCTGTTTTCTTCCACATCCACAAACAGATTCACCGCCCTCAGGTGATGTTTGAACACAATCTCGCTTCTAAGGGAAAACCCCTTTAACACCGGGGCAAGCTTTTGTTCCAGCCATGAAACAGGCACCCCGAGGTCGACCAGTGCCCCAAGGGTCATATCCCCGCTGATACCGGAAAACAGATCCAGATAAAGCATCATAGAGCCGTATCTCCTTCACCGTGAACCTTAAGGATTTCAAGAATCAAATGGGCCGTGTTTTCCATATCTGAAAGGGAGATGGATTCTTTGAGGGTATGAACATCGGTCATTCCCGTGCCAAGAACCCCGGCCACAATTCCCTTCCCAAAAAAGATATTGGCATCTGCCCCACCGCCGGTGGTTTTGCTTTCCAATTTCCGGCCAAGATTGTCGGCGGCCTTCCGGGCAAGGGTAATGGCCAGATGATCTTCGGGAATATTTGTATTGGGAAAATCCTGGGCCACCTCAATTTCAACCCGGGGAAACTCCTGGCCCTCTTTTCTGAGCCCGGCCGCAGCCGTTTCAAAACCGGATGCAATATTATCGGTAACCTGTTTTAATTTTTCCAGATTGTGGGACCTTGCTTCCCCATGGATTTCCACATATTCGGGTATAATATTGGTTGCCATACCCCCGGAAATGGTGCCCAGGTTACACGTAGTTACCGCATCTATCCGGCCAAGCTCAAGGCTTGCAATGGCTGTGGCAGCTACAAAAATTGCAGAGATTCCTTTTTCCGGCGCTGCCCCGGCATGGGCTGATCTGCCATACACCTTAATGATGATATCATTTGCACTGGGTGCCCGGGTAACAATCCCTTTTGTGTCGGTGGAATCCAGAATATAGCCAAATTTTGAATCCATCAGGGACAGATCAAAATGTTTGGCCCCCAGAAGTCCGATCTCTTCACACACGGTAAACACAATTTCCACCGGGGGACAGGGCAGATTATTTTCCTTAACCACCTCCATTACCTCCAGGATGATGGCCAGGGCCGATTTGTCATCTCCGCCGAGAATTGTGGTGCCGTCGCTTGTAAAAATTCCATTTTCAAATTGAACTTTTACCCCTTTACCCGGCACCACCGTATCCATGTGGCCGGACAGGAACAAAGGCGGAACATCCTTTGTTCCCTTGAATTTTGCCACCAGATTTGAGCAGTCTCCGCCCACCTTTTCAGCGGCATTATCAAAACAGACACTGGCACCCAAATCTGTTAATATTTTCTCAATCACCCGGGAAATCTCAAATTCACTGCGTGATTCGGAATCAATCTGTGCAAACATCTTGAATCGTTCGCCCAATCTTTGCGTATTAATCATTTGCATTCTATAATGTCCCTCTTATCTCTTTATTGGAAACTATCCTTATTCAATCGAATTTTAGCACAAAATCATTTATACTAGACTTCCTGCCTTAATTCCATACCTAATTATGAAGGGGTCCGGGCAAAAACATTCTCATTTCCCCCTGGAGAGACCCCCTAGTAATACCCTCAGAGATACCCATAGAGATACCCATAGATAGAATAGATAATTTTTCAATTTTTCATTCCAATAATCGATTTGATTTCCCCTGACTTCCTGATTTAGTATCCTTCGAATTTGGTCGGTGATCGTCCCTTACAAAATTACCTTTAGGAGGAATGTTTTGAACAGAAGTAAACGAATAATTGTGGTTTCACATTGTATCCTCAATGCCAATGCCAAAGTGGGTCCTCTGGCCGTGTACCCCGGAGTTCTCCGGCAAGTGATGGACAGATTCATTGAAGACGGAACTGGTATTCTGCAGCTCCCCTGCCCCGAACTTTCCTATCTGGGAATCAATCGGTGGGGAATGTGCCGGGAACAATATGATCATCCGAATTTCCAGCGGCATTGCAAACAAATACTGACCCCGTCGGTGGATCAGATAGAAGCCTTTGTCGCAGCAGGGTATGAGATTTGCGGCATCATCGGTGCCGACGGAAGTCCCAATTGCGGGGTTACCCGAACCCCTTCCGGACTCGTTGGCGGTGTCATACGAGATGCCAAGGATGTTGAAAAACAAATGGAAAACTTTCGGTATGTTCCAGGCATGGGGGTATTTTTTAACATATTAAAGGAAATGCTGTTAAACCGAAAAATTTCCACTCGCTTTATGGCCATAGATGAAGACAATCCAACCACTTTAATTACCTCAGATTAAATCGCCACAGATTAATTCACCTCAAAAAAGGAGTAAAAAATGAATAAAATGCTATCGTTTAAATCCACCGCAATGATGTTGATCATCCTGTCCCTTACGGCTTTTGCAGTGAATTGTTTTGCTTCAAATTCATGGCAAAACATACAAGAGAAGGGGGAACTTGTGGTTGGATTCTGCGCCCAGTACCCGCCCTTTGAATTTAAAACCGAGACAGGAGAATTAAAGGGATTTGACGTGGACCTTGCAAATGCCATCGGTGAAAAACTTGACATCCCGGTAAAATTCAAGGATGGCGAATGGCAGGGACTGATTGCCGGAATGGAAAAGGGAGACTACGACATTCTTATTACCTGCATGGGCAAGACAACGGCCAGAAAGAAAAATGTAAATTTCAGCGACACCTATATCGATCTTACGGAAGTAATCATTGTCCGGAAAGAGGAAAAAAGAATCCAGGGAAAAGCGGATCTTACGGGAAAAGTGGTGGGCACCCAGATCGCCACCAGCAGCGAGCGGGTTGTGGACGGGATGGCCGAACTGGTGGGTGAAATTAAAAAATACAATTATACCACAGAAGCCTTTCTTGACCTGAAATACAAGCGAATCGATGCCCTTGTCTGCGGTGTTGCCTATGCAGTTGTGCAAATCAAAAAAGATCCTTCCTTTAAAATTGTCGGTGCTCCTCTGAACTCGACTGAAGTGGTCATCGCCCTTCCCAAAGATGCCAATGAGCTGACATCCCGGATAAATGCCGCCCTTGCAGAGGTCAAGGCAAATGGGACCTATCAAAAAATTTATGACAAATGGCTGAATCTAGGCCAGGACACTTCCGAGTAATCGGGCCGGGCCATGGACGGATTTCAGACAGACATTATTATAAGCAATCACCGGGAGCTTCTTTTCGGGGCGGGCATAACCCTGAAAATAACCGGAATTTCCTTTCTAATCGCCTTGGGTTTAGGTCTTATCGTCGGCATTGCCCGATCCGGAGACGGATGGACTGGAAAGATTTTCACCCCCTATGTGGAAATCTTCAGGGGCACCCCCCTGCTGATTCAGCTTTTCTTTATCTACTACGGTCTGCCCTCCATCGGCATTGTCCTGGACAATTTTGTCGCCGCATACCTGGGTATCGGTTTGTGCGGCGGCGCCTATATCTCTGAAATTATCCGGGGAAGCCTGTATTCTGTTGAAAGGGGCCAACAGGAAGCAGCCGCTTCCCTGGGTCTATCCAGATTCCAGACCCTGGTGCATGTCATCCTGCCCCAGGCCCTCCAGGTGGCAATTCCCCCGTTAATGAATTCTTTTTCCTCCCAACTCAAGGAAACCTCCCTGGTATCTGTCCTGGCCATCAATGAATTAACCCGATCCGGACAAATGGTATATTCAAGAACCTTCAGGCCCTTTGAAATCTATCTGGCGGTGGGAATGATCTATTTTATCATGACCTACACGGTTTCTTTGTTCTCCCGATATCTGGAAAAAGTCTTCCATGTGGAAGGAAAAATGGCACAGAAATAACAGGCAAGCAAATCAATAGAAATAGGAAATAACCGGAATACGAAAAATATAACTTTATTTTTTCTCTGAAAAGATTTCCGCCATCATGCACCGGGCACTGCCGCCACCCACAGATTCAATGGTGGCAAGATCCATGGGCAAAATTTTGCCAAAACCCTCAAGCAGTTTGATCTGGTCCGGCAAAAAACCCTCAAAGGCACTCTTGGACATGACAATCAAAGGGGTTCCCCCGGCGGAATTGACCTGGAGAATATTGCCGCAGAACGAATTTTCCATCTGAGCCATGGAAATTTCAATTAGGGTAAAATGTTTTTCAAGGGAAACTTTTACCCGCTGTTTTTCCCCCTTGTCAGGGATACAGTCCAGGCAGATCACGGCAAATTCATCCCCTATACTCATCATGACATTGGTGTGATAAATAGAGGTTCCCATGGAACTTTTTGTGTTAAACAAGATGCCCTCTTCATAGAACCGCAGCCGGATAAAATTGTCAAACTGCTGGTCATCACATCGGTTGGAACGGGCCGCATATACCACCTCTGCCCTGTGGTCAATTATCATGGAGCCTGTGCCTTCCAGAAAACGGTTGGTTTCGTCCAGTCGCCCCACATTAATCACATTTCTAATCTTATATCCATTGGCCCTTAAAAGTTTTTCCACATCTTCGGGTCGCCGCTCATGCCGCCGATTCATGGCTGCCATGGGATAGGTCAGCAGGGTGCCGTCATGTTCCGTTGAAAACCAGTTGTTGGGGAAAATGGCATCGGGAACTTTTCCCTGTGCCGGTTTCAGGGAGGTTTCCGATTTTTCCAGGATCAAAACCGTTACCCCTTCGGCCCTTAGGGTGTCCACCATGGCCTGGAACTCTAGATTGGCTTTTTTATTAATCTCTTGCTCGGATATATCCAGACGCTTTTGGAACTCATTGTCCAGCCCTGTTTCCTCATTAAATCCAAAATCATAGGGCCTGACCATCAAAATAGTGTCTGTTGTTCTGGATACATCTAACATAATCACCTCGTATTTAAATTTGCACCTGAACCGTCCCATTACCATCTTTTGGCCTTTTAGGTCAAGAGGTTCGACCTGATCCAGCCAGGGCGGCCGCATGAAAAAAAGCCGGAGACCTTGAGGACTCAAATCTTATGACAGCGTAGGATAATTTGTTTGTGATTGTTCCCTCATGCCGGAAGCGTGGGGTTACCGTCAACGACCCCATTATAGGACTTGGCAAACGATTGGCAAAGCATCTTTCCGCTTGAATATTAAAGGCCAAAAAATGATATTTATTTGAAATTCTGGAATTTTATTGGCTAATGGGTTATATGACTACTCGTTGCCATATGGGCCCTTAATCGATAAACAGGTAATTATTATTCTGAATCTCAATCTCAAATATGATCTCATGCCCAAGCAAGTTTCAGCCTTGAACACATTTTTAATCGTTCGGTATGTTGATGAACATTGTCCAAAAATTTTAATGACGGATATCGTCGATGAAATTAACAGCAACCATACCTACTTTGTGGAAAATCTAAAAACGGGAAAAGTTGAACCCATATCCATTGAACATCTGTCAAATATCCATTATTGGTTTTCAAATAAATTTATGATGGATCTGTATGGTGTACTGCAAAGATCAATCCCTGATCCTGAACTTGCCTTGAAAATTGGTAAAACCTCATACAAATCACAACACATCTTCAAAACAGCCATTGGCATACCGCTGATAGGTCCCTACCGGCTGATAGACAGGATATCCAAAGAAAATAGAAAATATAACCGCACAAAAGAAAATATCATTTTAAAAAATTCCAGCGGACATGTGATTGTGCGGCTAATTCACAAGAAAAATATCATAATAAACGATTTTGCGATGATGTGGCATGCAGGTGTTTTTGAATCATATGCCAAGCTGGCAGGGGCGACTGATGTTAGGGTTCATGTTCGCTGTGTTGAAAAAGGGCCCCGGAAATATGGTGATCCGGGGCAGGGAATTTGGGATTTTGACATAAGATTTAAAGACCATAATCTTTTTGAGCGCTTGTTTAATTCTTTTCTCTGCAGGATACCCATGGTCAGAGATATCATTGATAATGCAAATAAAATCCAGGAAGAACATAACGAACAAATTCTTTATCGAGAAAAAATAATTAAAGAACGAACAGATAAATTGAGAAACATCCAAAATAAGCTCTTTGAAGAAGAAAGAAAAAAAATCAAAGAAGAGCTAAGAAACATTTCAAATGAACTGATTGTTACAGAAGAAAGAGAACGGCATCTTCTTGCTGAAGATCTTCATGATAGTGTCAGTCAATCATTGGCAATCAGCCTTGTAAAAATAGAAAGTATGCTTGGGGCAAAAAATTGCAATGACCCTAGAAAAGATGAATTAATGGATGTAAAAGACTACGTTAAACAAGCGATTAGTGAAATGAGATCCGTTACCTTTCAGATATGTCCGCCCATCCTGTATGATTTTGGTCTTGAAGCCGCCTTAGAATGGCTTATCAAAGATATAAATCATCAAAATGAAATGATGATTGTTTTTACCAACAATATCAAACAGCCGTTGCGGGTTAATGAAACCATTAAAATATTAATGTATCGATCGGCAAGAGAATTAATAATCAATATTATTAAACATGCAAAGACACAAGATGCACAGATCACACTGGCTGTCCTTGATAATAAAGTGACTGTCAGAATTAAGGATAATGGGATTGGCTTTGATGTTGATCAAGTAGATAAAATCAATTCATTAAGTTTTGGATTATTCAGTATCTCTAAACGCTTTCAGGCGTTAAAAGGAAAGATTGAAATTTATTCTGAGCAAAACAAGGGAACAGACATTTTATTAACAGCACCTTTAACGGATGCTGTCATCCCCTGACAACGGATAACGAATCCGTATTGAAACCCGAGAATTCATGTGCTATAACTCGGCACTATTGGATTCTAGACCACCTGAATTTAATAAATGTAATAAAAAGATGCTTTCTTTTGGGGAACCCGGTGAAAATCCGGGGCGGACCCGCCGCTGTAAGTGGGAACGAAAGCCGTATAATGTCACTGTGCTGCAGTAAAACCGATACGAAGCAGCATGGGAAGACCCGGCGATTAGGATGATCCACCAGCCAGAATATCCATTGGAAAGAGATGAACAAAGCTTCTCGGAGAGACGGCAAATCCCCGGGCTGAACAATTTTTTAGTTTAGTGTCGGCTGGGGAGGTTCTCTGCTGACTGGGAGGTTTTTATGAGTGCATACCATCAGTTTCTTCTGGTACTTTCTATTTATATTTTTGTTTTGATACTGACCGGTCTCTATTTTAGCAAAAAACAGACATCCCCCGCTGACTTCTGGCTGGCGGGCAAATCAGCCGGCTTTCTGTCCATCGGGTTTTCCGCTGCTGCATCCTGGCTCACCGCCGGTGCACTTCTGGCAGTAATCGGTTTTTTCATTCTTCTGGGCATGGGCTCCATCTGGGGATTTGTGGCCCCCAATATCCTGGCACTTTTGATCATTGCTTTTTTTGTGAAAAAGATTAAAAAACTGCCCGCCATCACCCAGCCGGAATTGCTGGAAATGCGGTATGGCCCCTTTTTAAGACTGCCCGTGGCCATCATCATCACCGTGGTCATGATTCTTTTTGCCGTGGCCGACATCAAGGGTTTTGCCATGGTTCTTCAAATTTTTTACGGAATAGATCCTCTTTATTCCGCACTGATTGTAGGTCTGGCCGTCTCCATCTATGTAACCCTGGGAGGATTGTCCGCGGTTATTACCACGGATATCATCCAGTTTCTCTGCCTTTCGACCTTTATCCTGGTCATGGCCTTTGTGGTCATGGGGAGCGCTAGCAGCGCCACGGCCCTGTCACCGGGTCAGCTGATTTCTGCCATGCCCGAAGGTTGGTGGAACCCTATTTCCATTGGAATGCCCATGGTGCTCATCTTTGTTCTTGCCATTGTTCCCGGATGGATCACGGAACAGGATCCCTGGCAGCGGGTATGGGCGGCCAAAGATGAACCCTGTGCACGGAAGGGCATGTTCCTGGGCTCTTTTCTTGTGGCAATTGTATTTGGCGGCTGTGCCCTTATCGCCCTGGGCCTTAACGCCCTTTACCCTGAGATTGCAGAAATGGGCTTTCCCATGGGGATGGCCAAGGCAGAACCCGCTCTTCTGACCTTTATCATGGGCAGCCAATTTTCCAATCTGGCCCTTGCCCTGTGCGCCGTTGCCCTTGCCACGGCAGCCATGTCCTGCACCGACACCTTTGCCACTTCCGGTGCCTCCTGTGTTGCCCGGGATATTTTCCAGCGATATCTATGCCCGGGTGCCACCATGCAACAGATGCGGTTGGTTAACAGGGCCAGCGTTCTTATGATTATTTTTTTGGCCACTCTGGGATCTTTTTTCATCCACAGCATCATTGACGCCATCCATATTGCCACCTTTATTGCATCTGCCTCCTATTTTTTCGTACTCATGGGCGGTCTTTACTGGAAACGGGCAACAGGACCCGGAGCCATTGCCTCCCTGTGTACGGGCTTTGTACTCCAGGTGGGACTGGTCATCATTGATCTGGCCAAAACAGCCCCCATGTCACCCCCGTTTTTAGAAAGCATCCACCCCTTGTTCATGGGACACGGGGTGATCGCTTCCATGCTGATCTCCGGCACGGTTTTTATCGGGGTTTCCCTGGCCACAACCCCATCTAAAGAAATCCATTTGGCCCCATTTTTCGAGGATCGACACAAGGACAACAAGATGGGACAAAACCATATGGGCAATGACGCCAGGAAAAATGGAGCGTTAAAACAGGCAGGAACCTTATCAAGCCAGACCCGCTAAAAAATGACAGGGTCTGACAGAGCCAAACAGGGCGTTTCAGGCCCGATAAACCATAAATAGGAGTTTCCATGGATTTTGGTTTTAAAAATGCAGATCCGGCCCACACAAACTTTCAGTTTCTGGAAGATCTGTCCACGGCCTATTGGTATTCCCAGGTGTTGTTCACCGGCCTTGAGCTGAAGCTGTTCCATCTCATGGATCAGGGTTTTTGTTCAGTTGCCGCAATTGCCCGGGAGGCCAGCTGCCTGGAACCGGAACTTACCCGATTGCTCCGGGCCATGGAGCGGACAGGGCTTGTCACCTGTCAAAAGGAGAACTGGTATAATACCCAGGTTTCCTCCCTGTTCCTGGTGCCGGGGAAAAAAGACTATATGGGGGATTTTTTCCTCTACCGGCAGTATATGCGTCCCCACTGGGAAAATCTGACCCAACGGGTGGCCCCGGAAAAAGAAAAACCAATGGCAAGGCTTTCCTATGAAGAGCGGAACCTTCGTTATGTGGCATCCACAGACACCCTGGTCCGGCAAAAATCAGAAGAGATTGTGCGACTGCTTGAACCTGAACGAGTCACCGGTCCCATCCTGGATATCGGGGGGGGAGCCGGCAGTCTGATCCGGGCCCTGAAGATACTGATTCCCGGGACCCGGGCAGTGCTTTTTGATATTCCGGAAGTCATCGAAGCTGCCCGCACCCTATACCCTGAAGAAAAAGACTGGGAAGGGATCACGCCGGTGGGGGGTGATTTTAGAACCCATAATTTTAAAAGCGACCTTACAAGTGATTTCAAGGGTGAAACCCAGGAAAAATTCTCCCTGATCTGTATGAGCAATTTTCTCCATGCCTATGGGCCGGAGGAGGCAAAAGAGCTGCTCTTAAAAGCCATCGGTCTGCTGACCCCGGACGGCATCCTTACGATCCATGATTATTTCCCCGACCGGAAAGGAGCGGTTCCCCAGAAAGGCGCCCTCTATGACCTTACCATGATGCTCAACACCTTTAACGGTGCCTGCCATGAAGCCCGAACAATTACCCAATGGCTTGGTGAAGCCGGGATAGAAAATTTTGGCATCCGGGATCTGACAACGGATTCCACCCTGATCATGGCCAAAAAGCAGGGCAGCCTGAAGCTCCCGGCCGATCCCTGGACCCCCCTTGCCATGGAACTTAAATTTGACGGAATCACGCCGATTTCACCCAGGGATGTGGTCACCGCCCCCTGGGCAAATGCCAAATGTCAATTTGGGTGTAAGGGGTTTGGCAAGAACCTTCAATGCCCTCCCCAGGGAATGGATCATCAAAAAACCCGTCAATTGCTGGATTCCTACACAACCGCCTTTCTGGTAAAGGGAGCCCCCCCGGGCAAGCAATTCCACACCGCATTACTGGCCCTTGAAAAAAAAGCCTTTTTACAAGGATTTCACAAAGCCTTTGTGTTTGGGGCCGGTCCCTGCCCTGTCTGCCCCCAATGTCCTGAAGACGGGGTTTGCCGCCACCATGATCTGGCCCGGCCCGCCATGGAAGGATCGGGGATTGATGTATATGCAACCGTGGCCAATTGTGGCTGGTCCCTTTCACCGGTAAAGGAAAAAGGGCAATATGTAACCTATATCGGTTTATTTTTAGTAGAGTAATATTGAAGTAATGAAGTAAGATTGGAGTAAAATTGATGAAATTATTAATGGTCCAGGTTCCCACCTCCCATTTGGGGGCCCAGGAGAAAGTTTATCCCCTGGGGCTGTCACGGCTGTCATCTCTGGTGCCCGAAGAAATTGAAAAGCAAGTGCTGGACATGAACATCGGTATGGACCCCTGGGTTGATTTAAAGAGGAGCCTGGAAGGGTTTGTCCCGGATGTGGTGGCCCTCTCCTTTCGCAACCTGGATCCTTTGGCCGGCCACCAGGCCTCCTATCTATCCTCACTGAAAACTGCGGCAATTCTGGTAAAAAGACTGGTGCCGAAGGCAAGAATCCTTGCCGGGGGGCCGGCCTTTTCCCTGTTTGGAAAACGACTGATGGCAGAAGTTCCCCAGATTGATATCGGCCTTGCCGGAGAGGGCGAACTGATCTTTCCCCTGTTGATAGCGCCCACCCTTGATCCGGACAAGATCCCGGGTATCCTGTGGCGACACAAAACCTCGGTGGTTTCCAATCCCCTGGGACCCAAGATATCCATGGACAAAATTCCACCCATGGATGTAAAGGGATTTTGTCCCAACACCTATGCCAAGGCCAACACCTATGTGGC
Source organism: Desulfobacteraceae bacterium (assembly GCA_016744295.1). Taxonomy (GTDB): domain Bacteria; phylum Desulfobacterota; class Desulfobacteria; order Desulfobacterales; family Desulfobacteraceae; genus NBML01. Next base: position 93,165 of record JADGEQ010000013.1, on the reverse strand, counting down.
CGCCATGGGCATTGAAGGCAAACGGGGCTGCGATCTCTGGTGCGGGTATTGCCTCTACCCCTTTTTGGGGGGCACCTGCATGCGGCTGCGAAGCCCGAAAAAAATTGTGGATGAGATGGAAGGGCTCAACAAAGAATTTGGCATCCAGCTCTTCCATTTTACCGATTCAGTGGTCAACCGCCCCGCCGATCATTTTGAACAGGTCTGCCAGGAACTTGTCCGCCGGCGACTCACCCTAAGCTGGACCGGTTTTTTCCGGGAGGACAGCCTGACACAGAAAAACCTGACCCTGGCCCTGAACGCCGGCCTTGCAGCTATTTACTTTTCAGGGGATGCCCTGACCCAACACGGGTTGTCTCTGTTAAACAAACGCCTGACCTCTGAGGATATTCTCGCAGCATCCCGGCTGACCGCTGAACACAAAATTTTGACCATGTGCCATTTTCTGGTCAACCTGCCCGGAGAAGGGGAAAAAGAGATCCAGGAGGCCAGTGAAATGCTGGACCAGATTCTGGAGATCCACTCGCCTGCCGGAAACCTGGGAGCCGTTATTTTCAACCATGTGCGACTTTATCCCAATGCACCCATGACCAATCGGCTGATCCGGTCCGGAGATCTTGACCCGGATACAGATCTGCTGTATCCGGTGTATCACAATCCTGTAAAATTCAATCACATTCTCCACGAATTTGAATCCCGCTGTCACGGGGCAGGGGTATTTTCCAGACTGGAATTGCCTTCCATCGGGTCCAAGGAGGCCCATGGGTTCGGACCCCACAGCCATATGAACAACACCCTTACTAAAAAGGCGGCAAAATGAAAATAGTTGTCCTGGAACATCCAAGAAAAGCCTCTAAAAAAAGATTTAACGATATTGCCAACACCCCCTTGTGGTCCTGCCTCATGGGGGGCTATGCAGCCGCAGCCCTGGAACAAAATGGCTTTGACACAATTTTTCTGGACCATGCAGTACCCGGGGCCTGTTTTGACAACACCAAGGCCAAAATTCTGGCCCTGAACCCGGATCTTTTATGCGTCAATGCCGTCTATTTCTGGGAACACACCCCCCTGTTATTTGAATTATTCTCTGACCTGAAAGCGCAAGGATTTTCGGGTCATCTCAATTTATTCGGTTTTTTTCCCTCCCTGGTGTTTGAAAAAATTTTACAGCAATGCGATCCTGTGGATTCCATTGCCGTGGGAGAGTTTGAACACACCCTTGTGGAACTGGCCCAGGCCCTTAAAAATAATTCGGAACCTGCCAAAACTCTCGAGCCAGGAGAAACTCCGGACCCAGCTAAAAATCCGACCCCTGTAAATAATTCGGCCCCTATAAAATATTCCGAACTTGAAAATATTGAGGGACTCGCCCTAGGATCCTGCCTTTCCCATGGGAAGCGGAAAACCAGAACCCCTGAAAAAAACCCGGATCTGTTTGCCTTTCCCAAAAGGATTTCCCTGGACGGGACTGCCCCCATTCTGGCCAGCCGGGGATGTTACAACCATTGCAGTTTTTGCCCTGTTCCCTCCTTTTATAACCAGGGAAGCATGTGGAAGGGCCGATCCCCTGAAAATATTGCCAGGGAGATACAGGGACTTGTGAACCAGGGGGTAAAAGAGTTTTATTTTGTAGATCCCAATTTCATCGGACCGGGAACTCTGGGAAAAAAACGAATCATGGATCTCATGGATCGTTTAAAACCCATGAACATAACATTCGGCATGGAAACCAGACCCCAGGATCTGGATGACACCATCCTTGAATCCCTTGTGGGATCAGGATTTACAAGCCTTCTCATGGGGGTGGAAAGTGGTTCCGCTGCCATCTTGAACAAAATCAATAAAAGCTCGGGCGCAGCCGTTGCCTCCCGGGCCATTGACCTGTGTCGAAACCACGGCATTGAACCGGAAATCGGATTTCTCATGTTTGTCCCGGACAGCAGCCTTGATGACCTGTTGGAAAACATGAATTTTCTCATGGCAAACAATCTTCTGGACCGGCTGGACCGGACAGCAAACCTGTTAAGCCACACCCAGATAGTCCTGGCCGGAACCTCGGGATATGCCGGGTTTGAAAAGGACAACCGACTTAAAAAAACAGGCATTTTTGAATTTGAAGCAGAGGTATTGTTTTCAGACCCAAAGGTCAAATGGGTAGCAACCCTTATCACCTTTGCCTGCCACACTATTTTAAGAAGCATGTCCGACAGCCGGTCCCCCATCTTCTGGCAAAAAGAAGACACAAAAATCAGCCTGAAGACCAATGGTTTTCTGGTGGACCTTAGTTTCGACCTTCTTTCCCGGGCAAAAAATCTTTCCAACCACCCGGAAAATTCAGAAATTGCACCTTCAGAAATTGCACCTTCCGAATTTTCACCTTTTGAAATTACAAATAGTGAACAAGCGATTATGGATCAGATCACCGCCATTCTCAAACAAAGCAAGGGTTAGCAGCCGATTCTCCCCCAGTAAAATCGGTTAAGATCGGTTAAGATCGGTTAAGATCGGTCAAAACCGCTAATCACTGCGTGGCACCGGCATGCGGTACTCAACAGAACGGGGCCCACCACCCCGTTTATTTTTTTTTGCAATGAGAACAAGGCCTGGGGAGAATAGCCCCCCACCCCGGGTCCCAGCTGCTTGCTCTGGATGACCAAAGAGGTAAAATCTTGAAACCGCAATTGGGCAAGCAGCTTAAACATCTCCAGTTTTCGCGGCTGACGGGTAATCGTACACATATCATCGGGCTCACTGCAATTGCCGGGGCAAATAAAATTGGCATGGCTCACATAGATCTCTCCATTTGAACCCCGCATGGGATTGGGCAGCAGCAAATCAATTTTTGAAGAAACATCCAGGGGATTTAAGGGCACTCCCAATTGCCCCCGGCACCATTCCCAGGCCAGATGAACCGGCAGTGCCGGCACAATCCAGGTGGGCTTCCCAAATTTTAAATCACCGCTCAGATCACCACTCAAATCACCACTCAAATGGGTATTTAAAAAGGCGATGCCATCTGCCTGTTGGGTAAGACAATCCAGATCCCCTGCCTGTTCAAGTTTTTCCCCATCCACATCCACAAGCAGAATTTGCCAGTCTTTATGCTTTTTTGACAACAACCTGGCCGCCTGAAGCCCAAAACGACCGGCACCTATTATCCATATGGTTTCCATGGCGGTGAGTATGCAATTTTCAAACAGCTTATGTCAAGAGTACAGCTGTAAGCCCCATGGAAAAATAAACCTGGCTTTTTTTCCATGGGCTTCATTTTTTTATATGAAATAACAATATATTTTGACCATGAAGGACATGAAGGAACTGAAGAAAAAACTTCATGTTCTTCATGCGCTTCATGGTGATCTTTCATTGTTTGTTGTACCTAGGAATAATACTTGATCATCCCCTGGGCTGTCTGATAATAAAGGTTTCATGAATTCAAATATAAAAATTTTCACCCGATTTACATCTGCCATTAAGGAGAAAACAAGCGCCCGATGAAAGAACTGATAGTAGATATCATGCCCTCCCATGAACTTGTATTAAGTTGGGAAAATTCAGGGGAACGGCTGGGGAAAAAGCAGCAGGCATTAAATCTGGAAATCCATAAATCATACAGTGAAGATGAAAAAAAATGGCTGCTTTTTCTGGGCTGTTCCGACAATAAGATCCCCCTGTCCCCCTCCCTTAACTTCTGGCGGACCCTTTCGCAAACATTTCTGGAAAAACTCAAACGCTATCCCGATATTGAAGAGATCCGCCACAGGGCCGACATTGAGTTGCTGCCGGAAGAATTGAAGGGGTTTATGGATGCGGCCCCGCTTATGACGGGCAGGGAATATCTGGATACCGGTTTTTTATCTGATGTATGGAAGGAGCTGAACCGGTTTTTTTCCCGAAAGATTGAAATCTTTCCCGGCAGTGTAAAGGATTTTTTCCATGAATTCAGCCCCCATATTCACCTGGCCGGCAGGGTTTACTTCCATCTTGTGGAGGGCAAGGATGAAGATTTCCCCTTTCAGTTCCTTGCAACCTATGCCACCAAAGCTGCAAATTCCCAAAAACACCGCCCCCTCCACTATGCTCTGGAAGAGTACCGCAATCACCAGGACCAGTTGCTGGAGCTGCTCACCACGGTCCATGCAGCGGCAAAAAACAGTGAGTTGTTAAAAGCAATGCTCGATACAGGAGAATTGTTCCACCACCTTGCCTGGGACACCGAAGATGCCTATGATTTTCTTCAGCAGCTCCCCAACTTTGAGCATTGCGGCATCATCTGCCGAATTCCGGACTGGTGGAAAAAAAGAAGTTCAAAACCAATTGTTAAAGTCAGCCTCGGCACCAACCAGCCCTCCTTTGTGGGGATGAATGCCCTGCTTGATTTCCAGGCCGATATCCTCATAGGAGACACCCCCATCACCCTGGAGGAGGCAGAAAAACTTCTTGCCCAGACCAGCGGACTTGCCAGGATCAAGAACCGCTGGGTCGAAGTTGACAAGGAAAGGCTGCAAAGCCTCCTCAATGCCTATGAAAAGGCCGTTGCCTTGAAAAACGATGCAGGGCTTACCATCAAAGAAGCCCTTCAATGGCAGATTCACCCCGACAGACTCTCCCCTGCCGGAAGTAAAACTCTGGAAATATCAAACGGCCAATGGCTTGAAAGTATCATTAAAAAACTCACCCAGCCTGAAATGGTGACCAGTGCCGATCCTGCCAAAGACTTCACCGCAACCCTCAGGCACTATCAGCAAAAAGGATTAAACTGGCTTTCATTTCTGGATTCCCTTGGATTTGGTGCCTGCCTTGCCGATGACATGGGCCTTGGCAAGACAATCCAGATTCTGGGATTTTTAAGTATTTTAAGAATTAAAGAACCGGATAAAACATCTTTGCTCATTATTCCGGCATCCCTTATTTCAAACTGGGAAAATGAGATAACCCAGTTTTTGCCCAACCTGAAATATTATATTGCCCACCCCGGTTATATAAAAAATGGTTATTTAAAAAACAATAACTTAAAAAACGGACACACCCAAACATCAAAGCAAAAGCCTGACCTGACCAATGTTAATCTTGTCATAACAACCTATGCCATGGCCCAGCGACATAAATGGATGGAAAATGTCCAATGGAGATCCCTGATACTCGACGAGGCCCAGGCCATTAAAAATCCGGTTACCCAACAGTCAAAACAGGTCAAAAGGCTGAAAGCTGACACACGTATCACCATGACAGGCACCCCCATCGAAAACAGCCTTTTGGATCTCTGGTCTTTGTTTGATTTTCTTAATCCCGGTCTATTGGGAAACCTCAAAGAATTTAAAATTTTTTCCGCCCAATTAAAAAAAGAACCCTCAAGATACATACAATTAAAAAAGGTGATCTCTCCTTTTATCCTCCGGAGAATGAAAACAGACAAGGCCATTGCCCCTGATCTTCCGGAAAAAGTTGAGATGAAAAGTTTTCCCCAGCTGAGCAAAAAGCAGGTGGTGCTGTACACAGACCTTGTTAAAGAATTGGAAATCAAGCTTTCCCAAGCCGACCAGGGCATTCAGAGAAAGGGACTTATCCTGTCTTGTCTGATGAAGTTCAAGCAGATCTGCAACCACCCGGATCAATACCTTGGAACCGGAGAGTTTGATCCCAGGGACAGCGGAAAATTCATCCGTTTGGGGGAACTGTGCGAGACAATTTATGCCAAACGGGAGCGGGTGCTGGTCTTCACCCAGTTCAAGGAGCTGACAACCCCCATTGCCAAATTTCTTGAAACTATTTTCCATCACCAGGGGTGCATTATCCATGGCAGTATTAATGTAAAAAAAAGAAAACAGGTCATTGAGCAATTTCAAGGGAAGGAATACCTGCCCTTTATGGTGCTATCGTTAAAAGCCGGCGGCGTTGGGCTGAACCTTACCCGGGCCAACCATGTGATACACTTTGACAGATGGTGGAACCCTGCGGTTGAAGATCAGGCAACGGACAGGGCCTTTCGCATTGGCCAGAAAAAAGGGGTTCTGGTGCACAAATTTATAACAAAGGGGACCATTGAAGATAAAATAGACCAGATGATTGAAAGCAAAAAAGAATTGTCTAAAAAAATAATCACCGATTCCCAGGCCGCTTTGATCACGGGAATGGATAACCGGAAGTTATTGGATATGTTCAAACTCAAACTTTGAAACCCGATAATTAAAAATTGATAATGAATGAGGTAATATGAGTCGTTATTCCTATGGATATCCCAAATATGTCAGTGTCGCTGAAAAAAGAGCAAAGGCTGAAAGAAAGATTCTACAATTAAAGAAAAAAAATCCAGCCATCTCCCCTGTTTGTGTCAAAGGCAACAAACTTGCAGAATCCTGGTGGGGTATTTCCTGGAACAAAAATCTTGAAAGCTATGCAGATTACAGCAACAGAATAGGCCGGGGCCGCTCCTATGTTCGCCATGGCGCCGTGCTTGACCTAAAAATCAAATCGGGAAAAATCATCTCTCTTGTCCAGGGGTCTGTTTCAAGGCCCTATACCATTGAGATCAGCATCCAAAAGATAAAGACCTCTGCCTGGGACAACATCCTTAAAAAATGTCAGGGGAAAATAGATTCTCTCCACGCTCTTCTCGACGGCAAACTGCCCAAAGCCATGATAGATGTCCTCATCGACAAAAAAGACGGTATTTTCCCCTCCCCCGGTGAAATAAAGTTCTATTGTTCCTGTCCTGACTCGGCAACCATGTGCAAACATATTGCGGCAACCCTCTATGGTGTCGGGACCCGGCTTGACCAAAACCCCGCCCTGTTTTTCACACTGCGGGGCGTAGACATGGAGAAGCTTGTTTCCCAGGCCATCCAAAAAGAAGCAGATCAGCTTATTAAAAAATCCAAAACAAAAACCTCCAAAAGAATCATCCAGAATGCGGATCTTTCTTCAACATTTGGAATTGATTTTGATGAGTCCCCCCTGCCCGGCACCATCAAACCCATCCCCCCCTTAAAAAAGCAACCAACCAAAAAACCAACCAAAAAACCAAATACAAAATCGATTAAAAAAGTGATCAAGAAAACGGACAAACAAGAGCTTTCCCCCTACGATACCGTGGTTCGCATTATTTCAAGAAGAAGGGTCACCCCCATAGATTTCAAAGAAATTAAAAGCAGAACCGGCTTAGAGGATACCTTGATAAGAAATATTATTGCACGGGCAAAACAAAAAGGAGCAATAACAAACAAAGGACGGGGGCTGTACATAAAGAATGGTTGATTGCTGTGAAATTGGTTGACAAATAAGGCTCTTCAGGTATATTGTGTCCTTGATTTTGATGCGGAGGTGCGCGGCTCACTGGTGGGGCCCTCGGACTTCAAATCCGATGTGGGGCGTTAATACCGTCCCGGGTGGGTTCGATTCCCATGCACCTCCGCCATCTTTTCTTATAAAATCAAAATCACGTTATAAGGCTTAACCGGACCCCAAGGCGGGTCACCCAGCCCTTCTTCTTCCAGTCCTGCCTGTTTTAAGTTCATGGCCAGCGATCATATATACCCTAAAGACTCAGGAGTAAATCAAACTCAGATAGTAGACTTTTTTTACCCTATAATGTATTGTAATGCAAATTCGTGAAAATAGCATTTACATCGTTAAATACTGAGAACTCAAAATTTCCTAAAGATAGTCAACCCAATTTGTGTGATTCCACCCCCTTTTTGTTTTGCAGTTCATAATTTTTTAAATAGGAGTATGACCTATGAATAGGCTAATAAAAGCGTCTATCTTGATACTAGGCCTCTTATGCTTATCGGATGGCAGCCTTGCGCAGCAGATGGTTTTAACTACCTCTATGACCTCCCCCCTTTCCAAGGAAGATCAAACAGGGTTTTACGATCAAGTCTTGATCGAAGTTTTTCGACGAGTCGAGCAACGGATAAAAATCACACATTTGCCTACCGAAAGGTCTATAACCAATGCCAACTTAGGGATAAGCGACGGTGAATTCCCGAGGATATCCGGTTTAGACCGTCTCTATACCAATCTCATGAGGGTTCCAGAAAAAATAGTCGATTTCGAATTTGTCGCTTTTACATGGAGATCCGATATCCAGATTAAGGATTGGAGCAGTTGTAAACCCTACAACGTTACCATCGTTAGGGGTTGGAAAATTCTCGAAACCAATCTGGCTGATGTCAGGTCGCTGGTAAAGGTTAAAAACCAGAAACTCCTTTTTTCCCTTTTGGGAAAGCATCGTACAGATATAGTGGTCTACTCCCGATTCGAGGGGCATGAGATGATAAAACAGCTCGGTTTGAAATCAATCTGGGTTCTGGATCCACCATTAGCGACAAGGGAAATGTTTCTTTATCTCAATAAAAAGCATCTCCAGTTGGTACCGGTGATAGCAGGGCAGCTTCGAAGCATGAAACATGACGGCACATATGACCGTATTCTTCAAGAGACACTTGGACCTTATTTAAAGGAAACCACAAAGTGATAGAATTTTTTAAGAAATTACCCGGATTAAAATCAGGTATTGGACGCAGATTTATTTTATATATACTGATATTCAGCTCGATAATCACCTTTATCGGAACCGGCTTGCAACTGTATTTGGATTTCGATCGCGATCTTAAATCCATTCATACAATTTTTAAACAGATAGAGTCGAGTTATTTGGACAGCATCACCAATAGTTTGTGGGTTACAGACAATGAACTTTTGCAGATACAACTCGAAGGAATATTGAGGCTGCCAGATATGCAACTCGTCGAAGTTCGCAAAGAAGTAAAAGTTTTGCATATGGTAGGCATTCCTCAGTCAGAAAACATCATTGAGCAGACAATCCCTTTGGTTTACATTTATGATGGTCAGGATATACATTTGGGTGAATTGCATGTCATTGCCTCGTTAAAAGGTGTCTATGCGAGAATTATTAACCGGGTTCTATTGATTCTCAGTATTCAAACAATTAAAACATTTTTGGTGTCGTTGTTCATTTTTGCCATTTTTTATCAATTGGTGGGCAAGCACATTCTTTCCATAGCATCCTTTGCCGAATCGCTAAGCTTTGAATCGATGGATCATCCGATTCAGTTGGATAGAAAACCTAAAACAAGGGAACCAGATGAACTGGACAAATTAGCCACTTCTTTTAATCGGATGCAGGAGAATCTGGTACGAGACATCAACCGGCGAGGCATAGCGGAAAAAAAATTACAAGAAAGTGAGGAACGGTTCAGAGCCGTTGCAACAAACACCCCGGATCACATTATAGTCCAGGACCTGAATCTTCGATACGAATGGGTCCTTAATCCGCAATTAGACCTCTCAGAGAAAGACATGATAGGGAAAACGGACTTTGAATTCTTGAAAAAAAAAGATGCAGCAAACCTTACAGAGTTGAAAAAGGGGGTTCTCAATTCAGGAAATCCTAAGTTTGTAAAAATACCCCTGATTTCTTCCTCAGGGGAAACACAGTTCTTTGAAGGCTCTTATATTCCCAGACACGATCGGGAGGGAAAAGTCAACGGGCTCATCGGGTATTTTCGTAATGAGACCGAAAAGATAAAAAGTGACGAGGCGCTGCGGAAGAATGAAGAAAAATTGCGACTCCTTTTCGATCACTCTCCCGTCGGAATTTGCACCGTCGATTTGACAGGCAATTTCGTTACGACAAACCCGGCTTACGAACGAATGCTCGGTTATTCTAAGAAGGAACTCAGGGAGCTATCCTTTTTTGATGTAACCCACCCAAATAATCGCCCCAAAAATAAAAAGCTCTTCCAGGCCATGTTTTCTTTGGAAACGTCAAATTTTTCCATGAAAAAAATATATATCCACAAGGACGGCTCGGAGATCGATGTGGCCATCCACGCTATTGGGATCATGGACGCTGAGGCAAAAGTCAGATTCGGGACCGCATTCGTAGATGATATTACCGAACGTAAACGGGTGGAACAAGCATTAAAGGAAAGCGAAGAGCGTTTTAGGAAGATTTCCGAAAATGCGCCGGTACTAATTAATTCATTCGATAAGGATGGGCGATGTTTATTTTGGAACAAACAATGTAACAAGACCTTTGGCTGGACCATCGAGGAAATCAACGAGCAAGAATCTTCAATGGCACTATTCTATCCAGATCCTGCCGTGTGTGAAGAGGTGATTCGCACAGTTACTATTGATCCAGACGGAAGTTTCAGGGAATGGCATCCAGTTACAAAAGACGGAAAGATACTCAGCATGATGTGGGCGAACTTCAGTCTTCCTAATGGCCAAGTATTTAGTATGGGACATGACATCACTGCGCAAAAACAAATAGAAGATGCCTTGAAAAAGAAAACACATGATATTGGTGAACGGATCAAAGAATTAAAATGCTTATATTCAATTTCAAAACTTCTTGAAAATCAAAATTATTTGTTAGGGAAAACCCTTCAACGCATTGTTAATCTGATACCGCCAGCATGGCAATATCCAGAAATCACATGTGTCCAACTCACATTTCGAAATAACCAATACAAAACAAATAATTTCAAAGTAACTAACTGGAAACTACATTGCAATATCTTGATCGCAGGTAAGAATTCAGTAACAATAGATGTCTATTATTTAGAAGAAAAACCACCAATTGATGAAGGCCCTTTTTTGAAAGAAGAAAGGGCTTTGATTAATGAAATTGCTGAACGAGTTAGTCGTTTCGTTGAGCGGCTCGAGGCTGAAGATAAAAACAAACAACTCGAACATAGACTCCAGCAATCTCAAAAAATGGAATCCATTGGTACTCTTGCAGGCGGGGTCGCCCATGAGATTAATAATCCCATAAATGGTATTATGAATTATGCCCAGTTGATACAGGACAAAATCGGAGAAGAAAACCTCCTGTCGGAATATACATCGGAAATTATACACGAGACAGAACGTGTGAGCAAAATAGTGAAGAATCTTCTTGCTTTTGCACGGCAGGAGAAAGAATCCCACAGCCCGGCAAGGATAAAAGATATTATCAATGATACGATGTCTTTAATTCAGACGGTACTTAAACGGGATCAGATAGCTTTGGTCGCTGATATTTCAGAGGACCTTCCGAAAATAAAATGCCGGAGTCAGCAGATCCAGCAGGTTGTTATGAATCTGATCACCAACGCCCGGGATGCACTCAATGAGAGATATCCAGATTTTGATGATAACAAAAAGATTGTAATTATATCTGTTTTTATTGAAAAAGATGGCAGGCGGTGGGTTCGCACTACCATAGAGGACAGAGGCCTCGGTATTGCTCCAGATACCATGAAAAGGATGTTCGACCCCTTTTACACAACAAAAGAAAAGTCCGAGGGAACCGGCTTGGGGCTGTCCATCAGCTACGGAATTGTGAAGGATCACAACGGAGAGCTGAGGGTTGAAAGTGAGCCTGGACAATACACCCGGTTTCACATGGACCTGCCGGTGAACAATGGCTGGAATCTTCCGTCTTCGCATTGAATAAACAAAAATCATAGGAGTCATAATGGGAATCATTCTTGTTGTCGATGATGAAAAAAGCATCCGGATTACGTTCAGGGAATTCCTTATGGGAGATGGTCATGAAGTGGAAGTTGCGGCCACTGCCGATGAAGCTGTTCCACGTCTTAAAGCACGGGGCTTTGATGTTGTGATTACGGATATTATCATGCCCCGTGTAACCGGCGTGGATTTGCTGAAGACCATATCCGAGACCAATCCAGAAATTAAAGTCATCATGATGACAGGGGAGCCAAACGTTGAAACATCAACTGAGTCTCTGCGATCCGGTGCATTTGATTATTTGTTTAAACCCGTATCAAAGGAAAAGATTCTACATACCGTCTCAAATGCATTAAGAACCAAAAGACTTGAAGTTGAAAATCGTAAGCATAAAGAAGAATTGGAACAAATGGTTCAAGAGAGAACAACCCAATTAACCGAAAAACATCAACAGTTGATGATGGAAATTGAAGAGCGAAAACAGAGTGAACATCGTTTGCGAGATATCACACTGACCATGGCGGATTGGATTTGGGAAGTGGATACAAAAGGTTCCTATACATATGTTTCTGATAGTGTAAAAAATGTTCTTGGATATTCATCCAAAGAGTTGATTGGAAAAACCCCTTTTGATTTAATGCCTGCAGAAGAAAGCGTTAAGCTCAGTGACGCATTCTTAAAATTTGTTTCAAAATCGCAACCCATCATTGATTTAGAAAATTGGAACTTTTCTAAAGATGGAACCAAAGTCTGTTTACTCACAAACGGTGTCCCTGTTTTTGATTCGGATAACAATTTTAAGGGGTATCGAGGGGTTGATAAAGATATTACCCTTCAAAAAAATCTTGAAAAAGAAAAGACCGCGATTCAAGCCCGGCTCAATCAGGCTCAAAAAATGGAATCCATCGGAACGCTTGCCGGAGGGATTGCCCATGATTTTAATAATATCCTGACCTCCATTATCGGGTTTTCAGATATCGCCTTAAGATCTGCGGATAAGGGCTCTGGACTGGAGGATGATTTAAATGAAATATATACTGCAGGATTGCGGGCAAAAGATTTAGTCAAGCAGATATTGACGTTTGCAAGGCAGACCGATGAAGAAATTTTCCCTATACGGATTGATACAATAGTCAAAGAAGTTGTCAAGTTCATTCGAACCTCAATCCCCACATCTATTGATATAAAATCAAATATAAACAGTTCCTCTAAGATTTTGGGAAACCAAACCCAGATTCACCAAATTTTTATGAATCTTTTCGCAAATGCCGCGTATGCAATGGAAGAGGATGGGGGCATCCTTGACATTTGCATTAAAGATATTCAATTGGATAATGAAGAGGTCAAAAACTATCCAAGTTTAAATTCCGGAACTTATATTAAGATTGCAGTCTCAGATACCGGTACCGGAATTCCAAAGGATGTGATTGATTCAATTTTTGAACCCTATTTTACGACAAAAGATCAAGGAGAAGGGACCGGATTAGGCCTTGCCATGGTACATGGAATTGTAGAGTCTTATGGCGGAATGATCACCGTGTCAAGTCAGTTGGGTAATGGAAGTGTTTTTACTATCTATTTTCCGGTCACAAAAAAACTTAGCAAAAATAAAGCCCATAAATCAGAGAATCAACCCAAAGGAACAGAAAAAATTTTAATAATTGATGATGAAGTGTCCATTATTAAACTACACAAAAAAGTATTAGAGGCCATTGGATATCATGTGACTACACAAACAAGCAGCATAGACGCATTAGCGCTTTTTAAATCAAAACCAAAAGATTTCGACCTTGTCATAACAGACATGGCAATGCCCAAAATGACCGGGGATAAATTGGCAATGGCAATGGTAGATATCAGGTCGGATATTCCCATTCTTTTATGCACAGGATATAGCAAGAAGCTGTCAAACAATCCAGTGACTGACTACAAAATAAAAGTGATTTTAAAAAAACCGATATCCCAGAGCGATCTGACCAAAACAATTCGGAAGGTGTTAGATGAAGCAAAACCCACAAATCGATCCCTTTTTTGATGCTTACGAAAAATTCTAAGAAAGAGCAAATAATTGAGGCAATGAAGGATATAGGCCATTGTCCAGGAGTTGACCCAGCCGTTTCAATGAACGGTTTTTTCTAAATCGCCAGGTGGACGGATTTCCCATGAACAAATTTTCCAAACCGAGATGAAAGATTAGCTCCCGGGCCCGGGGGTGAAATATCCCAGGACTGAACCCAGAGGTGTACCTTTATAATGGCAAGGCCAGAAAGGTTCCCCCGTTCTTTTTCGTAAGCTCCCGCATCAAAATGGCAAAGCGGCTGGTGGTGTGCTCCGAGAGAAAACCAACCCCATGAATCTTTGCCAGGGGCTGGCCGGTTTGCCGATGGTTCATTTTTGTGATGCCGGCAATCACCGGATCATAGGAGGAACCGGAATAATCATCTCCAAAAACATAAATCGCCATTGACTGACCCTTTTTTGCATAGCGTTTCAATGCCGTTTCTATCCCTTCCACAGGGCTGGAGTTAGAGGCATCGGCCCAACTGCCGAACACCCGCATCACACTTTTCCGCCGCTGGGGTGTGTCGGGAATCCAACGACCGCTATACCCTGAAATAAGCGATTTTCCCATGTCGTTTAAAATCTGAAATCCCATCACTTTGGGATGGATACTCAAAACATTCAGGATTTCCCGTGAGACACGGCTCCAGTTAGCCTGCATACTGCCGGATGTGTCAATAATGAAAATGACATAATCACTGTCCACGGGGATGCCGCCCACCTCCTCATCACGAAGGGTGTTGGTGGTTGAGATTGAAATCGAAACCCTATTTAAAGTCGACTGCACCAAAGAGAGCCCCTGCAGATCACCCGCCAGTTCATTTTCCTCTTGTTCTCGGGTGGAGAGGGTCTTTGAAAGGATTTGGGCGGCAGCTTCCAATTGATTGCTCGCTGCAAGCCGGGTGTCGGTATTTTTTTTTTGCTGATCGATTTTTTGGGCCAGAGTATCGATGCTGTTTTCCAAGGTCATCACCTGCCCCAACAGTTTCTCCACCGCCATTACACTTGACGGAGAGGTGTTTTCAACGGTGTTGGAGATTAACACCAGCAGCACCACCGCTCCGAACCCGCAGGAGATGATATCCAAAAAGGAGAGGTTAAATATATCAAAATCCTTTTTCTTTCTTTTCATGGCCAGTTCACCGCAGGACTTATCAAAAGTCCCCCTGTTCCAGCGGCCCACCCCCAGTATTCATTTACTGCATCGGGATCCCCTTCAATGGGCAATAAAATCACATTGACTTTTACAATGCCGAGGGAGGTATCCTTAAGGGTCTGCCGAAACAACTTTACCCGGCATTCACCTGAAATTGTGGCGGATTTTCCCAAAAGAGAACTGCAGCCGGAAAAAGGATTTAGGTTTGCGTAACGGGATTCCCCCACGGTGGGCAGCCCGTCGGTGATGATATAAAGGTCTGTGACCCCTTTACCGGAAACAGCCTCCAGCCCTTTTTGCAGATTGGTGGCGCCCTGGGGGATAATCCTGTCAAGCTCCTGATAGACAGCCCCCAGGGCTGCGGAGTCAAGTTTCATCCAATTGGCCTTGCCAATGAATTTTACAGAAGAATTGTAAGAGATAACCGCTATCTGACTGGTTTTAGGAACACGGGCAAGAATCCAGCGCAGAATTTTTTTGGTTCGAAACCATTTGGGTCCCTGTTTTTTGTCGGCAGCAGACCCGTTTTTTCTTTTAATAATATTGATAAGCGTCTCGTCGGTCATGGATGCACTTGCGTCCAGAAGAACCGCAATACGGTCCCCTTGAATTTTCAGGCCCATGAGATAATTTTCTTCTCCCCCCATATCCGCTTCCACAAGATCTTCTTTATGGGCAATGGGTCTTTTGGAAATATCATTTTTCAAAGCAGCCACCTGGGCTTTTTTCCTGGCAAGGCTCATTTTTTTCTCCAGAAGAGACTGCTCAAGCCGGGCAAGCCGGGCGCGAAGCTTCGCCGTTGTATCTTCCCGGGAGCGTGCGATAATCTGCAGTTGTGCCAGGGTTTGGCCAAGTTCCTCTTGGGTAAGTTCCAGCTGCTGCACCTCTTTTGCCAGAAGATCGGTTTCACTGGTTGAGGTAACAACATCATGCTTTACCAGCATAAATACCAGTACCACCGCCCCAAGGCCGCAGGACATGATGTCAAGAAACGCAAGATTGAAACCTTCTGACCTGCGATGACGTCTCATACAGCCACCAATTATTTAATCCGGGCAATAAGATACTGATCACAATAGGCCTGAATATCCACGAGCTGACCATCCTGAAGGCGCTGGAGCTGATGGAAAATAAACATCAAAAAAAGACTGATCAACAGGGCGACAAGTGTTGAGTTAAAAGCGACACCCAGGCTGTTGGTCATGCCGGCAATGTCTCCGGCAAGGGCTTTGTCTGCAAGGGAGAGCGCTTGACCGATTCCCCGAACAGTCCCGATGAAACCAATGGAGGGAATTGCCCAGATAAGATAACGGATCATTGAATTTTCAGCATCCTGGCGAAGGGCAAGTGCCTCAACACGGCTTTCAATGGCGTCGGAAAGGTTTTGCACATTCCCTGTCCCGGCATACCGCCACAAAGCTGCCCGCAGGGTCTGAACAAGGGGTGCCAGATTACGATCCGCTGAAAGCGCTGTGTCGAGTTTTTCAATAATCGCTTCGGGCACAATCTTTTTGTCCCCTGTTTTTTCAATTGCTTCCTCCGATGGTTCATTCCCTGTTTCTTCACTGGTTTCTTCAATCAGGTCAACAGTAAAAAGATAATTATTTCGTAATATCACCAGACATTTGCTCAAAATGAGAAAACTGCCCCAGAGCATCAAAATAAAACAGATTTCCTGTTCATAATCCTTGAGGACAATCACCAGGTCCCGGGGAGCGGATAGACCCGCAAGCTTTGCTGCCTCCAGCAGAACATCGGCTTGGGGACGAACATAGCCGATGTAAACAAGGTGAACCAGGAGAATAGAAAGGATGAGGGCAATAAAATTTTTCACTATTTCCGACATATCAAATATCCACGGGAAAAGAGGTTGGAGAATTCAGGCTGATTGTCGGCAGCACCCCATAGACGGTTGCAACGGTGACAAGAAGAACAACCAATACCAAAAGGAACACCACAGGTCTCGTATGGATCATCCTGCTCACTTTATTCATTTTTTCCTCCATATAAATAACGTCCGATTCGAAAGCCCAGATCATCACGGCCGGCCGTCAGTCCCTCCCGAAATGCCGGTCGCAGGGTGGTAATGGTACCCGAACGCCAATTGGCACCTTTCACCACATGGGTATATCCTTGCTGTTCCCCCAAAGGGTTGCCCGCTATGTTCTCGCCCCTGGGTGGCAGGATGGAATAGACGTCGTGAACCCATTCACTAACATTGCCTGCCATATCATAAAGACCCGAGGGTTCTTTGTCAAAACTGCCAACAGGGGCTGCATTGGCATATCCATCCTTGTAATTGGGAACAAAAAATTTCACCTGACCCTTGGCACTTTCATCTGCCAGATTGGCCGTTTTAGCCGGTATGACCCTGACATCGCCCCAGGTAAAAAGGGTCTGTTTTGCCTTGCCGGACTTGCGGGCCAGCCACTCCCATTCACCCTCACTGAGCAACCGATAGCCTTCGGCAAGATCAAAACCTGTCACCTTCCCCTCTTTTGTTCTGTAGAAGGGGCGGATTTTTTCCTTTGCACTCAACCAGTTACAAAAGGCTGCCGCCTCTTGCCAGCTAACCGAAGTAACCGGCATATTGGCAGGGCCTGGCGCTTTTTTAGGATCAAATGCTGCAAACTGGCTATTTGTGATTTCAAAAATACTTGCATAAAAAGGCTTTGTCAGACGAATTTTTTTCTCAAACTCATTGGCCCGCTGCCCTTTTTGGGACCGAGGTGCCCCCATGGTAAGGCTGTCTGAAACAACAAACAATTTAAGTTTGATCCCAACGCTATTGGTAAACTGCCGTGGCGCTTCCTTTAACCTGGCCTGGTATTCGGTGAAAAGGGATACCGATACTTTTTGAACCCTTCCCCCTTTGGGCACAACCTGTTTAACAACAGATCGATACCCGGATTTTTTTATTATAATTTCATGGTCAACGGCTAAAAGGTCTGTGCTGACAGGACTTGTCCCAAAATCTTTCTTGTCAATCAAGACGGTTGCCTGGGGATGGGAAACGATCTCAACCCTTCCCATTTCGGGTTTCAGTTGAAAAACAACCTGCTTTTCCTGGCCAGCGGCCAACCGTATGGTCCGGGTTTCAGGATAAAACCCCGGCTTCATATAAGTCAGGCGATGGGTCAGGGTTGCATCCAGGACAAGGGGTTCTGATCTCTGGACACCATTCACCAGCAGGGTCCCGCCCTTGGGCACAAGACTGAGCTTTACCCGCCCTTTTTTAAGTTCAAGCTGATAATTCCGGTTCACCCTTGGATTGCCCCGGCTAATCGACAGCTGTTCAAGGGTTTCAGCATGGTTTTCCAGCACCAGGCGCACCCCATGGTTTCCCCCGGTCCTCGCAAGTTGTAAGGGAGTTTGCCCAACCTTTTCATTGTCAATAAAAACCGTAGCCCCCAAAGGTTTGGAGGCAATATTCAACAGTCCCTTAACAGGCGATAGGGTCTCGTGTAAGGCTGTTTCTTCCCCCCGTACAATCTCAAGGTCCACTTGCTTTAACTGAAAAAAGGGATTGTCGATCATCAGGGTGTAACTACCGGCCTCAAGTTCTATATTCAGCCTTTCCGAGGGACCCAAAACACGATTGTTGATCCGCCATGATGTCCCGGCCCCAAGGGTGTCGGCACCTGAAAGGTCAACGACCAAATGCCCAGGTAATTCAGATAATTCCAGGGAAAATACCTTGCCCAAATCTTGAGCATCAATGACAGCACTTGCCGCCTTAAAACCGGGTGAAACAACTGCAACAACCAGGTCTCCGGTAAAGGTATAGGCCGTATCTCCCAGGCAAAACCCCAGTCCCCGGTCAACCCTGTAAACGGCATTTTCTCGTGCTTCCTCCGGGTTAATCTCAATATGGGTTCCCCGCAGGACAACAAAGAACAGTGTCATCAGCAGGAAAACCGAAACAAGTGTCCCCCCTGCAATAAGGTAGACTCTTTTTTGCCGGTTTTTTGCCTGATCCAGAGTTTTATTAAATGAGTTCATCACAAATTACCCGCACACTAAAGCTATCCTGGTCATAGGGAATAAAGGCCTGGACAAGTTTTGATTTAAACCCCTTTCTGGCCCCTTCAAAGGTATAATTTCCAGGTTTAAGCTGTATAATTTTTTGAAAAACAACCCCCACCTTTCCAACACTGCGAACCAATACATATGTTTTGTTATCGGAAATGACGGTGACGAGAATGGACCGGTTTACCCGGGTCATCAGTTCACTTAATTGGCGGGCCTGTGTTCGTATGGCAAAACTGTAACCCGACGCTGTTTCAGCCTGGACCAGTCTCTTTTCCGCTCGTTTGCGAACATCAGGATTGGATAACCGGTAGGGATTTTTTAAATAGAAGCCCAAACTTGCCAGAAGTTCAATAAAATGGTCGGCCCGCTGCAACCCCTCGGCCACTGTTTTATTTTCCGGCGCATCCGTTGCGGCCCTGGCAAAATACATTTTGACCTTCTGCCAGTCATCTTGTCGAATTGCTTGTTTCGCCTGGCTGACAGCCTGCTCGACACGAAGCGATTTTTCCAGGTCCAGCAATTGCGCCATGAGCATTGAAAGCTCCGGCCGTTGGGGGTCAATTTTTTGGGCCTCCTGGTAATGATATCGGACCTTTTTTGTCTGTCGTGTTTCTATATGGGCAAAGCCCGAAGAAATATGCCGGTCAAAATTTCGGGATCGAATAAGACCGGCCAGCACCCCCAGGCGCTCCTTAACCCCTTCGCGTTCCGGGGCAACACCCAAAACTTGGCCTAAAAAGTCATATTCTTTTTCAAGATTATTTTCAGCCCGGGCAACCCTTGCCCCATTTAAGAGCACAAGGGTCCGGGGAAGTTTTTCAATTTCCCGGGCCAGCGCCAATGCCCCAGGGGATTGGCGGACTGACAAGGCCTTTTCAATATGACGATTTGCCCCTTCATAGTTCTCTTCTGCCAGCAGCGAGGCTGCCTTCTCCAGATTTTCTTCAAAAATTTGATCTGCCTGTTGAACCATCTCCAGGGTTAAATTTTCAAGCAGCAGAAGATGGTCCATGGCGATCCCATATTCTCCATTGCCAAAGGATGACATCAATTCATTTTTAAGCACGGTTATCTCAACAAGGCCCTCTGGATTCCAGCCCTGAAGGTTGGCCGCCTCCAGACGGGGTTCCAGTTCATTTTCATATTCCTTTAGTCTCTCAATTAATTCTGAGCGAATTTTTTCCTGGTCGTTTTCAGCAAGGATTTGTTTTGGTGGCTCAGCAACCGGCAGGCTCTTCTGGGAAAAATCAAAAAAAGAAAGACCCGCCACCAAAAGAGCGCAGAGGCAAATGGTGACAAGCAAACCGATCCCCAATTGCATTCTGCCCTTGGCCGTGCGCAGGCGTGCCTGCCTAAGCTTATCTTCAATCACAATATCTCCGAAGGTTATCGTTATAGCTGCACATCAGGTGTCTGTTCTTCTGCATAGATTTTTTGCAAGAATTTCCGCCACTGGGCAAATTGTTCCTTAGCATCACCGGTCAGTTCAACACTTTGTCGTTCAAAGGCAATGACCCGGGGGGACAGTTCCATGTCAATGGACTGGCCCAGTTCATTAAGGGCTTCCCGGTGCACCTTTGCCTCCTCACTGGTCTTAAAACTCTTTGAAAGCAAAGAGGCACCCGCCAGGCCGCCAAGAATCGCCCCCGTAGTACCGGCTGCACTGGCGCCGGTACTATTGGAATTTGATCCCGACACCCCCGCAAGAACCGCCAGGCTAATTAGCAGCACCCCCCCTATGGCCTGGCCCATACTTTTTCTCTTGGCGTCCCGGGCCGCCTGGGTCTCAAAAAGACTCTGCTCCTGCCACATCAGATAACTTTCATTCATCTGGTCAGAAAAAGAGGTGTAGTTGTCCTGGAGGCTATCAATAAAAAGCTGATCTCTCACCCGTATCGCCTTTACACGCTCTAACATGGGGTCATTGTCACTGGGTTTGCTCACCAGGGAAAATGTATTTCCCCGGGTTTCCATGTATTGCATAAAGGTTTCTTCAGAAAAATTGGTGCCAAACCTGAGGTTTGTAATGTATTGAAGGTCTGTAAGCGCCTGCAAAGAATAATCACTGAGCTCTTCAACAATTGCTGCAGCCGCTTGTTCAAACAAAGGATCGTAGGGGTCTAGGCCCTTATTTCTTTGATCCCTGTGGAAATCCGGGGATACCTCATGCTCAAAGGATTCTGCCAGCCATCTTTTACCGCTGATATCCACCACCTCTATTTCCACGGCAACCTCTCGCCCATTTGATGCTTCAATTCTGCCAAGAACATACAAATCGCCCGTGGCGCTTCCATCCGGTGTCACCCGCACAGCACCGAATTTACCGGTGGCTTCCAAAGCGTCCTTCATCTTAAGGGCAAACCGATTGGCTTCTGCCCTGCGCAATTCCGGCCAGACCTCTTTTGCATCCTCCTCGGATTCAGGCAGACCCGGATCAAAAACAGGAATGATTACTTCGAGCAAAGGGATTGTCACCGGTTGTTTTTTTACTGCTTTTGAATAGGACGAAGATGGCAGAGGCCCCACCGTTGATGTGGTTCGATTATGGGTTGCACACCCTGAAAGAAAAAATGTAAAAATAACAAAGACAGTGATTATTTTTTTTAAAATCATGGTGCCTCTCCTGGGGGTTATTGGGTGGGCAGACCTTTGTATTTTCTGTACTCGTTCCACAACTGCTCACGTTTGACAGGATCTGTTTCATTTTCAGCCGCATACCTTATCTGTGCGGCCAGGGCATCATCATTTTGAGCTGTTGGAATATCCTCCGGAAGCTTCCCGTTTGATTTTTCCATCTTTTTATTGGTGGTGTTGCCACTAGCCTCTTTTGGGTTCTGTGAACCCTGCTCTCCCACCAGGACATCCGTCTCAATCTCTTCTGCAGAAAACTGTTTTTCAGGCGCCTCCGTTCCCGACATTGCTGAACTTGCAATAGACTCCCCCGCCGATATACCGCCTGCCTTGCGACTCAAATCTTCTGGAGAGTCTCCCGGGGAACCCCCGAGGGAATTTCCAGAATCTGTCGTTGCCCCATTGTTGGCAGCAGCTTCGGAAGGGGCTGCTGCCTTCTCCTTTGCGGACCGGCACAATTCATATTTATTGAGTGACTCCAAAAAGGCTTTGTCCATAAGACGAAGCCGCTCTTCATGGGTCAAGCTGGGATCGTCCACATAAAAAACCCTTACATCCGTACAATCAATACTGTCCTCTGCATGGACCATGGGATTTAGGAAAACAAACCACTGCCCGACCAAACTACAGACGGCAATGAGAACACAGAGGTTGAATGTTTTCAAGAGCAGTCTCCTTCATAAAAAAGAGCTATAAAAGCCCGACCTTTTTCATATCCTTGGTAATGAGTTCCGCTGTCTCTGTCACCAATTTTGATCCGGATTTCGGGTTAAAACTCCGGGTGGCCCCTGCCCAAATCATTTTCTCTGTTTTAACGGAAAAAACAGTGATCTCAAGCTTGACAATGGTATTGGTAATCGTATACCCGGGGTCTATCACCCTTTCATAGGAAACGGCATAATAGTCATACATGCCATGCCGAAAGCCCATGGAAGGCTGATAGGTAACCGTTGGCGGCAAATACGTTTCCTCTTTTTCCACACCCAACAGGGTGGCGAGCATAACAGCATCGGCACCGGTTTTAGCCACAGCGGCCCGGATCTCCTCTTTTTCATCATAGTCCGAAGTGTTGGGCATGAGGGAATAACCGGTAATACCCACTCGATTTTCCTTTTCAAGTGCCTTTACAACACCATCCTCATATAGCCGACGATTCAGGTCATTCTCAAAAACGCCGAGAACCAGAATCTTTTCCAGGGGTTTGTCACCAAAGGCCGGTTCCTGCCAGGATTGAACCAATTGGGTTGAGGCACACCCCATAATCACCAGTATCACCAGTATCAAAGCACTCAGTGCTATCCCCTCCCCCACCCTTCTTTTATTTACATCCCTCATTCATCTTCCCCTTATAAAATACTGAATTACAAATTTTCATATATTCTATCATTATGTCCAATAAAAAACCAGGATCTGTTTTACTAGCCATGTCCATTTTTTTTCCCCAGCGCCACAAGACAGTGGGCCCTATCCGAAATTATCCGGATTGAAAAACCCCGTGGTTTTTAGATTTTGAAATTCCTTTGATGGCAACTTCTCTTGCACTTAGATCTGAAAAATCCCCACAATTGCAGATCATTATCGGCATTCAGCAGGTTGTCGATATCACCCCCCTGAACAGCTCTCCTGCCGCTATATCCCCCCATGGATCTTGTAGGGAGAACAAAGGTCCGGTGCTCACAGCACCAGACCTTTATTTTTGTGCCCGAAAAACCCGACCCGTAACAAAATCAGGTAGTTTCAGGGGTTGCTTTATAATTCCCCATACCTTTGTGGGCATTTTTAAACGCCTCCCACTCAGCTCTGTTCAACTGGCCGTCCTCATCCTTGTCCAGCATGTTAAAACCAGCCTGCTGGGTTTTTAGGAAAACAGTCTTGAACTCTTCAAAACTCACGAAACCACTTTTATCCTTGTCCAGATCTTCAAAATTCGTGGTGGATATTTTGCCCATTTTATGCGGATTGCCATTGGAAGTACCATGCTCACTGCCGCAGTCTGCATATGCCAGGCTTGTTCCCAACAGAAATATCCCAGTAACGGCCAAATTTTTAAATATGTTCATTGAAATCCTCCATTCTTATTATTGGTTAATCTGCTACACGCCTCATCTTTTGTGTGACTATTGCAAGCCGGGTGCCAAAAGGATTCGGCATATAATTATATCCATAAAATCAGGCGAATAGAGGATTGTGCAGATATATCGGATCTGTATCAATGGCGGGGTGTGAGACAATGGGTATGTATCACACCTGTCTCATTTTTGCCTTTGGAGGCTTTCGGAATCGCGCTTTGAAAATAGAAAAAAAGGCACAAAAACAAGTATGAGGTCTTCCTTACACATTCTGAAACTCAACAATACTTGAATGATTCGCATCAATTTTAATCCAAATTTCCGGTTATGTATTATTTGGGTATCCATGACAATTTCGGTGGCTGAATACTTCCAACAGGGATAATTATTGTTAACCGGGGATTTTCAAATTTTAGGGATTAGAATGATCAGGACGAATGAATACTTATTTGTTAATTTCATTATTTTTTTTCTTTTTCATTTTGACATACCATTTTTCTTTACCATACATATTTTCTGAGCATTCAGGACAAATACTATGACTGAATGCTGCTTCTGAGTGCTCCTGAATATAGGATTCAATTTGATTCCAATATCCGGTATCATCTCTAATTTTTTTGCAATTTGCACAAATCGGAAGTAATCCCTTCAAGGATTTATTTTCTTTCACCAGGTTAAAAATAAACTGGTGCACAAAAATCGCAAGGATTGAAATCCCCCCAACAGAAAAAATATTAATTAAGAGATCCTCAAATTTCCAAGGTAGCTGTGCAAGCAGAATAAAATGTTGGGCAACAATGGGGACCATTATCATGACATAATTCTTAGGACGGATATTAAAAAGAAGCGCTGTAACGATAATAATTTGTAATAGGCCACTATAATAGGAGGAGGCAAATCCATCTCTTGTCACAAAGCACATTGCTGAAATTGAAATTGAGAGCAGAAATACGGTTATAAAAATTATTGGGTAATAATATTTCGGATCTACTCTGTTGATGATAAAGACAATAACAGCTAAATAAATGGATACACCAATTCGGATCGTCAATAGGAGGGCTCTATATTCCGGATAGATAAAATAATCTAATATGAAAAAAAAGGGAAAGATTATCATTCCCAATTTTAATCCGAAGATGAACGGTTTTATTTGTTCTCTCATTGTTTAACCAATTTTTATGATTCAAAAATAAAAACATACCATAAAATCGCCGTTTATTCTATTTTTCTCAAAAAGATCAGCTAAATAAATTTTGAACTGCAACCCGAGGGGCACGGTCGGCACAATTATTATTTCTGGGTACTGGCACTTGATACGGCATTGATACTCGAACCGGAACTGAACCGTCTAATAGAGCGCGATAAAAGGGATTAAGAAGACTGAAAAAATTCGATAGCGGTTTTTGCCATTAACCTGTTTAAACAGCCTATATAATCTGTATTCTGGCAGGGCTTTGACAGGTGATCAATATGGCTATCTTTTTGTTTCAACGCTTTAATAGACTCTAAAAATTCGATATTTCCGGAAATAAAAAGGATAGGAATCGTCTTATTTGTTTTCCGGATATGGTTGTAGATATTCATGCCGTTAATATCACCGGGAAGGATATAGTCCAGACTGATAATATCATATTCATTGCTGTTAAACAGGTTTATGGCTGTTTGACCATTGTATGCAATATCAACTTTATGGTTGCAGGGGTCGCTGGTCAATACCTTAAACTGGATATCTGAAATGGTTATTTCATCTTCAACAAGAAGAACCTTTTTTCCAACATGTGACAATGTTTTAATGATTACCGTTTTCTCATCCTGTGTTAATTCTTTTTTGATGACTGGCAAGTGGATGGTAAGTTTTGTACCAGAGGCGAACTCTGATTCTACTCGTATACTGCCTTTGTGCTGTTCAATATATTTTCTGGTATTCGACATGCCATACCCAGATCCTTTAACTGAATGTTTATATGAATCTGTAACATCTTTTATCCCCTTTAATGTAAAGGAAGGCTCATAAATTCTTTTCATGTGGCTTTGGGGTATTCCACATCCATTGTCTTCGATCTCTAAGCAAATGCTGTCGCTACACGCAGAAATTCTAATCGTGATCTTTGGCCGCTCAACCTTTCCAAGAGCATGGATTGAATTTTGTATTATATTTACCATGGCATGTTCAATCATACCGGGATCAGCAATCAGTTCTGGAACATTGGGACCGTCCTCTATTATCAACTCTATTCCGGCAAGATCCCTTTTCATCAGATTTACGACAAGATCAATCTTATCTTTTATTTTGAATGATTCATGTTTGGGTTCCTGGTCTTTAGCAAATGCAACCAAATTTCTGGTAAGATTTTTCCCGCGCACTGTCTGATCAAATATTAATTTCAACACCTCCCTTGTTCCAGCATCTTCGCACTCAAAAAGAGAAAGCTCTGCGCTACCCATTATGACACCTAAGATATTGTTAAAATCATGCGCAATCTTCCCAGCAATTTGACCGACCAGTGCGTGCTTTTTTTGTTCTCCTAAATATCGCTCCGCATTGAGTTTTTCTTCCTCTGCCTGTTTAAGCTCCGTGATATCACGCACAATGCCACAAAGTCCTGTGATTTTTCCTTCTGAATTTTTAAGGGGTACCTTTATGATGTGTAGCGATCGAGTTTGCCCTTCTATGGGCCTGTTTGCGAACTCTTGAATCGTTTCCCCTTTCAGGACACGATAATCCACGTGATGAACTTTATCACTTATTTTTTTACCAAAAAGGTATGTATTTGTCTTTCCGATAAGATCTTCGGAATTTTTCCCAAAATGACGCCCCATCGCAGGATTTACCATTCTGTATTTTAGATTTTTGTCTTTTATGAAAATCGCATCTACGGCGGTTTCAAAAAGGGTCCTGAAAAGCGTCTCACTCTCACGTAGCTTTTTTTCAGTCCGCTTGAGCCCGGCTTCTGACAGCTCTAATGCCTGGATTTTTTCCTCTAACTGCTGATATGTTGGTTTCTCTGGCATATAAAATCTTTAATTTGCTTGAAAACATATATTTTTTCGAAAACATAAGGACTTAAATCTAATTAAATTTATTTTAATTTTATTCAAAAGATAATGCAACCTCCATTTTGAAAGTTCGATTTAGAGTTATGTACTTACATAAAAATTAATCTCAGAAACAACACAATCCGTTTTTGTATTGACATGGTATCCTTGATAAAATCAAATTATAAAACCTTTTCCGTTGGATAATTATCTTTGAGCCCATCCAATCATCAAAAGTATTATAGTCTGTGAATGAACAAACCCGACATCGTTCTCAGGCCAGAAGTGCACCATTGATAGCAAAACCGCAACTGTGACGTCTTCATATTACGACCAGTCTTGCTTTGTTCTTTATATCCAAACGCTGATATTGTGTTGAAATTACTTAACCTATTCGCAAAACAGGTTCATGGCGTGATAATTGCAATACTAAAAATCTATAAAATTTTTTAAAATTTGTAATGTTTAATATCAGCTGTTTGCAATATTTTGTAAATTGAAAGATTCTATTAAGAGAGGTAACTAAATGTATTTTAACCAGATTTCTGTCCTAGGGCTCGGGTGTCAGTCCTATTGCATCGGATGCCCAGCTGCAAAAGCCATGGTGGTTGTGGATCCAAAAAGAGATATTCAAGATTATCTGGAGATTGCCCTTCAGGAAGGAATGAATATCACTCACATTGTCAACACCCATCTGCACGCCGATCATATTTCCGGTGATCAGGAATTAAGTGCAGCAACGGGTGCCGATATCTATATTAATGACAGTGTAGAGATCAATTATCCCCATAAAAAAATTGAACATGGTGACACCCTTACTTTGGGTGCGGCTAAAATTGAGGTGTTGCATACGCCCGGACATACCCCGAATTCAATTTGCCTTGTTGTGACGGATACATCACGTTCCAGTGAGCCCCAGATGATCCTCACAGGCGATCTGCTTTTTGTTGGTGATGTCGGGCGGCCAGATCTCCCTGGCGCCGAGATCCTCGATGAACAAGTAGAAAATCTGTATAACAGCCTGTATAAAACTCTGGCCCATTATCCAGACCATTTGGAAGTCTATCCTGCCCATGGGGAAGGTTCCTTATGTGGTAGAGGCATGAGTGCTAAAAAAAGTTCGACCCTGGGGTATGAACGGAATGCTAACCATATGCTTTGTTTTAATTCTTTTGAAGAATTTAAAAAAGATATTACATCTGCTTTTCCCGAAAGACCGAAGAGTTTTTCTCACATTATTGCCACCAACCGGAAAGGGGCTGACCTGCTGGATGCGTGCACCATGGACAAGAGACTGACGCCACGACAATTCGAAGAATTGATGGAAGATAAAGGCACTTTGATATTGGATACACGGGGCAGTGCAGCATACGGGGGATTCCACATCCCCGGCAGTATCAACATCGGTTTTGAAAAACAACTGGCCAACTGGGTGGGAATGGTTGTTGATCCAAAATCAGAGCTTCTTCTGGTGGTCGATGACCGGGACGCCTATGACCGGATGACCACAGAACTTCACCGTATCGGATACGATGCGATTATAGGCTATTTGTCAGGGGGCATTAATGCCTGGCTAATGAGCGGTCGTCCTGTGGCACAATTGAGCCAGATTTCACCACTGCAGGTACAAGGTCTGTTGGGTCCAAATTGCCCAACAATCTTCGATGTCCGCACCCCTGTAGAATGGAATAGTGCCCATATACACCAGGCCAGGCACCTGCCGCTGACAGATATTTTAGAAGGGAATATACCTGATATGGATAAAAATCAGGAAATTATTCTACAATGCGGCAGCGGCTATCGATCCAATATTGCAGCAAGCTTTTTCCAAGAAGCAGGGTTCACAAATTTGAAGTCCTTGGCTGGCGGAATATTTGCCTGGTCCAATGCCAATCTTCCTTTGGTGTAGCCCCAAATAATTTTAATACCCCATCATCATAAGGAGAGAAAAAAATGACAACAGCCGGGTGTGAGCGCCCAACAGGCGGTTTGGTTGAACAGAAAAAAACGCAACAAAAAACTGAAACAAAAGAACAAGAAATTGAAAAAGGAGGCCCCATGATTAGAGTCGGACAAAAAGCCCCGGATTTTGAAGCCCCTGCCTATTATAAAGGTGAATTTACTTCTGTAAAATTATCTGATTACCTTGGCAAGTGGGTAGCACTTTGTTTTTATCCCGGTGATTTCACCTTTGTCTGAGCAACTGAAATCTCGGCGGTCGCCGAGAAGAATGAAGAATTTGAAAAATTGGGTGCACAGGTTCTCTCAATGAGTACAGATTCAATGTTTGTTCACAAAATGTGGGTCGATAATGAATTGTCAAAGATGACCGGGTCAGGCACCATTCCCCATCCAATGATGTCAGATGGCGGTGGGAAAATAGGGGCGGTATATGGGGTATATGATGAAAATGCAGGAGTGGATGTACGGGGGCGTTTTCTCATTGATCCCGATGGAATTGTACAAGGGTTTGAAGTGTTAACACCGCCCGTGGGACGAAATGTTTCAGAAACCCTTCGCCAAATTCAGGCCTTCCAGGTTGTTCGCAACTCAAAAGGAGCCCAAGCCACGCCATCTGGATGGAGACCGGGAAAAGATACTCTCAAGCCAGGACCCGAACTTGTAGGAAAAGTTTGGGAATCATGGACTGTTGATAAAGCTTTTGATTAATGCCGAATTAAAGCTTTGGCTGCGAATACGTCAAATAGTGCATTTTAACCATCTATCTTGAATGGGACTTGGAGATGCGTCTTTAATCTCTTTGTCTGAGATGTTCGACTATCCTCTCTGCTCTTTGATTTCTGACATCTTTTAACAGAATCAGTCAGGGTGCAGAGAGGACACAGCCGCCTTGTAAAAGGAAATATTTTTGTCTGTATTTTGGAGAAGTATATCTGTTCCCCTCTCCAGGTTTTTATTTTAAAGTTTCAAACTTTCCATGCCAGGCACATTTATCACAATAGGTTTCCATTTCATTTGTCATCTCAGGAAGGGTATGTGCGTCAAGATTCGTATCAAATTTAACATTCCCGTTTAAGGCCGTGAATTCATAAAGTTCATATTCGTCATCGGCATCTTTGATATAAAATTTCTCACATCCACATGTTGGGCATTTCATAATTTCTTCTCCATATTTTCGGTTGATCTTTTCTTGAGGAACAGAATCACTTTCAGTTTTTTAAATTTCTCGGTGGTGCCTGTTCTGCTCGTGCGAGTAATTACTATTTTTTTTATTTGGGATCCTCCTTGTTATGGATTAAACGCTACTGGAATTTCTTTTGATTTAGAATTATTACAAGATATATGCCACTCTTTTTAACATGCTGATTTCAAAATAAATATTTATAAATATTCCCATGAACAAAGGATATGAGACAGGGCAGGCATGATACAAAGATGTATCAAGTGACTTGGACATTGAGATCATGGTACACAAATGTTTTTCTCAGAAAACCTTATGCTATAATTCCATTTTTTTATATGAAGCCCCAACCTTCGGAGAATCCTTAACTGATCCTCCCCTAGTTTTGTGGACACTTAGTTAAGTCTCTGTAATGGGGAAAACACATTTAAAATTAAGGTCAATTTGGATAAAAATCATAATAGTATAGATTGTGGTATTAGGTAAATTTATTTCAGAAATAAAAATAAGCTATATGGGATGCAGCATAATCAATTTTTCCAAAATCCCATTAGATTATATCCGAGATAAAAATCACTCCCCAAATAAATCCTATAGTGATCTACAATTCCCAGGAAACCCTTTAAAGAAAGGTGTAAAGCCGCAAGATTTGGAGTGATTGACAGACCACAAACCATTGGAGGCATAGAAAATTATTGCTTTTTATTCTAGATGCCTTATCTTAAGTAATTGCCTGATATTTGTACTCTCAATTTTTTATCAACGGATATAAGGAAATGAAATGAAAATTGCCATTACAATTGAATTAGACGAAAAATCGGCTGAGTTGTTCCAGGTACCTTTTAAGAAACTTTCAGCGCAAATCAATGATCTGATTGGGATGTTTGAAAAGGGTGATTGTTCAGTTGAAAACACCCCAGATATTGAATCGAAACCTGCGCCACCAAAAAAACCAGCACCCAAAAAAGCAAAAAAAAAGTCTAAGCTTAAGAGATCCGTAAAAGCTACTATTCTCAAGACAATTAAAAAGAACAAAGAAGGTATTAAGACCAAAGAGCTACAACAACAAACTGGGTTTACCGGCAAACAGATCTCAAATAATATGTTTCATTTGAAGAAAGAAAAAAAAGTAGAAAAAACAAAAAAAGGTTTGTTTATAGCCCTTTAGTATTTCTTCAGGTTCAAAAAAAAGATGACACAAAGAAAATTCTCTTACAGAAACTATCAGTTTCATAAGGAATATCTCATTATCCGATCATGGGGTAAATGTTAATTCTGAAGTGGGATATAAATTTCGTTAATTGAATTTTGATCATTCCAGTTGAACCTTGAATCATATCTTTCGTAGTGAATTACCGATCTATTGAGGTCGATATCAAGTGGAGAATTTGGAATTATTGTTTTGTAAATTTGATTAATTGTCTTGTGTAGTGAATATAATGGACCCGTATGAATAAATTTTGCATAACTTCCAGCAGGAATATCTGCATGTTCAAATTGAGGAATGCGGTCCTCTGAGTAAAATGCGCATCGATAAAAGTATTGATTTTCAGTTTTTATGGTTATCCCAAATTTTTCCCACTGAGCATCGAACTTAATTCCGTTTATCCTGATGAGCCTGTTGAACTTTTTCCAATGACCAGAAATAATAGAAAAATTATTTCGATGAGAAGTCGTTAATTGAGTTTCAAAATAACACACATTAATTTTTGGGACGTTTATTATTTTATATTTCATTCTAAATTACAGTAAATAGATTCTATTATTAAAAACCTTTACAGCCTATTTCTTCCGCATGTTTTATTGATTGTGGATATTTTCGGCAATGTTCTAATTTCAAATTGCGAAAAATATTACCATCGAAAACGATAAATTCCGGTTCATTTTGCATCAAGAAAAAAGCGGGAAAAAAGTCAATTACCATTGATGTTTGTAAAAATGACAACCTGCCCGTCAGGGGATATGACTTCGGTGTGTCCTTAAATCATCTCTATTTCCGGTTCACCAGGTAAATACCGATTCCCACCAGAACCAGGGCGCAGATTAAAAGAAAGGTTACAGGCTCTCCTAAAAGAGATGCTCCGGCCATTACCCCGAACAAGGGGGTGAGAAATGTAAACGGCGCAATGCGGGACACCGGGTATTTCCGGATGAGCCAGAACCAGACAACATAAGTGATAAAAGCAACCCAGACGACCTGGTAGATAAGGCTGGCCATGACCACAGGGCTCAAGTCCCGGATACCTCCTTCGCCCAGGGCCACCGAAGCCAGGAACAAAATAGGTGCCGAGACCCCCAGCTGGTAAAGCAGGGTCTTGCTGGGGGAAATGTGGGTCAAGGGGCTGGCTTTAATGACCACAGTGACCGATCCCCAGAACACCGCCGCCCCCAGGAGCATACAGTCCCCGACCAGCATTTCCCGGGTTGGCAGATTCAAAGATTCATTAAAGGCTACAATGATGCCACCAAAAGCGATGATCATCCCCAGAATTTGAACCCGGCTCAGGTTTTCCGTCTTTACAAAAAGTTGGGCTCCCAGGGCCACCACAAACGGAGAGGTGTTCAGAAAGATCACGGATCTGGAGGCGTTGGTAAATTCAAGACCCCAGTAGATGAGGATAAATTCGATCGAAAACAAGATGCCAACCAGGAGACCCCACCAGATGGTACCATCCCTTTTCAGCACAGGCCGTCCCCGGAGTACCATCCAGAGCAGAACGAGCAAGGCAGAGCCCGTGGAACGGATTCCAGCCTGGAGCACCGGCGGCACTCCGACGATCCCCACCTTGATGGCCACCTGGTTCACCCCCCAGGAGGCGCAAAGAATTGTGAGCAGGGCTACTCCCTTAAGATCAATATGGGCGTGTTTCATAATATCCCCTTATAGAGCATATGACACCAGGAATCCAGTTTAAAGCAATAGGGTTTTGCGCACATTCGGATATCCAAGGTTTTTCCATTTTCAAATCATCGGGGTATTCTTTATTGGAGACTTGAATCTGAAAAATTCTGCCAGAAAATTCTTTATCATCAAACGAATCAATCCATTTTTGAGATTCTATTCTGACCAGCCGGAAAGTTTCAAAGTAATTATGCTTTTCAAAAAAACTGCTGGTGCTTACTGACTATTCAGTTTCTTTTGCCATAAGTTTAGAGCCCCTTCTAAATAGTGACTTTCAAAACTGCTATGTTTCAGGAGCTCCACCCATTTCTTTGCAATGCTTTCAAAGGTGCCGTCTTTTTTCATTTCCTGTGCAGCCTGAGTCCATTGATTTACTTGCTTCATTGAAGTTCCATTTTTTGACATGATAAGATATGCCTCCACGGTCCGGGTACTAGCGATGGGATATATTTTGCTATAGTCTAGTCCATTATCACTGCAGACTTTTAAGAGAGCGGCAGAAGCAAAATATATAGCTGGAATCCGTTTTGCCAGTAATTTTTTTACGTTGAGTTCATGGGTTGCAACCATGTCAAGATTGGTGAATCCCTTTGATTTTAAATGCTGTTCCCACACAGAGCTTCTCATCACGCCAACAGCTTCTAATTTTTTCGCATCATCTATCTTCGTAATCGATATTTGATCTCCAGTCCGGATGAAAAAAGCGTATCGGCTTCTTGTTATTTTGGTAATCCAATGAAATTTATTTTCACGTTCTTTGGTTCTTGTGGCAGTAAACGCCACTACGTTTGGATGTTTTAAAACATTCTGGTAGGTTCTGGCCCACGGCAATACTTTTATGGAGTCCGTATTGCCAAGTCTTTTCTGGATTTCTTTTACAACGTCGACAGAAATACCAGTGAGCTCCCCCGAATTCTTAGTAAAGCTACCTGGAGGCTCCTCCAAGGTATTTATTAACAATTCAGTACCGGTTACCGGTGATGAGAGCATCATCACAAAAATAAAAACTTTAATTATGTTTATATGCATACCTTTCTCTTCCTGTCATGTAAAAATAAATACCAAGTTAAAACAGAAAAATAGATGAAATCAATTTTACCATAGGGGCAAGATTTAAATATAGAAAAAATAAAATTTTGGTGGAAATAAAAATCCCCAAAAGAAAACATACCAAAAAACTTCCTAGAATATTCAATCGATCAAATTTTATAAAACGCTTTGATACAAAAGACAGCTTGAGAAATCAAAACAGTATCAGCAAGCTGGAAAGAGTTTGCTCAAAACCCCACTATAAAGAAAGGGCCGGGCAACTACAAGCTACCCAGCCCAAATTTGTCAGCATCATTCAGAACATCAGGATCAAAATCAACAACAGTCAGGACACCAGGATTAACAGCTCAAGCAACAGAAAGAAAATCAACTTCAGTAACAACGAATGCACGAACGTCCGATACAATAAAGGTTCGAAAGATCAAGGTCAAGAGGAATATTTTAATTTTTTGAAGCCCCAACAATATTTTTTTCTGTCCTGTCTTTTTCAAAGGCATGCATAGGAATGCTTTATACCACTAAAGCTCACCACTTGAACAGTCAGGTTTCAAAGAATTGTTAATGGTTTGGTCATGTTCTCTCTTATCCCCCAAGCAATTCAAAGGGATTGCACCAGAGACAATACAGCCGCCAACACCTACCAATAATCCATGGCTCACGCTTAAAAAGATGTTCAGGCCTGGCATAAGAACGAAATCGCCTTGAATGTTTAGAATACAAAAGATTAAAAGAGTTAACGCACCGACTAGCCTTTTTGGATAGTAAATAGGTGCCTATAATTCCAGCAACCGTCAGCCCGCTGAAAAACAGGTATTGCCATGGATATTCTTGTGTTTGATGGATAATTCTTAGATATTTCTGGCCTTGCTGAATATAAATTTTTGAATATCCATTGTTCACTATCCTGAATTAAGGCATCACCCATAATTCAGTTTTTTCAGTAAGGGTAAATAAAACCTCTTTTTTTATTGCCTTCTGGTGGGTATTGCCCAAAGAAAAAGATATTTTTTATTTTGCCACCATTTGTCTTCTTCTGTCATATATTTTGTATTCACGCTTTTGACTTTTCAGGAGTCCTGAGATTTTTCTTTTGTTCAAATTGAAAGAAGGAGGATGGCATATTGGGAAGGATAGAGACCCATTCTTTTGCCGTGAATGGCGCATGGATTCGGGAACGAATGGTTTCGTAAAAACAAAAAGACCCCAAACGATATCCTGTTCAGAGTCTTTTTTTTTCAAGCCATATAGATGACTTTTTTTGCTGCAAATAAAACGGTTTACTAAACCACGGTTACATTTGCTGCGGCAGGACCTTTCTGGCCTTCTTCAATGTCGAATGTAACACTGTCCCCTTCATTGAGGGATTTAAAACCAGTGGTATTAATGCCTGAATGATGTACAAACACATCTTTTCCACCGTCTTGTTGTTCAATAAATCCAAAACCTTTTGAGTCGTTAAACCATTTTACGATACCGTTCGCCATGTTGGCAATCTCCTAAAAAAAATAAAAAAATACAAGTTTCTAGCATTGAGTGGTAACCCCGCTTTTATTATCGGAATATACACCTTGGAAGGAAAACCTATGCGCTAATACAATATAGCACAATTTAATCAGGCTAAACGAATGTAGATTAGAAGTCAAGTATTAATTATTATTTTGACAGTCAAATTGTCATCAAACGTTGAAATATTCTAAAAAAGAATAATAAACTCCAATTAAGCGTATGGAACAAAACTTATCTTGCTATGAATTCTGGGGTGGAAAATGGTATAGGGACCGCAAAACCAATTATTATCAGACGAGGAAACCAATATTTTAGTCTGTTTTTCATTTTCTGATGATGATTCCAATTGACTCAATAACTGTAAATTCCTTTAGCTACAATCCGGTTAATCCAAACCCATTATCCCCTCCGTTTGATAAACTTAATGGAGATATGGTTAATTCTAAGCAATTTTGCCAGAATAATCTTACCGGGCAATGCACTTGACTCCTGATAATGGTAACGAAGGAATGACAATCGTGATTTTTTAGGCAAATCAACTTCTCTTGGAAAAAGCATATGGGAATTACCTTTATAGATTTATTGTAATTGAAAACTGATCTATTTGGGTATTAAAGTACATAAATTTATGAATACTTTGTAACCTTTTATACAACCAAACTGTTAGCGCCAACTTCTGATTGCTTCTACAAAACGATTGATAATAAAGCGTCTACAGGGACACTGCCCTCTCAGGCATGCCTTTTGCTATTTCATTGTTATGTCATCCTAATCCGAATCAAAGAAAGGGGGTTGCATATGGAATACCATAAAAGTAGAAATATCGGAATGGAATTACTAATACAACAGTACAGAAATAAATTCGAAATTGACGAAAATATCAATTACTATTCATTCAAGGATTTTTTAAAAGCGGAAAGGAAATATCTCAAGTATATGCTTGAAGGTTCCGTTGATGAACATGCCAGTCAATCATATTAAACCCATTGGCACCTTTCAGTGATCGGAACAATAAATCCTTTAAAGGTGATGCATGGTAACTATTTGCCAAAAATGCAACAAAGAATTTTTGGATCTTTATAAAGGTATCTGCTATCAGTGCTGGAATAATATGAATAACGATTCTATGACTAGGGGTAAAAGACTTACGATATACCGTTGCCCCACCTGTGGTAAACTGCTCTTCAAGGGAAATGTTTCAAGCCTGAAGATGACATGCCCCAATTGCAATGGATTTGTACGAGTGCAATTTTCTTATACTTAAATCAAGGTCACCGGTTTCTCAAAATCCATGTGACAATCCGACACCGCGGCATATTAAAGGTTGTAAGGAGATTATTCAATCCCTGAAAAATGGCAGTGACTCAGAAGCAATCAGAGATATTGATCATTTGCATAGCTGTTCATGCTGCTGTTTATGTGGTATTCTTTTTTGATGCAGCATTCTTTGAAATATATACCCATATTTTTGATATTACTTTTATCTTGCCCAATACCTTCATTTGGGTACGAACGTTACAATAGCGTCACCAAATATGATTCGTATTTTAAAAAATATAGTAAACATAGTTTTGGACCAGGCTTTGACTGGAGATACTTTAAATCACAAGCCATTGCAGAATCCAATCTGAATTCTGATGCAAAATCTCATGTAGGTGCAAAAGGCATTATGCAGATAATGCCAAAAACGTTTGAAGAGATTAAGTATAAACACCCTTCAATAAAAGGGAGCACCTTACAGCCAAAATGGAATATTGCAGCGGGTATTTATTATGATCGGAATATCTGGAAGCTATGGAAGGAAAAAAGGCCTTTCATGGACAGGCTTGCATTTATGTTTGGGTCATATAATGCAGGTAAAGGCAATATTCTTAAAGCCCAAAAGATTGCAAAAAGCAAAGGGTTGGATCCCAATATATGGTCATCCATCAAAAAAAATCTAATGGATGTAACGGGCAAACACAGTAAAGAAACAATTGGATATGTGGATAAAATAAATAAGGTAAAAGGAGTGTTAAAATAATGGAAGCCGGAATCATAATGGCAAATTTTTTATATGCAATTTTCGGTGTGATCCTTACACTTGTATTTATGCTTTTGGGGTTTAAACTATTTGATAAACTGACACCCTTTGATACATCAAAACAGTTGTCAGACAACAACATTGCCGTTGGAATTGTTGTAGGGTCAATATTTATCGGCCTTGGAATTGCTGTGGGTCTTGTAATTGGAATGGGGCTGAATTAATCAAACGGGTATCGGTTGCAAGAACCCTGCATACCGCCACCAGCTGACGTTCAGATTCAAACCTCACCAAAGCCCAGAAGTTGGACCGGGCCACAACGCTGACAGTAAAGCTAACTTACATTTGTTCGCAGTATTTCCTTATTATTTCGATATGGTTTCACGCATGGGGGCTTCCCACCAGGGGGATCCCAGGGTATTAAAATCAACGGTCTGGCCTGGCATGGGGGTGGCAATGGTCACGCCGGATGCATTCGCCGCTGTTTTCAGCCGCGTCATGGGATCGTACCAGGGGTGGAGGGCCAGGTTAAAGGTTCCCCAGTGAATGGGATGAAGAATTCCGCCCTGAGATCCTGATGGGCCTTTACCGTTTCTTCGGGATACATGTGCACCCCGTGCCATGAGGGATCATAGGCTCCGCATTCCATAAAGGTCATGTCAAAGGGGCCCAAATTTTTACCGATGGTGGCAAAGCCGCTGAAATATCCGGAGTCGCCTGAGAAGAAAATCTTATAGGTCGGGGATTCAATTACCCAGGAGGCCCAAAGGGTTTTATTCCTGTCCATCAGACCCCGGCCTGAAAAATGCTGGGACGGGCAGGCAGTTACTTTCAGCCCTTTGGCAGTCTCATGGGAATCCCACCAGTTCATGGCAATGATTTTTTCTTCAGGAACCTCCCAGGATTTCAAATGGGCATCCACGCCAAGGGGCACCATAAAGAGACCTACCTTATCCCGTATCGCCCCTAGGGTGAATTTATTCAAATGATCGTAGTGGTCATGGGAAATGATCACCAGATCAACCTCAGGAAGATCGCTTATATCCAAAGGGACCTGGCCGTTAAAGCGTTTGGGCCCCACAATGGATACCTTTTGCTCAAACACCGGATCCAGAAGAATCCTGAACCCGTCCATATTGATCATCAGTGAGGAATGCCCCAGCCAGGTACTGTTAAACTCACCTTTTCCCCGGCGGCTGAAAGGCCTAAGATCGGCCTGCTGAATCGGCAACCTGACCTTGGGCGTCCGGTTTTTTCGGGCAAAGAGGAATTTTACACTGGTGGACAGGGTCTCACCAAGAGACATGGTCAGGGGATTGACATCGGTGTAAAATTTATTGTCCTTGTGGCCTGGCATGGGCAGGGTGTCCAGGGCATGGGCTGTGGTGGTCATGATGGCTCCTGTTAAGATCAAACTGAATAAGAAAAATTTTTTAAAGTGAATATTCATTTAATAATAGTGCAAAATTTAGTAATTGTTTTCGGTAATTATCGACGGATAGCATCCCAGGACAGGTTAAAGGCCGTTTCCATATTTTCCTGACTCAATTCAAAGTTCTTGCAATGCCGGGGATTGGCCAGGGCCATGATGGGAAAGAAAATAAAGGCGGAGAGAATATCAAAATGAACATCCTTTATTATCTTTAGTTCAATGCCCGTCAGGATGACCCGGATCACCGGTTCAAAATAGGCCTCAACCTCTTCCTTGTTCACCAGTTCACTGTAAGGGGAGTTGGAAAACTGCTCTATATACTGGAAATAGGCCGGATGTTTCGCCACAAAAAAGAAGATATTGGCCCAGACCTGTGAGATATTGCCCTTGGCCCCATTGGTCTGGGAGAGGTGGGACAAGCCCAATAAGAATTTATTGCGAGGCCGAAATTTGCACCTTCGGCCGTTATCATCCAATCCTTTCAACGGCCTGTCTTAAATTCTTAAGTTTGGCCAGCACCGTTTCCCGACTTAACATTCCCAGGCCACAATCAGGGGCCGCAATAAGACGATCTTTTTCAATATGCCCCATGGCGTCTCGCAAACGTAATTCAATTTCTTCAATGGATTCAATCCGTGTCCGGGCAATTCCAAGAACCCCCAGGATCACAATGGTATTCTCAAATAACCCAAGAAGGGACAGATCATTGGGCCTGTGGGCATCTTCAATGGAAACGGCGTCAATAGCAGCCTTATCCAAGGCAGGAGCCAGAAGGGAATATGCACTGGGTGGCGCTTTGACATAACCCGTACTATCCACCTTATCAGGATAGCCACAACAAATATGAGTACATCTGGTAACTTCCCGGTTTACACCGGTGAAACAACGCTCCAGATTTTCAATACCAAAAGAGAGTGCGGATTCCGGATATCTTGCAAACACAGGCTCATCCACTTGTATCCATCGACACCCCGCCTTGGCAAGTCTTATGATCTCAAAATTCAACGCTTGGGCCAAAGCACGAGCCAATTTACGTTCATCCCCATAGAACTCGTCTGCAACAGAGTCCATGATCGTCATGGGCCCGGGTAATGTCATTTTTACGGGACGGTTGGTAACAGCCTGAGCCACCTGCCATTCCCGAACCAAAAAAGGTTTTCCAGGTCTGATGAGATGGGTTATTGTCGGAACAAAGACTTCCCAGGCACCCGATCTCATGGCTTTTTTCGTCAAACGATCAAAATTGATTCCCTCCATATGGCGGCAATGGCTGTGAATATAGTTTTCACGGCGTATTTCTCCGTCGGTTGGGATATCAATTCCAACATTTACTTGCGCCGTCACAACCTCCTGGGTAGCCTTGTCCAACAGGTTTGAGATGTCATCATCAAAGCATCGTTCACATGAATCCAAACTCTCTGTGGGATTGGCATCTGTGGTACTCTCCTGTTGAAACCAGTCTGGAATTGGGACATCACTAGGCTTTGGCCAGGCACCAATGGTTGTTGTTCGTATTCTCATATTGATCTTCCCCCGTTTATTATTGATTACAAAGGTGGTCGGACTAATACAATGGCGGCTTTTCCAATTTTTTGTTTGGTTTTTTCATATCCGTGTTCAGATCCCTCCCCCATAGATTTCATTCATAGGGGGGGTTGGTTTAAAAAACAATAATTTTTCACACCGAATAAAGTTACGCTTTTTTCCAAGCCAGGTCAAAAAGTATCTTGTAACCCATTCATCCAAAATTTTTCAGTTTCTGACTATCCAGTGTTTTAAGAATCATTGGAGAAAATTTTTCAGTGTCTGGGATTAATCTTTCTGTCTTTACCGGATGGTATAAGCCGGTTTGGAAATATATGGGAAAAATGTTCAGCGACAATTAAAAACAACCGAAAGCTGGTATCCTGAAAAAATGAATGATATACGAACCAATGGTTGATTAATTATTAAATTTACACAAAAGAGAAAAATGACATATTTATTTTTAGCGATAGCAATTATTGCAGAAGTCGCTGCAACGAGTGCATTAAAAGCATCGGATGAATTTACAAAAATAATACCGACAATAATTGTTATTGTCGGGTATGGCACTGCATTTTATTTTATGACGCTTGTTTTCAGAGTTTTACCAATAGGCATTACATATGCAGTTTGGTCTGGCCTCGGCATTGTATTGGTCGCTATGGTTGGTTTTGTATTTTACAAACAAAGTTTGGATATTCCCGCAATTATAGGGATGGGGTTTATTATATCGGGTGTGATTGTCATAAATGTTTTTTCTAAAACTGTTAATCATTAATGCTAACAAATTGATAATGGAGTTTTATCAAACTGAGGTCAGTTTATAATAATTGGGGTGTTGCTTCCCATGAACGCTGTCTTGAATTTCCATGTGACAAATACGGGGAATCTTTCTCGAATACCTGGTTTCGGGGGATAACCATCCATGCTGAACCTGAAATTATTTTTCAATGGATTTGCCAGATGAGGGTTGCGCCCTACAGCTATGACTGGATCGACAATTTTGGCCGGAAAAGTCCTCAAAAATTAATAGGGCTTGGCCCGCTTGAAATCGGTCAAAAGATAATGACTATTTTTGAGTTGATCGATTTCAAACCCAACAAACACCTGACACTCGGTCTGAATAAAAGGATTCCAAAGATTTTCGGGGATACGATTATCAGTTATCAGATTATCAGGCAAAAGCATCGGATCTGCAGACTTCTGGTCAAAATCCTTGTCAACTACCCCAAAGGAATTCCAGGTGTATTGCTGCAATATATCCTTCCCTTTGGTGACCTTATCATGATGCGCAAACAAATGATCAACTTTAAAGCCCTTTGTGAAAAGGTCTGAGCTAAACATGAGGGACAGGTTAATCCAATGAAAAATATAGAGGTGAAGGGACTTGAAAAGATACACAATCGCAATCTGGACATTTCAAGTTACGTTGTCGATGAGAAACATATATTGATAGCAGGCGAATTGAAAGAAGGAAATCTGGTAACAATTTACGAAACATTTGATGAACCAAAGGAGCCAAGCATTTTTCACCACATGCAGA
Organism: Desulfobacteraceae bacterium; assembly: GCA_016744295.1. GTDB lineage: Bacteria > Desulfobacterota > Desulfobacteria > Desulfobacterales > Desulfobacteraceae > NBML01. The sequence goes on along the minus strand of JADGEQ010000013.1, from coordinate 51,574 downwards.
TTCAGCTCTTGATCGAAGGCGCCTCACTGACAATCAAGAATGTCTGGGTAAAGATCCCAAGCGCCCCACACAAAGAGATCTGTAGGGAAATGGAAAATAGTCTTTATCAAATCAAGGGGCTTGACATCGCACCTGGATTTACCTCTAAAGTTAAAAAAATTGCCGGTGGTATAAAAGGCTGCGCCCATTTGACGACACTATTGTTAGCGATGGCGTCGGCAGCTGTCCAGGGGTATTGGGTATTCGAAGCCCGCACGCCTCATAAAAATGACAACCCACATCTTGATATGGAAAAATATTTATTTGACACCTGCTGGGCCTGGCGCAAGACCGGTCCGTTGGTTAACAGATTTAAAACACAAAGTAATAGCTGAATATTTGACCCGAAGTGTTACTGTTATCATCGATAAAAACAACAACCATATTTACGGTTTTAAAAAATTTTAGCTATCAATTTTAGCTATCAAGGAGATAATCCATGGGCCTTCTCAATCTGTTGCTTAAAGATCCGATTGCGTTCATCCTCATCGCTATACCGCTCTTGTATGCCATCATTTTTCATGAGTTGGCCCATGGCTGGGTAGCCTATCGCATGGGTGATCCGACAGCCAAATCACTCGGCCGTCTTAGTCTCAATCCACTCAAACACCTCGACCCAGTGGGCACCATCATGCTATTTGTTTTCGGTTTTGGTTGGGCAAAGCCGGTGCCGGTGAATTTCAACCAACTGCGTGACAGGCGCAAGGGGATGATATTGGTCTCTTCCGCAGGGATCATCGCGAACATGCTATTTGCGTTTGGTGCTCTATTTTTGAATCAATTGCTGTCCCCTTCGCCGTCAGGTATGATAGCACAGCTTCTCTATTTTTTTGCAAAGATCAATATCATGCTGGCTGCTTTTAATTTGATACCACTGCCGCCCCTCGACGGGTCTAAAATTCTTATGGGCTTTGCATCTCCAACCATTCAAAACCAACTTTTCCGCCTCGAGAGATATGGATTTTTTATTATTATAGGACTCCTTTATTTAGGCGTTCTAAATCCTGTAATTAATTTTTTCCAATGGATGATTCTATCGCTTATCAAACTATTGTTGCCCTAAAATCCTAATACTTGACAACAATCCCATAATCACAATACAAACAGCAAGAAAACATTGTTCACCAATAAAATTATAGGCAACTAGAAAATCATGAAAATTCTTCTCACAAATGATGATGGATATAATGCACCAGGGATTCTGACACTCTATAACACCCTTACGCTTCATCACGAAGTTATTTTGATTGCACCTGATAGAGAAAAAAGTGCGGTGGGTCATGGAATTACCCTTAATGAACCCATGAGAATTGAAACAATACGCTTACCTGATGGAGATGAGGTATATGCCATTACAGGAACACCCGCAGACTGTATTAAGCTGGGTCTATTTGAGCTTTGTGCAACTCCCCCGGATCTGGTAATTTCCGGGATTAATCCGGGTAGCAATACAGGGGTTAATATCAACTATTCTGGAACAGTGGCAGCAGCCAGGGAAGCTGCATTTAATGGTATCTTAAGTATGGCTGTTTCTATATTCAGGACCAAAAACACTATTGATTTTCAGGGGATGTCCCAATTTGTCGCCCAATTGGTAAATAAAATTCATGATTACAGACTGCCTTCGGGAACATTCTTAAATATTAATGCTCCCGGCATTCCCGTTGATCAAGTAAAAGGCATCAAAATAACAGGGCAAGCCTCGAATAACCTATCAAAACATTTTGATAAGAGAATAGACCCTAAAAACAGAGCTTATTATTGGTATAGCAATATAGATCAAGTCAGGGGTGAAGCTGATACCGATGTAAAGGCATTATCACAAAACTATATTTCCATTAGCCCTATCCAATGTGATATTACGGATTATAAAACAATGAAGGAATTAGAAAAATTTGAATTCTCAACCGATTTCAAAAAAAGAGATCCCCAATGATGAGATGGCGTAAAAAGAACGGCTCATAAAGTTCCAGACGAACAATTGTTGTCTGGTCATAACTCTTCTTGACTTTCTGAACCGGCTCCGGATTTATTTTTAGACGTCGTCTAGCCGTTTATCCGCTTTTTGTTTTTGCTGAATGCTGTTTTGCAATGAACCGTGTCATCTGGCCCAGAACCACGGCCATGATCTTTTTGGGCAGAAAATAGCCCGAGGCTGTTTTTGAAACCGCAGACAGCAGCAATTCAACCGTCTTTTGTTCGTCCCGGGTGCTGTCATAAATCTCTTCAACCATCTGTCTCATGGTCACGGCATCTGCCATGGATTGTTTCATGAATCGGTTGCCGACTGGCTGTATCAAGGCCCCATAGTGTTCGAAAAGATGAATTGCCACCTCGTATTCGGCCATTTTTTTCAGGCTTTCCTGGTAAAGATCAAAATTGGAGTTGGCTGCAGCAAACACCATCTCCCCATAAATGATTCCCGCAGAGTCAGATGCGGAAAGCACCTTTTCCCCGGGGATATAAATGGCCATTGAGCAAGAAGAGTGCCCGGGCACATCAATAACCTCAAAATCAAGATCCCCGCAGGATAAAACATCTCCCTGGAGAACCGTTTCATCAACCCCTAGGGTTTTGATATCAAGACTTTCACGAAGTTGACCCTGATCCTTTTTGGGAAGCATCATTTGATTAAAGGCAACAATGCCGGCCACTACATTCTCCTGTAAAAGGAGTTCCTTTGCCCGAACAGAGGCGGTAATCTTTATCCAGGGCCACTGCTGTTTTAAAAAAGGGACAATGCCCACATGATCAAAATGGGAATGATGGATGACCAATCGTTTGATCTTTTCAACATCAATATCGGCGGCCTTAACCTGGGCCATCACATCCTGAGCAATATAGGTCATGCCGCCCCCGAGGATGGCATATTCATCCTTGCCATCCACCAGGTACACACAGGACTCATTCCGCCCTAACAGAGTTATCCTATCACTTACTTTTCCGGGCTGTTCAATTCGCATTTAATTGGCTCATATGATAAAGGTTTCAGTAAAGCTTTTTTCTTTTCCGACATCAAGTTTTTCTTTTCGGGAGAAATTGGTTGCCCCATTTACAAACAGATCTCTGGCCTGCAGTTCAATGGTCAGTTCAGACCCGGATATTGAATCAATGCGTTTGCAATTAACTGAAATTAAGTTCTCCCCGTCTTGTAAACAAACCTGTTTTTTCATATCTTCTGGTAACACCGGAGTTGTTGGATTATTTTTTCCAAACAGCTTTAAGGATTCGGATTTTTGACCCCTGATGCCGATATCAATACCATTAATCTCAATGGTAACATCATATCCCTTCGAAAGTACTGTGAGGATCGCATTTAATTCTCTGTCCATGTCAACTCCTTTATTCAATATGAGGTTATCCTGTTTTCGTTTAAGCTCAAGTTTTAACTGTGAACAATCTTCACCCTTCCCACAAGGCCGTTTTCTAAACGGACCTTTATTCCATGGGGATGAAAAGATGATTTTGTCAGAAGATCTTTCACAATACCATCGGTAAGAGTTCCTGTTTTTTGATCGTTTTTCAATACAATAGAAACTTTCTGCCCTGGTTTAATCATGGTTCTTTTTTGCCCGTCCGTCATCTATAATTTCCTTTATGTTTAATCTCCTAGGATGGGTATCACCCTAAGATTTCAAATGACATCTAATTTGGATCCCAAATTATTGGAGAACGTTAATATATCTTTCTCCTGGTGTCAATCAGCGTTAAATAATGTTAACTGAAATACCTAATATTGTTATCTGAAAAAAAAGAGATCTTTTTTTAAAAATCAGAGTTTCCCTGATTGACAATGAATTCTATATCCTGATATCCTGGGATAAAAAATTGTTATACTGTTGGTCTAAAACATTTTTAATTCAGTCTCTCAGTCAAATTTGCATATTGGACAACCAAGAACATTTTCAATACTATTCCGATAAATTGTTAACCGTTTAAACCGTTTTAGTCCTGCCATACTGAAAACCGCATCACCAAAGTTGGAGAAAAACAATGACCTTCAAATCTACCCGGGAAATTCTTAAGGCCATCAAAGGCCGAACCAAACCAGATCTTTGGGAAAGGGTTACTGGTATTCCAGAGTTTGATCCAGAAAAACACTCAGACGGCTGCAGTGGCGGAATGTCAGCGTTCTATGCCCTTTTGCGGAAGAAACATCCTAAAATTTTCAAAGCAGAGGAATTGCCCTGGAGAAAGTGCTGTGAAGTACATGACCTTGCTTATTACTACGGCGGCACTCCTGATGAAAAAAAGGCTGCGGACCAAGCCTTGAAACAATGCGTGACCCAAACCCTCGGCCAAGATATTTCAGGGATCTTGCTTGGATCGGCGATGGAAATAGCGGTTACAATAGGGGGGTTGCCTTATTTTAATACACCCTACAGATGGGGGTACGGTGAAGATTTCCGGGGCACAGAGGCTTTTCCAGCCTATCCTAGGGATGAGGAATAATATAAAAAAAGCCTATATCTGCACATGTCATTATACATAAAAAACAATATTCTGGTAAAAAATTGGAGACATTCTTGTAAACCCTAGAACAAAAAAAGGAGAAAATTATGCAAATCGATTTCCATCATGCAGTGACTTATGTGGTTGCCCGGTTGTCAGGATTCAAAAAAGAGAAAGCGGAAATTATCGCCTATGCCGCCCAATATGTTGATGATGCAACCTCCTCCGGCACAGTCCATTTTTCCAATAATGCAATGTACAAAAGGATTTCTTCTGCCCATGCCATGACCGATCCCAATAATTTTAAGAAATCGATTAAAAATCACATGGTCTGGTTACCTTTTCATTTTTTGCCGGGTAATAATGATTTTGAGGCCGGGACCAACCCCAATGGTGGGTTTATTAATAAAATAGTTTGCAGTAAAAATAGTCCCATCGCAAAAGAGATGGTCCGCCAAGCAATCATTGAAAAAGACAAACCTTTTGGTCTCCATCGTTTGGGTATCACCATGCATGTTTATGCCGACACCTGGGCTCACCAGAAATTTGCAGGTGTTTTGCATGACATCAACGAAGTTGAAGATGCGGTGGAAGTGAGTGATACAGGTGTTTTTAGCGGTGGTTTAGGTTCTTGGTGGCGGGACTTTTTGGATGATACCATCCCTCCCTTGGGCCATGGTCGGGCAAATATATTTCCTGATATGCCCTTTTTGACCTGGGAATATAAAAATCATTTAGGGAATACCATAACCCGCAAAAATACAGATGACTTTTGTGAGGCAGCAGACCATATGTGTATGGCCATGAAGCGTTATCGTTTGGGAGATCCTGATGACACAGATGTTACCGGGATTAAACAATCAGATATGAAAAAAATCAGACTTCTCTTTGAAGAAATTCAGGAAAAAGATGGGGAAAAACGGCATGGGAAATGGCTGGAAAAAATCAAAAATGGCCATTTTAGTTTTGGGGCAGAAAACATTTCCTATTCAGGCAAAGGACACAATTCTTGGAAAAAAGCAGCCATTGGTACCAATTTTGATGAATCAGTTTGCAAATACTCGGAATCATTTTTAACCAGCAACTGGAAATTATTTCATGATGCAGCCCAGGCGCATCGTTTCCATGTGCTCCATGACCTGTTGCCAAAATATGGTATTTGTGCAGCTTAGAAAAAAACACCCATAAAAAGAAAAATTTTAAAACTTGCATAACTGAAACTTAAACCCGGAAAGGAGATTATTATGGCTGAACCTTTACACAAAGCATTGGAAGGTTTGAAAAATGTATTATGTGATTTGACCTCCATTGAGGTCCAAACATATGTAGGGGATTTAAATGTGCTTGTCCAAGGAGAAACAACCCCCACCAACCTTGAAAAACTTTTAGAATCAGGAAAAACCTCTGGTAAATTAAAATTGACGTTGGTCACCAAAATCAATTTTGATGGTGATGGATTTGTCCTGTTACCTGCTTCAGCAACTCCTGATCATATACAAAATGCCCATAATGCTGCGTTGAAATCTGGGAACGACGTAAGACAAGGGTTGTTATCCTTATTTTCTGATGTCATCGGATTGAAAGTATCAAAGTAGGCATAAATGACATTAGACTTCCATAAAGGAATGGCTCATTTCTCTGCAACTTTCGCACCTCAGACTGGCGTTCCTCATACCTTTGACCAGTCTATAGAAAGAATTTCTGCTTTGCAGACCGATATTGGGCATGCAGGTGATGATCACTTGTTTGTCCCATTGCCCACTGAAATTCAGGAAAAACCAAAAGATTGGTCACGGATTAAGACAATTCGGAATCGTTTGTTTTGTCTGGGTTATATCGAGAAGGATACCGGGACCGGGCATTTGGACGATACAATAAAAAATGGGATAAAAGCGTTTCAAAGTGAGGCTGGTCTTCAGGTGGATGGCTGGATTGGTGAAAAAGAAACCTGGCCGGCACTTCAAGAACTGGTCAGCTTTGAAACCCCCATTGACCTGAAAAAATGGTTCAACCCCTCAGGCCCTAAACCAGTATTATGCCGGGCAATAGGGTTACGGCTATTTGTTTTGGGATTAAACGAGGCTAAACCCAAATCAGCCAATGAAGATATTAGAACGGGCATTAAAAAATTTGGACAGATCTGGGATAAATTAAAATTTGCTAAACCAACACTTCCTGTGGGGATAAATCCTGAATGGGTCGAACGGTTATTTGATATGGACACCATTACCAAAAATCTTTCAAAAGTAAGTACGCCCCTGAACCGCAAACTTATTCAGGAATCCCACAGCCTAATTATAAATGCAGCAAAAATCGAACTGTGGTTAAAGGGGTATCATGTAAAACCCAATGGATACGATTTAAAGCAAACCAATAAAACACTGGATACATCGGGGCTGACAAAAATGGACATTTGGAAGTGGTCAAAGACGCTTTCTCAAAAAAATACCGTTAAAAAATCAATTAGATTTTACCGGGGACTCCATTCGTTCTGGGTTGAGCAGGGTAAAGATGATGACACAGCAGATGAATTAAGTGTTAACTTTTTAAAAAAATTTCAATTGTTTTTTAAAATTATGGACGAAGAAGTCAGCCGGGAAAATGAGTTTGATGCAAATGAGGCCCAGGAAAAAATAGAAGCATTCGTCAATGAGAAGCATGACCAACTCCCCAACATATGGGACAATGTAAAGCGGTTTGGGGCACGTATATGGGACGGTATTCGGCGGGCCTGGGGATGGTTTAAGCGGATGGTCAGCAGCACTGTTAAAAAAATTAAAAAAATTGGTCTTAACATGTCCCGTATTATATATAACTTTACCCTTGGCTCATTTACTGTTCTTTCAAATATAATGAAAAGCATTGGTAGAACGATTCAATTTATCGTGGATCCTGTAATGCCAGGCTCTGATCTCAAACATGTTTTATTCATAAAAGATGGTGATTTTGATCCCAGGGCCATCATTAATGAAACGGCACAAGGGGATGAGGTTAATAACTGCTGTCGCGTTTTAGAATATGAAGTCCGCAAATTTTCATTTGGTTGTCGTGTAATCGGAACTTTTGTTGTGATTTTAATGGAAGTATTAACAAAGGGTTGGGCAGGTTATTTTAGTCTTGTCTTTGCCTTGGTCAAGTTAAGACAGCTGAGATTTAGATTAAAATCTCTTATGGATGAATACACAGATATTTTTGTAATTCAACCAATTTGATAAAGAATTTGAATTATGGCCAGAATGATATTTGAATTCTCTTAATGCCAAATTCCATATCAATATTCAAATAATACAATCCAAGAGGAAGAGATGAGTCGTCCAAATGAAAACACTCATAATCTTGAAGGCGGATTATCCATAAACAATCTGGATGAATATCGTAAACAAATTCTGAATGAAACGCATTATTTTGATTGGGAAGGCTTCTCTTTTCTTATAAGAAATCATTCCAAAATAAAAAAGGAATTATCGATCCCATTAGAAAAAGTCTATATCCACACAAAAATTCGGCTTTTGAGCAAACCAGACACAAAAAAAACCCATGTAAAAAAGGGTCAAGCCAGTATAGCGAATGCAAAAAACAATGAAAATTTAGCACCTACCGTGTCCATTGATAGCAAAGATCAGAAATCTTCATTAAAGCGCAGTGGCAATTTGGGTATTAGAGATTACGATAGGTACTATACCAATAATCCTATTTTCGATAAAATACGATTAAAAACATATTTAGGTGGAGCTGATGATTTAACCCAAAAAGTATATCCAGCCCATGATAATATTGTGCGTATCAGTGTATTAGAGGCGCTTAAAAAATATAAGCGTATGGTCATATGGGGTAAACCAGGATCAGGCAAATCTACTTCGCTCAGGCATCTGTATCGCATTTCAGCTTCCGATACCAATGGGCCGATACCAATTTTGATTGATTTGCGGGATCTCGCTACCTATTTTGGGAGCGGGGGGCACAAGTCAATCCAGGATTTTGCCCTTGGGCATATGTGCTACAGGGGTAAACCCATAGGGAAATTGCTCAGCGAAAACCAACCTATTTTATGGCTGATAGATGGATTAGATGAATCTTATGGCTACAAAAGCAAAATCATACAGCAACTTATCCACTTGCCAGGGGATATTGTACTTACTTCACGTTACGTAAGTCAGGCTAAATCAAAATTAGAAAATTTTACCCATTTTGAAACAAGTGATTTCAGCCAAAAAGATATTGATAATTATCTTTATCGTTGGTTCTGTGTTTTCTCAGAGAATTATGGTCTTGATTCAGAAAAGGTTGAACAGCAAGTTGTAAGAATTAAAAATACAATTGACAGTCTTCCATATTTGCAGGATTTAGTAAAATCACCCATGATGCTAACGTTTTTAGTTATTTTATTTTCTAAAAAGCATCCAGTGGTGGAAAAACCTGCAAGAGATCATCCTTTCCAAAAAGCGCAACTATTAAAAATTATTGTAGAAGACCTTCTTGATTCCTGGGAGCAAAGTAAGCGGCCCATAGAGGGAGCAGAGGGGAAAACAGCTTTTACGTTAGGCGCTTTACATGGCGCCAATGCGCGAAGAGTAGCAAAAAAATCATTTTATATTATAGGGTGGTACCTCCATATAACACACTCACAAGGCAGGGAAGATTATTATCTAACTCGAAAGAGTTTAGCAGAATACCTCAAACAAAGTTTAAATGATAAAGATGCCAAAAGCAGTGCCGAATCAGTAATTGATTTTTGGCGGGACACGGGTCTGCTAATTATGGATGTCGTTAATGGTGTAGAATATATAGCGTTCCGCCATATATTTTTCCAAGAATTTGCAACTGCTAAAGGACTTGCTTTGGCATGGGAACAAAATAAAAAACTGACATGGAAATTTTTATGTTCAAAATTGCATAGTCCCTCATGGCAGGAACCGTTTCTAATGATGGGCGGTTTTTTAGATAAGGATCGAAATGATATTAATATTATTACCCGATATTTATTATCAGGCGTTAGTCCTTTTGAAAGAGTCCTTCATCGAGATTTTAGTTTGGCAGCAAAATTATTTGCGGAGGGTGCTCCCTTAAAAAGCAAAATAAAGATACAAATTTTAAAACGTCTCAAATGGCTTCTATGCCCCCCTGTAATATCGTATATTTTCCCTCAAATCATAACTTTCTTTTTTGGATTTTATATATTCACAAAGAGTATCATCTATGCGACAAATGAATGTTTTGTTTTATATTATAGATTCCTCTTTTATAGAACTGGCAAACCATTCCCGTTAGAATTAGAAGATGTATTGAGACAACACGCCATGAATACTAATTTGAATTTCATTATTTTTTTAATATTTATTATTATGTGGTGCATGGTATGGTTTTCAGCAGCGTATCCTATTAAATTGATTTTAAAATTCCCGAAAAGAATTTGGAAACGCAAGTTACACAAGCAAAATCTTTTTGAATTGTGTGCGAAAATCGGTTCACCAACGGTACCCATTTTAAAAAAAATATTTATTTCATCTTTTCGAAGTACAAAAATGTGCGTTTCAGCAGGAATAGCCCTAGGAAAAATTGGCGATCAGGAGACAAAACAAATTCTCATCAATGCAATAAGTAAGGGTGAAAATTCTGCTGTTGCCGGTTTACTTGAGATGGGCAATTGCGATGAGCTTAATCAACTTGTAAGTATGTTGGAAAATGAAAATAGTTGTCAAAATCCAATTATAGTCGCTAGGGTTCTTGGACTGTTACACAGGGAAGAAGGGATTTCATATCTCGGAAGGGTATCTTCGATCTCAAACCATAAACAGCGTATCGATGCAATTAAAGCTTTGGATGAAATAGGTTCCATTGAAACAGTCCCTTATTTGATCAAAGCTGCTGAAGACAAAAATACCCAGGTAGTGTCTGAGGCAATTCATAGCCTGTCGCGTATAAGTAATCTACAAGCGCTACCGCAATTTGTGGAGATTGCAAGTGACAGATCATGTAATGTTGGGTTAAGAAAAGCCGCGGTTTCAGCCTTAGGTATAATCGGTAATCCTGAGGCGGTTCCTTTTCTTATGACAGTTCTAAATGATACTTCATCCAGAACAGATACCCGGGTTGCTGCTGTCGAATCATTGGGGCGTATAGGTGGTAATGGCGTCTCTCATCACCTTATTAAATTTTTGAAAGATGAAAAAGAACAGTCTAAAATTCATGACGCAATCATTAGGGCATTAAAACAAGTTGGTGATTCCACATCCATTAGTTTTCTGTCTAATTTTTACAGCGAAGAAGACCGTATAGAACAAGCAGAGGTACTAGTACACAGCAATAATCAACAAATAACCGAATATTTAAAAAAGGTTTTAAAAGATAAAAAAAAATGGTCTCCCTATACGAGAAATAAAGTAGCCATCGCCATGGGGAAAAATGGTGATCCTGAAGCATTGCCCTGTTTAATTGAAGGTTGGTTAGATTCTGCTTCAATAAAGGCGTTGGGACAAATTGGCGACTTCAAAGGTTTTTTTCCTATCCTTAAGAATCTCAGGAAACATGGATCTTATTTTGGAGACTATTATTTCTTTGAGGCAGAAAAAGCCTTGATAAAAATTGTAAACAACTGCAATGACATTAAAAAATTACAAGGTGCATCAAGATATCTTTGGCGATTGTTTGCGTTAGGCCGGCCTTTTGATAGCCTATGTTCAAACGTATTAGAATTGGCTTCAGATAGGTTAGAATATTTGAAGGTTGAAAAAAAAATAGCTCTCAATCCTTTTACCAAAAAGATTGGGCATATCAAAGGTGCATGGGAAAATATTGTCCGGTTAGTAGTTTTTACTCTTCTTGGATCGGGTGCAACCATTGGGATTGGTATATTAACAAATAAAATCCAGGCAAAATGGCACTTTGGGAATAATTCTTTGGTAATATTGATTTTGGCGGTTATTATACTTCCAATAATAATAGCTTACCACCAAAACAAAAACAAATAACGCATTGGCGATGCTCCCGCCCCTGTCCAGTTCTTGCAATTCGACAGGATAAATATAACGAATAAAAGACCGCTTCAGATATCATTTCCTGTATTTCCTATTTAATTCATACCTGAAAGGGCCTCCTTCCAATGCGCCCATCTGCTTAATTTATTAAAACAGACAACATATAATGTAAAAATAAAAGTTAAGCCGATATCCGAAAAAAATTTATTTAATAAAAATTATTGACAATATATTTTTTATTTTATTATTATCAGTCATTAAAAAATTATATTATAAAGTTTTGGATGAATATGGAAAATAAAAAAATAGATGATCTAGACCGGCATTTGATCAAACTGCTCTCTTTGGACGGCAGAATGCCGGCCAAGGAAATAGCGGAAAAGCTTGAGGTATCAGCACCAACCGTTCAATCCCGGGTACGTTCGCTTATAGAGAGAGGCATTCTCAGGGTGGCCGGCATGGTCGATACCTTCAAGGTAAAAAATATGTTGGTAGCCATTATTGCCATCCGGGTGGATGACAATGGCAAAATGGGCCAGGTCATAGATCAGCTCATGGAGTTTGAAAATGTTGCCTGGGCAATTGCCGTGACAGGCCGTTACGACATTTTTGCCCAAGTGGTTGTGACCGAGGGAATTGAGTGGATGTTTAAATTTTATGAAGAACAAATGAGCAAGATAGACGGAATCAGCCATGCTGAATCCTTCATGGTGACCAATGCACGTCAAAAGTGGACACTTTTGCCCCCCAGGATCAAAGGGTGGCTGTCGGAATAAATTTAAGGATGAGAACCTGGGAAAAATGCTATGAAAATTAAAAAAATTACCATTTGGAAAGAAGATCTTGAACTTACACGCCCCTATACCATTGCCTATGAAACCATAAGTTCCGTTGAAAACCTGTTTGTGCTCCTTGAAACTGAAAACGGAACCACCGGTATTGGCGCGGGGTCACCAGCTGAAGATGTAACCGGTGAAAGTATTACGGCCTGTGAACTTGCCCTGACCCATACCCTGGAATCAATTCTCATGGGAAAAGATATCAGGTACAGCCGTTCACTACTGCAAAAAATAAATAGAGAACTGGCAGACACCCCGGCAGCCATGGCTGCAACAGACATCGCACTTCACGATCTTGTGGCCAAAACAATGGACTTGCCCCTGACAGATATTCTCGGACGGGTTCATAAATCCCTGCCGACCTCCATCACCATCGGGATAAAGTCTGTGGAAGAAACCCTGGAAGAGGCCAGAGAATATCTGGCAAATGGATTTTCCATTTTAAAGGTAAAAACCGGGCTGGATGTTGAAACAGATATAGAACGTATCCTGCGGCTGGACGAAGAATTCAAACAATCCATCTGCATACGGGTGGATGCCAACCAGGGATATGGCAATGATGAATTACACCGTTTTTATCAAAAAACCGCCGGCCTGGTCGAGTTCATAGAACAACCGCTCAAAGCTGCCGACCTTGGGACAATGAGATCGTTACCGGAGAATATCCGAAGGATTTCGGCTGGGGACGAGAGCCTTCTGGGTCCCGGGACTGCCCTGACGCTTCTTCAACAACCCCATCCCTTTGGTATTTTTAATATCAAATTGATGAAATGCGGCGGCATTGCACCTGGTTTGGAAATCGCAAATATGGCCGGCCATGCCGGGGTAGATCTGATGTGGGGATGCATGGATGAAAGCATTGTCAGCATTGCAGGAGCCCTCCATGCCGCCCTGGCATCCGGGGCCACAAAATACCTGGACCTTGACGGCAGTCTGGACCTGGCACGGGATATCGTAACCGGTGGATTTGCAATGAAAAACGGATGGTTGCAAACCACGGATCAACCTGGATTGGGAGTAAAAATAATCTGATGAAATCAAAAAATGATGGTTGTAAAACAGTGGCTGGCACAGAGAACAAACAAGGGGTAATGATGGGATCTGCCGTTATATTAACCAATGGCAGTCTGGCTTTTGAAGATGCCAAAACCGCCCACGGTTTGATCCGTGGAACCGAGCGATTCCGGATCACCGGGGTCATCGACCAAAACTCTGCGGGCAAAGATGCCGGTGAGGTTCTGGACGGAGTCCATCGTGATATTCCCGTTTATGCCGCCATGGCGGATTACCTGGCTGCCAGAGGGGAAAAACCCGACTATGCCATCATAGGCGTTGCCCTGTGCGGCGGCCGACTGGATGAAAAATGGCAGGCGCTCACATTGGACATCATCCACCAGAAAATTTCCATTGTCAACGGGATGCACATGCTGCTGGGCGACAATCCGGTTTTCAAGGCGGCAGCAAAAAAGAACAATGTCAGCATCATTGATGTTCGCAGACATAAACCCTTTGATCAGCTCCATTTCTGGTCCGGCCGTATCTTTGACATGAAAATCCCCAGAATTGCGGTCCTGGGTACAGACTGCGCCCTTGGAAAACGAACCACATCCCGAATGATCGTTGAGGCCTGCAGGCAGGCCGGGATGACAGCCGAAATGATCTATACCGGTCAAACCGGTTGGCTCCAGGGCAACCCCTATGGATTTATCCTGGATACCACCATCAATGATTTTGTCAGCGGAGAGGTGGAAGCCGCCATTGTCAGCTGTGAACAAGAAGCTAGGCCCGATCTTATTGTTGTAGAAGGACAATCCGGGATGCGAAATCCCCTGGGGCCCTGTGGCACAGAGATTATCGTTTCAGGAAATATTAAAGGTGTGATTCTCCAGCATACCCCCTTTAGAAAATTCTATGATACAACCCAGAATTTGGGGTGCCGGATACCAACCATCGAGAGCGAAATAGCCCTCCTGGAAATGTACGGGACACGTGTGATTGCCGTGACACTCAATGGTACCGGCGGCAGCGGTGAAGAGTTGACAACCTACGCCAGGGCCCTTGAAAAAAAGACGGGAATTTTGGTCATCTGCCCCCTGGAAGAGCCCATGGAAAATATTCTGCCCGTACTCAAACAATTTGTTCAGGATCATGAACAAATGCCGGATACCACCCCCAGAGAAAAGGACAATTTCCGTGCCTGACCTGCTCATTAAAAATGCCCGTATAATTGACGGAAGCGGCGCAGATGCATTTCAGGCAGATCTTGCAGTTTCCAAGCAAATCATCACCCATGTGGATTCCGAGATCAACACGCCCTGCATGAATACAATAGACGGATCAGGCCTGATTCTCTGCCCGGGTTTTATTGACATCCATACCCATTCAGATTTTACCCTTCTGCTGGAACCTCTGGCGGAAAGCCGGGTCAGGCAGGGGGTGACAACAGAAGTCACCGGCAACTGCGGCGGATCTCCCGGTCCGATTCTGCCGTCCGGGCAGGATGCCTTCATGGAATATATGACTGACCTGGGCAAACTATATAAAACAAATATCCCCCGGGAGAAATGGGATTGGGAAACCCTGGATACTTTTTATGGACAATTAACCCGAAAGGGCACAGCTGTGAATGTTGTCCCCATGGTGGGTCATTCCACCCTTCGGGCCAATGTCATGGGGTATGCGAACAGGCCCCCCGATCACAGGGAAATGGCGCAAATGAAACACCTTTTGAGAACAGAACTTGAAAAGGGTGCTTTTGGGTTGTCTTCCGGTCTTATCTATCATCCTGGCGCCTTTGCTCAAACACCTGAACTCATAGAACTTGCCACAATTGTCACTGAATTCCATGGGATCTATTCAACCCACATGCGCAGTGAAGGAAAATTTCTTTTTGAGGCAGTTGATGAAGCTCTGTCCGTGGCCCGGGAATCCGGTGTCTCCCTTCAAATTTCCCACCTGAAATGTGAAACCCCTGCCATGTGGGGAAAAAGTACCCTACTGCTTGAAAAAATTGATCGGGCCAGAGACGAGGGACTCCGGGTTCATTTTGATCAATACCCTTATACAGCCTATCATTGCAGTTTACTGGAAATTTTTCCCCTTTGGGCAAAAGAAGGCGGCTCCTCGAAAATGCTGGAGATTCTCAACTCGGACCAAAATCGACAAAAAATAGCGGCCCAGATGACAGATCCCCCGGACAATGACTGGGAAAACCCCATGGAAGGTTTGGGCTGGGACCAGATACAGATCATGGGATATCAGCAGCCGGAAAACAGATCATTGAACGGTCTCACCGTAGCGGCCATGGCACAGGTGAGAGATCTTGACCCTTTGGAAGCTATTTTTCAGGTTTTCTGCGAGGAACAAGGCGGACTGGGAATGATTGTCTTCGCCATGACTGAAAAGGATTTGACCACCATACTCCAGCATCCCTGCGGCATGGTTGGTTCCGACGGCAGCTCTGTCTCTCCCCAGGGTCCTACGGGAAAATCCCCGGTTCATCCACGAAATTACGGTACCTTTCCCAGGGTTTTAGGGAAATATGTGCGGGGGGAAAACATCATTTCTTTGGAACGGGCCGTACAAAAAATGACCGGATTTCCTGCAAAAAAACTGGGGTTAAAAGATCGGGGATTGATCCAAACAGGCATGGCTGCCGATTTGGTGCTCTTTGACCCGAATATTATCAAGGATACAGCTACCTTTGAAAATCCCCATCAATATCCCATGGGAATACGTCACGTCATTGTGAATGGAGAAACGGTCATCTTGAACGGAAAACACACTGGAAAGCTTCCCGGCAAAAAACTTTCCAAATAATAACCAGCAACAATTTCCTGATGGTCAGTTTGGCATGGGATTCAGGAAAATTAAATTTGGCGATAACGATTACTATAACGAGTAAGGAGAACCAAATGAGAAAAAGTGTTTGCTATTTATTTCTAATGCTGTTGACAGCATTGTTTGTTCTGTCGCCCGTCCAGGCAAAGACAGAAAAAGTATTATATGCGGCGGCCAACCCCAATGAACTTGGGGTCACAACCTTTAATCCCCTTAAAGTGGAACTGACCCACGAAGCCATGATTCTCATCTTTGACAAACTCATTCAATGGGGAACCGATGGGAAATTTTATCCTGGTTTGGCTGAATCCTGGGTCATCAGTGAAGATGGGCTGACATGGAACATGACCTTGAAACAAGGCGTCAAATTCCATGATGGGTCTCCCTTTAATTCAGAAGTGGTGAAATGGTTTCTCAAGGAGATGGAAACAGGCCCCTCGGGTTACATGGTGGGTTCCATAGACAGAGTTGAGATCACAGGCCCCTATTCTGTTATCCTCCATATGAAATACCCTGACCCCAATATGTTCTTTAATATGTCCCAGCCCTTTATGTGCGTCCCCAGCATGGTTGCCTATAAAAAATATGGTGAAGACTTCGGCATCAAACAGGTGGTGGGGTCTGGACCCTATAAATTTGAATCCTGGTCTCCGGGAAACGAGTTGGTATTGGTTAAAAACAACGCCTATACCTGGGGACCTGGCATGGTTAAAAACAAAGGGCCGGCCAATATTGATAAAATCGTTTACAAGGATATGAAAGAGGAATCCACACGATTCTTAGAGCTTAAAACCGGCAAGCTGGATATTGTTTTTGACATGCCCACCATGTTCATCGATAAGATTGAAAAAGATAAAAAACTGGGTATCGTCCGCCTACCCGGAAACACATTGTATCACATGGTCATGAACACCCAGTCCGCTCCCCTGGACAACCAGCTGGTCAGAAAGGGAATTGCTTTGGCTGTAAACCAGGAGAGCATCACTAAAAATGTGTTTGCAAATGCAGGCAAACCTGCCTACACTTTTTTGATTGATTCGCTTTCGGCAAGTCATGTGGATCAAAAAGATCAAATCCGGTTTGATCTTGAAGGGTCCAAGGCTGCATTTGAAGAGGCCGGATGGAAGATGGGCCCCGACGGAATCAGGATCGATAAGGAGGGTAAAAAGCTTACATTAAAACTGCTGGCTAAAAACGAATCCTCATACAGACGTTCGGCGGAAGTGATCCAGGCCCAACTGGCAAAGGCCGGTGTTGACGTAAAAATCACATTGATGGACCCAAGTTCCATTCGGGCCTATTACAAAAAAGGCGAACACCAGCTGGCTGTCCGCTCCTATGATTGGGAAAATGCCGACATTCTCGAGTGGTTTTTAAACTCAACCCGCATGGGGTATCCCAATGCAGCCATGTGGCATGACAATGAGTCCGATTATTTGATGCAAAAAGCCATGACCCGCTCCAAAACACAGGAAGAACGGGTGGAAAATTTCAAAGAATATCACACCTATCTTCTCCGGCAATATCTCTGGGCCCCCTTTTATCTCCCGGCCAAGATTTTTGCCGTTGGCAACCGGCTGGTGTATCCAAAAGACAGTCTTGACAGACGGTTCATGGGAATAGGCGTATTGGATTGGGACTTGAAATAACCGGTCTTCTCCTTAAAAAGCCCTCTGATCTCTGTGGATTTTGCATTAAAAATATTGAGCTCAGAGGGCCCCAAAAAAAATAACAGAAAAATTTATTTGGAGAAGAAAAAAAATGTGGCAGTTTGTTCTACGCCGTTCCCTGCTGATGATTCCCATATTTGTTGCGGTGTCCATCATTATATTTTCCCTGATTCACATTGTACCCGGCAATCCCATAGACAATCTTATGGGACCGGGAATGACCAAGGTTCATGAACAAAAGCTGATTGAAAAATACAACCTGGACAAACCCGTTCCGGTTCAGTATTTTATCTGGTTTAAAAATATGCTTCACGGGGATCTGGGCCGATCCATCATTGAGAAACGACCGGTAACAGAACTCTTAATTCACCATCTGCCCTATAGCCTTTCCCTGGGGCTCACCGCCATTGCACTTTCCTTTGGATTAGGGGTTTCCATGGGTATCATTTCTGCGTCAGCCAAAAACACTATTTTTGATCACCTGGCCATGCTGGTGGCATTGTTCGGGGTCACCATCCCTGCTTTCTGGCTGGGGCTGATCCTTATCCTGGTGTTTGCCGTGTGGTTAACCTGGTTCCCGATTTCAGGTTCCGGCACCCTGATGTCTCTGGTGCTTCCGGCCATCACAGTGGGACTGGGCGGTGCCGGACTCATTGCAAGGGTCACACGGGTGGCCATGCTGGAAGTGGCCGCCAAGGATTTCATCGTAATGCTCCATGCCAAGGGACTTGGGAAAAAAGCAATCCTGCTGAAACATATTTTAAGGAATGCATTGATACCGGTCATTACCATCCTGGGATTGCGGATCGGATGGGTACTGGGGGGAACCGTAACCGTTGAAATCGTTTTTGGCAGGCCGGGTCTGGGACAGTTATTGGTCACCGCCCTGTTCCGAAGGGATTATCCCGTCATCCAGGGTGCCATGCTGATTCTTGCCATGAGCATCATGATGGGCACTTTTTTGGCCGACATATTGTATGCATTCGCAGATCCCAGGGTAAGGGATCAACACCAGTAAACCTAGGAATTATTTATAGCAATCAACCATGGAAACTATTCAAAATTCAGAAAATATCAAGCCGCCTGCCAACCGGTGGCTGAGACGTGTGAAAAAATTAAAATCAAACAAGGCCGGCCTGGTGGGTGTTATCATCATTGCAGCGCTTATCCTTATTGCCATATCTGCTGATTTTATTTCCCCTTATTCCTTTAAGGAGCAAGACTTTAGTATCATGAACAGCCCGCCGTCAATGGCGCATTTCATGGGAACTGACGAGTTTGGAAGGGATGTGTTCAGTAGAATTCTCCACGGCTCCCGGATTTCGGTATATGTCGGTGTTGTTTCGGTGGGTCTGTCTGTTTTTATAGGGGTGATCCTGGGGTCCCTTGCCGGATATTACGGTGGCTGGCTGGATCAGTGCCTCTCGGTTGTCACGGATCTGACCTGGTCCCTGCCGGAAATCCTTGTGGCCCTGCTTTTGGTTGCCGTTGTGGGAGCAGGGATTGAGTGTGTCATCATTGCCATTGCAGTGACCTATTGGGCCCAATATGCCCGGTTGATAAGGGGACAGATTCTCATGCTTAAAAATGAAATCTATGTGGAAGCCACCCGTTCCCTGGGAGCTAGGGATTTCACTATTTTGTTTAAACACCTTTTTCCCAATGCCATTGCGCCGGTGATTGTTGCCGCTACCATTGGCATCGGTCAGGCCATTGTACTGGAAGCAACCCTTGGATTTTTAGGCATGGGGGCCCAGCCGCCCATGCCCAGTTGGGGCGCCATGATGAGCAATGGAACCGCGTATTTGTTTATTTCTCCATGGGTTATTGTCTTTCCGGGCCTTGCCATGATGGTCACGGTTTTGGGGTTCAATCTTTTCGGGGATGCCCTGGTGGACATCATGGACATTCGGGAGGACACCCTTAAATGAGCCTCTTAACGGTGGAAAACCTGCAGGTATCCTTTAAAACCCGGGACGGGGTGGTTGAACCCTTGAGCGGCATCAGTTTTGATATTGATCCAGGCGAGATAGTGGGGCTTGTGGGAGAAACCGGTTCCGGCAAATCCGTCACCGCCCA
The DNA here is from genome assembly GCA_016744295.1 of Desulfobacteraceae bacterium. Classification (GTDB taxonomy): domain Bacteria; phylum Desulfobacterota; class Desulfobacteria; order Desulfobacterales; family Desulfobacteraceae; genus NBML01. The sequence goes on along the minus strand of JADGEQ010000013.1, from coordinate 31,681 downwards.
GGCGATCATGGGGCTGCTTCCTTTTCTGAACGGCCAGGTTTCCGGGGGCAAAATTCTTTTCAATGATCAGGATCTGCTGGCCATTTCTGAAAAACAATACCAGCAATTAAGGGGAAACCAGATCTCCTTGATATCCCAAAACCCCATGACATCCCTGGACCCGGTTTACCGAGTGGGGGACCAGATTGTGGAGGGCTTGAAACTGCACCTGACCATCACCCGCGCCCATGCCCAAAAAAGGGCAGTTGATGTGATGACATCCCTCGGCATTCCCAATGCAGAAAAAGTATTTAACCAATATCCCCATCAACTTTCAGGCGGCTTAAAACAGAGAATTGTCATTGCCATGGGGCTTTGCGCCGACCCCAAACTTCTGATTGCAGATGAACCCACCACAGCCCTGGATGTTACCGTCCAGGCACAGATTATTGAATTGTTCAAACAAACCACCCAAAAACACAATATCGGGTTGATTATGATTACCCATGATCTGGGGATCATTTCCCACCTGTGTGATCGGGTGGTGGTCCTGTATGCTGGAAATGTGGTGGAAACCGGTCCGGTCACATCGGTTTTCACGGAGCCCCAACATCCTTACACCCAGGCGTTGCTTGATTGTATCCCCAAACTTGGCATGGCAGACAGATCTTTACACGCCATTCCGGGAAATGTCCCCAGCGTGAGAACATTTCCCGACGGGTGCAGATACCACCCCCGCTGTCCCCTGGCAACACCATATTGCAGGGTAAATCCCCCCGACACAATACAAACCCGAAACAATACACGGGTAAAATGCCATCAATTTTCCCCCAATGGAGAACAGCGCCATGAGCCCCCTTGTTAAGATCCGACACCTGTCCAAATTTTTCCCCGTATTAGGCGGATTGATGCATCGGAAAACAGGTGAGGTAAAAGCGGTAAATGATATCTCATTTGATATTTTCAAAGGGGAGTCCCTGGGGGTTGTGGGTGAATCCGGCTGCGGTAAATCCACCCTTGCAAGGCTTATTTTAAACCTGATACCCCCCACCGGCGGAAAAATTTCATTTGCTGGACAGGATATCAATTGTATCGGCAAAAGCCAGTTGCGCCATTTGAGGCGCAAAATGCAAATGGTTTTCCAGGACCCCCATTCATCCCTTGATCCCCGAAACTCCATCTACCGCAGTTTAGAAGAGGTGTTTAAAATTCAAAGGGTCTCCTTGACACAACCCCAGATAAATGAGCGTATTTTAGAACTGCTGGACATGGTTGGCCTGAAACCGGAACATTGCCGTTCCTATCCCCACCAATTATCGGGGGGGCAGAAACAGCGGGCTGTCATTGCAAGGGCCCTGGCCCTTACGCCTGAATTTATCATTTTGGATGAACCCACTGCAGCCCTGGATGTATCGGTTCAGGCACAGATCATCCTCTTGCTGCAAAAATTGGGCGATCAGTTTAAGATGACCTATCTGTTTATTTCACACGACCTTGCCCTGGTGGATTATTTTTGCCAGCGGATCATTGTGATGTACCTGGGCAAAATCGTGGAAATCACACCGGCAAATTTGTCACACAGAACCCCCCGGCACCCCTATACACGAGTACTGATGGAAAGCGTGTATATCGCAGATCCCCTGACAAAAACCCAACCACCCAGTATTAAAGGAGAAGTGCCCAGTCTTTTTAACATCCCCAAGGGGTGCGCCTTTGAGAACCGTTGCGCCTATGCCAAAAAAATCTGCAGAACAAAATCCCCCCAATTGTTGGAAGCCTTTCCGGGTGAATTTGTGGCCTGTCATTTTCCCTTAACCTATAAAAAATAATTATCTACATACCTATAATTATAGTTGACAAAAAGAGCAATCATCGTATAAGCAAATATTGCATTTGCAAGTGGTTCAGGCGCTTAGGCTTTTGAACCTTAAAAGGGAAAACAGTTAAATTCTGTTGCGGTTCCGCCGCCGTGAATGGTTACCTGTTCTGCCATATGCCACTGTGACATCACGGGAAGGCGCAGAAACAGGGATGACCCAAAGCCGGAAGACCTGCTTGTAAATATAGTTTTTTGCGCAGCGTGGAACTGTGCAGAGGCATAATAGAGATTTTAAAAACGGAAGATCTCGGGGAATGTCCCCGGGATCTTTTTTTTTGTTGATTCCACAACCAAAGGAGAACGATACAATGAAACTGGTAAGGCTGGAGTTGATGGGATTGTTAATTGTGTTGCTGTGCTGTGCAACAAGTTTTGCACAAGATTTGCAAACACAGACTGAAGAAAGTTGTGAATTGGATACTATTGTTGTGACTGCAAACAGGACCCAAGAAAGCCTGAGAAATGTAAGTCAAAATATTACCATTTTTACCGCAAAAGATATCGAAGGCTCGGGCGCTGTTTCTGTGACGGATTTGCTGAAAAAAGTCGGAATTCAAGTCTATAGTGATGGGGCGGCCAGCTATGGAAACGAAGGTGTGGTCATTCGAGGGGGGCGTACTTCCATGCATGGGTTTGATATTGCCGGGGATATTCTGGTGCTGGTGGACGGCCATCGCACCGGTTCTGATTTCCTGGGCAATATCGGCCTGGAAAATGCGGAACGCATTGAGGTGATCCGGGGACCCGGAGCGGTTCAGTATGGGGCTGCCGCCATGGGCGGGGTCATCAATGTCATCACTAAAAGAGGGGGAAAGACCCCAAAAGGTTTTGTGGAAGCTGGTATCGGCTCCTGGAATGAACAACGTTACAAGGCGGGGGTGTCAGGGAAAAAAGGCCCGGTGGATTTGGCCCTGTCCGCTGCCTACTACTCCAGGGATGACTATAAACTGGGAAATGGAGAAAAATACGAAAACAGCGATGTAAAAGATCGAATCCGTTACAATCTAAATGCCGGCTGGAACCTCAACGAAAACAATCGCTTTGGACTGATTGTCCAGGGATCGGACACCAACAATGCCGGCAAGGGTGAAGATGCTGCCAGATCTTATAATTATTATACCCGTCAGAACAGGGACAACCATACCATTGACCTGTCCTATGAAGGGAGCAACGAATCCCGTTCAACAACCTGGCTTGCCCGCTATTTTCTGGGCGAGGTTAATTACGATCTGGAACGGTTCACCAAATCCAGCCTCACCCAGTTGCCGCTGTCCAAGAACAACAACGAATTCCAAGGCTCCCAGCTCCAGGTCAGCCATGACTTCGGTCTTTTCAATATCGTTTCCGGTGTAGACTGGATGTCCTACGAGTTTGACCAGCGCCAGGATGGTGAAGCCGCCAGTTCGTCAACCCAGAACACCGCTCAAAGCGATTATGACAATATCGGTGGTTTCCTGTTGGGTAAAATGCACCTGCTTGAAAAAAAGAATCTGACCCTGTCTGCCGGTATCCGTTATGATACCTTTGATGTTTCGGTGAATGCCTGGAAAAGAAAAGATGATCTAAGGATATCCAGAGACGTTGACAAAGATAGCGTGACGCCGTCTTTTGGTATTGCATACAGCCCCATGGATATTCTCAAGCTGCGGGCCAATTATGCCAAGGCGTTTAAAATGCCGCTGCCCAGGCAGTTGACCGGTTATACCATCATGATGAGAACCCCCTTTGTGGGCAACCCGGATATAGAACCGGAAAAAAGCGACAACTTTGATCTGGGGTTTGATCTGGACTTGAATTCCCTGTTTTTCTCTGCCACCTGGTTTTACAGCGATTACCAGGATATGATCGGATATGAGACCCACAGCGCCGATGCGCATTATAATGACAAACATTATTGGTATTATAATGTGGATTCAGCTGAAATTCAGGGAATCGAGACGGGTGTGCGATTTAATATAGCCCAATACCTGGGATACAATTTTCAGCTGGAACCCTACCTGTACTGGACCCATCTGCTGGTGTTTGAAGATGACAACGGCTGGAATTTGCCGGATCGTTCCAAGGACAGTCTGTCCGCAGGTATAGAGTTTGCTTCCAAGGAGTTCGGCCTGACCGCAAGCCTTGATGCCACCTATTACGGAACTCAGTATGCGGTTGACAAGTCATCTGGAAGCAGCCAAACCGTTTCCCAGGAAAAACTGGAAGATGTCGGAGATGCATGGGTTGTGGATATCAGCTGCAGCCAGCGTCTTTTCAGGTTTGAAAAACAGGGGGAAGTCCGGGTAAAAGCCTCGATTCATAACCTGTTTGATGAATACTATTCCACCAACGAGGACAGCTGGATGCCAGGCCGTTCTTTTTATATGGGCCTTGAATATCGGTTCTGATCCGTGTTGAATAAATTATAGTAAAAATGATCAAATCCGGTTTTGAGTCAAAAAAGCTTGACAATATATTCTGAGCACTATATTGACTCACTCGAACCGGTCGGCTGAAGCCGTCCATCAGAATTGGATTTTTAAATTCATATCACTATCAATCAGGGGTTGCAGCGCTGCTGTTCAAAAACCCTGTTTTAAAAAAATCATACGGTTAAAAGGCCACGAAGGTCAACACTCCTGAGCAGGAGGACTCTTCGCGGCCTTTTTTTTATGGGTGCAACGGGTCATGGCCGCATAATTTTCTCAAGGAGACCAGAAGATGAAATCACGAACATGTTTATTGCTGACGATGCTCCTCATCCTTTTGATCTGCATCCCCGGATCTTTAACCGCAGAAGAGACCGCATTGAAATCTGTCCACGTGGAAGAGATGACGGTGACTGCCACTAAAACAGATGTAGATGCAGACCTTTCACCGGTCACAGCCTTTTCAGTGACCAGGGAAGATATCGATTTTCAACCCTCCCACTATATGAACAATTTTGGAGAATATATCCGGGATTTACCCGGCGTGCATGTGGCCCAATACTATCCCTGGGGACCTCCCTGGGTCCACATGAGGGGTACGGGCCACTTTCTCCAGCGCAGCGTCTACCTCATCGACGGCATGCCTGTCCATGCATTTTTATCACCTGCCATACACCCCAATGACATCGAACAAGTGGATGTTGTGCTCGGGCCCTCTTCGGCATTGTACGGTGCAAGTGCTGCCGGCGGTGCCGTGAACATCATCACCCGCAGCGGCAAGCCAGGAGAAGGGGCCAGCGCCAGTGTGGCCTACGGCTCCAACAATACATTCAGGCCAAGCCTTTCTGTGGGTGATGACAAGGGCAATTTCAACTACAGGTTTTCCTATTCCGGGGATTTTTCCGACGGATACCAGATGAAGCCCATCGACGGTATGCTGGAACTACACAGGCTGGGCAAGACCCAATATCTTAAAACAGCGTCCGTGGAAGACAATGATTATGAGTACAACTGGGTGACCGGCAAGATGGGGTGGGACAATGACCAGGGAACAAGCCTGACCCTGGCAGTCAACTACATGGACCGCTATCTTTCCGGCGGCCAGCCCAACGCTATCATCAATGACCACGGAGACACCCTGGTAACAAACCTCAAACTCACCCATGATCTGGGAGACTGGGCCAAAATAACCGCTACAACCGGGTATCAATTCCAGTCAATTCCCTCCCAGGACAACGGGGGGGCAAGCCTTGTGGCAGGCCAGGTGGTTGTGGATGACACCATCAAGCTCAAGACAGACTGGGACAGGACAAGGGTTCCCGTTGAAGTCCAGGGTGATTTTTATCTTGGCCAGAACAATGTGCTGACCGCAGGGGTTTCTCTGGCCAGGGAAGAAGAGGAGATGTACAAATACCATGGCACAACCGGTGCCCAGACCTATCGGTACGAGCTGACAACAGAGATGACAGGCATCTACCTCCAGGACCAGATGTTTTTCTTTGATGACCGGCTGAGCCTTTTGGGCGGATTGCGCTATGATGAATGGAAATACAGCGACATCTACGACTCAGGCTCTTCCAACCCGACCCCGGAATCGGTTAAAAAAGACCATATGACCTACCGCGGAGGGATCAAGTTTCGGGCCAACGACACCCTTTCCCTTCACAGTTCAATCGGAACGGCCTTCTGGCCGGGAAACCCCAAATGGTTTTTCCAGAACCTCAACTCCGGTTCCACCTGGAGGGAGGCAAATCCCAATCTCAGCCCTGAAAAAACCTGGATGGCGGACCTTGGCGCAGACATCACCCTGGACCGCTGGAAAACCCTGTTCAAGGTCACAGGTTATTACGGCATCATAGAAGACATCATGGCCTATACCTATGATGCCCACCCCACACTGCCGGGCACCACTTTGATCAAATCCCGGAACATGGGAGAGGCTGAGATCTACGGACTGGAACTTTATCTGAGACAACCCGTCACAAGGCACATCTCCTTTACAAGCTCCCTTACCCTGAACCACTCCCGGATAACCGAGGACCAGGTCAATCCGGCCAATGTGGGCAATCAGCTGAGAAACTCCCCGGATTACTACGGAAGCATCGGTCTGCGGTATTTAAGGCCTGATCTCATCAACGGAGAGATCGTTATGCGCTTTTCCGGCAGCCGGTACTATGACGACAACAACGAGGATCTGCCCTATTTCCACATGGAAGCCTATGAGACCGTTGATATTAAAATCTGGCGGGAATGGCCCCTTGCCCCCAAGGTCACACTTCACACGTCTATTTCCGGTGTCAACCTTTTGGACAAGAAATATGCCACAGAGATTGTCTATGTCAATCCCGGGCGTCACATCGAATGCATGATGGGAGTCAGGTACGCGCTTTGAGAAAAGTTCTTCACAGATTAATAGAGCTGGCTGTGCTCGCATGGGCAGCCGGCCTTTTACTGACAGGTGTGCAGGCCGGAGAGTCGAAACTTGTAATCGGCGTGGGCCGGGATTTTCTTGACGGTCCGGACAGCCGGACCTTTCTGCACGGTTCCACCAATACCTGGGAAGCCCTCACCTATCTGGACGAAAACCTCAAGGCCCGGCCCTGGCTGGCCAGAAAATGGACAAGCCGTGACAAATGCCGAACCTGGGTCTTTCAGCTGCAAAAAAAGGTTTTATTCCATGACCGCACCCCGATGACGGCCGGGCTGGTCCGGGCCTCTATCCTCAGGATAGCCTCAAGTCCGAAATATGATCCTGCAGGTGTATACAGAGATCTTGACCGCCTGGAAGCAAGCGGGCCTCTGGAACTAACCTTTTATCTGAAAAAGTCCAGCCCGGATTTCCCCAACATGGTTTCCTATTATTCAAGCCCGGTCCTCCATCCCAAAAGTTTTGACCCGAATGGCCTTCTGACCGGCATGATCGGCACAGGCCCGTTTTGCCTTGAAAAGGCAAGGGCGGGAGATTTTGTCGGGTTAACGGCCTTTGCCGGGCATTGGGGGCCTGGGCCAGGCTTTGACAGGGTGGTTTTCAGAACCCTGGTCGATCCCCAGACCCGGGCCATGGCATTGATGGCAGGAGAAGTGGATGCCCTGGCCGATGTGGGAGCCATCCTTCCCCAGCAGGCAGAAACATTAAAGGATTGGCCCGGGATCTGTCTTAAACAGGTGGAGGTTGCCACAACCCATTACCTGCTGTTTAACTGCCGGACAGAGTTGTTCAGGCAGAGCCAGGCCCGGCATTGGCTGGCAGGCATTATGGAGCGGACCCGGATGGTCAAGGCCCTTGCTTCGGGAGCCGGTCGGGTGGCCAATGATCCGTTTACCCCCCTGGCCCGGGATTGGGCCTTTGGTAATCTTATTGTTTCGCCCCTGCCGTCCCCCGTGCCTGTAAAATCATTGGTCAGGATAATAGTTCACGCAGGGACACTCGGCCGCTGGCCCTACTTGGACATTGCCCAGCTGCTCCAAGCCCGGCTTGCAGCAGCTGGTTTTAGGGCAGCAATTTCCGTGCTAGAGCCCGGAGCCTATTACCAGGCGATCCAGAAAGGTAATTTTCATCTGGCCCTTCAGCCCAACACCCTTATGACCGGGGTCCCTGATTTTTTTTATACCTATTATGTGGCATCAAAGGGCCCCCGTTATTATGGCTGCGGATGTCCAAAGACAGATGATCTTATCGATCAGGCACGCCATGAGATAGATTTTTCCCAACGCCAAAAAATCTACCAAAAGCTGTCACAGGATTTTTCCCGGGACCTGCCGCTTTTACCCCTTTACCATGATATCAGCTATTATGCCCATACAGACCGGGTGGCAAATTTTTTCCTGGACCAGAATTTTAGGCCCCAGCTTGTGGATGCCCGCCCGGCAAATTTGCCATGAAAACCTATTTTACACAAACTCAGCAGAAGATCCAAGGAGCCTTAAGATGACCCCGCAGTTCAAAACTGATCCAATCCTGATGGACCATTGGGAAGCCCTGTGGAATACCAATCAGAACCGATCCTATCTCAAACAGACCCAGAATAGTAATCCTGAGCTATGGCAGGCCTTTTACAACAAGGTCTCAGGTGTCTGGGACAAAATGACCGGACAGTCGGAAAAAATTGGAACAGCCCTTGCCGACAGGATGATAGATTACGGTATTGTCCGGCCAGGAGAGACGCTGCTGGATATTGGGTGCGGACCTGGTAATCTGTCATTTGCCATGGCCCAAAAAAAGGTTCATGTCACTGCACTGGACAATTCCCCGGGCATGATCCAGGTTGTAAAACAAAGGTCTAAAAACTGGCCGGGCCTTCCTGTTACGCCCCTGGCAGCAGACTTTCGAACATTTTTGCCCCAAACCACCCATGATGTTGCAGCAGCAGTCTTTTTTCCCGAAGCCTGCACGGTCAAGGGCCTTTTCTCCATGGAGAGACTTGCAGCCAAAACCTGTATCCTGGTAACAGGAGATGGCAGGGAAACCTTTCCTATTCGCCGTGATATATGGAACCAGGTCATGGATATTTCCTGTCCGTCTGCCGGATTTCACATGGAATGCGCCCAAAATTTTCTTCAGGCAGCAGGCAGGTGGCCCAAAAAATTCAGTCTCAGTCTACCCGTGGTCCTGGATGCAGAAGAGCAAGAGGTTAAAGACTATTTTTCAGCCTATTTTGCAATGTTTGATACCTGTCCGAAAAAACTTGGCAATGCTATCCAAAAAGCCCTTTTCCCCCACCTGGTCCGAGGCAGGGTGCAAATAAAGGGCAAAGCCAGGCTGGAAGCTCTTTTTTGGCAGGTTGTGGCAGAGGAAAAAAAAATATGATGCCAGTTGTGGCCAAAAAACTGTTTTACCTGGCCTTTGTTTTGTGGAGCATAAGCCTTGGCACCTTTGCACTTTTTTCCCTTGCTCCCGGAGATGCGGCCCAAATTATCCTGAACAATCAAAACGAGACTCCGGCCAGAAACCAGATCCTTGCTCTAAGAAAGGAACTGGGCCTGGACGCTCCCTGGAAAATTCAATATTTTTCCTGGCTGAAAAAAATTCTTAAAGGAGACTTTGGCCAAAGCTGGCATACAGGCCGGCCAGTTGTTCAAGAAATCTTTGCCCGTTTTCCCGCCACCCTTGAACTTGCCGGGACAGCCTTTGGCATGGTTCTGGTAATGTCGGTCCTGAGCGGAACACTGTCTGCTGTATTTCGCAACCGGTTTGTTGACCGCCTGATCCAGGCCATGACCGTTGTTTTAACGGCCATGCCCTCTTTCTGGATCGGCCTTATGCTGGTCTACGTGCTCTCCCTCAAATTTCGAATTTTTCCCATTGCAGGCCGGGGAACCCTGGCCCATCTTGTCCTGCCCTCAGCTACCCTGGCCCTCGGCCTGGCGTTTTTCCATGGAAATGTGCTCAGGGCCATTCTGATACGCACCATGTCCATGGATCACATTCGTTTTGCTTTTGCCAAAGGACTGGGCAAAAAAAAAGTCCTGGTCCGACACATCCTGCCGGCCGCATTGCCCCCAATGGTGACCATGTGGGGAATCTGCCTGGGCCAGCTCCTTGGCGGGGCTGTGATTGTGGAGAGTGTATTTGCCTGGCCCGGCATCGGCCGACTGACCGTCGAGGCGGTCATGGGGCGGGATCTGCCCACTGCTCAGGCCCTGGTGCTGTTGATCTCCTTTCTCTTTGTTCTGGTCAACAGTTTTTCAGATTTTGCCCAGTTGTACCTTGATCCCCAGATGGGAAACACCCAGTGAAGATCTTAATTCACATGCCCGGCCCGGGCAAAACAGCTGGATGGCTTATCTTTTTTGTCCTGGCCATGACAGCCTTGACAGCCCCCCTGCTTGCACCTCGAACTCCCCTGGAAACAGATCTTGGTCATCGCCTTGAGCCTCCCTCTCTTTCCTTTCCTCTGGGCACGGATCAGCTGGGACGCTGTGTTTTGTCCAGGATAATTTTTGGTGCCAGAATCTCAATGTCAGCAGCCTTGACAGCATCCCTTCTATCCCTTGCTCTGGGCGGCATCATCGGGGTTCTTGCGGCCCTGGCAAGGGGGGTGCCCAAATTTTTTTTAACAGCAGTCATAGATGTGGGACTGGCAGTTCCAGGACTGATCCTGACACTTGTGATCGCAGGACTCCTGGGAGGGACCATGACAAGCCTTATCCTGGGACTTATTGCAGCCAACTGGCCCTGGTGGGCCAGGCTGATCAGGGGACTTACCCTGTCTGCCTTGCAACGGGAATATGTGCTGGCCGGGCAGGCTGCAGGAATAAAGAAAACAAGACTTGTGACCCATTATATCCTGCCCCAGATGAAAGCCCCTGTCATGGCTGCTGCTGCACTCAAGACCGGCCGGGTCATACTGGCGTTTTCCGGTCTGAGCTACCTGGGCCTGGGCCCGGCTCCGCCTGCACCTGAATGGGGAAGAATGCTCCAGGAAGCGACCATATACATGACCCGGGCCCCCTGGCTTATAATGGCCCCGGGCATGGCCATCACACTGGTGGTGACGGCCCTGAACCTGATAGGAAAAGGATCAAAGATATCATGAACCTGTCAAAAAACATGTCCATCCTGACTGTCGAGAATCTGTCCGTGGGCATTAAATCACCTGGCTGCCCTGCAATCTGTCTGGTTGAGAACATCAATTTTTGCCTGGAACCGGGAATGATTCTGGGCATAGCCGGAGAGAGCGGATCAGGCAAAACCCTTACTGCTTCAGCCCTGTCAGGGCTTCTGTCCAGACCTGTCAGAATTCTTTCCGGAAAGATGAACTTTGCCGATCGCCCGCTTTTTCCCGGAAAAACAAAGCAACCTGGATTTAAATTAGGACAAGACATTCTTTTCTTGTTCCAAAGCCCTTCCAGCGCCCTGGATCCCGGGGTAAGGGTGGGCATTCAAATCTCTGACGCCCTGATCCAGGCCTTTGGATGGGACCAAAAAACAGGGCAAAAACAAACTTGGCAAGCCATGGAAAAGGTTGGACTTTCCGCCTCTTTTTTTGACCGTTACCCCTTTCAGCTGAGCGGCGGTCAGCGTCAAAGAGTCCTCATGGCAATAGCCTTTGGTCTCAGGCCCAGAATCCTGATTGCCGACGAACCCACAGCCGGCCAGGACGACACCAACAGGGACCACCTGCTGATGCTGCTCAAGGATTATACAAGAACAAGCCTGTCTTCAGCCATTGTCATCTCCCACGACCTGGGCATTCTCTGTGGCCTGGCCGATTTTCTGGTTATCTTCTTTCAGGGACGGCAGGTGGAGGCAGGTACTCCGTCCCAGATACTTTCATGCCAGGGCCATCCCCATACAAGGGAGCTGGTCGATGCCATGCACTTTCTCCAGGAGACCCCATGAGCTTTTTTGAACTGCAAAACATCAGCAAATCCTATGGCAGAGCCGGTATTGACCGCCAAAGTGTGCTCAAAGGGGTAGGGTTCGACATCGCCGGGTCAGAAGCCCTGGGCCTGATCGGCCCCAGCGGAAGCGGGAAAACCACCATTGCCAGAATCGCCCTTGGTATGGACAGGCCTGATTCAGGCCGGGTAAGGTTCATGGGCAAAACAATTTCATATTCCCGAAACAGGGCCAAAAGAATCCATTTTTCAAGGGTCCAGATGATATGGCAAGACCCTAAAGTCTATCTGAACCCCTTTCTGCCAATACGAGCCACCATCATGGAGCCCATGGCAGCCTTTGGCATGGGTACAAAAAAAGAGCGCCTTAGAAAAGCGGATCACTTGATGGAAATTTTGGGTCTGCCAAAATCATCAGGCTGCTTGAAACCCGGTCAGCTCAGCGGCGGCCAATGTCAGAGGGTTGCCATTGCAAGGGCCCTGTCTGTTTCTCCAAAGCTTTTGATCTGCGACGAAGCACTTGTCAGCCTGGATCTTCCCCAGCAGGTGAAAATAATCAAAATTCTAATGACCATGCAAAAAGAGATGGGGCTAAGCCTTTTGTTCATCTCCCATGACACAAAAATCGTCCGCAGGCTATGTCAACGTATCCTTTATCTGGATCAGGGAAAAATAAAAAGAACTAGGGTTCCAGCAGCAGCAAATCCGACTCGATATTAAAAAACCCGGTCCCGGAAAAAATCTAAAAGGAATCATTACCTATGGTAATGGCTGCGTCCCCGGACGCTATAATTGAATCGATTTTGCCCAGGGTCATGGGTGTGATGTTATTAATAAAAAAATCAGCGCTTTTGATCTGACCTTCGAGAAATGGGATCTCTTTTTTCTTGGGGTTGTCACCCAATTTTTCACTGGCAATATTGGCGCGCCAGAGCAGCATCCAGGCCATTACCGTGTCCCCCATAACTTCAAGAAAGGGAACTGAGTGGGCAAAGGCGACCTTAAACTTTCCGGACATAGCCGTTGTTCCCATGTGCATTGCTGAATCAGCCAGCCTTTGAAGTAATATTTCAGTATTACGGGCAATCCCTTTTAATTGTTCAAAGGGTTTTGCTTTGGTGACAACATCTGTTATCTCATTTATAAAATCCAGGAACACCTTGCCCTGATTCATGCCCAGTTTTCTTGCAAGAAGGTCCATTGCCTGGATACCGTCGGTTCCTTCGTAAATGGAAGCTATTTTACAATCCCTTGTCAATTGTTCAACCGGGTAATCCTTTGTGTATCCGGCACCGCCAAACACCTGCATGGCCTTTACACACATATCAAAGCCTCTCTGGCTGTTATATGTCTTGAGCACCGGAGTGAGAAGCTCGCTGAGCATCTTGTTTTTATCCCTTTCTTCCTGTGTTCTGGCAGTGACGGATTTGTCAAAACAATTGGCTGTGTAATAGGTAAAACTTCTCATGCCTTCCACATGGGATTTCATTTCAAGAAGCATTCTTCTGACATCGGGATGGTTGATAATGGCTACTGCAGGAGCGGAGTGATCCAGGGCATCTTCAAGGGCCCGGCCCTGAACCCGTTGTTTGGCATAATTCAATGCATACAAATAGGCATTGGAAGCATGGGCAAAAGACTGAAGACCAACGCCGAGCCTGGCTTCGTTCATCATATGAAACATGACTTTCATGCCTTTGTTTTCCTGGCCGAGAATAACTCCCCGGCATTTACCCTTACTGCCCAATGCCATACTGCATGTGGCACTGCCGTGGATTCCCATTTTCTCTTCCACCCCGGTGCAAACGATATCGTTTGCCTCTCCCATGGAACCATCCTCATTTACCCAATATTTTGGAACGATAAAGAGGGAGACTCCTTTTGTCCCTTTGGGGGCGCCTTCAATTCTTGCCAGTACCGGATGAATGATGTTCTCGGTCAGGTCATGGTCGCCTGAGGTGATAAAAATTTTGTTTCCGGTAAGTGTGAAGGTGCCGTCATCATTTCTTTTTGCGGTTGTTTCCAAAAGGCCCACATCCGAACCGGCATTGGGTTCGGTAAGAAGCATGGTGCCGCCCCATTCTGCTGTGTATAATTTTTTTAGATAGATCTCTTTTTGTTTCTGGGTGCCCAGCAGCTCAATCATTTTTCCGGTTCCGTGCCCCAGGAAGGAATAGGTGGCAAAGGCAAAATTTGTTCCCACAAGATATTCTGCTGCAGCAATTGCTATGGATTCGGGAAGTCCTTGTCCGCCGTATTCAGGATCTTCAGTCATGGAAGTAAACTCGGCTTCCCTTAGAAGGTTAAAGGGTCGACGGTAGCATTCGGGAATAATTACTTTCCCGTTTTCAAATTTGACACCTTCCCGATCCCCTTCCTGGTAAGTGGGCAAAATTTCTTTAACGGCAAATTTTCTGGCTTCATTTATCAGCATGGTGAATGTTTTTTTGTTGAAATCACTAAATTGTTCCAACTGACAAAGTTCATCAACTTTTAACTGATCAAATAATACAAATTCAATGTCTCTTCTATCTGCAATCTGTTCTGCCATGGTATTTCCCTCCCTGGTACGAATTATCAGTGTATTGAAAATAGTTACAAGTATTCCTAGTGTCTTTTTTCCGGTATTTCAGACGAGGCCTGTTCCTGATATTGCTGAAACAATGGGCCAAGCTGTTCATTCTCTCCCAGAAAGTCCCTGATTTCTTTGTTATAGGGGGGCGCTCCCCCCTTTCCAATCTTTAATCCGTTCAGAGAAGGGTGATTGCCAATACTTACACCCTGGAGGTTCTTGCTTGCCACTGCTTCTTTTTCCATGTCCATGATTTCCTCCATTATCGTTTCCACTTGATCGGTATAGGGTTTGAGGTGTGGCGCCAGTGTTGTAAAGGAAGACAGGGATCTTGATATCTGTTCCTTAAGTGTTTTCAGTGTTCCCAGCGCCGTTGAGCGCCGTTCCAAAGAGTCCATGGCCATTTTTGCAAACAAAAGGGGCGCTGCCTCAACAATACTTCCCTGGGTCGCCCCTGTTTCCTGGGCTACTTTTTTAATCAGGACCTGGGCCAGAGGTGAGATGCTATACGACATTTTTTTCTTTGAACCACCGACAGATGCGGGATCAGCCAGTTTCTGGGCTAATTTCAAAACAAGTTCGTTGATGTCTATGGGTTCGCCGGTGAAGAGGTCATGGTGTGAAGTGCCAAAAGTTTTCTTCTTATTCATAGGTTCTCTTTTTGTTTTTGCGTTATCATATACTAAACATTGTTATTTCAGTGAGAATAAATTGTCAATGTTTTTATTTTGGTGGTAAAAGTTAAACAAATAATACTTTTCATACCACCCAGGGGAGGAAAATTGACTTTTTCGGATGGGAAAAAAGTTTTTTTTACTTCGAGCCAAACAAATCCCGACTATTAACTATTGGAATTGATATTTTAAATTGTCATTAGCGGGATTTCCGGTGATGACTCCAAGATTTTTCATACTTTTATTGACAAAAAGCAAGAATCCTTTGTATGACAGAGAAGGCAAATCTTATTTTTTCAGATTAAAAGATCGCAGGGTACTCCAGGTTTACCTTCCCACCTGCGATGAATCGGAGCTTGCCACTGTATTTAGTCCTGTGACAAGTTCTCTTGTCGAAAAGGCAGATCCCATGTATCTCCTTCATTTTTCTTTGCAGGGAAGAATGCTTCAAAAAGAAATGCTGGACCTCAAGGGCTGACCACGAAGTGTGGAGGAAAAATGCTGATCATCCGTGAAGAGCAAATGGAAATATTTGAACAGGTTGCCCTGAGAAATTTTGAGAATACTATGATCGATCATCTAGAGGGTTTCAGCCCCGATCACTGTAGGGTTCTTAAGAATGACGGGGTCAGAAAAGTCATCCAGCTGGGCATAAAAAAAGCTGAAACCTATGGATTTACTGACCGGGGACCGGTCAAATTCTATATTGAAATGATGTTTATGCTGGGCAGCTATTTTGACACGGACCCCCAGTATCCCTGGGCAGGAAAAATTTTAACCGATGAGGCTATCGACCAGCAGACCGAGCGAGCGGACCTCCTTTTTGATCACACCATGGATTTTGTTGAGAAAATTTCAGGCCCCGGCCAGGAACATGTGATAGGTTCTTTGCAGCGGGCCAGCCAACTGGAATTTAAAGAATTGTGCAAGGTTGAAATAAACCCTAGGGCAAATATTTTATCCCGTATGAGATTAAATTTCCCTCAAAAATGCCAGGTTCTTGGCGACCCCGCCCTGGGCAAGCTGATTGAGCAAGGCAGTAAAATGGCCCAGGATTATTCCATTACCAGCGACGCAGGGATCATCTGCTTTAGTTGGCTCATGTTCTTTTTGGGCCATAAATTTGCCAGGGATCCACTTTATCCCTGGTGTGAATCAATTCTGAAAAACGAAGAGGTTGAAGATCCATTCAACTCCATGGAAACCCTTTACTCAAAATTTATCACCTATATTTCAAAAGCCATAGAAAATGCAGCAGGTAGGAGGTAGTCAAGATCATGTCTCTGTCCGTTACGAAAAAGTCCAAAAAACCCAGTAAAACAAAAGGTGGCGCTGTAAAATCCGGGAAGCAAAAATGTCCTGAAATCAAATATGAGCTGGTTGATTTCGTGGAGGTGGTCACACGGGATGAAGCGCATTGGGTTAAAGGGCCCACTGATGACCTGACAGATAAATCGGTGATAAAAAAGGATGTGGAACGTAAGGACAAGGATGACAAAGGAAACTTCAAACAGTATATCAATCTTGGAAAAGATGTTGAGGAAAAGGCCAAACGGCATCCTGAATACGGCAGAAAAATAACCTTTAAAGCAAGAATTAAGAGAGAAGACAGCAAAAAGGAAAAACTCAGCGGCGTACTGATTAAATTCAGCTATGATGAGAAAAAAGCAGACAACAGAGAGAATTCGGACTCTAAAATCTGGAAAAAACCCGGTCTCACCGGCAGCCAGAAACCGGGTCTGGTCAGCAAGGGTGGGCCACCCATAACCAGCGTGGGTACGGATGCAAATGGATGGACACCCGCGGTAACTTTTTATACCTCTGCCTATGGTGGTGACCAGTATAATATCAGTGCCCAGCTTCACGATACGGTTAAAACCTCCAAGAGTAAAAAAGCAAAAAAAACCAAAAACTATGTTGTCTGGAAAAGGTTCTGGTACCAGATGACCTATGCCAGCGGGTTTGCTGCTGCCGAGCCGGAAAAAGCAAAAGAAGCCTATGAAGAGGTCTTTGCCGAAATGATAAACACGCCGAAAAAGGAATTCCAGGAAAGTGATTTTGATTCACCTGACCGCCTTAAAAAATTAAAAGAACTGACCTTCATGAAAGAATATCAGGTTAAAAAGAAAGGCGGGGGTACAACCGTTGCCGTTATTGGTGCACACAACAAAAAAGAATTTACAAAAACCAAATTCTACAAAAAGGATGACCCCAAATCCACCCCCCTGAAAGCCAACCTGATCATCTGCGAACATCAATGTGATCCGGCAATAGATTCCCGCGGTAGGCCTGCCCACTCTGCCCTGGGAAAATTCACACTTAAAAAGAATGGCCAGAAGATTACCCTAACATCAGGCAGTGGTGGTTCCATCGTGTGCAACCCCCCGCTAAGACCCGGACGCAAACTGGTTGTAAAAGGAGAATGGAGCAAAAAGAATAGACCATGGAGAAGAGGTGGAAGAATCAAAGACGAGTGCATCACCGTATACAGCGGTCGGTCCAGTACACTTAGGGTTAAAGTTGACCTCTCAAAAGGGGCAACCGGTAAAGTCCCTGTTCCCTCAGATGCCCATCCGATATATATCAAACTCAAGGTAGAGACCGCAGAAAGTTTTCTTGGGGAAAGCTTTGGCAAGGGCCAGATCCTTTGCGTCTACCGGCCAAATGAGGACAACGCCAAGCCAACCCAGGGAAACAAACAGGATTTTAACAATACCGTGGCCCACGAGCTTGGTCATATGTGGAAGCAGACACCACGGCCCCGCAAGGAGCCGGATTCCATGAAGCCCCACCCCTTGCAATACGTTGGCCATGGCGGACAGGGCCCCCATTGCCGCGATGGCATGAAGTCCCTGGATAATAAAAAAGGCAAAGAGCTAAGTGAAGATGCAAGCACCACTATCACCAAGAAGAAATCAAAGGCAACAAAAACCCATGAGGTATCAAGCAGCAAGGGATTCCATAAAAATCACAAAGTCAAAGTGAACGGGATTACGAAAAAGATAAAAAAAGTAGTGGATGGAACCCACCTGAAATTCACCCGTTCCTTTACCGCGGAAGTGGGGCATGTTGTGGAACAGAAAATGACGGATTACTCTCCGGTTAACTGGAATTCGAGTCGGCAGAAAGAGCCTGCGCCTTACAATGGAACTTGCATGATGTTCCATTCATTCAGTAGCAAATGCAAGGATAAGTTCTGCAAAACCTGCAAACCCTATCTGCAGTTGCAGGATATGTCAAAGATTTAATGGTTCGGACAGGAATGACAAAATCAAGAAATAACAAGGATGAAATATGGTCACTACAAACGACATTGTTGCAAATATCTTGAACTTTGATGAAGAAGAATTTTTCAATGCCGACAATTCAATTATGGGTCCGAAAGAAGAACTGCTGCTGGACCTGGAGTATTTTGGCCTGGCAGTCAATGCCCCCCCCATTATCAATATCGACACCAGGGACTTGCTGCCCCTTATTATGGCGGTCCAGTTCAGCGGTGACAGGGACTGGGATATTCCGTTAAAAGACAATTGCATCCTGGTGGGCACAAATCTAGTGGATGGCACGGTGACCTTTGCCAAAGCCTTTGTCAGTGAGAAAGAAATGAAAAGCCGCGGTATCAAAGAAAAAACGCCCAAAGAGCCAAAACCGGAAGGACTGGCCATGGAGGCCGCCCAGCTCATGGAGCTGGATCCAAAAGATTGTCTTTCCATGGAATGGGATCCTGGTATTTGGGCTCTGGGTGTGATTTACTATGACTGGGCTTCCAATAGTGTGGAAGTAACTCTCAAAGGAAATGAAAACATTGTTCCCTCTTCTGCCAGGCCTGTTAGTCCTGAGCCCAACCCAGACGGAAAGGGAGTTCTACCCTGTTTTCTGCCGACTGAACAGACACCGCAACCGCCGGAAGAAGGACTGAAATTTAGCGGAGAACTTAAAATAGAAAACCAAAAACAGATATTGAACTTTTTTGGTTCCTTTGTGCTGCCGACTCGCGATTTTCATCTTCCTGTCGAGAAAAGAGTTCATCAATATACCGACGGTAGCCAGGAAAATATTGCAGCAGTGATCCCCATAACACTGGCGATACTGGGGCTTAACTGGGAAGAGCCACTCCAGTATGACTGGGCTGTACCCGTTTACGGTGCCCCCCTTGCCCCAGGCATGAAAGCCTTGGGTTTTTTTTCCATTAATGCCCTGGCAGAGGATGATGCGCTTGCTCCTGGAAAATACATGATTTACATTGTCATGGATGGAAAGATTTTCGGGCCGAAAGCACTTCAAATTAATTAAAAGACAGACCAATAAAAATCAGATTTTACCTGTGAAAAAAAACATTTCAATCCTCATAAGAATTCTCTTCTGCCTTCTGATATGGGCCAGGCCTGGCATGGCCGATCCAGGCAAAATAGCAGCCCAAATTTTAAAATTTAATGACAAGACATTTTTTAACTTAACCCAGCCGATCAAATCTTCAAGAGAATCAGCACTTCTGGATATGGATTTTTGGGGTGTGGCTGTGAACGCACCCGGCAGTATCAAGATCAAAAAACATGACAGGATACCTCTCGTCATGGCCATTCGGACCAGCGGGGAAAGAGACTGGGATATTCCGTTGAAAAGAAATTGTATTCTTGTTGCCACCAATCTTATTAACGGCAGCATACAATTTTGCCAGGCCTTTAACGGCAAAGGAAAAACTTTTTCCCCAGACAAAGAAAAGGACCGCAAACCCGAGGGCCTTGCAATGGCCGCAGCTCAGTTGACGACGCTTGATCCCGTCGATTTAATGGACATGGAATTAAACTCAGGTATCTTCTCTTTTGGCGTCATCCATTTTGACTGGCCTTCCAATACCGTGATCGTGGAACTTAAAGGGGATAAAGATCATGAGCTATCCTCTGCGATTCAAGTCAGTCCCATACTCGATACTGGTACGCATACACTGATTTCCATATTTTTGCCGTCAGAAAAAACACCGCCTGTCCCAATGGCCGGTCTGTCATTCAAGCTTGATGTTCATATAGATGACAAAACACTGGTATTAAGCACGGTTGGTTCTCTCTCAACCAGAATTAAAGCCTTTCATCTGCCGGATAAAAAAATTACCCATCAGACGCCCCGGCAAGATAAAAGAGAGAATGTGTCTGCCGTAATCCCTGTGACACTGGCCCTGATCGGGTTAAATAAGAAAGCCCCCATCCAGTTTAACTGGGGGATACCTGTTTACGGGGATCCTTTGAAAGTTGGCAAGAATGCCAAGGGATTTTTCACCATAGAAGAAAAATTGCCAGCGGACGAGGTTGATCCCGGTCGATATGCCGGCTATATTTTTATGGACGGCCAGATTTTCGGACCCCAGTTAATACAGATAAAAAGAAAAAGATAGCCGCTTCAACCCTGAACACTTATTTTGCATTTTTTCCCGGCTTCATCAATTGTCCTCCGCCATCCCTCTATCCGGTTGTACAGAGGGATTTCCCCTTGGATTGTGTAAGAGACTTTTGAGTCTTTGAGCATAAGAAAAGCTGCGCCACAGCTTAAAAGATCCGAGTGAGCCTTGCCCATATTTTTTATAGCTGTTTCTGACAGCGATATCTCCCTTACACCTTTGCGTCTTGGATGTCGCAACTTGTACGCTTTGATGTAAGCAAAGTAACAATAACAAGGGTTATCACAGCCAGCGGTATTGCCAATGCTGCCCCGGAAGTACCAAACGGTTTATAAAAAACAAGGGTTGCGACAACCCCAACGATCATTGAAGAAATACCGCCATATTTGTTAACCCGCGGCCAGATGAACACCCCGAGAACTGCAGGGGTGATGCCGGCACCATATACCAGGTAGGAGGTCATCTGAAGCCTTAAAATTGTTGGGAAAAATTGCAATAGCACAAAGGCGAGTATCCCCAGTAACGGAATTGCAAATTTGGTCACCAGCAAGAGTTCCCTTGACCCGGCATCCGGACGAAAATAACGCAGGTAAACATCATAGGTCAGGGAGGTGGAAGCGGACAGAAGATAAGAATTTCCCGTGGTCACAATAACGGCAACAATGGCAGCCAGCATGATTCCGCCAAAAAAGACAGGCATAACGGTTGTCATGGATATCAGGGCCATACCCGGGGCGATATCAGGGAATATTGACTTTGCCACCATGGAGATAAAGGGGATTGCAGGATAGACCAGAAGCATGCCGACAAACCAGATCAAAAGTCCTGACTTACTGGATTTTTCCCCCTTGGAAGAAGCCAGTCTCTGGTAAATATTTTGATCCCCCAGCATCAGAAAAACAAAGGGCAGCATATACCCGATGATTTCAAACACTGACAAAGACCCTGTGAGGGTAAGATTTTCAGGAGGAAGCGCTGAAACAATATGGGTCCACCCGTTACCGGCGATGAGAACAGATGGAATGGCCACCAGTAAACCGGTTATCATTAAAAAGGCACTCAACGCATCTGTGGGTGCAATGGCCATCATTCCACCTATGACAGCTAGGAATATGATGATGACAGCAGAGATAGCAGTCCCTATTTCCACGGGCAGGCCTGTGGCAACATTTAGGACAAAAGCCATTCCCTTAAACTGATAGGATACGATGCCGATATAGGCCAGAATAATGATGACAGCTGACAATAATTTTGCCCCCTGGCCGTATTTTTCTTCCAGAACCTGGGATATGGTATATTTACCAAATGCCCTTATTCGGGGGGCAATCATGTACAATACCCCCAGAGCAATAATACCAACCGGCATGGAAATAATAATTGCCGGCAAAAAACCGTGCATATACCCGATTGAATTGGGCCCGCCGGTGACGGACCCGCTGCCCACAAAAGTTGCCAGCAGTGTGCCTGCCAGGACCACAGGCCCCAGAGATTTTCCCGCCAGAACAAAGTCATCGCTGTTTTTAATCCGCCTGGAAAACCAGATTCCCAATATTAGCATTACTACCCCATAAAAGAGCACGAACCATATAAGACTTGAATTGTGTGTCAGCGTCATCGTATCCTCACATTTTTTGTGGCGTTATGGATATTGTACTGCAACCCCTATATTGTACTGCAACCCCAAGTTCTTCATTCTTGTGTATTAATTTTTTGAACCTTTGGTAAGCACTTTCATCATAAGGGATTTGGCCGAATCAACAAATGAAGGTTTTCCGTCCACTGTCAGCTCTTCAAGGGATTCAGGCGCATCTGTCAGTTTCTTGTTTCCTTTCTCGGTGATCAAAACGGTGTCTGAAAAACGAAAACCGCCGACTCCCTGGATATAAAAGCCGGGTTCAATGCTGAAAACCATTCCCGGTTTAATCTCGTGTTCATAGCCTTCGGCAAGAAATGGTGCCTCATGATTGGTAACGCCAAAACTGTGCCCGGTTCTGTGCAAAAGATTGGGTCCGTATCCTTTTGATTTAAAAAAATCATTCACTTTTCGATCTACCTCGGACATGGAATTTCCTGGTACGGTCAATTCATAGGCAAGGGCTCGGCCCTCCAGCATATCATTGAAAGGAGCCCTGGCTTTTTCAGGAACCGTGTTCATAAAAAAGGTTCTTTCAACTTCACCGCCATAACCATTGGCCAGTCCACTAACAATGGAAACATGGGGTCCGCCCTGGGCAAATTTCATAAAAACATCTGTAAAATTATGCGGGTCATGGGATATTTCAGGTGGCTGGGCAATGGCGGCAAATTTACTATTTAATAAATTGCTGTTGGGGTTGTCCATGAGCATTCGTTTGGTCATGGTGCTGGTGGCCTGGGAATGAAGTTCAACAATCATTCTTCCCGGCCTTGCACCGGTCAACAGTTGTGCGTGCCCTTTACTGAGCAGGTTACAGGTGTAAGCAATGCGCCCGATTTCATATTCTGATTTAATCATCCTGACCTCATCCACGATATCCGTTGCCTCAATGGAACCTGGCACTTCCCGGGCGATGGCCATGGGGCAAAAAGTTTCAATTCCAACTTTGTGTTCCGCCAGCAATACAGTTGTCAGTCTATCTGACCATTGCTGGCCCGTGGGTGCCGGAAATTCAAAATAATGCAGGTACTCAAGTTCGCCAACGGATCGTGAGCGAACGTGGGGCTCTTCCAGTTTTGGCATTAGAAAAACCGGTTTGCCCTTTGAAGGAACCAATAAAATAAAGGGTCTTTCATGAACAAAATTGGCAAAATTTGTCAGGTAGAAAATATTATCAGGATTAACACACAGATAAAAATCCAACCCCTGGTCCGCCATTCCGGATTGGACATTTGTAATTCTTTGGGAAATCTCATTTTTTGAGGGAGCCCCTGCAAAGGGGATGATTTGATCTAACATATTTTATCTCCTTGTTTCATTAATCTGTTTCAGTAATCCTTAAAATTTAATATCACATTGAATCCGGGCAACTTTTTAAGGCTGGTATTCCATGCCAAACCGGTTAAGCATATCCAGAATTTGGAATTGATAAAACAGTCCCGGTTCCCCCACCATGGCATCAAGGCGACCGGACAATTCCATGGAGATCATACCATGTACGAGACAGGCGGAATTCAGAATCAGATTGATGATTTCCAGAGGAACATCCTTAAAATTATGGGTTAAACTGTTTTGGAAATGTTCAAGATAGGGTCCGGGCATTTTTAATTTCATTGCAGGCTTTCTGAGCACCCCCCTCTTCCAGGCAATCTCGTATAAATCAGTAAATATTTTGTAAACTTTTTCAGATTCTGATATCACCTGGGTATCCTGCCTATCAAAACCGTATACTTTTCTGCCAGCAAACAGGCCAAACATATTTGAATTGTTGACAGCCCATTCCCGGTAAGCCATAAAAACCGTATAAAGCCGGCTGGCTGTTTCTTCTTCAGGCACGCTATCCCTGGCAATCTCCAATGCTCGCCTAAAAGAATAATAGGCATCAAGAACCAAAGACCGTATCAACGCATCACGACTTTTATAATACCGGTAAAATGCCGGAGGCGTCATTCCCATCCTTTTGGCAATTCCATTGACGGTGAGATCATCAATACCTTGTTTTGCTATGATTTCCCAAGACAATGCTTTGATCTCATCAAACGCCATTTGTCTTAACCGTTCTCTTCTTGGTTGCATTGTAAGCCTTATACTTATTTAAGTTAATGCCATTAACTTAAATAAGTTCTCTTAACTAATTTTGTCAAGAGTAATTATTTATTTTATTTTTCATTCGGCTCACTGATCATCCTCAGCCCCCCCCCAATAGAGTCAAGGACAGGCGCGGTGGAAGAATTCACTCCGGTTCCTGTCCCTGCTCATCAAACCGGACTTGCGGAACTACCGCAGGAAATCATGGATAGTATAACCAAACTTGCAAATAAAAAAACATGTCCGTCGTTATGGTGGTCCATGACTTAAATCTGCCAGCAAGGGATGCAGAGTCAATCATTATGCTCAAAGATGGGAAAATATACGCAAACGGTAAACCTGAACAAGAGTGGGCGCCATTTTCTGCCTCAAAAAGAAAGTTGCAGATCTTCTTAATTTTGAACTTTTTCAATTTTACGATTGACTTCGTTCATTGACCTTTTATACTTAGCCCATGGACAAAAACAAAAGTGAGCAAAAAGCTAAGAAACTGGATAATACGTTCCATAGGATCGCGAACAAACTAAATCGGATCGAAAAGATTCCAAGGGATTTTGGAACCGATTTTTTTCTTTATCCATCGGAGATACACACCATAGAAAATATCGGCCAAAACCCAGGAATCAACATCACTGAGCTTGCAAAAAAGCAGGGCGTAACAAAAGGGGCTGTCTCCCAGGTGATCGCAAAACTTGAAAAGAAAAAGCTCGTCATAAAAATGAAAGAAATCGATAATGATAAAACGATTTTTTTAAAACTCTCAAAAGCCGGTATAACAGCCTTTGAAGGACATAGGGATTTCCATTCAAAAATCCACTCCCCGCTTGTGGGACTACTTGAGAAAACATCACAGGACAAAGTGGGTTTTCTTGAGGAATTTCTTTCTGTTGTGGAAAAATTCTGCGACAAAATTTTAAAAAAGGAACCCTAATACCCGCTCGCCCTATTCCAAATTTCTTCATAAGACTTCACCCCAAAACGGCATTGAGCCCGGGCAAGGATTGAAGAGGTTTACACAGGCACCCACTGCCATGTTTCACCCATTTCCCTGACCCTGCCCAGACCGGGAAATGGAAAATGAAAGCAGAACACAAGACTGTCACGGGCAACGGCACGAGCCAAAAGGCGTTGCCGGGTAGAAACGGCCTGCTTGGGTATCACATCCACGGCAGCGCTCCACTTGGGGTGGGCCATATGGACCGGATGCAAAAAGGCATCGCCCGCATAGAGAAGCTCCCGGCCGGAAGAGGTAACGGACACGGCCATGTGACCGGGGGTATGGCCCCGGGCGTCCAGGGTTTGGATGCCCGGTAGAATCCGGGTCTCTTTGCTGATTTGCTCTATCCGGCCTGAAAGTGCAGGCAACCTGCCATCAACCGCCCGGATCAGCATGGATCGCATTTCCGGGGAAAGCCTTGGAAGCGCGGGCGTTGTGTTCCAGAATGCCCATTCCCGGTCCTGGATCACCAGCCTGGCATTGGGAAAAACAGAGCCGATATGATCCGGGTGGGCATGGGAAATCAGGACCATATCGATGGTTTCGGGATCAATACCCAGGGCCCGTAAATTTTTCTTTAAATGTCCCGCCCCGGGCAGGGTGCTGCCCGCTCCCATATCCATGAGTACACGGTGGCTGCCAGTATCCACCAAAAGGCAGGTATAGTCGCTGGTCCATTCCCGCCATTTGTCAGGATCTTTACCATAGGGCGCAAGGGCACGGGCCAGAAGATCTTTTGGGGCATGGGGAAAAAGCAGGGCCCCGGGGTCCTGATACACATGTTGCCCGTCGGCCACGGCCAGACAATCAAACCGGCCTAACTTGAATTCATAATATGTTGCTGTCATGGGTGTCTCCTCCAGATTACAGGTATATCTTTCCCTGCTGTTGGTTTAATTCCTGTTCGCTGGTCTTTCCCATATCAAGCTTAATCGCCCAGAATGGTCGTGTATCGTTTATGGAAAGGGCCTTGTCCGGGCAATTTGCCACACACCCAAGACAGGCAATGCATTTTTCAGGGTCGGCCCGGCCAGCCACAGCATCCATGGCTCCGGCCGGACAGGCATTCTCACAGGCCATGCACATACGGCAGTCCCTGTCTTTTCTGCCGGGAAGCCGGGTAATGATCTTAAACCGCAGGGATTCAAACACATCCAGCTGTTCTTGGCTGTAATTGCCCGGATCAAGGTCGCCGAGCACGCCGGTGTCCTTGCCTGTAAACCGCTGAACCACAGCACCGGCATATTCTTTTGCCAGAGTGAAATCAGTGGCATTTGGGCGGTCGGCAAAGGCCTGCCATCCACCAAGGTTAAAGGTGTGGGCACCTGGAAACTGTGCAGAGGCCACCAGATTGAAACCGCTGTCCGCCAGGAGCTTTTGGGTAGAATGATGGGCCGGATGGACTGAAAACCCGCCGAAAGTAAAAAAAAGCGCTGCTTTTTTCCCATGGCCGTCCAGGGTGCAAAGCCAGTCCCGCACCACTTTGGGAGCACGCAGGGAGTGGACTGGAAATCCGAAAACAACGCCCTGATAGGCCTTAAAATCCATGGGCTCCTGCCGGTTTGCCCGGGCGGTGATATCGTAGACATCCGTGTCCATGCCCAGGGATTTAAAATAGCCTTTGATCTTTCTTGCAAATTTTGCAGTATTGCCTGTGGCTGAAAAAACCACGAGTGCCAGTTTCATTGAAATTCTCCTCATGAGGTGTCAGGTTTGTAAATAAAGTATAGTAGCTAAACAATAAGAACAAAAAAAAGCACCTGCCAATACACCGACGGACACACCGGTCCATGCCCGTCCTATTTTTCCAAAAGGGTGGTATGGCTTGACCGGATACGCGGGGCGCCAATCTGTTTAAAGCCACAGCCCTGGGCAAGAAAAACGGTCTTTTCAAACTGCTGTTGGGATACATGGCCTGCCGGTTCTCCCACAAGCACTCTTGCCCCGGGCTTTAACGCCTTAAAAATGTGGGCAAACAATCCTTCGGGATCCGGGACTTCGTGGACAACGGCAAATGCCAGGATAAAATCCATGGCCTGCTCAAAATCCTCCAGGCCAAAGCTTTCCCGGCTGCAGCGCCGGAAGGCAACAACCTTGTCCACACCGGCTCTGATCGCCTTTTTTTTAAGGGCATTCAGCATTTTTTCCTGGATATCCACACAGATCACCCGGCCGGAAGGCCCGACAATTCTGGCCATTGGAATGGAAAAAAAACCCATGGCGCACCCAATATCTCCCACCGTCATTTTGGGACTGACATGGGGTAAAAGAATCGTTCGGGGATTCTGAATAAGTTTTCTCAGGGGATTAGCAAGAAGATGACCAACCCACACCGGACATACATTTTCTGCCATTGCTGCCTCCTTTTTCTAATAAAAGTATAGCTCCTAAACACGCGAGAAAAATATAACACCCAACCCGACATGTCAACCCAATTTTTCAAATCGGGTTGGGACCACGAAAGTGGTGAATAAAATTCTCTCCAGTCTTGAGCGGTATAAAAAAAGCATTGAAAAGACCTATTTTAATATCAGAGAGTCGCGCTCTCGCCTGGAAATATCTCCAGGGGCCTGTAAAAAAAACAATGGAAAAGATTGTTAAAACCGTTACAAACCTTGGCGGCGGAAAACATGCCGCCGGTCCCCAACCCGATTCTTTAGCAACTTAATGATGAGTTGGAGATTCAAAACTTATCCATATCCGATAATAGGAATCTACTATCGATGAATTTAATGAATTCAGGATATCGAATATTACGATTGACATTTAAAACTAAGATCGGTATATATTTATGCAAATTAAGATTAACAAGCCTTGGACATATGATGGGAATCGACAAAATGACAACAGATCAAATTACCAACTTTGACAAAGGGTTTCGCTGGTTTAAAATTCTGGACAACCGACCAGAATCTAAGTCGGAGGAGTATATCTGCTGCTTAATATAGTGGCTTAAAAATTTAGTCTCTGATTTAAACAACCCGGGATAAAAAGAGTTGCACACCCTCCATAGGCGGGATTTTTTTGGGGGATAATATAACGATAATAGAACAAAATATAATACGGTATATATAATTACCGTATCATACTAACTACCTTATACATTTTAATAGCATGGAGAAATCACACATCATGAAACAAAAAATTACTTTTCCTCCTTTTTACTTTTTCAGTGCCGTCATATTGAATTTTGCCTTTTATTTTATGTTTCCAAAATTCAATATTATTTTATTTCCTTACAATCTATTGGGGGTATTCGCGATTGTATACGGATATGGTTTGATGAAAAATTGTTCGAATATTTTTCAAAAGAACCACACAACATTTCATTTAGAAAGGCCCTCTGCCTTTGTGCAGAGTGGATTTTACCAGAAAAGCAGAAACCCTATGTATCTAGGTTTTCTGATCATGATTATAGGCCAGGTGATTTTAATGACCAATCTGATCTCATTCATCAATCCCTTATTGTTTTTTATCTGTATCAATTACCTGTGTATTCCCCCTGAAGAGGCCATAATGGAAAAAACCTTCGGGGCTCAGTATACCGCATATAAGCAGCAGGTAAGGCGCTGGAGATAGCGCGGGCAAAAAGCTCAGGCAACAAAAAATATCAAAGATACAATAAAGGTTAGGATTTCCAGCGCATTGTTTCAACACCCAATTACAGGACCCGAAATAAAGTGAAATATCATTTGATCGCACTGCTCTTTTTATTATTGGTGAGGGTTGCCCATGCAGATTTAAGTCTTTTTGAAGAATCTATAGTCGGTTCAGACCAGAAAAACCCAAGCCCCTTTTCTTACCAAATCAACGGCTATGTCCGCGGTGTTTATTTTGGAGGTAAAAATACAGACACGAATAAAATAGAAAGTAAAAGTAAATACAGTGAATTTGCGCTTAAACTCTCGGGCAGCGCCTATGACAATCTCAATGCTTATCTGGAACTGAGGCATACCTTTGGTGACGATCTTTTTGAAGATTACAACGATACCACTGTAAGAGAGGGGTATTTGTCGCTCTATCTGGGGAATTTCGATTTTATAATTGGAGAGCAGATCATTGTATGGGGAAGAGCAGACGGGATCAACCCCACAAATAACATTACCCCCATAAATTATAAGGTCCGATCGTCAGATGAGGACGATAAAAGGGAGAGCAACTTTTTAGTCCGGGCTGTTTACAATATGAACCCCATCAAATTTGAAGCCATTTGGGTGCCTGAATATCAGGCCTGCGAAACAACATTTGCCACACCTTTTATAGAGGGTGCTGTATTGGGGAAAGATGAGGTGCCTGGCTCAGGCCTGGATACAGGGTCATATGCATTCAAAACCCATTTTGAGTATCCATCCATTGACGGCTCTGTTTCATATTATAATGGGCTGGATGTGAATCCTGGAGTGGATTATGAAGTTGCCTATGATGGGTATCTTCAACCCTATACCAGGCTATTTCAGACGTCCTACAGAATATATGTCCTAGGTGCTGATTTTTCAACCACAATCGGTTCATTTGGCCTGCGAGGCGAATTTGCATATAAAAGGCCAACTGGCAAGTATCGGGATAGAATATATGTTCCTAAACCCGAGATGCAGTATATTTTAGGTGTTGATCGCGAAAAAGGCAATTTTAGCATCCTGGCTCAATACATTGGAAAATATGTTCATGATTTTGAGCCGCTTTCCCCTCCTAAAACACCCGAAGACATCATCAGAAATGGAGTAATTTTTTACAACAGGCTTTCTTCCTCCCAAGTGGAAGAGATGACCCATTCCATATCCATGCGACCCAAACTTGAGTTACTCAATGAAACCCTAGAACTGGAAATTTTAGGTGTATATAATGCAACAACCGAGGAAATCTACTTAAAACCATTGGCAACCTTTGATGTTGTTGATGATTTAAAACTAATACTGGGGGGCGAATTTTATTGGGGACCAGAAAAAACTTTGTATGGGATGATGGAGGACCAGCAAAGCGCCGTTTTTATTGAAATAAAAAAGTCATTTTAACACTGAATAAAGAGGAAATATCCATGAATAGTTTTTCGGAAAAAGTAATAAAGTATAGATGGTTGATTATTGTTGGCTTTATTCTAATAACCTGCTTCTCAGCTTCTTATCTCCCTAAAATGCAAATGAATGCTGACGCACTGACCTATTTGCCTGAAGATCTACCATCACGTATCAATAGAGCCAAAATTGAAAGCATGTTCGGTGCCTCAGACATGGTTATGGTTTTAATTGAATCAGAGGATGTTATAAATCCTGGTACGCTTAAAAGGGCCAAAAAAATATCTGACAAGTTAAAGCGTATAAAAGGGATCGATAAGGTTCTATCCCTGTTTGAGCTCAAAAACATAAAACTGGAAGACGGCAGTGTACTGGTTGACCCCATTGTTAATAAAATTCCTTACACCACAGCTCAGATTAAGGATCTTAAAAATGATATAATCGATAATGACATTGTGTATGGGAATGTTATTTCAAAGGATTTTAAGATGACGGCCATAATCGGCATGGTTGAATCCGGGGCATCTGACCATCTGATTGTCACACAAATAAATAAGATCTTAGCTGAAAATCCAGGTGAGGAAAAGATCCTTTTGGGCGGGACCACCTGCACAAGGTACTATACCGGCGTATATATGGAAGAGGATCTTGGACGGCTTTTACCAATGGGTTTAGTAATTATGCTATTGTTCCTCTTGTTCTGTTTCAGACAATTAAGAGGGATGCTCCTTCCTTTTGCAGTCGTGATCATGTCAATCATTGTTGCAATGGGAATGATCCCGATACTTGGATGGAAATTGACATCAATAACCGTTCTTTTGCCTGTGATCTTAATATCCATTGCAAATGATTACGGTATACATATGATTGCCAAATACCAGGAAGACAATACCCATGAAAATAATGCTACAAAATTGGAATTGTCCAAAAGAATGGTCAGAAGCCTTGGCATACCCATCTTTATCACCGGAATCACAACGGTTGCCGGTATGCTTTGCCTCATGGGACATATCGTAATACCGGCGGGTCAGCTTGGCATACTTGCGGCCATTGGTATCATGTTTGCCCTTGTTGCAAGCCTGGTCTTCATACCTGCGGTCAACTCCTTGTTAATTAATGCAAAACCCATTGTCTCGGCAAAAGAGTTGTCAGGCAAAAAAAACCTAGTTGAAAAGCTGTTAACTTTTTTTGGTAATTTTGTCAGTAACAATGCGAAAGGGGTTCTTTTGTTCTCCCTGGCCACCATTGTTGTTTTCCTCATCGGCATCACCCAGCTGAAGGTTGATACCGATCCCATAAAAGAATACGCCAAGGATCATCCCGTGGCCATTGCATCCCAAAAAATCAATAAAAATTTAGGCGGTTTTTTCCCCATCTCCATAATGGTAACAGGGGATGTAAAAGACCCCAAAATAATGAAAAAAATTGATATCCTGGAAAGCAAGCTAGGACAGATTCCGGAAATTGGAAATACCCTGTCCATCGCTCGGGTTATCAAACAATTAAGCCGGGTGATGAATGATAAAACAGATGGGGGATATGATAAAATTCCCAACACAAAACAAGCCATTGCACAATATATCGAAATGTACAATATGAGTGGCGAGCCGGATGATTTTGAAAAATTGGTGGACTTTACATTTACAAATGCACAAATTTCAGCGCGGATCAAAAATTCAAGCACCCCTGTCCTGCGAAAGGTT